>JBBJLW010000023.1:0-58819 GCA_037720595.1 Gaiellaceae bacterium | reverse complement strand
GCGCAGATGGGCCTGTTTCAGGACGCCCGCCATGGTGTCGGGGTGCGACGCACGCGGCCGCAGGTAGCGCTCGTGCAGAGTCGCGTCCGCGTATTTCTGCGGCTCGACCACCCAGAGGACGAGATCGGCGAGCTCGACGACGCGATCCGCTTCGGCTCGATGAGCGGACTCGACCGAGTCGAAGTCGGGCAGGTCGAGGAGCACCAGCCCTTCGAGCTCTCCGGATTCGAGGCGGTGGCGACGCGCGATCCCGAGCCAATCGAGGAGCGGCTCCCCGCCGTCGCCCCAGGCCGCTGCCTGCCCTGCCGAGGTTGTCGGCCGTCGCCGGCCGACCGTCGCGAGCTCCGTGCCCGTGAGTGCGTTGAAGAGCTGCGACTTGCCGACTCCGGTCGGCCCGGCGAGAGCGACGACAGTCGTCTCGAGCCCGAGGCCGAGCCGCGCGCCGGCCTTGCCGACGACGGCGCGCGCGGTCTCGACCGCACCGTCGTCCAGCCTGCCACCGGCGAGATCGGCGGCCTCCGTCAGCGCCGCGATCCGCGCGTCGAGCCCTCCGCTCATGCTGCGCGGCGGATCGCGTCGACCGCAGCGTGCAGGCGCGCAAAGCTGTCAGCCTCGGGCGCGGCCGCGTCGAGCAGGGCGTCGAATCGGGCGGCGTCGGTGCGGAGCAGACGCTCCACGCGCTCGACAAGATCCTCCCTGGCACGGGCGGCGAGCGCGCGGACCGCCTGGTCGCCGAAGATCGCCTCGAGCACCTTCTGGCCGACCGCCGACGTGCCGCCCGCGACCGCGACCTCGGCGCCCGTGAGTCCGCCCGTGTGGGCGAAGACGGCGAGCATCACGGTCAGCCCCGCGCCGTTGACGCCGAGCGAGGCGATCCTCGCGGTGGAGCGCTTCGAGGCGCCCTCCTCGCTGACCAAGTCGAAGACGACGCCCTGCCAGGCCCGCACCTCCTCCTCGGTCGCCGCCTCGAGCGCAGCCGAGGCGCGATCGAGTTCGGGCTCCGCCTCGAGGAGCGCCCGCCCGGGAACGCGCTCGCGCCAGGCACGGGCGGTCCGCTCCGCGGCACGCTCCGCCGCTGCCCGGACGACAGCCTCGATCCGATTCTCGACGGTCACGCGCAGCTCCACGTCGGCCGCCGGCGTCCCCGTGACGAGGCTCTTGAGCCGGTCGCGAACCCAGCCGACGCGCGTCTCGAGCGCTCGCATCACGTCGCCCGTCCCCACCACCTCGTGCCAGCGGGCGAGCACCTCGCCGCGGAGGAGCGAGCCGCTCCGCAGCGCGCCCTCGACCTCGCGCAGCGCGGCCGTGTACGCGCCGTCCAGCTCGGCCCGGAGCTCCGACGCCGCGGTGAGCTGCTCGACTGCCGCGCGCTCGACCGTCGTCGCTCGCGCCGGCAGGCTCGCGAGCGCCCCGCGCAACGTGCGGCGGACGAGCGCCGCGCGCGCCTGCGAATCCGCCGCGAGATCGTCGAGCCAGGCGCGCACGGGGGCAAGAGCCGCCGGCGGAAGCAGCTCGTCCGCAAGCTCGACCTCCGGCACGACGAGGACGGCGCTGTCCCCCAGATCCCGCTCTCGGAGCATCTGCTGAAGATGGAGCGGCACCTCGCGGCCGGCATCCTCGGGTACGCGGTTCAGGACGATCGAGAGCGTCGTCCCGCGGTCGCGCGCCGCGTGCAGGAACTCCCACGGCACGGCGTCGGCGTAGCGCGCCGCGGTCGTGACGAAGAGCCAGGCGTCGGCGGCGGCGAGCAGCTGGTTCGCGAGGGCGCGGTTCTCGGTCAACACGGAGTCGATGTCCGGCGAGTCGAGCAGCGCGAGCCCCGGGCTGAGCGCCGCCGTGGCCACGAGCTGAATCGAGTTCCGATCGCCCGAGCTCGCGGGGGCCGCGCCGGTCGTCCGCGCGAGCCCGGGCAGGATTCGATCGTCTTCGAACCAGCGCAGATCGTCGGGATGACAGGCGAGCACCGGCAGTCGCGTCGTCGGGCGCAGCACCCCGGCAGGGCTGACCACGGTGCCGATCAGGCTGTTCACGAGTGTGGACTTGCCCGCGCCGGTCGAGCCGCCGACCACCATCAGCACAGGCGCCTCCATCTGGCGCAGGCGCGGAAGCAGGTAGTCGTCGACCTGGGCGACGAGATCGTCGCGCACCCGGCGCGCGTCGCCGGCGCCCGGCACGTCGAGTTCGAGGCGGACACTGCGCAGGTCGTCGCGGAGACGCGCGAGGGGCTCGGTGACGTCGGCGGCCATGCCCGGGGAGCTACCCGTCGCGTTCCAACGCTACCCCCCGCGCGAGCGCCTTGACCGCGGTTGAGGCGGGGTTCAAGATCGGTCGCGGCAGATGGAGGAACTCAGCCGGGACGCTGCGGCCACGGCTCGACGAACAATGGCCCACGGCGGAAGAAAGGAGAACCCGGATGAAGTTCGAGCTGGTCGACAACTGCCCGGTGCCCGCAAGCCTTGCGCCGGCGCTCCTCGAGATCAAGCGTCGGACCGGCGTCACGCTCAACTCGTGTGACCGCTCGACCGCTGCCGAGCCGTTCCTGAAGAGATGCAAGCCCGCCAAGCAGTCCCAGCGCGAGCTCTACGAGGGGTTTCTCGCCGGCAAGCCCGGCTACAACCCCGCGAACCCGCCCGGCCTCTCGACGCACGAGCGGCGAAACGACGGCGTCGCCTACCCGGGTCCGGCGAGGTTTCCGCTTCCGTACTGGTGCGTCGGGATGGACTGGGAGAACGCCGACGGCGTGATCGCGGCAGCGTGCAAGCTGGGCTTCACGGCCGCGCGGACGTATCCATTGAGCGCCCGCGAGCAGCATCACCTCAACTTCCGCAAGCAGCCCAAGCTGCATCTCCTGAAGCCGCTCCGCCTCGGCAGCAAGGGCTGGCGGGTCGCGCGCCTGGCGAAGCAGCTCGCCTCGATCACGGATGGCCAGGGAAACCGCTACCTCGAGCGGGGCCAGGGGGTCTTCGACGCCACACTCGAGAGCGCGCTTCGGCGCTTCCAGGCCGACTGGGATCAGCAGGTAGACGGCGTGTACGGCGCGCAGACGAGCCGTCAGCTCGCAGTCGCCGTTCGGCGTGAGCAGCAGAAAAAGGAGGCGGAGCCGCTCCCGCAAGGATCACCGTCGGCGCTCAGCAACGAGGGCGCCGCGTGCATCGCGAGATTCGAGGGCTTTCGGGGACAGCTCTACAACGACGCCGCGAATCACTGCACGATCGGTTACGGACATCTTGTCCACCACGGCCCGATCGACGGCAGCGAGCCCGCTGAGTTCCGGGCCGGAATCTCGCAGGAGCGCGCGCTCGCGCTGCTCCAGGAGGACGCGGCGAAGGCGGCGGCCGAGGTGAGCCGGAGCGTGAAGGTGCCGCTCGAGCAGCACCAGTTCGATGCACTCGTCAGCTTCGCATTCAACGTCGGCAACGGCGCTTTTTGCGACTCGACGCTGCTCCGGCTCCTGAACGAGGGGCGCTACGACGCGGTGGAGTCGCAGCTCGCCCGCTGGAACAAGGCGGGCGGGAAGACGCTCCAAGGGCTCGTCGATCGGCGCGCCGCCGAGGCGAAGCTCTTCCTGGGGACGTAGATGTTTCTTGCCTGCCGTGACGGGCACCCGCTGAACATGCACCAACAACCCAGGGGGTTCGGATGTCCAGCACGATGAGTGACCCGCGCGACCTGTTTCTCCACGAGCTCGGCGATGTGCTCTATGCCGAGCGCACGCTCGTGAAAGCACTGCCCACGCTGCAAGAAGAGGCTTCGGACGACGAGCTCCGCATGGGCTTCGAAGAGCATCTCGAAGAGACGCGACAGCACGTGAAGAACGTCGAGCAGGCGTTCGAGAAGCTCGGCGAGAAGCCGACCGCGGAGAAGTGTCCCGGGATCGACGGGATCAAGAAGGAGCACGACGAGTTCGTCTCCAAGGAATCTCCGTCCCAGGACGTGCTCGATTCCTTCCTGACCGGCGCCGGCTCGCGCACCGAGCACTACGAGATCGCGGCGTACGAAGGCCTGGTCACCATGGCCGAGGCGATGGGCGAGACGGATGTCGCCGAGCTCCTCAAGAAAAATCTCGAGCAGGAGCAGAAGGCCCTCGAGAAGCTGCAGACGATCGGGAAGCGGCTCGCCCAAGCCGGAGCGACACAGGCGAGCGCGACGCAGAAGGCGACTGCCTGATTCGACAACGGCCACGCCTGGGCGGGGCGCAGCGGCGTCCCGCCCAGGCGACGGTCAGGGCAGCAGACCGTCCAGGCCGATCGCCCCCGCCTGAGGCAGGTCGTCGCCGAGGCAGGTCGCTTCCTTCAGCGCCTGCTCCTGTGCACCCACGAGCCAGCGCTCGTACGTCGAGGCGCGGGCAAAGCTGTTGAGAGCAGTGACGATCGCGGGACGCGCCGTGGCGAGCGGAATTGCGCCGAGCGAGGTCGTGGGCTCGAGCGGCCGCACCTCGAGTCGCTCCTGGAGGCTCCGGACGAAGCCGCTGCCGCGGAGCGCGAAGATCCGGAGCGGGGCAAGCGTCTCGACCGCCAGCCCGCGCACACGGTTGCCGAGCCACCCGACAGGATTGGCCAGCTCGACGAGACGCGCTTGAAGGCCGGCGTACGTCGTGTGGAACTCGGCGATCGCGGCGGCGCTGGGCGGGGGCACCAGGAAGCGTGAGCGGATCGCGTCGCGCCGGACCTCGTCGGCGAGAAGCGCTCGCGCCGGCGCGCGGCCGAGCCCGACTCGGCGGAGCGCGGCGAGATACGCGGAGCTGCTGCCGCCGTAGCGCTCCTCGACGAACGCGAGCTCCGCTGCGAGCGGGGCGCGCGGTTCGAGTTCGACCTTCGATCGGAGCACGAGCCGCTCGAGCACGACGCTCCGGGCGAGATCGCGGTCCCCGAGCGCGCGCAGGAGCGGCGCCACCGACTCCGTCCGAATCTCGCCCGCGGGCAAGCTGCAGATCACGCCCGTGGGCAGGACGAGTTGCCCGGCGGTGAGCGACGCATCGAAAGCAGGGCCGGCCGCACCCGGCCCGCTGCAGAGCTTCGGGTCACGCACCCAGAGGTAGACGCAGACCGCCTCGCCCTTGTCCCGGTCGATCCCCGCCGTGCTGAAGGTCGCCCAGCCCCACGACCAGATCGAATGGGTTTCCAGCTCCTTCGTCACCTGTCGCGCGGCGAGCGCCTCGAGCTTCACGATCTCGAGCCACTTCGAGCGAGGTTGCAATCCCTCCCTGCCGCCCTGCCCGGGCGCCGAGTGGAACTGGAGCTCGAGCGCAACGCGGCTGGCGGGGATCCCGATCTCGGTGAACCGGCGGACGAGCCCGCGCATCCCACGCCGCATCGCGCGGCTGCCGCGCACCGGCCCGAGCGCGTGCAGTTGGGGCACGTTCGGGGCGGTGAAGAAGACCTGGCGGATCAGGAGCGCAGTCGCCGCCGCCTCCCGCCACCAGTCGGCCGCCTCGCCGCCCGTGTACGGCGGATTCGCGATCGTGATCGCAGGGCGGGCGCCGCGCTCGGCCAGTCGGCGAAGCAGGACGAGCGTGTTCTCCCGGTATTGCGCCGTCGTCTCCGTCCACGGGGTCGGCGTCTGGGCGCCGAAGAGCTCGTTCAGCGCGATCCACGGTGTCGCGCAGCCGGTCACGGAGACGGCGAAGTCGAAGAGTCGGTCGGCCTTCTCGACGATCGTCGCCGGATTGGCGGGGGCCGACGGCGTGCCTATGCGCTTGTTGAAGTTGAGATCGAAGAAGACGGTCGCCGCACCCGCCGCCCGCGCGGCCGCAGGCTTCTCGGTGCCGGAGGTGTAGGCGAGCGTCAAGCCCGGCTTCTGCGGCAACGGCGCGTCGTGCCCGGCGAAGTCGACCCAGAGCGGATTCGAGTCCGGAATCCCGCACTCGCGTGCCAGAGCGCCCTGGGCGCCCAGGAGCGCACCGAGAACCGCGAGACCGAGGGCGACCCGGAACACGGCCTAAGTTGTACCCACCGCGTCGGCCCGCGGGGATACGACCCACGGCCTCGGCGCGCCTGCACAGGGGCACGTTATCGGGGTAGGTGTGCGTCTCGGCCGTTAGCCGGCGCGCGTGACGAGCGTCCGACTGACTCCATCGGCCCAGCCGTTGCGGCCGCTGACGAGGGCGCGAGCGTGCAGCAGGCCCGAGGGGAGGCGGAGCGCGGCGCGCGAAGCTGAGTTCAGCGTGCTCGTGGCGACGGTGACCCAGTCGAAGCGGTAGCGGTCGTAGACCTGTAACGACACTCGGCTCCCGGGACGCGCGGGCGTTGTCGAGACGTTCACTCGCGAGCCGGAGATCGTGGCGGCCACGTTGGGCTTGACGGTCAGGCGGAGCACGGGGCTTCGCGCGTCGACCGCGCGGGCGCGGTACGCAGCGGGCTCCGATGGGCGCAGGTTGAATCTGAAGGATCCGTCGGCGGCGGCCGTCGCCTGCGCGACCTGTGTGACCGCGCTACCGCTCAGGCGCTCGAGCACTACAGCTCCACCTGGCGTGGGCGAGACACCCCGGAGCGATACGGCCCAGGCCGGCGGCAGCGGACGTGGCGGGCCTGTAAGGATCAGCGAGTAGACACGCACGACCCCCCGCATCGAACGGTGGATCGAACAGTGGTAGGTGAAGGTCCCGGTGGAGGCGAACGACCTCGAGAAGGTCGACCCGGGCGCGAGGTAGCCGGAGCCGAAGGCATCGTCGTCCGCTGTCACGGTGTGGCTCTTCGAGTCGGTGTTGCGCCACTCGACCGTCTGGCCCACGAGCACGTTGAGCTCGCCGGGCGCGTAGAACGTCCCGGGCATCGTCACCTCCGGATCACTACTGGCGGCATGCGCGACAACCGCGAGCACGAAGGCGGCACCGGTGACCACGGCAAGCGCGCTTCGGATCATCTACTTCCGACCCGGTAGAACGCGATCATTCCGTTCGCCATGTGGCCCTCGACATGACAGTGGTAGAACCACGCTCCCCTGACATCCTCTTTCCAGCGGACGGCGAAGCTTTCGGCAGGGCCGATCGTCCGCGTGTCTTCAGGAACTCCGGCCGGCGACAACCAGCGGTGACCGTGGACGTGAAAGGTGTGGTGATCGTCTCCGATCGCCAGCACATCCCACTGGACAACCTCGCCGAGCTTCGCCCGGAAGACCGGCGTGTTTCCGACGAACGCCTTGCCGTTGATCGTGTTGAAGTCGAGCGTCGAGCCGAAGTAGACGACGAACTCCCGATCCGGCGGCTTCTGCTTCGGACCGAGGATCGAGAGCGCGCCGTACATGCCGCCGTGAATCGAATCGTCCATCGACGGCGAATGGTCGTGGTAGGGCCAAATTCCCCGGGACTGCGGTCCGGCCTCGAGCCGGTACGTAAAGGACGCGCCTGGCTTGACGTTCGCACCGGGGCCGGAGAACCCCGGCAGGTAGGCACCGTCCGAGCCGACGTTGTAGCTGACGCCGTGGAAGTGCATCGAGTGGGGCCGCTCGAACTCGTTATCGAGGTTCTTGAAGTGAACCAGGATCCGCTCCCCGACGCGAGCCCGAATTAGCGGCCCTGGGATCCCGTCGTTGTCGCCCACCACCTTCGGGTCATCGCGCATCGGCCGTTCCCAGTCCTTCGTATAGCGGCGGTAGACGATCGTTCGAAACGTTGTTTCGGCACGGGTAAAGGTCTCCCCCTCGATCGCGTTGCGGCCGTTCGGGACCACGTTCCAGGTCACCGGCACCGCCGCGATCCAATACTCGAGGACGATAGGCCGGGGTTTGGCCGCGGCGAACGCTCCCCCGAGCAGGAGAAGCCCGGCGAGGGCTAGGAGCGCGAGCGCGCCCAGCCCTCGCCGGCGATGCAACCTCACGGGGTGACCACGATATCCCCGCCCATGTCAGGCCCATGAATCAGACAGAAGTAGTGGAACGTACCCGCCTTCGTGAACGTGATCCGACTCGAGCCGGGAAGGCCCTTGGGCGGCGAACCAGGCTGATTGTCGATCAAGAACGTTGCGAGGAAGCCGTTGCCGTGGTTCGTACCGTCGTAGGCGTACACCCCGGGCGGGTCGGAGCCGTAGCTGAGGAACGGGGGCGCCTGATTCGGTGCGCCCGGACGGAACGGGAAGAGATCGACCTTCTTCATCAGCGCCTCGATGTACTTCTTCGGACCGAACGCCATGTTGTGCAGCTCCGACGGCGACTTGTTGACGAAGTTGACCGTCGTACCCGCCTTGACGGTGAGCTTCTTCGGCAGGAACGCAAGCAGCGTCGTCTTGCCACCCACGCCCGCGTAGACCGTCTTCGCTGGAACCTTTGTTGCGGCGAGCTTGGACGCCTTCGCCCACGCCGCTGCCGTCTCCGCCCCCGCTTTCGCCTTGACCGCAGCGGCGGGCAGCACTGGTGCTCCGGCCGCCTTGACGACCACGTTCGCCGACATCCCCGGGTGAATCAAGCAGAGCATCTTGAACGTCCCGGTCTTCGTGAACGTGAACGTCTTGCTGACCGGCTTCCCGTTCGGGCCGGGAACGATCACGCCGCTTGACACGAGCCCCTTGCCGGGCACCGTCGTCCCGCCGCCAGGCCCAAACATGCTGACGTTGTAGATCAGCTTCGCGAGCCCGTTGAAGAAGAACGCAGTCCCTGCGGAATCGTTGATCCCGTCGTAGGTTCCTTTCGTCGGATCGGGAATGAACAGCGGCGCGGGCTTGGAGCCGCCTAGGTAACTGGCCGTGTGGAATCCCCGGCTCGTGAACGTCACCTTGTCGCCGGCGTTAACTTGGAGCACCGCGGGAAAGAACGCGAAGAGCGTCGTCCCCTTCGGGGTGCCGGCAGGCGGCTTGGTCTGCTCGCCGAGAAACACCTGCCACGTCGCTGCGCCCGCAGGGCCAACGACGGCCAACGCGGCGAACACGGCCACAGCCATGATGAACTTACGCATCAAAGTCTTCCTCCTGAGTTGGTGGTCGAGCACGAACAGTCTGATCTGGGGTCGCACGGCGCGACCCGTGGGAATCACGCTCCCAGTCGGTGGTTTAGCTTCGGTATAGCGCGCGCCAGCACGGGGTCGCCGCGCCCGCAGGGCCAACGACAGCGAACGCCGCGAACACGGCCATCGCCGCGAAGATTAGGCGTCATAGTCTTTCCTCCTGATCCGGTGAAAAGACCCCGCCGCGACAATACTCCGCCCGCCAGCTCTTTTCTAGGGCCGACGCGATCCCTCTCCAAACGTACGCTGCACCCGCCTATCGTCGATGCGGAAATGCGCCCTGCGAGTGTGGGGTGCGGGGCGGCGCGCAGACTCAGAAACCAATCACCCTCAGGGGAATTCCCGCACTCACCGCCTCCGGCGAGATCCACCGTCCCGGACGCTCGGGCGGAGTTCGGTTGTCGAGCAGCCGGGGGAATATTGCTGGTTCCCTACCCAGGAGGCAAACACTATGGCGACGATTCCCGTTGGAAGTGACGTCAGTTCCGGCACCTACCGTTGCACCAGTTGCAGCTATGAGTTGAGTGTTCAGTCTGTCGTCTCTCTGCCGCCGTGCCCGAAGTGCGACGGCCCGTACGCTTGGGAGGCGCTGACGGGTGGGGACTCCAAGGCGGATCCGCACCCGGACGCCAGCTAGGCGACGGGCGTCTGCACAGGTGAGTCGCGCGGCGAGCCTGAGTTGTAAGTGTTCTTGGAAGCCGCACAAGAACTGACCGCTCCCGCATCTACCAGGGTGTACATCCGACAAGGGAGAAACAGTGATGCGCAAAGTCTTGATCACCGCCGCGGTGATGATGTCGCTCGTCGTCGTGGGCGCCGCCGACGCGAAAACGGTGACGGTCTCGATCACGAAGAACGGCTATGTGCCGAACGCGGTGACGATCGCTGTTGGTGACACCGTTCAGTTCACGAACAGCGACACGGTCGTTCACCAGGTCACGTTCAAATCCACGACGGGTGTGACCTGCGCGCCGAACCCGCTGGTGATCCAGCCGGCGCAGTCGGGCACATGCACGTTTGCTTCGCCGGGAACCTTCACCTACTCCGATCCCAACGTGAAGGGAGGCACCTTCCGGGGGACGGTCACCGTGACCGGTCAGGCGCCTGCGGAGACGCTGACGCTCACCGCGAAGCCGCAGACTCTCGTCTACGGGGGCAAGGTCACGCTGACCGGGATCCTCTCGAATCAGAAGGTGGGTGAGAACGTCGACGTGCTCGCGACGGCCTGCGGGCAGACCGCGGCGACCAAGGTGACCACGGTGCAGACGACGACCGGGGGCGCCTACACCGCCGTCGTGGCGCCGCTCAAGAACACCGTCTACACGGTGAAGGTGAAGAACACGTCCAGTCAGACGGTGACCGTGAAGGTGCGGCCGCGTCTGCGTCTCGGCAAGGTGGCAGCCCACCGCTACTCGCTACGGGTGTTCGCCGCCGAGAGCTTCGCCGGCAAGTACGGCACATTCCAGCGCTACAACGGCACCCTCCGCCGTTGGGTCAACGTCAAGCGCGTGCTCCTACGCGCGAACTCAACGGGGGTAGCCCCGACGGTGATCACAGCCGTCTCGTTCCGTTCGACCATCCCGTCGCGGCTGAAAGTCCGCGTCGTCCTGCCGCAACTTCAAGCCGGCAACTGCTACCTGCCGGGTCTCAGCAACACGATCCTCAGCTAAGAGAACACGAAGGCCACGGCGTGCGCTGCTCCGGCGGCGCACGCCGTGGCCCAAGTGATGACAGGCCGACGTCGCGTTCGAGCTAGCCGCCCGCGGACCGGAGAAGGCTACTGAGAGGCGCTGCGAGCGTCGGCGGCGCGAAGCCGCTCCGCGAGGTTCTGGAGCAGGTGCCAGGCGACAGACGCGTTTTCCTGGACGAGCGGACGGAACTCCCACGAGGTCATTGCGTAGCAGCGGAGAGGCGTCTTCGCGGTCACGGTCGCCGAGCGTGCGCTGTCGTCGATCAGCGCCAGCTCGCCAAAGTGGTCACCCGCACGGAGCGTCCCTCGCTCCTTGCCGTCGACGCTCACGGTCGCCTCCCCCTCGGCGATCACGAAGAAGCCGACGCCCGACTTTCCTTCCGTGGCGATCGCATCGCCCTCGTTGAACGAACGCTCCTTGAGCGACTCCGCCAGCATCTTCAGGTTGCGCTCCTTCAGGCCCGCGAAGAGCGGAACCTGAGCGAGCTGCTGGAGCGAGGGCTTGGCGGCCACGGGCCCGACGATCCTATAACAGGAAACGGTACGCACAAAGGATCCGACGTGTCGTCGTGGCTTACGCCTATCTTGAAAGGTTGATGTCCGAGCCCGCACAGATCCTCCCGGCTGAACAAACGGCTATTCCGTCCCTCGAGATCCTCTGGCAGGAGGACGCGAGCGCACTCCTCCTGGTGCGCGGCCCGGCGGGTGAGCTGTCGGCGGCCGGGCTCCACGCAGGCCGGCCGGTCTCGGTCGAGCTCCCGTTCGCCGGCGGCGAGGTCGAGGCCCGCCGACTCGACGCGCGCGAGCTCGTCCGGCTCGAGGAAGCGCGGTCCGGCGCCTTCGGGCTCGGCGACAGCGCGAGGGGGATCTTCACGATCGTTCAGCTCGCGCGCCGCTCGGTTGCCGAAGGGCTCGTCCACCCGCACCTCGACCACGGGGACGGGTGGTGGTACGCCTTCTGGGGCGCGACACTCGACGAGAGCGTGCAGGAGACACTGTCCGCGATCGCCTTCGCGCTGCCGGAGGTCTCGGCAAGCGCATTCGGCGGCGACCGGGAGGCGACCGTCCACGACCTCTATCCCGTCCTCGTCGACCAGATTGCGCGCGACCGGCTGCGCTCGACGGGAGTCCGACTCGCAGACCCGATGCGCCGCGGCCGGCCCGGAGCGCTCGAGCAGTTCCTCGCGGCGCTCACCGCTCCCGAGCCCGTGCTTCCCCGACACTCGGGCTATCCGGCGCTCGAACGTCGGCTCTCCCGCTGGGTCGACGATGGACTCGGCCGGCTCTCCGCGGCGCCGTGGCAGCTTGCGTTGCACCTCGACGAGCGGGTCGTGGACGACAGCCCGACGCTCTTCCTCGAGCTGTGGCTCCAGGCCGGAGACGACCCGACGCTCGGCCTTCCGGCCGCGCTCGTCTGGAACAGCGATGTCGGCATCTTCTCGTTCCTCCGAGCGAGCAACCCGCGCCGGGACCTGATCCGCCGGCTCGTCGAAATCGAGCCGCTGCTCGCGGAGGCTGGGATCGAGCTCGACGCCAGGGAGCCGGCCGAGGTCGAGCTCGATCCGGACGCGGTCGGGTCATTTCTCCGCGAGACCATGCCGCTGCTCGAGCTGCAAGGCGTCCCGGTTCTGCTTCCGGCGGCGTGGCTCCGCACCCCGAGCCGCCTGCGGGTGAACCTGACGGCGACGAGCCGCCCCGCCGCCCGAACGAGCGGCCTGCTCTCGCCGGCGGCGCTCGCGCGCTTCGACTGGCGGCTCGCAATCGGCGACGCCGTCCTCACCGAGCAGGAGCTTGCCGAGCTTGCCGCGGCCAAGGAGCCTTTCGTCCGGGTCGCCGGCCGCTGGCACGCGGTTCGGCCGTCGGACGTCGAGCGCGCGCTGCGCTTCCTCGCGCGGCGTCGCAGCGAGGCGGGAATCGTCGACCTCGTCCGGGCGGTCTCCGGGCTCGAGACCGACGACGCCGGCCTCGAGCTGGGCGCTGTGACGCTCGACGCCCGGCTCGCAGAACTGCTCGGCGACGGCGATCGCCGCTTTCGATCGCTGCCGACACCGGCGCCGATGCAGTTCGACCTCTTCCCGTTTCAGGAGCGCGGGCACGGCTGGCTGCGGCTGCTCGGCGACCTCGGGGTCGGCGGGATCCTCGCCGACGACATGGGGCTCGGGAAGACCGTGCAGGCGATCGCAATGCTCGTCTCGGAGCGCGAGGAGGTCGCCGCCGACACGCTGCACCCACAAGAGCTGGGTCCGACGCTCGTGGTCTGTCCGACGAGCGTCGTCCGGCAGTGGGGCGCCGAGATCGAGCGATTCGCGCCGTCGCTGCGCGTCCACCTCCACCACGGCGTCGGCAGACTCACGGGCGCTGCTCTCGCCGCGACGGCGTCCGTCTGCGATGTCGTCGTCACCTCCTACGACATCGCTACGCGCGACGCCGACGCGCTCGCCCTGATCGCGTGGGACCGACTGCTGCTCGACGAGGCGCAGGACGTCAAGAACCCCGCGACGAAGCGGGCGCGGACGCTTCGGCGACTGCCGGCACGGCGGAAGCTCGCAATGACGGGGACGCCGATCGAGAACCGGCTCAGCGAGCTCTGGGCGATCATGGACATCGTCAACCCCGGACTGCTCGGCTCGCGCGAGTGGTTCGAGCGCACGTTCGCCCGGCCGATCGAGCAGTACGGCGACGAGGTGGCGCTCACGCGGCTGCGCTCGATCGTGGAGCCGTTCATCCTCCGCCGCGAGAAGGACTCGCCCGAGGTCGAGCTGGAGCTGCCGCCGATCACGATCGCAAAGGACTACTGCCGCCTCACGATCGAGCAGGCGAGCCTCTACCAGGCAACGGTCGACCGCTGGCTGCCGCGGATCGAGGAGCACGCCGAGAGCTTCGGCCGGCGCGGCGCCGTGCTCGCGATGCTGAGCCAGCTCAAGCAGGTCTGCAACCACCCGGAGCTGCTCCTCTCCACCGGCAGCCCACTCGATGGCCGCTCCGGCAAGCTGGAGCGCCTGCTCGAGCTGCTCGAAGAGGTGCCGGCAGGCGACAAGGCGCTCGTCTTCACCCAGTACCCCGGCTTCGACCGGCTCGTCCCGCACCTCGCAGAGCGTCTCGGTACGAGCGTCGGCTTCTTCCACGGCCGCTTGAACGCCCGGCAGCGCAGCGACGTGCTGGCGGCGTTCGCCTCGGGTGAGGGCCCGCCCGTGCTCGTACTCTCGATCAAGGCGGGCGGTCGGGGACTCAACCTTCCCGCCGCGAACCACGTCTTCCACTTCGACCGCTGGTGGAACCCGGCCGTGGAGCAACAGGCGACCGACCGCGTCCATCGCTTCGGCCAGCGCAAGCACGTCTTCGTCCACAGCCTGATCTGCACGGGAACGCTCGAGGAGCGGATCGACGCGCTGCTCGACTCGAAGCGGGAGCTCGCGGAGAAGGTGATCGCCGGCCGCTCCGAGGACTGGCTCGGCAACCTCGACCTCGGAGCGATTCGGGCCGCGGTCGCGCTCGCGCCCGACTCGCTGGAGGACGCGGCATGACGGACGATGCCCGCATCGGCCGCGGGCCGTGGGCGCGTTTGCTGGCGAGCGCAATCGTGGGCGACGAGAGCTCGTCGCGGGCGGAGCTCGGGCGCCGGCTCGCCCGGGACGGGAGCGTGAACTCGGTCCGGGTCGTGGCTGGGGAGCTCAGCGGCGTCATCGATGGGCACGCCGCCACGGTCGCTGCCGAGCGGTTGCCGCCTCGGATCTGGACCGCGATCTCACGGTTCGCGCGCGGCAGCCGGCCGCTCGAAGCGGCGGTCGCAGGCCGCGAGCAGTCCGTTCACCTCGAGCACCTGCTGACGGTGGACTGGGACGCGCCGCTCGTCCCGCGGCGCGAGGCGATTGTCCGCTCGTGCTCCTGCCCCGTCGCCGGCGTATGCGAGCACGTTGCCGCGCTCGCATACGCGATCGCGACCGATCTCGACCGCGACCCCTCCCTGCTCCTGCGCTGGCGCGGCTGCACCGAGGACGCTTCCCCCGAGCCGGAGCGGACGACCGAGCCCGCAATCGGGCTCGTCGCAAACGGCGACGCCTGGATCGGCGGTCCGCTGCCGGCGCCGCGCCCGCCACGACCGCTTCCGACCGGCGCGGTGCTCATGCGGCTCGGCCCGAGCGGCTTGCGCGCCGGCGGCAACGACCTCGCAGACGTGCTCCAGCGCGCCTACGCCTCCTTCGCGGCGTCCGGAGACGGCTTGTGAGCAAGCCTCGGGATCGATCCCTGCAGGAGGCAATGCGCGCTCGCCGTCAGGCGAAGCCGCTCCTCACGATGGAGGAGCTCCGGTTGCGTGAGGTCGAGCGTGAGCGCGCCGAGATCGTGAGCGAGGCTGCGCGCCTCGTCGAGCGCCGGCGACAAGCCGCTACGACCGTCGACGCCGACGGCGCCCTCACCCCGGCCGTCTACCGGGCGATCTTCGCGCTCGAGCCGGAGGCCTACTACGGCAGCCGGCACTGGACTCGGCGGACGAAGGCCCAGCGGGCCGCCGCGCCACAGTGCGAGGTGGAGCGCTGCGTCGAACGCGACCTGCTCCGTGTCCAGCACCTCAGCCATCGCGCGCTCGGCGAGGAGCAGGTCGGCATCGATCTGATCACGCTTTGCGACCCGTGCCGGCGGCGTGCGGACAGGCATGCTCGAGACCGCGGCCGCCTGCTCAGCCGCGCCGAGATCGCGAAGCTCGACCCCCGCCGGCCTCTCTACGAGCCGGCAACGATCGCGGCCTTGAAGGCGAGGTACGCGCGCCCGCTCCGCCGCTCCGACCTCCGGCGCTAGAGGCTTGATGTGAAACTCAGCCACGCACGGCTGGTGTGCCAGCCACGGCGCGGTTTCACCGGCTCGGGCTTGCCCGTAGCACAAACTACGCGCTGCGCCCGATCCGGCCAAACCGCTTGGTCTGGCTCATCCCCACACGCACCCGAATTTCACATCAAGCCTCTACTAGCTGATCGCAGCGTAGGCGTCCAGGTAGGCGTCGACCATCCGCGCGATCCCGAAGCGCGCCACGGCCTGCTCGCGGATCGCCGCCCGATCGACGCTCCCCGCCAGCCGGACCGCGGCGACCGCTCCGGCGACGTCGTCGACGAGGAACCCGGTCAGGCCGTCCTCGATCAGCTCGGGCATCGAGCCGCGAGGAAACGCGATCACCGGCGTCCCGCAGGCCATCGCCTCGACGACGCTGTAGCCGAACGGCTCCTCGAACCCGATCAGATGGAGAAGCGCGTGGGCGCCGCCGAGGAGATCCGATCGCTCGTCCGACCCGACGGGGCCGATGTACCGGATGTTGTCACCGTCGAGCCGAGGCGCGACGAGCTCCTCGAAATAGCGCTCGTCCTGGACGATCCCCGCCAGGACCAGCGGGAGCCGCGTCTGCTCGGCAACGTCGATCGCCTCGACGGTGCCCTTGTCCGGGTGGATCCGCCCGAAGTAGAGGAGAGAGCCGCCGGGCGACGGATGCAGAGCGAAGGCGTCGGTATCGATCCCGTGATGGATCGTCGCGAGATAGTCGAGGCTCGGGTGCCGGTCGGCGTCGCTGATCGCCACGTACGCGCCGCTCGAGTTGTAGCGCTGGTAGACGGGCAGGATCCGCGGCGACGAGAAGCCGTGGATCGTCGTCAGGACGGGCGTCCGGACGAGCTCGCTGTAGGTCAGCGGTAGGAAGTCGAAGCCGTTGTGAATCACGTCGAACTCGGCGGCGCGCTCGAACGCGTGGGCGATGTGGAGGCACTCGCTCACCTTGGGGTCGGACTCCGGATCCTCCGAGTAGCCGCGGGAGACGACGGAGGCGAGGTGTCCCGCCGTCTCCGAGTCGCCGCTCGCGAACAGTGTCACCTCGACACCGCGGGCAACAAGCCCCTCGGCGAGGAGCGAGGCGAATTGCTCCCACGGCCCGTAGTGGCGCGGCGGCACCCGCCAGGCGATCGGCGCCAGGATCGCCACCCGCAGGGCGGTCACGACGCCGGGTCTGGTGCGGCGGCGCGCGCCGTCAGGAGCTCGATCGGAACGATCTCGAGCGCCCGGACGTGCGTGGCGCCGAGCACGACCTCGGGCGCCTGTCCCGCCTCGTGCGCCTCGAGCCAGCGCGCCGCGCAGAGGCACCAGCGATCGCCCGGCTGCACGCCCTCGAAGCCCCACTCGGGCCGCGGCGTCGAGAGGTCGTTCCCGGCCGCCTGACTGAAGTCGAGGAACTCCTCGGTCATCACGGCGCAGACCGTGTGGCTGCCGATGTCGTCCGGCCCGGTCGCGCAGCAGGCATCGCGGAAGAAGCCGGTCAGCGGCTCGGCCGAGCAGGGCAGCAGCTCGCCGCCGACGACGTTGACATCGGGGTCACGGCTCATCGGGCGAGAGCGTAACCACCTCCACCGCATAGAGGTCGTACGGGAAGGCCTCGAGGACGCGCTGCCGCGGCTCCGCCACCGTGAAGAAGCGGGGCAGCGCTCGCTCGCGGAGCCACCCGAGGTCGGGGCGAGCGGCCAGCACGGCGTCGACGGCGCTGCGATCACCGCCGAGTGCGACGAACTCGATCCGACTGCGGTACGGCTCGAGAACGCGCGCGGCGACCTCGGCCGCGTCGTCCACGAGCTCGCGCGCTTGCTCCTCGCGGCGACGGCGGAAGCGGTTGGCGGACGAGCCGCCCTTCTTGTGGCGGTTCTTGACGAAGCGCGAGCCGACCTTCGAGGCGACGAGCCGCTCGCCCTCGAAGACGCCGACCGCGTAGCCGCCGAGCCGCACGAGCAGGGCCGCGACGACGTGGTCGGCGGCGATCTCCTCGAGCAGGGGCGCCGCGCGCACGCGGTCGTACTCGGCCTCGTGCGCCAAGCCGAACGACGGCCGGATCTCCAGGCATTCGCCGTCGTCGGGCTCGATCCGGACGATCGCATCGGCGTACGTGGTGCGTCCCGGAGCGCCTTCGCCCGGCGCGAGCCGCTTGCGCAGGTTGTCCCGGCCGATGTGGCGGCGCGTCATCCGCTGAGGTCGACGACGGTCGCGCCGTCGGCCGAGTCGCTCTCGTGGCCGTCGACGAGCGGATGGCTCGAGAGCTCCTCGCGCACCGCCTTGCGAACCGCGCCGGTGCCGCGGCCGTGGACGACGCGCACGGTCGGGAGACCGGCGAGGACGGCGGCGTCGACGAAGGAGCGAACTGCCTCGCGAGCCTCCTGCCCGGTACGGCCGCGCACATCGAGCTCGTCCGAGACGTCGCCGCTCGCGGCGGCGAGCACGCGGACGACGGGCTGCTCGTCGGTGGGGCGAGCCGGTATCGCGTCGGGCCGGAGTCGAGCGAGCGCGATCCGGACGCGGTATCCGCCCGTGCCCACGACCTCCGCCTCGTCACCTTCGATCGAGGCGATCGTGCCGCGGACGCCCACAGCCGGCGCCTCGACCGGGTCGCCGACCGCGAGTGGGCCCTGGGACGCAACCGGCTGATCGAGCGCTCGGAGCGCGCGTTCGGCGCCCGCGGCCCGCGTGGACGCGGCGCCGAGCCGTCGGTCGCGCTCTCGCTCGACGCTCCCGGCGGCAGCCGGCTCGGTGCGGGTCGCCTCGCGCTGGCGACGACGCGCAACCCGGATCTCCTCGCGCAGCGCGTTCAGCTCGGCGCGGGCCGTGGCTAGGTCGCGTGCGGCCTCCGCGACGGCGAGCTCCCGCTCGCTGGCGGCCGACGCACGAACCTTTTCGATCTCCGTCTCGAGCTGTGTCGTGCGCTCGCGCGCCCGCTCGCCCAGCGCGCGCACCTCCGCCCGCTCCTGCTCCGCGGTCGCGCGCTCCTCGATCGCCGCTCGCTCGGCCGCCTCGGCCTCGGCGAACAGCTCAGCGATCCGCAGCCGCGCGGGCGCTACTCGGTTACGCGCGTCGACAACGACCGATTCGTCGAGACCGAGGCGCTCGGCCGTCCGGAGCGCGTGGGACGTGCCCGGCCGACCGAGCGCGACCCGGTAGAGCGGCGCATGCGTCTCTGGATCGAGCCCGGTCGCCGCGTTCGCAGCGCCGTCCGTCGCGCTCGCCCACTCCTTCAGCTCGGGGTAGTGCGTCGTCACGATCGTCAACCGCGCCTGCCCGGCGAGCCGCGCGAGGAGCGCCTGCGCGAGCGCCGAGCCTTCGACTGGATCCGTCCCCGACGCAAGCTCGTCGACGAGGACGAGCGACCGCTCGGTGGCCGAGCGCAGGATGGCGATGAGATTTCTGATGTGCCCGGAGAAGGTCGAGAGGCTCATCTCGATCGACTGCTGGTCGCCGATGTCGGCGAGCACTTCGTCGAAGACCGGCAGCTCGGCCGTCTCGGCCGGCGGGCGAAGGCCGGATTGGTGGAGCAGCGCGGCTAGGCCGAGCGTCTTCAGCGCGACTGTCTTGCCGCCCGTGTTCGGCCCGCTGATCACGAGCGCGCGCAGAGGGCCGAGATCGAGGTCGATCGGCACCGCGGACGTCGGGTCGAGCAGGGGGTGCCGAGCACCGACGAGCCGTACCTCGCCGGAGACCTCGACCTGCGCACCACGCCAGCGGCGCGAGACCGTGCCGCACGCGAGGACGAGGTCGATCGCCGCCGTGGCCTCGACGAGCGCCTCGAGTGCCGCCGCGCGTTCACCGACCGCGGCCGAGAGCTCGCGCAGGATCCGCACCACCTCCTCGCGCTCGGCGCCCGCTGCCTCCGACTGGCGATTCACCAGCTCGACTACCTGGAACGGCTCGACGAACAGGGTCTGACCCGAGCCGGAGGCGTCGTGGACGATCCCCGGCACGCTGCTCCGGGCGCTCGCTTTCACCGCGAGCACCGGGCGGCCGCCGCGCTGAGCGACGAAGTCCTCCTGGAGATGGTCGCGCAGGGCGGGCGAGCGCGAGAGTCGGCGTAGCTCCTCGGCCACGCGCTGCCTGCCCTCGCGCAGCTCTGCGCGCAGCCGGCGCAGCCGCGGCGAGGCTGTGTCGCGGAGGTCGGAGCCGTCTTCCTCGACACGGCGGCCGATCTCCTCGGCGAGCGGCGCCAGCGTCCGATCGATCGCGGCTGCGAGCTCGGCGAGAAGCGTCGCGCGGTCTGCGTGCTCGTCGAGCGCGGCCCGAGCCCGGAGGCCGCCGCCGATCGTGAGACCGATCGCACTTAGCGCTTCGGGTGTGAGGACACCGCCGAGAGCGGCGTGCGCGGCAGGCTCGCGGATGTCGCGGATGCCGCCGAGCGGTGGCTCTGTCGAGTCTTCGAGGAGCGCGATCGCCTCTGCGGTCAGCGCCTGGCGCCGCGCGACGTCGTTTGCATCAGCCGAAGGCGTGAGCGCGCGAGCAAGCTCGGCGCCGCCGGACGTCGCCGTTGCGCCGGCGAGCCGCTCGGCGATCGCGGGAAACTGCAGGACGGCGAGGGCCTCGGTGTCCATCGAGCGAGTGTACGACCGACGCAACGCGATCGAGCAACGCGATTGCTAGCGCGAGCCGGGAGCGAAGCGACCCTTCAGGGGTCTTCGCGCGAGTGGGATCTGCTGTCGCAGATCCGACTCGCTTGCGGACGGTTCAACTGCGACGAATCAGCGTGACGCCGTCGCGGATCGTGAGCATCGCGCAGACGACGCGCTCGTCGTTCACGACGCGCGTATTGAATTCCCGCAGCGCGCGCGTATCGTCCGAGTCGTCTTCGCTTTCCTCGACGACGCGGCCGCTCCAGAGCACGTTGTCGACGACGATCAGACCGCGCGGCTCGAGCCGTTCGAGCGCAGCCTCGTAGTAGGACGCGTAGCCGGACTTGTCGGCGTCGATGAAAACGAGATCGTACGGTCCGGGCAACCGCTCGAGCGCGCGCTCGGCCGGACCGACGTGGATCGTGATCCGGTCGGCCCATTCGGTGCGGTCGATCCAGCCGGAGGCGAACTCGGCGTGCTTGGGATCGAGCTCGAGGGTGTCGATCGTCCCGTCTGCCGGCAGCGCGCGAGCCATCGAGAGCGCGGAGTAGCCGGAGTAGGTGCCGATCTCGAGCACTCGACGCGCGCCGGTCAGGAAGACGAGGAACTCGAGCAGGCGGCCCTCGACCGCGCCCGTGAGCATCTGCGGCGAGGAGAGCGTCACGCTCGTCTCGGCGGCGAGCTCGTCGAGAAAGGCACCGGGAGCGGTCGTGTGCGCCTCTGCGTAGGACTCGATCCCCTCCGGCACGACGAACGTCATGGCTCGAGTCTAAGGCTCCGCGCGGCCCGCCTACTGGTAGCGGCGGCTACGTTCTTCCAGGTGGACGGCATCTCGTTGCGACTCGCCAGGCGCCTGCGGATCGCGGCGGCTGCGGCAATCCTCGCCTGGTTCTTCCTGCCTCGGTTGCAAAGCTCGATTCCGCTCTGGGTTCCGTTCCTCGCCTTCGCCGCGCTCGAGCTGCACTTCCTCGTCGCCGGGCTACGCGAGCGTGGTTCAGCGCCGAGCGTGCGTGGGCGAAGCCCGCAGGCGGTCGATATTGCCGAGTTCGGCGGCGAAGAGTGGCTCGAGCCTGTACTCGTCCGAATCGACGGGCAAGAGGTCTGGCTTCCGGCCACCGGCAAGACCGACGCGGAGATCCATGAGCTGATCGAGGAGAGCCGCGAGCGGCTGCTGCGCGGCGAGGATGTAGACGATCCCCACGAGACACAGACACCTCTGTCACCTCCCTCTCGGCGACGCCGTCTCCTCCCCCGACTCGAGGGCCTCGCCTTGCTCGGCGTACTCGCGTTCGTGCTGCTCGTACTGATCCCGGAAGGTGGCTGGGATGGGCTCGACCAGATCGAGCGAGACGAGACCGAGGCGCTCCTCTCCTCCGAGGCGCGACGGATCTCCGGTCACGTCGCACGCGTCCACTGCGATGCCGAAGGTGAGGCCGTCGGAATCGTCCAGCACGCAGACGGAGTGGCCGAGGTCGGCGGCTCGAACGCGTATCTGACTCCGGCCATCTGCTTCCGCCTCCGCCGGCTTGCCTTCGAGGACGACGAGGGCTCGTTCAGCCAGACCGCGCGAGCGATCGCAGTACTCGCCCACGAAGCGTGGCACCTCCAGGGTGAGACGAACGAAGGGATCGCGAACTGCTACGCGTTCCAGAGCGGCATCGAGATCGGACAGCGACTGGGCCTGTCAGCCGAGACCGCTGCTCGGATGATGCGCCAGCAACTCGCCGACAACGCGACCTTTGCGCGATCGGCGCCCGAGTATCTGGTTCCGAGCGACTGCCGCGACGGCGGTCGACTCGACCTGAGGCCCGGGAGCGGCCGATTTCCCTAGCTCACAGGCACCCTCCTCGCTCCCCGCCGCCTCGCCGGCGCGTCATCGAGCCTCGGAGCCGGATGCCCCGTCTCGAGTTGCAACCGCTCGATGAGCTCGAACGCAGCGAGCCGTGTCTCCGGGAACGGCTCGTCAGCCCGCTCGCAGAGCACGGCCGCGAGCGCGACCAGTTGCCGCACTGTCGGCCTCCGCACTGTCGGTCCCCGCACTGTCGGTCCCCGCGCAATCGGCCACCGCACTGGCGGCTTCCGCTCCTTCGCCGCCGACTCCTCGCCTTCCATGCCGACACTCAAGCGGAGAAGTCGTGACGCGTGTGTAACGACTTCGTGCCAAGAGTGCAACAACCGTCAGGGATGGAAATTCTGGCCCGCGTCGACCGGCCGCATGCCGGCGATCGACGAACTTTTGCTCTCGCGTCACTCCGCGAGCTCGACGAACCGACACAGCGCGTTCGCGAGCCGCATCTGCTGGATCGTCCGCGCGTTCACCTCGAGCAGCCGCGGCGAGCAGACGAGATACGCGAGGCACTGCGCTCGCGAGATCGCCACGTTCAGGCGGTTCCGCGAGAGCAGGAACTCGAGTCCGCGCGGGACGTCCTCCCCGCTCGAGCTCGCCAGCGAGTAGAGGACAACCTGTGCCTCCTGGCCCTGGAACTTGTCGACCGTGCCGACTCGAACGCCCGGCAGCGCCTGCTTCAGCGCATCGACCTGCGCGTTGTACGGCGAGACGACCATCACATCGGTCACGCCCGCTGCGCGCAGCCGTTCCACCTCCGCGCATACGACGGCTACCTCCTCGGGCGATTCCTGGCGCCGTCCCCCATGCGCCACCGGCAGAAAACGCAGTCCCGTTCCGAACGGCGTCGTCCGCTCCCGCGCAACGTCCGCCGGCTCGAGCCGGCCCTCGTAGAATTCCTCGGAGATGTAGCCGCAGACGTCCGGGTGGAGCCGGAACGTTCGCTCGAGGAAGAGACCGCGGTCGGCCGGCACAGTCGCGTGCTCGCCGAGGAGGTGCTTGAGCACCGAGGCGTCGCTCCCCAACGGATGCGTCCCCTGCAGCACTTGGTCGAGCTGGAGCGGGTCGCCGACGAGCACGAGGTTCCGCGCCGCCGTCCCGAGGGCGAGCGCGTCGGCCAGCGAGACCTGCCCGGCCTCGTCGACGAAGAGGTAGTCGAGCGTCCCGTCGTGTCGCTCGTTCGAGAAGAGCCAGGCCGTTCCGGCGACGAGGTCGCAGCCGACGCACTCCTCGCCCGAGGTGACGTTCTCGACGTTCGCACCCTCGTAGAACGACTCGGGGTTGCCACTGCTGGCTTTCTTCAACCCCCGGAAGGAGAGCCCGAGCTCGGCCGCCGCCTCCTCGACCGCGGCCAGCAGGTTGTGGATCCCCTTGTGGCTCGTCGAGGCGACGCCGACGCGCTTGCCGCGCGAGATCAGGTCGGCGATCAGTCGCCCCGAGGTCCAGGTCTTGCCCGAGCCGGGCGGCCCCTGGATCATGAGGTGCCGTCCGTCGAGCGAGCGGACGAGTTCCTTCATCTCCTCCAGGTCGGTCGTCTGCACCGGCCGCTCGAACGGCTCGCGGCGAAGAATCGACTCGAGCGCGGGGTAGCGGCGGTCGCAGGCGAGGAGCGAGCGACCGAGCCGCTCGAGGGCGTCCTCCTGGTCATCGGTGTCGAACGGCCGGCCGGGGATGATCGCCGCCGGCAGCTCGACCTCGTCGAACGAGCGGCCGCGCTTGAGCACGAGGCGCCGCTCCTCACGGTCGAGCTCGAGGATCTCGCCGGGCGACTTGCGCGTCCTCGGATCGAATGTCTTCTGCCCCTGACCGAGCTTGTGCTCCTGCGCGGGGAAGCAGAGCGTGTACGCCCAGGAGCGGTCGATGCGCACAGGCTCGCCGACCTGCTGGAGCCCGGAGATCGAATCGGCGTCCTCGAGCAGTTCCTCCGGCGTCTTCTCGATCCGGTCGAAGAAGGCCCACCAGACCGGCTTGCGCTCGCGATCGTGGTAGTCGAGGAGCTGCGCGGCGAGCTCCTCGCCGCCGTCGAGTAGCTGCGCCCGCAGCGCCGCCCGCTCCGCCTTTGCCTCCGGCACGGGCTTCGGCTCCTTCGGCTCGGGCAACGGAAACGGGCCGTAGTCGGCGAGCGAGTCGGCGCGCAGGTCGAGCAGCCAGTCGCGCAGGAGCCGAGTTGCAACGCAGTCCTCGCGGTTGTACTCGTCGATCCGATCGAGCAGCTCCTGCTCGCCAGTCTGCATCCACTGCTCGAAGACGACGATCGAGGTCCCGCCGTCCTTGACCTCCGCCTGGCGCTCGAAGTCGAGAAAGACCTCCAACTCCTTGAGTCCGTAACCTGGCACGGCGGCGCGGATGCCGTTCCGGACGACTTTGAGGAGATCGACGAAGACGCCTCGGCGGAGGAGGTCGTCGAGCTCGGCCTCCCGCGTGCCGTAGCGGCCCATGAGGCGCCTGAGCGCGTCGATCTCGTAGGAGGCGTAGTGGTAGACGTGGAGGTCGGGGTCGCGCGCGAGCCGTTCGTGGACGAGGTCGACGAACCTCTCGAACGCGATTCGCTCGGTGGCGTGGTCGTACGCGTGCAGCGGCGTGAACTCGCCTTCGACGTCGAGGATTCCCCAGAGGTACTCGAGCCCCCCGCTCGAGTCCCAGAACGGATTGCCCTCGAAGTCGAAGAAGAGGTCGCCGGGCGAAGAGTCGGGCAGGAGCGCGAAGCCGGCCTCGGGCTGCGGCTTCAGCAGGATCAGGCCGATGTCACCGGTCTCGCGCCGGCGAAGCTGGAGATCGGCCTGGTCGTGGAGCCGCTCCCAGACGTCGGCGTCGAACCCGGCGGGCGGGGGCTCGTCGGGCGCGAGCCCGAGCTGCGCAAGGGTCGAGATCCCGGCCGTGGCGAGCTTCTCGATCTGGCTCCGCCGGATTCCGGCGACGCGGCTCAAGTGGTCGACCGCGTCCCAGCGCGCGTCGCAGAGCGGCTTGAAGTCGCAGATCCGGCAGTGCGAGACGGGATACGGCTCCGTCGCGGGCGGGTCGGCGACGAACTCCTGGAAGCGCGAGCGCACCCGCCGGTAGTAGGCGCCGAACTCCTCCGGCCTGAAGCTCGCGAGCTCGCCCGAGCCGAGCATGACGTGGATCCGCGCCGGCGCGCGCCCCTGGATCCGCCCGAGCTCGCCGTCGTAGAAGCAGAGCTGGAGGATGTACGCGGGCTTGGCGCTGCGGGCGAGCTTGGTATCGAGCGCCTCGTAGGTGCCGTCGGGCTGACGGAGCAGGAAGTCGGCGACACCCCGCCAGCCCTCGTCCGCGAAAACGGCCTGGTAGATGACATCGGCCTCGCCGGCGCGGATCGCCTCGGCCGTCTCACCCGCCGCCCGCTCGTAGTCGCCGCGCGGGTCGGCGATCTCGAGGACGCTCAGCCCTTGCGCGCGCAGCGAACCGAGGTACGCGTGCTCGTGCTCGATCCCCTTCCGGAAGACGAGCTCCGCCTGCTCGTTCTCGACCTCCGGCCGCTCGATCTTCCCGCGCGCGTGCGCGAGCGATAGCGTCGTCAGGTGCTCGCAGGCCAGGAACGCCGTGACGTCGGACGGCGAGAGGTGGAGCCGATCGGCCTGAACGTGCATCGTTGAAGAATCGCTGACGCGGCGGCCGGCTCTTACGCTCTTGCGCCGGCAGTCGTCATGAGCGCCGTCTCGCATGCTTTACGACCGCGCCTGCGATGGCCTCGACGCCGCGCCGTGCAGCCGTGACGACCGGAGTCGATCCGGCGTCGCGCGTGTAGAGATTGGAGACCTTGTGAGCGAGCTCGGACGAGCCCCCGATCACGACCAGGTCGGCCCAGGCAAGATCGCGCTGCGCCTCCGTGCGCGTGCGTCGCTCGGTGCCGTCGATCAGCCGGAGCTCGAGCCGGTCCTGGAGAGTGCCGACCTCGCGGCGGACATCGGGCGAGCCGCCGACGACGACGAGCCGCAGGATCCCCGCCGCTTCGCACGCCTCGACCATCTCGGTGAGCGCGCGGTCGTTGCGCGATCCGCCGCAGCGCGCGCACGTGGAGGCGGCAACTGTGACAACTTCCCGCCCGCCTGCGTCGGTACGCGCCGCGCAGGCGGCGCAGAAGCGCGCGAAGCGAGCGTCGATAACCGCGCGCGCCCGCTCGAGCTTTGCTGCGGAGATCCGGCTCTTTCGCGGGTTCGTGATCCCGTCCGCCTCGAGCACCGCGCGCCCGCGTTTCGCGTCGTCGCCGGTGAGCCCGAGCGAGCGGAGGAAGTCAACGATCCCGGGGTCGCTCACGACGAGAGCTGCGCGGGAAGCACCTCGACGAGCTCGGCGACAACACGCACCTCGTCGACGTCGACCATCGTCAGCTCGATCGGCTCGAATCCGTGGAGATCCGAATCGGGAACGAGTCGAACGGCGTCGGGCGCGACGCGCTCGTAGAGCTTCACCGTGTAGCTCCCACCCGTCTCAGGATCGTCGATGTGCCGGCTCTGGACGAGAACGACGCGCCCCGTCCGGGAGCCTTCGACCGAAGCGCGCCACACACAGAACGCGCCGTTCGGGATCCGCCGGTTCATCGACTCGCCCACGACTTGCGCCACGAACAATCCCGGAGCGGGCGAGGTGCGGCCGTTCGGTGCGACCCACGCCTCCGCCTCGACCGCCTGTCCGTCGCCGAATCCGCCCGCGGCCACCGCCAGCGAGTAGAGCGGGATCGCGTTCACGTACGGTCGAACGTCGGCCTCCTCGAGGCGCACGAACGGCAGCACGATCGCCTCTTCCACCTCGGCCCACTCGAGCCCGAGGAGCTCGGCCTGCTCGAGGACAGTCTGCGTCGCCTGCTCCTGCAGATCCGGCGGATATCCATGCTTGCGCAGGATCCTCCGAACCATCCGCCGCAGATTCGCGCGCACGCTCTCCTTCACCGTCCAGTCGATCGTCGCGTTCCGCTTCACCGTCTCGACGAGCTCACGCGCCATGAAGAGCAGCTCCTGATCGCCCAGCAGATCGACGGCGCTCTCGTTCGCCGCAAGCGCGTCGTAAAACGCGAGCTCGTCGTCGTTCAACCCGAGCTCCTCGCCGCGCCGGTCCGCTTCGCGCAGCTCCTTGGCAAGCGCGATCAGCTCCTCGATCACCTGCGCGGCCTGGATCGACTTCGTCTGATAGCGGCGCACCGCCAGCTCGAGCATCTCCGCGAACGAGCGCGCCTGGACGAGATTCTTCCTCGAGCGCGACTTGATCTCGTCGTTCAGCAGCTTCTGTAGCAGCTCGACGGCGAGGTTCCGCTGTGGCAGCTCCCGCACCTCGGCGAGGAACTCATCCGAGAGGAGGGAGATGTCGGGCCGAGGCAATCCGGCGGCGGTGAAGACGTCGATCACCTCGCCGGGCGCGATCGCACCGGCCACGATCTGCCGGATCGCGTGGTCGAGATCCGCCCGCGGCCGCTCTCGCCCGACCCCGGTCTTGACGAGCGCCGCCTTGACCGCCTGGAAGAAGCCGACCTCGTCGCGGATCGCCAGCGCCTCCTCGCGCGGCACAGCGAGCGCGAACGCCTTGGAGAGCTCGACCACCGCCTGAACGAATCGCTCACGACCGTTCTCCTGCGCGAGCACGTACTCCTGCGCGCTCGCGAGCAGCAGCATCACCCCGCCGGGCGTTGCTGCCGCGGAGTAGTCGAAGCCGTGGAAGATCGCGGCGCAGATCTCGTGCTTCTCGAGCAGCACCGCGACCGCTTCGCTCTGATCGAGCGCACCGGATCCCTTGCCGCCGCTCTCCGTGTACGTCGAGAGCGCCTTGCGCAGATCGTCTGCGATCCCGATGTAGTCGACGACGAGTCCGCCAGGCTTGTCGCGAAAGACGCGGTTGACGCGAGCGATCGCCTGCATCAGCCCGTGCCCGCGCATCGGCTTGTCGACGTACATCGTGTGCAGGCTGGGCGCGTCGAAGCCCGTCAGCCACATGTCGCGGACGAGCACCAGCCGGAATGGGTCGATTGGATCCTTGAACCGACGAGCGAGCTCCTCGCGCCCGGACTTGCCGCGGATGTGCCGTTGCCATTCGGGAGGATCGCTCGCCGAGCCCGTCATCACGACGTTGATCTCCCAGTCGGGCCGGAGCTTCGCGATCTGGTCGTGGAGATCGACGCAAATCCGCCGGCTCATGCAGACCACCATCGCCTTGCCGTCCATCACCTCGAGCCGCCGTTCGAAGTGCTCGACGATGTCGGCTCCGATCAGCTCGAGCCGCTTCTCGGTCCCGACGATCGCCTCGAGCTGCGCCCACTTCGACTTCAGCTTCTCTCGCCGCGGCTCCTCCTCCCCCTCCGTCACCTCCTCGAATGCCTGGTCGAGCATCGGCCGCTCGTCCGCCTTCAGATCGAGCCGCGCGAGCCGGCTCTCGTAGTAGATCGGGACGGTCGCGCCGTCGTCCACCGCCTGCTGGATGTCGTAGACGTCGATGTAGTCGCCGAAGACGTTGCGCGTGTCCCGATCCTCGAGCTCGACCGGCGTCCCGGTGAAGGCGACGAAGGCCGCGTTCGGCAGCCCGTCGCGCAGGTGGCGCGCGAACCCGTCCACGAAGTCGTACTGGCTTCGGTGCGCCTCGTCGGCGATCACGATCACGTTGCGCCGGTCGGTGAGGAGGGGGAACCTGTCTCCCCTGTCCTCGGGCACGAATTTCTGGATCGTGGTGAAGACGATCCCGCCCGAGGCGACCGAGAGGAGCTCCCGCAGGTGCGCCCGGTCGCGCGCCTGCACGGGCGCCTGCCGAAGCAGGTCGGCGCTCCGCGAGAAGACGCCGAAGAGCTGGTCGTCGAGGTCGTTCCGGTCGGTGAGGACGACGATCGTCGGGTTGCCGAGCGCCGGGTCGAGGACGAGCTTCCCGGCGAAGAACGTCATCGTCAGGCTCTTGCCGGAGCCCTGGGTGTGCCAGACGACCCCGGCGCGCCGGTCGCCGCCGGGGCGAACGGCCTGGACGGTCGTCTCGACTGCCTTCAGCGTCGCGTGGAACTGGTGATAGCCGGCGACCTTCTTCAGCACGCTCGCACCGTCGTCCTCGAAGACGAGGAAGTGCCGGACGAGCTCGAGCAGGCGCTCCTTCGCGAAGACGCCCTGCGCGAGCACGGCGAGCAGGTTCGAGCCGGCCGGCGCGAGCGTCTCGCCGTCGACGGTGCGCCAGGGCAGGAACCACTCGGTGTTCCCGGTGAGCGTTCCAAGCCGCGCATCGACACCGTCCGAGATCGCGAGCAGCGCGTTCGTCGCGAGGAGAGCGGGGATCTCGGCCTTGTAGGTCTGGAGCTGGTTGTAGGCGCTCCAGATGTCCGCATGCTCGGCCGCCGGATTCTTCAGCTCGACGACGACGAGCGGCACGCCGTTGACGTAGAGGACGACGTCGGCGCGCCGGTGCGCCTGGCCCTCTCGAACGGTGAGCTGGTTGACGGCGAGCCAGTCGTTCGCATTCAGGTCGTCGAAGTCGAGGATGCGGACCCGCTCGCCGCGAACGCCGCCGCCGGGCGCCGGAACCTCGACGGCGATCCCGTCCACGAGCAGCCGGTGCAGTCGCCGGTTCTCGAGGATGAGCGCCGGCGACTCGCGCTGCAGGAGCTTGCGCTCGGCGGCGGCGAGCGCAGAGGCCGGCAGGCCCGGGTTGAGCCCCGCGAGCGCCGCGCGCAGCCGCCCGCGGAGGACGACGTCGCGATAGCTCTCCCGCTCGGCTGTCGGCTCGCCCGGCGCGAGGTCGGGTCCGTGCGCGATCTGCCAGCCGAGCGCCTCGAGCCACTCGAGCAGCGCGAGCTCGGCGACGTTCTCGTCGTAGCGGGGTGCAGCGACAGCGGTCACGTTCGCATTCTCGGCGAACGCGGTCGAGAAGTCACCGCGACGACAGCCAGCGAAGCTGGTTGCGCAACGCGTCGTCTGCGGGGTTGGCCCCGAGAAACGCGTCGAGCACCCGCACGAAGAGACCGATCGTGTTCCGACTGCGCGGCATGCTGCGGTCGTCGATCAGGACAAGGCCGTAGTGCTCCCGCCCTTCCGCGAGCGCCTCGTGGACGAGCTTGACGTAGTCGGGCACGTTGTTGGTGAGGATCGCGCGCCGTTCGGCAGCCATCCGGGCGAAGAGCTCGTGGTCTGGAAGAGCGACGAGATCGGGCCGCTCGACCGCCGCCTCGACGTCGTGGTTGCGTGAGCGCAGCTGGCGGGCGATCTCGGGGGAGAGGTGCTCGTCGAGGATCAGCCTCAACCGACGAGGTCCTGCTGGCGGCGCCAGCTCGCCTGCTCACGCTCGGCGAGCGCGTTCGCCCGCGAGATCCAGTCGTCGATCTCGTCCGTGTAGTCGGCGTAGTAGCGCATCGCGGCCTGCACCTTCTCGACGGGCAGCTCGAGGTAGGCGGCCGCCTCCTCCACCGAGCCGTTCTGCCTCACCGTCTCGACGAGCTGCCAGACGTCGAGCCGCGATCCGATCAATCCGGGACGCCGGCCCGCCGCACCGTCGCGAAATGCGATCAATGGATACTCGTCGAGCCGGAGCCCCTCCTCAAGGTAGCGCTCGGCGAGCTCGGTCTGCGAGAGCCCGGTCTCGCTCACACGGCGCTTCAGGTGAGCAAGAGTGCCCGGCTGCACGCGAAAGGCCACCTGCTGCTTCGCCTTGGAACCTCGCGCCATGTCGCTCCTTCTGTCTGACAGTGTCAGTCAATGGTAGCATCGCTGACGCGCAGCTCGCCGGAGATCAGCTTCGGCAGGAGCGTGTCGCGCAGCTCGGCTAGCGTTCTGGACTCCTGCGCGTTCGCGACAAGCTTGGCGACGAGCGGCTCCGCCTGACTACTGAAGGCGTCGAGCTGCTCGACGGAAGGCGCTGGAGTCGTGAACCTGTCGACGTCGCTCTTGCCGAGGTGGATGACCGTCGTACCCGTCTTCGCCTGCTCGTAGAACGCGAGATCGACTCGAACTGCTTGCCACAGGAAGGACAACGGCACACGGTTCTTCGGCCGGAAGGAGCAAACACGCTGGTTGAGTAGAGCGCGGTCGCCAAGCCAGATCTGTGCGCGAAACTCGCCGTCCATACCGACGACGAGATCCCCGGGTTCGATCACCGTCTCCCGCGGAAGCCGCTGGGTCGTCCAGACCTCGGGCGCGAACGTCGCAAGGTCGCGAATGCGGATCAGCGGCATCCCCTCGCGATGGCTGTTGAACTGAGCAGATGCGAACGGAGCGCCGTAAGCGACCTGGGCGTATTCGTAGATCGAAGCTTCGCTCGCAACCTCGTTCTTCAGCCGGCGATACAGCGTGCGCGCTAACGCGGAGAGCGTCTCGTTCATCCGCCGGTTCAGCTCGATCTTGTCGTCGAGCGCGCCGAGCACGCCGGCGATCGCGCGCTGATCTTGAACACTCGGAAGCCGAATCGGCGTCGAGCGCAGAAATCCAAGATTCGTGTGCGGGACCCCAGACTGCGTCGCGTTCCGTCGTATGTAGTCCTGCTGCTCCTCATCGTTGAAGAGGTAGTACAGGAAGAGCGAGTCCGCCTTGGTGGGGTCAGGAGCCAACTTCATCTGACTCTGTGAAAGCACGTATCGCGCGTACGGCTCTGCCGGCACTATCGACACCTGACCCAATGTGCCGCGTTGCGTGATGACGACATCGCCCGGGGTGGCCAAATTGCCGGAGAGCTGTTTCGCTTTGTCCTCCGACACGAACGCAAACTCGCCGCTGACCCAGCGGCCGCTCATGTTCTGGCCGCGGATCACCGGCACACCGGACGCGACGTAGTCGCGGCCTACGAGATTTGATCCGAAAGGGCCACTCGCAGTAAACCCGACGCTGCCCGCAAGAACCTCAGTTGACGTCACGCGCAACCGAAGCAAGCGAGGTAAGGATCGATTCCTCGAGCCTCTCGGACTCCCCAAACTGCGCCTCGAGCAGCGCCGTCAGCCGCGCGAGCTTCTCCTCGAACGGCTCGCCGTCGTCCTCCGCCGCTGCCGCACCCACGTAGCGGCCCGGCGTCAGCACGTGGTCGTGCCCGCGGATCTCCTCGAGCGTCGCGCTCTTGCAGAAGCCGGGCTCGTCGGCGTACTCGCCGGCGTCGGGCTCGCCACGCCAGGCGTGGTACGCGCCGACGATCCTCGCGAGCTCGTCGTCGGTCAGCTCCTTGTTCGTCCGGCTGACCATGGCTCCGAGCTTGCGCGCGTCGACGAACAGCGTCTCCCCCGCCCGCGCCCGCAACGCCTTCGCCCCGCGCGTCGGCGCGCCCGACTTGTCCCGCGCGAGGAACCAGAGGCAGACCGGAATCTGCGAGCCGTAGAAGAGCTGACCCGGCAGCGCGACCATGCAGTCCACGAGGTCGGCCTCGACGATCGCCTTCCTGATCTCCCCCTCACCCGACTGCTGCGAGCTCATCGAGCCGTTCGCGAGCACGAAGCCGGCGATTCCCTGCGGCGCGAGGTGGTGGATCATGTGCTGCACCCAGGCGAAGTTGGCGTTCCCGGCGGGCGGCGTCCCGAACTGCCAGCGGACATCGTCGGCGTCGCGCGCCCAGTCGCTCATGTTGAAGGGCGGGTTGGCGAGCACGAAGTCGGCCTTCAGGTCGGGGTGGAGGTCGCGGCGGAAGGTGTCGGCGTTCTGCGGGCCGAGGTTCGCCTCGATCCCGCGCAGCGCCAGGTTCATCTTCGCGAGCTTCCAGGTGGTCGGGTTCGACTCCTGGCCGAAGATCGAGATGTCGCCGAGCCGGCCGCCGTGCGCGGCGATGAACTCCTCCGACTGCACGAACATGCCGCTTGAGCCGCAGCAGGGGTCGTAGACGCGGCCCTGGTAGGGCTCGATCATCTCCACGAGCAGCTTGACGACGCAGCGGGGCGTGTAGAACTCGCCGCCGCGCTTGCCCTCCTTCGAGGCGAACTGGCCGAGGAAGTACTCGTAGACGCGGCCGAGCACGTCCTTCGCGTCGTCCCCCGCACCGAAGCCGATGTTGCCGATCAGGTCGATCAGCTCGCCCAGGCGCTGCTTGTCGAGCGCCGGCTTCGCGTAGTCCTTCGGGAGCACGCCGGCGAGCGAGCGGTTCTCGCGCTCGATCGCGTCCATCGCCTCGTCGAGGAGCGTCCCGATCTCGGGCCGCTTCGCGTTCGCGAGCAGGTGCTCCCAGCGCGCCTCGGGCGGCACCCAGAAGACGCCCTTCGCGAGGTACTCGTCCGGATCCTCCGGGTCGGCGCCCTGCCCGGCCTCCGCGAGCACCTGGGCCCGCCGGGCCGCGAACGCATCGGAGACGTACTTGAGGAAGATCAGCCCGAGGACGACGTGCTTGTACTCGCCCGCGTCCATGTGCCCGCGCAGCTTGTCCGCGGCAGCCCAGAGAGTCGCCTCGAAACCGAGCGCGGCACCGTTCGACGATTGCTGCTTCCGCGGCCTTCCCATCTCGACGAACCTACCTTCGGCTCGCCGCGGTCGCCAAGGGCGGGAAGTCCGTGGGCGCGTCCTACTGACTCAGTCCGCCGGGTTCGCGAGCACCTGGAAGACCGCGTCGACCGGGTCCTGGAGGACGGCGTAGCGGCCTACCTCCGGGAGATCTATCGGCGGCACCAGCACCTTTGCGCCGAGCTCCTCCGCCTTCGCGCAGGTCGCGTCGGTGTCGGCGACGGCGAAGACGGTCGCCCAGTTCGGCGGCATCTCGCCCAATTCCGGCGTGATCTGGAACATCCCGCCCACGCCCTTGTCGCCGAGCTTGAGCACGCGGTACGGCTCTCCTTCGCCCATCGGCATCTGGTCGATCTCGTAACCGAAGACGGCGCGATAGAACGTCTCGGCTGCTTCGACGTCGTTGGTCTGGCACTCGTTCCACGTGACCGTGCCTGGCTCGTTCGCGAGTTGCGCACCGTGGTGCTCGCCCGCCTGCCAGACACCGAAGGCGGCGCCGGTCGGGTCCTGGGCGACGACCATCCGGCCGGAGTCGAACACGTCGAACGGCTCCATCAGCAAAGAGCCCCCGGCCTCACGGACTTTGCCGGCGGTCGCGTCGACGTCGTCGCTTGCGATGTAGGTCGTCCAGAAGGACGACATCCCCTCTTGCGGCGGCGGACTGGCTGCGGCAACGTGCTTTCCGTCCTTCGAGAACATCGTGTAGCCGCCGGCGTCGGGTTGCGGGACTTTGTCGGCCTCCCAGCCGAAGAGCTCCGAGTAGAAGGAGATGGTGCGGTCGAGCTCCGGGCTCGTCACATCGACCCAGCACGGCGTGCCGGGGGCGTATTCGGTGATCTCGGGCATCGGGCGGCTTCCTTCCTGGAGTGAGCGGGCCGCCGCGATCTTCGCATCCCGCGCCGCCGGCAGGAGGGGGTTTCACCGACGCTTAACCGAGTCTTTTCGAGATGGCCTCAGGGGCTCGGCTGCGTGGGTGGAGGGAACGCGGCCCAGCCGAGCTCGGCCAGCGTCGCGAGGCTGCTCGACTTGACTCCCGCGTCCGAGACGGTGAGCACGGCGTTGCGCACGACGAGCGAACGCCGGACTCCGGGCGTCCAGGCGAGCTTCCCCGCCTCGTGGTCGATCCGCCCGACGGCGTCGATCCCGCGCACCCGGCCGACTCTGTAGCCAACTGCTCGCTGCTCGAACGGAATGACCACGAGCCCGGTGCGCGGCCAGAAGAGAAACGCGTGGTGGTCGGACTCCGCTTCGGACCAGCCCGGGCCGAGCGGCTCGCGGTGCAGCCGGATCGGTCGCCGGAGATCCGAGACGTCGAAGAGCGAAAGCTGTGTTCCGAGCGGGCGGCCTTCCTCGCTCGCGTCTTGGCCGATCCCGAGCAGCAGGTCCTCGCCGATCGGATGCAGGTACGCGGAGTAGCCGGGAATCTTCAGCTCGCCGAGCACCCGCGGCCGCTCGGGTACGGCGAGGTCGATCGTGTAGAGCGGGTCGATCTGCCGGAACGTGACGACATAGCCGACGTCACCGACGAAGCGAACGGCGTAGACGCGCTCCCCCTTCCCGAGCTCGCCGATTCGCCCCGCCTGGACGAGCGCACCGTCCCGGTGCCGCAGCGCCGTCAGGAACGACTCGGTCTCGCTGCCTGCGCCCCACCACGCCGGCGACTCGGTGCTGACGACGCGCAGGACGCCACGGTGCTCCGAGAGCGACCACTGGCTGAGCAGGTAACCGGAGACCTGGCCGCTACCGCGGTACCGCGTCCGCGCCGGGCTCGAAATATCGAAAGAATGGATCGCTGTCGCGACGCCGTCGTTCCCCTGCTGCGGCTTGTCTGGCGAGGGGCGATCCGCCCAGCGCTCGGTCGCGACGTAGAGACTCTCGGGCGACGCGTAGACGATCCGCCCGTCCGTCATCACCGCGACCGAGTCCACGGGCTCGAGCCCCTTCGCAAGGTCGACCGTGAGCACCGTCAGCATTCCGAGGCCGGAGAAGGAAGCGGCTCGGCGCACATGCCGGCATTGGACGAGCGGGCGCGGTTTCCCGGCCTTGGCGCCTGCCCGCCGGGTCCGGTAGGTCGGCAGCCAGCTCGAGACGCGGGACGAGGCGACGACGGCACGGTTGCGCCGAGTCGCGGCCGCGACCTCTTCTTTGCTGCCGTCCTTCGGTTGCGCAAACGGCAGCGTGCCGGGAATCTGCGACGCGGCGACGATTCGCGCGGTGCCGCCGACGAGCCGTGCGGCCACATAGGAGCCGTCGAGCGTAAGCGTGCGCACGAGGCGGAGCCGCTTCGGGTCGGACACGTTCACCTCGGCGAGCACCGACTTCGCGGGCTGGTAGGGCGCGATCCTGGCTGAGATCGCCGGCAGCGGCTCGATCCACGAGCCGCCGCGCGAGAGCACGAGCAGCCGATCGCCGTGGAGGAGCAGCTCGTGGCTCATGGCCGGATCGAGCGCGAGCGTGTCGAGGAGACGTGGCTTCGGATCGCTCACATCGACGGCGTTCAGCTTCCCGTTCGCGACGGCGAAGAGCGTGTTGCCGTTCGTCTTGACGAGGTCGGGCTCGTCGACTCCCTCCTCCTGGACGTTCGTGCCCGAGTAGTCGACGCCTTGCACGGGCGGGCCGGCGGCCCGCGCCGTCTCGGCGATCCCGCCCCGGCCGAGTGGCGAGCCGAGGCCGTAGGGCCCGACGAAGCGGCCGGCGTTCGACTTCGCGTAGGTCAGCAGCTGTCCGCACGATCCGAACGTGGCGAGGCGCGGAGCCTTCGCGGTCTCAGCCGCCGAGCGGTCGGCCGTTCCGCCGAGCGCGACGGCCGCGAGAATCGCCGGCGCCGCGAGGAAGGCCACGCGCTTTCGGACATCCATCATCTTCCTTATACGTCACAAATCGCCAGCTCGTCACGGAATTCTGTAGGCCATCAGGATCGCGTCGACGTACTCGCTCCCGCGGCGATAGTGCGCGTGACGAAGTCCCTCGCGCTCGAAGCCGAACCCCTCGTAGAGCTTCAGAGCCGGTTCGTTCCAGGGGAAGACGTGCAGCTCGAGCTTGCGCACGTCCGCCTCGCGCGCCCAGGCGACCGCCTGCTCGAGCAGGGCTCGGCCGATCCCGCGGCGGCGATGGCCGGCTGCGACCATCAGCCCGAGATCGGCGACGTGCTGACTCGACGGGTGCGGGTCGCGCGCGAGCGAGAGACGGCCGACGAGCCGCCCATCTGCCTCAGCGACGAAGACGGCCGCGTGCGGGTAGCGCTTCAGGGCGCGCAGATAGCGGCGCTCCTCGGCGACGCTGCGCCAGCCGCTCGTGTTCAGGAGCCACGCGCCCTCCTCGCGCCCGATCGTGGAGCCGAGCTCGACAAGTGTCGAGGCATCCTCCGGGCGCGCCGGCCTGATCGCCAGGCTCAGGCCCGCTCCGGCGCCCGCAAAGCCGGCACCTCCGCCCGGCGGCTCCGTCGAGCCTACGCCGCTCATACGACGATGCCGTGGCCGCCGCGCCGTGGATCGCCCGCGGCGTCGAGCGTCCCATCCGCGTGCAGCTCGACCGCGGCCGTTCCGCCGAAATAGAGGTTCAGGCTCTGCCACGGAATCACCTCCCCGGCGCCGTCGGGCAGCTCTTCGGCTGCCTCCGGCGGCCAGCCTCCCTCGAGGTGCAGCTCGCGCTCGCCGACGACGTGGATCCGTGGTGCGGTGATCGCGTCACCGACGCTGGCCCCTCCGAGAACGGCGTCCGCGACCTGCGCGATCGCACCGGCGAGACGAACCGAGCCGGCGCTGCCGAGCAGCAGTCGCGGGCGTCCCTCCTCGAGGACGAGGGTCGGCGTCATCATGCTCGCGAGCCGCTCGCCGGGAACGAGCTCGCCTCGTCCGATCACGTCGAACTCGCCGAGCATGTTGTTGAGCTGGGTCCCGCCGCGATGGACGCCCGAGCCGGCGCCGAGCGTCGAGGACAATCCCGCGGCGTTGCCGGCCGCGTCGATCACCGAGATATGGGTCGTGCCGGCGATCCCGCCGAACGAATCGGCTCCGTAGGCGGCCCGAAGCGCGCGTGCGCGACCGTCGAGCGAGCTCGTCGTGGAAAAGCCGGCGAGCGCCGCCGCCACGATCGCGCCGCCGCGCGAGGGCGTCGGCGTCGTCAGCACCTCTCGTCCGCCGACCGTCGAGCGCAACGGCTCGCGCTCGACCGGCCGGTAGGCGTGAAGGTCGGATTCGAGCTCGGGCAGCAGCTCGTGAACCGCGGCCACGGGGTCGTCGCGGACGCGCTCGAGGGTCGCGCAGAGGTCGCTCGTGTCGAGATGCGTTACGTCGCCGTAGATGCGGCGTCCGCCTTCGTCGCGCTGGAGGACGGCGATGAGGATCTCGTGCAGAAACACCTGCGCCTCGCTGACGTCGACGCCTGCGCGGGCAAGCTCGATCGCCGGCACCACCAAATCCCGCCACGGCATCTGGCCGAAACGCCGGTGCGCCTCGTTCAGGCCCGCCAGGAGGCCGGGGACCGCAACCGAGCCGTCACCGACGTGATAGCTCTGCGTCGTCGAGCCGAAATCGATGGTGAGATGCTCGATCTCTCCGAGCGGCTCGGTCGGCACTGCGAAGAAACAGTCGAGCAGCGTCGCCCGTCCGCCGACGTGGGCCAGGAAGAAGCCGCCGCCCGCCGGGCCGGTGAGCGGGCCTTCGGTTACGAACGCCGCGAAGGCCGCCGCGATGCACGCGTCGACGGCGTTACCCCCGGCTTGGAGTACCCTGGCGCCCGCTTCGGCGGTCAGCGGATGGCCGGCTGCAATCGCTCCTCGCATGAGGAGAGCGTAAAGCTCTGGAATTTTTGCCGATAACAGGGCAGGACCGAGTCAGGCCCCGCGAACGTTGGAGAGAGATGCACGCCATCGCAGCACACAAGATCGCCGGACACTGGCGTCAGCTCGCCCTCGGCCTCGTCTCTCTCGGAATCGTCGCCTTGATCGCCTCGATGCCTCAGCTCCTCGGAGATCAGGTGCGCGATGGCTTCGGCGGTCTCGCCGCGGCGAGCCCCGCCTGGCTCTGGACGGCAGCGCTCGGCTTCGTACTCGCGCTCGCGGCCTCGGGCTGCGCCTGGCGCTCGGCACTCCTGCGCTGCGGCGGCCGGACAACGAGGTTCGACTCGGCGGCTCGGTACGGCTGCGGTTCGTTGCTCAACTCCTTCGCGCCCGCCCGGCTCGGCACGGCCCTTCGGTTCGCGCTCTTCGCGCGCACGCTCGATGGTGAGGGGCGGATCTGGACCGCCGGCGGGGTCGGCACCTCGGTCGGCGTCGCCCACACGGTGTGGCTGGCCGCGCTGCTCACGTTCGGCGCCACCACCGGCGCACTGCCGGCTTGGCCCCTCGCGATCATCGCCGTGGTCGTCGCGGTTGCGGTCGCCGTCGCCTACTTCACGCGCAGCTTCCACCCGCGCGGCCGCGTTGCCCACGTGCTGGACGCGTTCCACGCTCTTGGTCGCTGCCCGCGCGCGGCGGCTGAGCTGCTCGGCTGGATCGGGCTCGCGACGGTCGGTCGCGTGGCCGCGGCGACAGCGGTCTGCACCGCGCTCGGGATCTCTCGTCCCCTCGCCGCCGCGCTTCTGATCGTGCCGGCGCTCGAGCTCGCCGGCACGCTGCCGCTGACGCCCGGGAACATCGGCATCGCGAGCGCCGCGATCGTCTTCGCGCTGAAGGCTCACGGAGCGGAGATCGACACGGCGATCGCGGCCGGGATCGCATTCAGCGCAGTCGAGACGGTGACGAGCATCGCCTTCGGTGTCGGCAGCACGCTCTACCTCCTCGGAGGTCAGGCGCCCGGCTTCCGCCGCTACGCGTTGGTCGGTGTATCGGCGGCAGGCTGTCTCGCGCTCGGCGCCGCCTTCGGCGCCACCGTCGTCATGCCGCTCGTCTAGCTCACGCGGGTCTACGCGGCGCTGAAGCTGCGGACACGTCCCGTACAGACCCGTCCGGGCTTTGACCCCGGACGTGTCCGCTGCGAACAGGGGCGATTTCGCCCTGCACGCGTAACGAAGCTCTCCGCTCGTAAAGAGCCGTGGCCGAAACGCACATGACCGGGGTCAAAGCCCGGACATGTCCCTCGCGACGGCCGGCGGGTGCCCGGTCGCGTGCCTGCTCGCTAGTTGCGGAGGAAGCTGGGCGGTTCGAGCGGGTCGTCCGGCCGGGTCGTTCGAAGGTTCGAGCCGCTGAAGCTCGGTGCCGGCTGGCGGCGACCCTTGCCGCCGAGGCCCGTCGCGACGACCGTCACCCACACCTGGCCGGCGAGACGCTCGTCCACCGTGGCGCCGAAGATGATGTTCGTGTCGTCGGTCGCGGCCTTGCGGACGAGCTCGGCGGCGTCGTTCACCTCGAGCAACGTCAGGTCCTCCCCACCTGCGATCGAGAGCAGGATCCCGCGGGCGCCGACGATCTCGGTATCGATCAGCGGCGAGCGCAGAGCTCGCTCCGCGGCTTGTTTCGCCCTGTCCTCGCCGGTCGCGAAGCCGATTCCCATCAGCGCCGAGCCGGCGTCGGACATGATCGTGCGCACGTCGGCGAAGTCCAGGTTGATCAGGCCGGGCATCGTGATCAGGTCGGTGATCCCCTGGACGCCCTGGCGGAGGACGTCGTCGGCGATCTTGAACGCGTCGAGCATCGAGGTCGAACGGTCGAGCACCTCGAGCAGTCGATCGTTCGGGATCACGATCACCGTGTCGCAGGCGGCACGAAGCTCCTCGACGCCGGAGTCGGCCGAGCTCTTTCGGCGCGAGCCTTCGAAGCGAAACGGCGTCGTCACGATCCCGACGGTGAGCGCGCCGAGCTCGCGCGCGATCCGCGCGACGACGGGTGCTGCGCCGGTGCCGGTGCCGCCGCCTTCGCCGGCCGTGACGAAGACCATGTCTGAGCCGCGGAGCGCGTTCTTGATCTGGTCGTAGCCCTCCTCTGCGGAGCGACGGCCGATCTCCGGCTCGGCGCCGGAGCCGAGACCCTGGGTGAGATCGCGACCGATGTGGAGCTTGACCGGCGCATCCGAGATTTGGAGCTGCTGCATGTCGGTGTTGACCGCGACGAACTCGACCGCCGAGATCCCGGCGTCGATCATCCGGTTGACCGCATTCAGGCCCGCCCCGCCGACGCCGACGACGCGGATGACCGCGAGGTAGGAGGTCGAGTCCGGGCGGGTCGCGTACTCGAGCCGCGGAGCCGGCTCGGGCATCGCCTCGAGGAAGCGGCTCGCGGGCGGCTCGTACGGGCGCTCGCGGGTGGGCGGTTCTGGGGCGGCCGGAGGTGCGACAGGCGCGGCCTTGGCAGCGGGTTCGGTCGCGACCGGGTCGGGCTCGGCTCGGGCGAAGTCGGGAACATGCTCGGCCGTCTTCTCCTGCGGCTCTTCGGCGGCGCGTCGTGAGGCGGTCCGTTTTCTCGGCTTCGGCTCCTTTGCAGCGGTCTCCGGCGTCGCCGTCTCGGACACCGGCTCGACCGCCGGGGTCTCCTGCGCCTGCCGCTGGGCGGCCTCGGTCGCGCGGAAGAGCTCGGCGAGCGGGCCCTCACGCATGCTCGCGCGATTTCGCGCCATGGAGCACCTCCTTCGCCAGGTCGCGGTAGGCCTCCGCGGCCGGGCCGGTCGGGTCGTACTTCATGATGGACGAGCCCTTCACCGGGGCCTCGGCGTAGCGCACGGTCTTGCGGATTCGAGTCTTGTAGACGAGCTCGCCGAAGTTCTCCTCGAGAATCTCGACCGCCTCGCGCGCGTGCAGGGTGCGGGCGTCGAACATCGTCGGCAGGATGCCCTCGATCTTGACGTCGGGGTTCAGGTTCTCGCGCACCATCGCCAGGGTGTTCTCGAGCTGGACGAGGCCTCGCAGAGACAGGTACTCGCACTGCACCGGCACGATCACGCCTGTGGCAGCGACGAACGCGTTGATCGTCAGCAGTCCGAGCGAGGGAGGCGTGTCGATCATGATGAAGTCGTAGGAGTCGCGCACCTGGAGCAACGCCTTCTCGAGCGCCCGCTCGCGTCCGATCATCGCGGAGAGCGCCAGCTCGGCGCCGGCGAGATCGATCGACGAGACCGCGACGTCCACCTCCGCCCGATGGATGATCTCGGTGATCGGCAGGCGGTGGACGAGCACGTCGAACATCGAGCGTTCGATCGCATCCGGGTTCATCCCTTGACTCATGGTCAGGTTGCCCTGCGGGTCGAGGTCGACTACAAGGACGCGGTAGCCCAACTCCTTGAACGCGACGCCGAGATTGAGTGTCGTCGTGGTCTTCGCGACGCCTCCCTTCTGGTTGGCGAACACGATCACCCTCTGCAACGACGTCTCCTCGGTGGGGGTAGGCGACCGGACGTGCGGTCGCGGAAGCAGGCGCATGAGTCCCATGTGGACTCGCACTTCAAGCCTACTCCGGTTATTCCTTCACCTCTCGGCTCCTCCACCGTCGCCGTACTCGAGCGACTCGAGCCGTCCGATCAGCCCCAGGCCGCGGAAGAAGATCTTGTTCGAGCGCGGGTAGTACGTCAGGTCGTTCGGCTCGCGCGTTCCGTAGGCAAGGTAGGCCAGTCCATCCGGGCCCGCGCGAAACGAGTGCGCCACCCGCGTCCCGGCGGGCCGGGCGACGACACTGCCGGCACGGACCGCGTGAGTCTCCCTCTCGGTGACGGATACGCTCTGCGGTGTGGGCCAGAGCTCGAGCTCACCGGTGCCGTCGAGCACGACGAAGAGCTCCTCCTCGGCTGAGTGGCAGTGCGGCGGCGCACCGAGCAGGCCCGGGAGCACGCGAACGTGCTTCAGCCCCGTCCGCTGGCTGCCCGCGGCTCGGCCGAGGTCACCCCAGTCTCCGGCGACGTCCCCGGAGCGCCGCTTGCTGACAGGCACATCGTCGCGCCGCGCGATCCAGGCCGGCCACGCAACCGGCTCGCTCACCTCGGGCTCGCCGGCCTCGACCTCGAGCTTCCACGGATGCTCGTCCTCGATGCCGGTCCGGACCCAGGCGCCGAGGCCCCAGGAGACGCCCGCCCGCGGGAGCCGCGCCCCGCTCGCGAGATGCCGCTCGCCGAAGGCGAGCACCTCGAGGCCGTCCTCGCTCGCGCGGAGGGTGTGCGCCTCCGTTCGCGCGGTGTGAACGAGGCAGTCCCCGGGGCCGACGGCGTAGCAGGCTCCGTCCTGCCACGACACTCCCGAGCCGGAGAGCACGTAGAAGATCTCCTCCTCCGAGTTCTCGACGTGCGCCGGCGTCGACCATTTGCCCGCATCGATGCGGATGCGCTTGACGCCGCTCACGACCGACCGATCGCCGGTGAGGCTCTGCCAGTCGCCTGCGATATGGCCGCGCTCCATCCGCGTGCAGGGAAGCTCGTCCCAGTGCGAGATCACGGGCCGATTATGTCCGGTGCAGCGCCGGGTGCAGGCGCCCAACCACCTCCTCTCGGCCGGTCCCGTGTCCGGCGGTTCCGCCGCGTGCCCACCACTCGGCGTCCTTCAACAGCCCGCGTAGTTCTGGCAGCAGCTCGGCAGGGGACGCTCCGCGGCGGTCGAGAGCGTCGATCCGGTCGAGCCGGGCCAGGAGTGCGACGTCGCAGTCGATGGTGGGGGCGTCGACATCCATCGAGATCGACGCTAGCGCGGCATCTGTCACGGGAACGTGACGAATCAGTGCCGAATGTGTCTCAATATCTAGCCGGCACGAGCGAGCTCGGCCGACGAGCGCAGGCCGAGCAACTCGTCGTCGAGGGAGCGGAGCAACGCATGACGATCGCCGTCCCTGAGCACGGCCACGAGGGCCCGGCGCACCGCATCGGCCGCCGAGGGCAGCGCGGGCTCACCGGAGCCGAGCGCGCGAAGCGACGCGTGCAACGACCGTCGCTCGTCCGACGACTCGCCGAGGAGAACGGCGGCGCGGAGCTCCCAGGTATCACCGAGGATCGCGGCGAAGGCGCCCCGTAGCTGCTCGGAGCGAAACGGCTCGTTCTGGAAGAGCGAAAGCTCCCAGCGGTCGAGGGCCTCGGCGAGGGCCGCATCGCCATCGACGAGGCCGAGCCGGCGGAGCACGACCCGTGCGACCTCGGCCCGGAAGGAGTCGAGCCGGGTCGCCTCGCCGGGCGGCGAGGTGGCCGCAATCGGCAGCACCGGCCGGATTCCGAACGGTCGCCAGTCGAGCCGCTCGAAGAGGACGGGTCCGGCCGAGACGGGGGCGGCGGTCGCGAGTCGGATGGCAGTGACCGCGTCGGAGAGCTCGGCGGGGGCGTCGGGCGGCTCCTCCGCGGGGCCGAGGCCGCGCTCGAGCTCGAGGACGCAGTAGCGATCGACGTCCTCGCCGAAGCCGGTCGGGAGGAGACCCTGCGCCTCCGGCCAGTGTCGGGCGAGCTCGCCGGTCGCAGCCGCTCGAATCCGCAAGCCGTCACCGAGATCGACCTGCGTGATCACCGAGATCCCCACGAGCGGCGCAACGGCCGCGTACGCGCGCGACTCGCCGAACAGCGAGCCTTCCCACTCGGCGTACGCACGCTCGAAGGCGATGTCGTCCCAGTCGAAGCCGCCGCAGGACTCCGCAGTCGAGATCAGCAACGCGACGAGAACCGTCCGGTAGAGCGCCTGCTCCTCCGAGGGCCGCGGGCCGGCGTGCGCGCGGGCGTAGATCGCGGCGGCGGGCTCGCGCAGCAGCTCCTCGAGCGCGATCCGCGCGTCCTCGCGCTTGGCGAGCGCCCCGGCGCGCGCCTCGACGAACGAGCGCACGAGCGGCCGATACTCGTAGAGCGCCGGGCCGCCGCGTTGCACATGTTCCTCGAACGAGAACGGCAGCTCGTCACCCTCCTCGAGGGCCCGCCCGAGGAAGACGAACGCGCCGAGACAGAACGAGCGCAGGGTCAGATGAAGCTGGGGTGAGCGAACCGCCACCTCGTCGTCTACGCGCCCGGCGGCGCGCCTCCTGCCTGAGAGCTCTGACAGCTCGGACACCAGTACGCCGTCCGGTTCGCATCGCCCTGACCGCGCGAGCTGACGATCGTGCCGCACCGCAGGCAGGGCCAGCCGGCGCGGCGGTACACGTTCCGACCGGGGCGCCCGTCGACGAGCGACGCCTGCATCAGCCGCCGGGCCGTCCCGACCGCTTCCGCGAGCAGCTCGTCCGAGACGTCGCCGACGCGGAGCCACGGTGAGACGCGGATCTCCCAGAGTGCTTCGGCCATCCACATGTTCCCGATCCCCGCGACGAGCCGCTGGCTCTGGAGCGCCTCCCCGAGCCAGAGCTCGCCTGCCCCACGGAGACGCGCGACGGTCGCGCCGAGGTCGAGCTCCGGGCCGAGCACGTCCTGGCCGAGGTGCCGAAGAGGGCGGGCGTCGAGAGCCAGCACGGGTCCGTTCCATTGGACAGCCTCGAGCTCCGTCCCGCGAAGGACGAGCCATGGGAGCCCGACGCGCGACGTGCCTCGGCTCTCGACCCGCCAGCGTCCGTTCATCCGCAGGTGGCTGCGGACGACGAGCCCGCCCTCGAAGCGAAGGAGCAGGTTCTTCCCGACGGCCTCGACCGACTCGAGCACGCGACCGTCGACCGCCTCCGCGACCCCGGTGACCTGCCCCCGCGGGTTCGGCGACGTCGCCTCGAGTCGCTGGCCGACGAGCGGTTGCAACCGCCGGGCGGCGCGGTGGAGTGAATCGCCCTCGGGCACTTGGCCCGAGCCTAGCTCCGGTACTGTGTTCACACCGATGGAGAACGCTGGCACGCTCACCGTCGGTGCCGCTCTCGACGACCCGGCCCGACTCGATGCTCTCGCACGAATCCACGTCGACACGGCGCCGGACGCGATCGTCTTCGATCGCCTGACGGGTCTCGTCACCTCGCTGCTAGACGCTCCGATCGCGCTTCTCACCCTCGTCACGCCCGACAGCCAGATCTTCTTCAGCGTTGCCGGGATCGACAAGGAGTGGCAACGTCACGGTGCTGTGCCGGTGACGAACTCGTTCTGCCAGCACGCCGTGCGCTCGGGCTTACCATTCGCGATCGGCGACGCCCGCACGGATCCGCGCGCCCGTGACGTCAACTCCGTGCTCGACGAGGTCGTCGCGTATCTCGGGATCCCGCTCGTCACCGCCGCCGGTCACGCGATCGGCTCGTTCTGCGTCCTCGACACGGTCGCGAGAGAGTGGACCGAGAGCGATGTCCGCGTGCTGAGCGATCTCGCGGCGACGGTGATGGCGTACGTCGAAGGACGGCCCGAGCGCCCGGGTCGACGACCGCCGGGCGGGCTGAACATCGCCGCAGTCGCGCGCCGGACGGGCGTCGCGCCGGACACGCTGAGGAAGTGGGAGCGGCGCTACGGCGTCCTCCACCCGCGCCGTACCTCCGGCGGCCAGCGCCGCTACGACGACCTGGACGTGTCGCGAGTCGAGTGGCTGCGAGACCGCCTATCAGAGGGAATTCGGATCGGCGCCGCCGCCGCGCTTCTCGAGCCGGCAAACGACGATTCCGCCGAGACTGCGGATGAACTGCGCGACGCATTGATTGCAGCCGCACGCGGAGGCGAGCCGAGCCGCCTGCTCGGGCTCGTCGAGCAGACCTTTACTCTGCACCCGTTCCCGGTAGCGATCGACGAGATCGTGGCCCCTGCGCTGCGTGCCCTCGGTGACGTCTGGGAGTCCGGGTCGGACACGATCGCGGAAGAGCACCTGCTCAGCGAGATCGTGCGCTCGCGACTCGAACGGATGCTCTCGGATCGGCGTCCGAGCGTTCGCGGAACCGCCGTGCTCGTCTGCGCGCCCGGCGAGCGACACGAGCTCGGACTGCTCGCGGTTGGCGTGATGCTCAGGGCGGACGGCTGGCTCGTCGCCTACCTCGGGGCCGATCTCCCCACCGATTCGGCACTCGCTCTGGCGCGTCAGATCGGCGCCAAGATCGTCTGCATCAGCGTCACGCTGCCCGAGTCGCTGGAGCGGCTGGCAGTCGAGCTCCAGAAGGCGGCGCCGGGCGGGCCGCTCGTCGTCGCGGGAGGCCTGGGCGTGACGCGGCGGCCGGCCGGAGCGACCAAGCTTCCCGGGCGCCTGATCACGGGGGGCCTGGCCGAGGTGGTTGGAAAGCTGCGCTCCGCGTGATCCCCGATCGGGCTCGCGCGGCGGCCGCAGGAGCGGTCGCGGCGACCGTCTGGGGCCTGCTCGAGCCGCTCGACCAGCGGGTTCTCCGCTGCGACTATTCCGACGTTGCCCTGCTCGGCAAGGCGGTGACGCGCGGACCGCATTGGCGGGCCGCCGGTTTTGGTGTCCACGCCGCAAACGGCGCCGCGTTCGGACTCGCCGTCCACGCGCTTCACCGCCGCAGCGGAGCCGACAAGCGCCGGCTCGCGCTCGGCCTCGCGCTCGTCGAGCATGTCGGCCTCTATCCCCTCTCGGCCCTCGTCGACCGGTATCACCCTGCCCGCGGCGAAGCCGGGATTCCGCCGCTCCTCACGAACGCGCGCGCGTTCGCCCAGGCCGCCTGGCGGCATGCCGTCTTCGGCGTCGTTCTCGGCCGGCTCGCGTAGGAGCTACGCGACGCGCATCGTCGCGGACTTGCGGCGATACATCTCGACATCGGCGGCGCCGAGGAGTCCGTGCTCGTCGCGGGCATCGATCGGATAGATCGCCAGGCCGATGCTGGCGTCGGCGCGCAGCTCGACCGGCCCGATCGAGATCGGCGTCGCGAGGAGTGACTGGATTCGCGAGACCACCGCTTGTGCGAGCTCCGGCGCCTCTTGCACGTCGAGATCGGCGAGCAGGACGACGAACTCGTCGCCGCCGATACGGGCGACGATGTCAGTCGACCGCGCACCCTGCCGAAGCAGCCGCGCGACCTCGGCGAGCAGGCGATCGCCGTACGCGTGGCCGAGCGAGTCGTTGACGTCCTTGAAGCGGTCGAGGTCGATCGAGAGCAGGGCGACAGCGAGGCCGCCGCGGCGCGCACGCGCGAGCGCGAGGGCGAGTTGCTCGGAGAGCATGCGGCGGTTCGGCAGCGTGGTCAGCTCGTCGGTCGTCGCAAGCACCGTCAACTGCCGGTTCGACTCGGTCAGATTCTGCTCCGACTGCTTGAGCCGGGTCACGTCGGCGACGGACATGCCGATCCCGAACGTCTCCGCAACCGGGTAATAGTCCACGAGGTAGTGCTGACTCGCATCGGCGCTCGCGAGCTCGACCCCGACGACCGGCCGGCCGGCCCTGTGGAGGGAGCGCAGCAACGGCTCGATCGCATCGGCCTGATGAGGCGCGATCTCGCGAAGGCTGCGGCCCACGATCTCGTCCACGGGAAGGCCGATCATGCACGCGAGCGGATTGTTGACGCGAACGAAGTGGAGATCGCGGTCGAGAAACGCGAAGCCGCCCGCCGCATGCTCGAAGAAGGCGTCCAGCATGGCTCGGCTCGCCTCGGCGTTCTGCAGCGCGTCGAGCAACTGCCGCCGGAGCACGAGCGTGATCGCGGCAGCCCCCGCGAGGGCGCCGGCGTTCAGGACGGCGAAGCGCGCGCTTTCCTGGATGCTGCCGGCGGTGAGCGTGCTCGCGGTCGCGAGAAGGATGACGAGCGCGACTTGGACGACCGCCCGGCGGCGGCTGAAGAAGAAGCCGTCGTAGAGAACGAGGGCGACATAGAGGAGGACGAAGATCTCCCCGTCGGGCTGCGAGTAGACGAAACAGGAGATCACGAGTGCGCCCGCGGTCGCCACGAGCGTCCTGACGAAAGAGGGCAGCCGCTCGTAGAAGGCGAGGATGAGGATGGCCAGCAGATACGAAACCGCCGTCGCGCCCAGAACGAGGGCGCCCACGGTGCTCGTGATCGCCGCCGCGATCAGTCCGAGCGTCGGCTGGACGAGGAAGAGAATGAAGGCGGCCCGCGCCGAGACGAGCCGGCGCCCCTCGTCGGGCGGGAGCGAGACCGGCGCCAGCCAGAGCCGCTGCTTCAGCGTCGGGGCCATATCTCCTCATCGGGTTGTATGAGTTGAAACTTAAGGCCGGAGCACAGCCCGGCGCGGACCGGCGAGGAAGCCGGCCTCGACGAGCAGGGGCAGGACGTCGCTCTCGACGACGGGCTTGCCGTCGAAGCGCTCCACGGCAAGCCGCGTGCCCCGTCCGGTCCGAACGTGGGCGACGAGCGCCTCGATCGCCGGCCGGAGCCAGGCCTCGTCGGGCTCGCGAAGCGGAACGAGCGTCCGCCCGCCGCGCTCGACGAAGAGGACGGCCTCGCCGCCGAAGAGGACGACCTGGGCGCCGACGACGCGCGCGGCGCGGGCTCCGGCGCGTCTCGGCCAGGGGATGGCCGCACCGTACGGCTGCGCCGGATCGGCCGCGGCGAGCACGAGCGGCTCCGGATCGTCGTCCGCTCGCAGCTCGCGCAGCCGCTCGACCGCGCCCGCGAGCGCAAACTGGGCGCCGCCGAGACCCTCGACGAAGTAACCGCGGCGGCAGACGCCGATCGTCTCCAGATCCTTGAGCTCGCCGTAGACCGCGCCGTAACCGCCGGGAATCCCCTCGCCGCGCACGCCGTCGCGCGTGACGATTCCCTGGCGCTCGAGCAGGAGCTCGGCAAGGGCGCGACGATCCGGGATGCCGAGGAAGAGCTTGTCGGTGAGCGACCAGCGTCCCTGGGTGGAGGTGAGCTGCCCGGCCCGCGTCCGCGAGAAGCGGCGCGGGCGACCTTGCAGCAGTCTGCTACCTGGAGAGGCATAGCGACGGCCGGCGCGGAGCGGAGTCCAGGCGTCGTTCGTCACCTCGCCGGCCCAGACGAGCTCCCAGAGCGCGACGAGCGCCTCGTCGCTCTCCAGACCGGCTTCCGCGAGCAGGTCGAGCCAGAACATCGTGCTCTTTGCGAGTGCCTCCCGGATCGCGTCCGCCTCTCGCCGTTCGCTTCTCGGCGCGCCACCGGGCGGGCCGAGAAGCGCGGCGTCGTCGCGGAAGTAGATCGCGACGCGATCGAGGCCCGCGCCGATCCAGACGAGCTCGCCGGCGGCGCAGAGGCCGTCGAGCCAGGCCGGCTGATAGTTCGGAACCCGACGCGGCAGCACCTCGGATTCCCAGAGCGAGACCGGCAGCGGAAGCCCCTGCAGCGGCACGAGCGCCTCGCGCAGGCTGGCGCGCCGGCCGATCCCGTGCCAGGCCGGGAGGAAGCGACCGTAGGCGGCCTGCTCCGCCGGCTCGACCTCCTTCCGCAGCGCCGCCAGTGACGCGCGCCGGAGTCGGCGCAGCACTTCGGGATCGCACCACTCGCGCTCGCTCCCGCCTGGGCGGAGCTCGCCGCGGACGAGCAGGTCGGCGCGCTCGAGCTCGTGCAGTAGGCCGTCCAACTCGAGGCCGAAGCGCGCGTCTGCCTGCGCGGTCGTGAATGGGCCGCGGCCCTTCGCATAACGGAGCACGAGCTGACGCAGCGAGTCGGCCCCGCCCTCGAGGAACGCCTCGGGCAAACCGCCGGGCGGCATCGTCCCGAGCGCGTCCCGGTAGCGGCCGGCGTCCTGGGCCGAGATCACGGCGCCTCTTCCGCCGAGTCGCAGACGAATCGCTCGGCGTTCGCGCAGCAGCGTCTCGACATAGCCGCCGTCGTACTCGCCCTCGAAGAGGTGACCGCGGAGCCGCAGGAGGTCGTCCAGCTCGTCGGCGTTTCGCGGGGTCGGCTGCAGAGATCGCTCGACCTCGGCGAGCGCGTCGGCGTCGATCAGCTCGCGCAGCTCCTCCTGCCCGAGCAACTCGCGGAGGAGGTCGCGGTCGAGCGAGAGGGCTTGCGCGCGGCGCTCGGCGGGCGGCGTGTCGTCCTCGTACATGTAGGTCGCGACGTAATCGAAGAGGAGCGACGAGGCGAACGGCGAGGCGGAGCTCGTCTCGACCTCGACGAGATCGAGCGAGCGCGACTGCATGCCCTGAAGGATCCGCTTCAGCGCCGGCAGGTCGAAGACGTCCTGGAGACACTCCCTGTACGTCTCGAGCACGATCGGAAACGAGCCGTACTTGCGGGCGACCTGGAGCAGATTCTGGGCCTTCAGCCGCTGCTGCCAAAGCGGGGTCCGCTGGCCCGGCCGCCGGCGCGGGATCAGGAGTGCGCGCGAGGCGTTCTCGCGGAAACGCGCGCCGAAGAGCGCCGTCTGTCCCACCTCCTGGACGACAAGCTCTTCGATCTCGTCCGGCGCGATCAGTAGGTCGGCGAGCGGAGGCGGCGCGTCGGCATCGGGCAGGTGCACGGCGATTCCGTCGTCCGACCAGATCGACTGCGCCTCGATCCCGAGCGAGTCGCGTAGCCGCGCCGTCAGCGCCATCCCCCACGGCGCGTGCACCCGCCCGCCGAAGGGGGTGAGGATGCAGACGCGCCAGTCACCGATCTCGTCGCGGAAGCGCTCGACTACGATGGTGCGGTCGGAGGGCACGGCGCCGGTGGCCGTCTCCTGCTCGCGCAGGTAGGTGAGCAGGTTCCGGGCCGCGCGCGGGTCGAGGAAGAAGTCCTCCCGAAGCCGCTTGTCCGCCCTCGCGTCGGAGAGCGCAACCAGTTCGCGGCTGGCTGCCCCGATCTTCTCGCCGAGCTCGTACGGGCGGCCGACACCCTCGCCCTTCCAGAAGGGGATCGCGCCCGGCGCGCCCGGCGCCGGCGAGACGAGCACCCGATCGCGCGTGATCTCCTCGATCCGCCAGGTCGAGGCGCCGAGCATGAAAGTCTGCCCCTGGCGCGCCTCGTAGACCATCTCCTCGTCGAGCTCGCCGACGCGGCCGCCGCCGCCGACGAGGTGGACGCCGAAGAGGCCGCGATCCGGGATCGTGCCCGCGTTCGTGATCGCGAGCCGCTGGGCCCCGGTGCGGCCGCGGATCAGGCCGGCGGTCCGATTCCAGACGATCCGCGGGCGCAGCTCCGCGAACTCGTCCGACGGGTAGCGCCCTGCGAGCATGTCGAGCACATTCTCGAGCTGGGTGCGCGAGAGGTCGGAAAACGGGTACGCGCCCCGGACGAGCCGGTGGAGATCGTCGAGCGCGATCTCGGCATCGGCGGAGATCGCGACAATCTGCTGGGCCAGAACATCGAGCGGGTTTCGAGGAATCGCCGTCTCCTCGATCGCGCCGTCGCGCATCGCGCGGGCGACGACCGCGCACTCGAGCAGGTCGGCGCGGAACTTCGGGAAGATGCGACCCTTCGACACGGAGCCGAGCTCGTGTCCCGCACGTCCGACGCGCTGGAGCCCGCGCGCCACCGACTTCGGGCTCTCGACCTGGATCACGAGATCAACGGCGCCCATGTCGATCCCGAGCTCGAGGCTGGATGTCGCGACGAGGCACGGGATCTGGCCCGCCTTCAGCAGCTCCTCGATCTCGACCCGCTGCTCGCGAGCGAGCGAGCCGTGATGCGCACGCGCCACCTCCTCCTCGGCAAGCTCGTTCAGCCGCAGGGCGAGCCGCTCCGCGAGGCGGCGGTTGTTGACGAAGACGATCGTCGAACGGTGCTGGCGAACGAGCTCGAGCAGGGCCGGATAGATCGAGGGCCAGATCGAGCCGGTGCCGCCCTCGGTGCTCGTCGCGAGGTTGCTTCCGTCCGCCTCGGGCGGGTTCTCGTAGGGGCGTCCGCCCGGCTCGCGCATGTCCTCGACCGGGACGACGATCTGGAGGTCGAGGTCCTTGCGAGTCCCCGCATCGACGATCCGGATCGGGCGGTCGCCGCTGACGAAGCGGCCGATCTCCTCGATCGGGCGCTGCGTCGCCGAGAGGCCGATCCGCTGCACGGGCTTCGGAAGCAGGGCGTCGAGCCGCTCGAGCGAGAGAGCGAGATGTGCGCCGCGCTTCGTGCCGGCAACGGCATGGACCTCGTCCACGATCACGGTCTCGAGCGTCCGCAGCGTCTCGCGCGCCTGCGAGGTCAGGAGGAGGAAGAGCGACTCGGGGGTCGTGATCAGGATGTCCGGCGCGCGACGCAACATCGCCTGCCGCTCCTTCTGAGGCGTGTCGCCGGTGCGGACGCCGACGCGGAGCTCCGAGCGAAGGCCGGCGAGCGGACCGCGCAGGTTTCGCTCGACGTCGTAGTTGAGCGCTTTCAGCGGCGAGATGTAGAGCAGTCGCAGGCCCTCGCCGGGGCTCGCGGTAAGCCGGTCGATCCCGTAGAGGAACGCCGCGAGCGTCTTGCCCGAGCCGGTCGGCGCCTGGATCAGGACGTGCTCGCCGCTCGCGATCGCCGGCCAGCCGGCCGCCTGCGCGGGCGTCGGCGCGGCGAACGCCTGCTCGAACCAGGCCCGCGTCTTCGGAGAGAAGTGAGCGAGCGGTTCCACTCCTCCAGGGTAGCCCCCAGTGAGGCAGGGGCGGCCCGGTCAGGCCAGGAGATAGACCGCCAGCGCGATCCCGCCGACCACGAGCAAGAGCGCCGCGATCGCCAACGCCACGCCCGAGATCGCGAGCGCCGGCGTTCGCGCCGAACGGCCACGCTCGACCTCCTCGGCCAGCTCCTTCGGCTTCTCGATCGGGTCGGCCATGACTGCCCTCCTACCCCGGGAAGGGAAATCGGACACGTCGACCATTGACCCGATCGAGCAATGGCTGTAGCGTCGCGCCCGAGATGATCTCGGAGGAATCCATGACGCTGCGCGAGTTCTTTGTCGATTTGCTCGAGGGCGACAACCTGGCGCAGTATCTGGAGGACCGGGACCGCTACATCGACGACAAGCTCGCCCAAGAGCGCGGCCTCTCGCGGGAGAGCGCGGATCTGATTCGGAAGGGCTCTCTCGCGGCGATCGAGAAGGCCGTCAGCGCGGAGCACAATGCACCGCTGAGGCCGTGGCTCATGGTCATGCCGCCCTGAGTGGCGCACTCGTCGTCGTAGGCACGGGCATTGGCGCGACCCGGCTGACATTCGAAGCACGCAGCGCGATCCAGAACGCGGATGAGGTGCTCTTCCTCGTGCCCGACCTCGTCTCCGAAGAGGTGATCCGGTCGCTGAACCCCGCGGCACGCTCACTCGAAAGCTGCTACGCGAACGGCGAGCCCCGCATCGAGGCGTACGAGCGCATGGTCAACGAGCTGCTGACGCCGGCGCGGGCCGGCCGGCGCGTCTGCGCTGCGTTCTACGGCCATCCCGGCGTGTTCGTCCACCCGTCGCACGAGGCAGTGCGGCGCGCCCGCGCGGAGGGAATCGAGGCGCGGATGCAGCCCGGTATCTCTGCGGAGGACTGCCTCTTCGCCGATCTGGCGCTCGACCCGGGCGCCGCGGGCTGTCAGAGCTACGAGGCGACACGTTTCCTCGAGCGCCGACCGGCGATCGAGCCGACGGCGGCGCTCGTCCTCTGGCAGATCGGCGTTCTCGGCGAGCGGGCGAGCGCGTTCGGGCCGCTGCCGGGCGCGCTCGCACGCCTCGTCGAGCGGCTTCTCGAGCTCTACCCGCCAGATCACGAGGCGGTCCTCTACGAGGCGGCGCCGTACCCCGGAGTCGACCCCGTTGTTCGCCGCGTCCCGCTACGGGCGCTCGCGGAGGACGAGCTCACGCCGTTGTCGACGCTGTACGTGCCTCCGCTTGCTCCTCGATGAATGCCCGCACGGAAGCGCTTCCCGGCACGTGCCCTTTTGCGTCGTAGAGCACCTGCGCATCGTCCGCCGTCGCCAGCGCAGCGTCCCACTCGGCAGCGGCCGCGAGCGCGACGGCGAGCGCGAGCAATGCGTCTCCGGCGAGCACCGGTGAGTCCGTCGCCTCCGCAAGCGTGACGGCCTCGCGGGCGATCGCCACTGCCTCATCGGTCCGCCCCAGCCCCGCCGCCGCCTTGGCGCCGGCTGCCCGCGCGACGATGTGGGCGTGGATGTCCTCCGATGCCGCCTGTTCCACGCTTGCTGTTGCGAGCGCGGCCGCCTCGTCGTAGCGCCCCTGGGCGAGCAACGCTTCAGCGAGCTGCGCCGACAGCGCGGCGATGTTCCCGCGCTCGCCCACCGCGCGCAGCTGAGTGAGCGCCAGGAGCAGGTCCCGCTCCGCCGCGGCGGAGTCCCCGGCCATCAGCCCGACGGCGCTCGTCCAGGTGGTGAGAGCGGCGAGGCCGACTCTCAGTCCGAGCATCGAGAGGATCGTGCGGCCGCGCCCGCAGAGCGCGCCGGCTTCGTCGGGCTCCCCCGCCATCGCCGCCAGCAACCCGCAGAGGACGAGCAGGAGCCCCTTGGCTCCGGTGTCCGCGGGCGTCGTCGCAAGCAGCTCGTCGCAGCGCCTGCGAGCGTCGACAACCGGCAGCGGTCCGATCACGGCGGCGTGCGCCAGCTGGATCTCGAGATCCGCGATCTGCGCCTCGTCACCGGCTCGCCGCGCGTGCTCGAGCGCGCGCAGCACCGCGTCCTCCATCGGCCCGAACTGACAGCGCAGCCAGCAGACGTCGGCCCGACGGCTGAGTAGCCGGCCGAGGGCCGCGTCGTCGCCGCTATCCGCGAACACCTTCAACCCCGACTCGACTTCCGCGCTCAAGTCGTCGACGCTGCCCTCGACCCCGCCGAAGAGGTGCATCCGGGCGCGAGAGAGCCGGGTGGAAACCTCCGTGCGGACGTCGCCGGCGGCACCGGCGACGTCGATCGCCTCGGCGTAGAGCTCATCGGCCCGGTCGAACTGGCCGAGTCGGAAGAGGGCCTCGGCGAGTTCGGCGAGAACCGGAGCATTCGCCCCCGCGAGACCGCGAGCCCGCTCGAGGAGCTGCGCCGCGGCGGGAGCATCGCCACGAGCGAGCGCCCGGCGACCGGCTCCTGTGAGGCGCTCTGCCGCCTCACCCGCAAGCTCGGCGTCGGTCCGGCCGAGCTCGGCGCGATAGCGAACGGCCTGCTCGAGGTGATAGCCGACGAGCTCGTCCTCCTCCTCGTGCTCGTCGAGCCACCGTGCCAGTCGTTCATGCAGGTCGCCGCGAAGCTGCTTCGGCAGCGCGTCGTAGGCGGCATCTCGAATCAGCAAATGGCGGAAGCGAAACTCGTCGTCGCCGGCCGGGCGCACGAGCTCCTTGCGCACGAGCGCACCCAGCAAATCCGCGATCCGCCCGGGCGATTCCTCGAAGAGCCGCTCCACGGCGCTACGGCGGAAGCGCTGTCCCTCGACGGCCGCCCGCTCGAGCACCTGCCGCTCCGCGCGGGGAAGTAGATCGAGCCGGGCGGCGAGCAGCACCTGGATCGAGGGTGGCACCGGCAGCTCCCGCGGCTCGCCGGAGGCCGACCAGCAGTCGTCTTCGCAGCGGATCAACCCCTCCTCGAGCAGCAACGCGACCATCTCCTCGACGAAGAGCGGGTTGCCGCCGGCCGCGCGCTCGATTCGCGCCGCCAGATCCGCGTCGAGCCGGCCGCGTCCGAGCAGGTTGCGCGCCAACCGTTCGGTCTCGGGCGCGCTGAGCGGCTCGAGGAAGATCGACGTCGCGTTGTGCTTGCCTCCGCCCCAGGAGCCACGCTCGTCGAGCAGCTCGGGCCGGGCCATGCAAACGACGAGGAGCGGCGCGTCGCGCACCCAGTCGGCGACGTGCTCGATCAGGTCGAGGAGCGTCGGCTCCGCCCAGTTGACGTCGTCGAAAACGACCACGAGCGGACGCTCGCGCGCCAGCGCCTCGAACAGCAGCCGGATCGCCCAGAATGCCTCCTCCGGGGTCCGGCTCGATCCTTCACGGGAGACGATCGCGGTCACGCGCTCTGCGACGGCCGCGGCCTCCCGGCCTCCGACGAACGCCTCGATTCCGGCGCGCACGTTCTCTTCGCCGAAGGCCTGCGCCACGATCTCGGCAACCGGACGGAACGTGATCCCCTCCCCGTAGGGAAGGCAGCTGCCGGTCAGGACGCGCGCCCGCTCCCCGATCTCGGCCATGCCCTCCGCCAGGAGTCGTGACTTGCCCACACCCGCGGGCCCGAGCACGGTGAAGAGGTGACAGGTTCGACCTTGTACCGCGCGCGCAAAGGCATCCTGCAGCAATCGACGCTCCCGGCCCCGGCCCACCATCGGCGAGCGGAACCGCGGCGAGCCCACACCGGCGGGAGCGAGGGCGAGCAACCGGTGGGCGAGCACCGGCTTTGCCTTCCCCTTGAGGAGCAGGGGCTCGAGCGGCTCGGCGACGACGGTGTTGCGCGCCAGCCTGTAGGCCGAGTCGGCGACGAGGATCTCGCCCGGTGCCGCCGCGGCCTCGAGTCGTTGCGCCACGATCACCGAGTCGCCCGTGACAAAGGTCTCGGCGCGGGTGGGATCGCCGGCGACGACCTCCCCGGTGCAGACGCCGATCCGGATCTCGAGCCGGACCCCGAACGACTCCTCGAGCTCGTCGTTCAGGACCCCGAGCCGGTCGCGCATCTCGAGCGCGGCTCGGAGCGCCCGCAGCGCGTCGTCCTCGTGCAGCACCGGCGTGCCGAAGACGGCCATCACCGCGTCGCCGATGAACTTCTCGACAGTGCCGCCGTGACCCTCGAGCGCCGCCCTCATCTCGTCGAAGTAGCGCGACATGACACGACGCATCAGCTCCGGATCCCGCGCCTCCCCGAGGGTCGTCGAGCCGGTGACGTCGCAGAAGATCGTCGTCACCGTCTTCCGCACCTCGAGCGGCGGCTGAGGTGGGACGAGTCGGACGGACACCGGAACCGGCGCCTGCGGCGGCGCTGGAACTGGGAGCTCGAGCTCCGGCTCCTGAACGAGAATCGCGCGTTGAAGCCGTTGCAATGCCGGTCCGGGCTCGATCCCCAGTTCCTCGACGAGGAGCTCACGTCCCTCGCGATAGCACTCGAGCGCGGCCGCCTGGCGGCCGCAACGGTAGAGCGCGAGCATGAGCTGACCCCGGACCTGCTCGCGGAGAGGATTGGCGGCGACCAGTGGCTCGAGCTCAGGTACGAGCACCGCGTGCCGGCCGAGACCGAGATCGACGTCGGCTCGTTCCTCGAGCGTCGCGAGCCTCAGCTCCTCGAGCCGCGCTGCTTCGATCTCGGCGAACGGCTCGAGGGCGAACTCCGCGAGCGGCGGGCCGCGCCAGAGCGCGAGCGCTGCGTGCAGGCGTGACGCGGCGGAACTCAGGTCGCCGGCCTCGCGCGCCTCGAGTCCTTCCGCTCGCAGCGCCTCGAACCGACTGAGGTCGAAATCCTCGGCCGCGACCTCGAGCACGTAGGCGCGCCCACGGGTGTGAATCGCCGCGTGGGGTGCGAGCGCCTTGCGGAGCTGGGAGATGTGAACCTGAACGGCCTTGGTCGCCGTCGCGGGCGGGGTTGTCCAGAGCCCTTCGGCGAGTCGCTCGCAGGAGACGACCTCGCCCGCCCGCATGAGGAGCTGGGCCAGCACGGCGCGCTGCTTCGTCCCGCCGAGCGGAAGCGAGCTACCGCGGGAACGGGCCTCGAGCGGCCCGAGAATCCGAAACTCCACACGCTCCTCCTTTTGGTGAAGCTAGCACGATCCGGACGTGGCTTTGCCGCTCCCTTACCGCGTTCGTACCGGTCCTTTGCCGCCGTCCTGTCTTGTGGTCAGCGAGACCGCATCGGGCGGTCGGGAAGGAAGGGAGCAGGAAGATGAACCCCAAGGGAACGCAGACTCACCAGCTATTGGCGGCGCTCGGAGCGTGCCTCGCCGCCATGATCCTCGTAGGCCCGGCGGCAGCCGAGCACGGCGCCGGCGTGATCGAGAACCAGCGGCAGCTCGAGCTGGCAAGCGACCAGGCCTTCCAGGTAAGCCCGTATCTGAGCCATGGGATCCTGAGCGCGAGCGGCGGAATCGGCTTCGCGACCCAGCGCGACACCCCGGATGGCTACCAGCCGCCGCTCGGCAGCGGGGCGAGCGACGCGGCCGTCCCGGCCTCGCTGCGTGACCGCCCGGACGGTTACCAGCCGCAGCTCGGCGTCTCGGAGCTCGACGTCGTCGCCGACGAGGGCGTCGACTGGACGACCACGGGCTTTGCGGCCTCGATCATGGCGGCGACGCTCGTCGTGGCGGCCGGCACGTTCACCTACGGCAGCCGCCGCAGGTACAGGAGCGCCTAGCCACAGGCGCACGGTGAGCGGGCTTTGGGGGAGAGCCCGCTCACCTTGTCTCCGGCGTGCGGCAGGGTACGATCGAGCGGTGCCGGACGTGCTCCATTTCACGGGCGATCGAGAGGCGAACGAGCTGATCGCGTCCGAGCCGCTAGCGCTCCTGATCGGGTTCGTCCTCGACCAGCAGGTGCCCGTCCCGACCGCCTTCATCGGCCCGCTGAAGCTGAAGCAGCGGCTCGGCCGGCTCGACGCGGGGGAGCTCGCCGGACTCGATCCCGACCGGCTCGACGCGATCTTCCGCGAGAAGCCGGCGATCCACCGCTTCCCTGGCGCCATGGCCAAGCGTGTTCAGGAGCTCGCGGCCGTCGTCGCGGAGGAGTACGACGGGGACGCGAGCCTGGTGTGGCGCGACGCGAGCGGCCCGGACGATCTGAAGCGGCGCCTCGCAGAGCTCCCCGGATTCGGCGAGATGAAGGTGAAGGCACTCGCGTCGGTGCTCGCGCGGAGGCTCGGCGTCGCCGCGGCGGAGCCGCTCGTCCCGAGCCATCCGATGCTCGGCGACGTGGACTCACCCGAGGCGCTCGCGGAGTACCAGGCGGCGAAGCGCGCCTACAAGGCGTCGCTCCGCGCCGAGGATTAGAGCGCCTTTCAGAATGACGTTTCGTCGGCGGGGTGTGCTGGGTGGTGCGAGCGCAAGGACGCAGGGAG
>JBBJLW010000042.1:0-20124 GCA_037720595.1 Gaiellaceae bacterium | reverse complement strand
GGACGCGGGCACGGCGCGGGTCGCCGGACTCGACGTGGTTCGCGACGCTCAGGCCGTTCGGCGCTCGATCGGCCTCTCCGGGCAGTACGCGGCGATCGACGAGACCTGACCGGCCGGGAGAACCTCTGGATGTTCGGCCGCCTCTACCAGCTCTCGAGCGCCGAGGCACGAATCCGCGCGGACGAGCTACTCGAGCGTTTCCTCCTCGGCGAGGCCGCCGATCGCGTCGCGAAGACATACTCCGGCGGAATGCGCCGACGACTCGACCTGGCGAGCGCGCTGATCGGCCGGTCGTCGGCTCCTCTTCCTCGACGAGCCGACGACCGGGCTCGATCCGCGCAGCCGGCTCGGGATGTGGGACGTGATCCGTGCGCAGGTGCGCGAAGGCGGAACGCTCCTCCTGACGACGCAGTACCTCGAGGAGGCCGACGAGCTCCCGAACGAGATCGCAGTCGTCGACAAGGGCAAGATCATCGCGCGTGGCACTGCCGACGAGCTGATGTCGCAGGTCGGCGGCGAGGGATAGAGGTCGTCGTCCACGAGCTTGCGAACCTGGCACGCGCTGCCCAACTGATCGCCCCGGAAGGCGGCGCGACAGCCGAAGAGCACACGCGCCGGATCACGATCGCCGCAGACGGCGGCGCGGCGCAGCTCGTGGAGGTGGTGCGTCAGCTTGGAGAGGCGGCGATCAAGATCGACGACATCGCGCTCCGCCGGCCGACGCTGGACGACGTCTTCCTGGCGCTCACGGGCCACGCCGCGGAGGAGCTCCTGAGCGAGGAAGCGGCATGAGGGCAGCGGTCGACGACGGCCTGATCATGACCTGGCGCAACCTGAAGCGGGTGCCGCGGATCCCCGAGCTCGCGATCTTCGCGATCCTCCAGTCGATCATGTTCGTGCTGCTGTTCGCCTACGTCTTCGGCGGCGCGATCCCGCTCCCGGCTACCCGGGCGACCATCCGTTCCTGCTCTCGATCCTCTAGACGGTCGCGCGGCTCGCCGTCTTCGCTCCGCTCGCGGTGCGTAAGTACCGCTCGATCGACCGCTAGGCGTCCCACTCGACCTGGTCGAAATAGCGGAGCGCCGTTCGGCCCGGCCGGACGCGCTGGCGGAGCGTCACGAGCTCGTCGTCCGAGATCTCGCCGAGCGCGCGCTTGACGCCGAGGTAGGGCAGATTCAGGTCCTCCTGGTAGACGATCGTCGAGATCCTCGGGTTGATCTCGATCACGTGCTCGCCGACGAGCTGGATGTTGAAGAAGTGCTCGATCGCGAGCTCGGCGACGAGCCGGTCGGCGGTCTCCATCAGCGCCGCGTCCTCGAGCGTGACGAAGTACATCGCGAGCCCGGCGCGCATCGCCTCGCGCGTCTTCGGATGGCCGAGCACGACACGCTCGCCGTCCGCGATCCCGTCGATCGTCCGCTCGCCGCCGGTCGCTAGCTCCATCACGAGCAGATCCGGGCCGCCCTCGTCGGGCAGGAGCTCGACGGCCTCCTCGAGCCGCATCGCGACCGACCCGGGCCGCTCGTTCAGGAGCTGGTGCGCCCGGTCGACGGTCGGATCGAGGATCCGGAACCCGCGCGAGCCCGACGAGAAGACGGGCTTGAAGCAGACGGGTCGGTCCGGGTAACCGAGCTTTCTCGCCGCGGCCTCGACCTCGTGCGCGCCGTTGACGCGGCGGAAGTCCGGCCCGGTGATCCCGAGCCGTTGCAGCAGTGCGTAAGTCTCCGCCTTGTCGTTCGAGCGGTGGATCGTGTCCGAGCTGGAGACGAGCACGGGCACCGGAAACCGGTCGCGGTGCGCGGCGAGCCCTTCCAGATCGAACGACGACTGCGGCAAGACGCAGTCGACGCCCTCGCGCTCTACGACGTCCAGGATCGCGTCGGCGAAATCAGGGTCGGAGCCGGCCGGGACGAGGTGGAACGCGTCACATAGGTGGCGACCGATCGAGCGCTCGCTCATGTCTGTGCCGACCAGCCGGACGCTCCGCTCGCCGTTTGCGCGAAGTCCCTTCAGGAGCGCGGCCGTTCCGGGCGCTCCCGAGGCAGAGACGAGAACGGTGACCGGCGCTAGCAGGGCCACGGTTCGAGTTCCGGACGGTGTTCGCGCTCGCTCCAGCCACCATCATTAAGGGACGTGTCCGGGGTCAAAGCCCGGACACGTCCGCCGCATGGAATGAACCGCGTGGTTTGGCCACGCAGAGAGACGCCACCGTCCCCGCAGGACACGTCCGGGCTTTGACCCCGGACGTGTCCGCAAACGCCGGTCAGTCCACGGCAACTCACGAGAGGTCGATCCTGTCGGCCGCGAGCTGGTCGAGGCGGCGCTCCTTCTCCTCCTCGAGCATCGCGCGCATCGTCTGGCCCATGCGCTCGCCCGGATAGACCCAGATCTCCGGATGGGTGAGGAGCTGGAGCCAGGGGAAGGCGCCCTCGCGCAGCTCCTCGACCGGGCAGCCGGAGCGCCAGTGCTGATTCGAGTCGGAGCGGTACGTCTCCGGGTCGAACCACGGCGACTCCATCACGTTGATCGCGCCCTCGATTGGGGCGCGCATGTACTCCGGATCGGGGTTGTGCCAGGCGACGACGCGCTCGAAGCGCTGGTCCAGCTCGAGCCTCGGGTAGACCGCGTGCAGACCGACCCGGTGCCCGAGCTCCCGCAGCCGCTCGAGCGCGCGCTCGCCCTCGAGCGAGGAGAGGTTGTAGAAGATCGAGCCGGTCATCAGGAAGTAGGTGGCGGCAGCGCCCGCATCTGCCTCCAGCTCGGCCATCCGCAGGGCGGCGTCGAGCGAGAGGTCGACATCGTGCCGCAGGATCAGGTCACCGTCGGCCGGCTCGCCCTCGAAGAACGCGAAGCGGTAGCCGCCCGCCTTCGCCGCGTCGAGCAGCTCGCGATAGTGGATCAGATCGAACGCGCAGCTCATTCGGGCCAGCACCCATTGGAATGCCGCCACCCCTTCCGGCTCACGGATAGCAACGACCGCGTCCCGCTCGACGATGAACCCGGCCTCCTCGAGAAGGCGACGATTCTTCTCCGGGGGCCAGCTGGAGAAGAACATTGGCACTCCAAGCCATCGCCCCGTCCAGTCGGGCGTGTCGCCTGCGCCGAGCGACGCCACGAAGAGCCCACCCGGCGCGAGCCAGGAACGGATGCGTGCGAAGAGGTCTCCGAGCAGTTCCCGCGGCACGTGGTTGAAGGAGTAGAAAGCTGCAACCGCATCCACCGAGCTCGGCTCAAGGACCATTGTCGTAAAGTCGGCCTGGACGAACTCCGCCCCTGGGATCCGCCGACGAGCTCGGCGAAGCTGCTCGCCCGACAAGTCGACCCCAGTTAGGCGAAACCGTTCCGCCAGCGCGGCCGTCTCCGACGTGCCGCCGCCGCAGCCGAGCTCGACGACGCTCGCCCCCGCGGGGAGCCGGGATACGAGCGCACCGAGCCAGTCCACGCGGGGATCGTCGTCGATCTGCGCCGCCCAGCTCTCCCAGGTGTCGATCATCGCGTCGTAGCCGTCCGCCACGACTTGCGCGCGCGAGTCGCTCATTCGACATCGACCTCCAAGAGCCGCGCCGCGTCCTCGGCTCGCCGCAGCGCCTCGACCGACGTGTCGGCGGTTGCGATCACATAGCCGCGGCGGTCGCCGTCGAGGCGAACCGGCCTGATCGTCTCGCCCTCCTGAAGATAGGTGTCGGCTTGGACGACGCCCGCCGCCGCGAGGACCGGCTCGAGCGGACCGATGCGCGTCACTTTCCCGATCGGCAATGGCCCCGGCTGCGCGGTCAGGAAGCGGATCGCGAGCGGCTGCTTGAACCGAGGCAGCACGAGCTCGTCGCCGATCTCCTCCCCGAGCGCCTGCCACAGCGCCACCTCGACGAGGTCGACGCCGACCGCGTGGCGGACGAGATCGGCCATCTGGCCACCCGGAATTCGCGCGGCCACCTCGACGACGCGCACGGAACCGTCGTCGGAGACAATCAACTGCGGGAAGGCGATCCCGTTCCGCAACCCGAGAGCGTGGACCGCGTGAGTTGCGATCCGCTCCGCCTCCTCGAGCACGAAGCCGTAGATCGAGGCTGGGTAGACGTGGATCCAGCCGACGCCGAAGCCAATTCCGGGCGGGCGGAGTCGGTCGGAGAGCGTGAGCGGAATAGCCTCGCCGTCCCGGGCGATCACGATCCCGTTCAGCTCGAGCCCGTCATGGAAGCTCTCGACAATCCCCTCCCCGGTCGGCGAAGCGGCGAGCGCCGCGTGCAGATGCGCGTCGAGGTCGTCGGCCGACTCGACGTAGAAGATCCCGCGCTGGCCGCCCGAGTCGACCGGCTTCAGCACCGCCGGCAGCCCGACGCTGTCGAGCGCTGCGCGCGCGCTCAAGAGGTCTCGGGCCGCCGCAAACCGCGGCTGCGGCACGCCCGCGTCCGCGAGCGTGCGGCGCATCGCGATCTTGTGCGTCATCAGGTGCGCCGTCTGGACGCCGATCCCGGGTAGCCCGAGCGCCTCTGCGACGGCGGCGACGACCGGCACGGCGCGATCGGCCGAGACCGTCAGGACGCCGTCGACCGCGTGCCGCCGAGCGACCTCCGTGACAGCGGCGACGTCGGTGAAGTCGACCGCCTCGGCGACATCCGCTACCTGCAACCCCGGCGCGTCCGCATTCCTGTCGACGGCGACGACCCGCATTCCGAGCTCCTGCGCGCGCAGGATCGCGCGGCGCTGATGCCTGCCGGCACCGACGAAGAGGACGGTGGGCACCGCGCGATGCTATCCGTCGTCTAGAAGCCGGTCGGGAAGACCGGGCCGAGACGGTCCCATCGCTCGAAGACGCACCCGCTCGAGCGGTCGAATCTTTCCTCGACCATGCGACCATGAAAGTCGCCTTCGATCAACGCCACCTCGGGGGTCGCGCCGGGAATCTCGTCGCACCTCGGCACGTGCTTCACCTTCCCGAACGGATCGTCGAGCGCAGCAAGGCGTGCGCAGGCGGCGTCCCGATCGGGGTGGTCGCCGCCGACCGGGTCGCACTGGAGCGTCCACATGGTCGAGTCGCCTGCGACCCCGTTCGGATAGACGGTCACACGCAGATCGATCTCGCCTCCACCTTCCTCGCCACCTCCTCTGTCGTCGCCACCGCAGCCGGCGAGCGCGAGTGCGATCCCGACCAGTGCGGCGAGGAGCAGCCTCACGGATCGCCCCCTCTGAAGGTCGGCACGAGAAAACGAAGCCGCTCGAAGCGCGAGATTTCGCAGCCGTTGCGGAGGCCTAGCCGAATCCAGACTCGACGGCCCTTGTAGGTACCGGCGACGATCGCCTCCTGCGGGCCGCCGTAGATCTCGGTGCAGGCCAAACCCTTCGGGAGCGGCGCGAACGGTGCCGTCATCCGGCCTAAGCGCGTGCAGGCCACGGCCGCCTGCGGCAGCGTCCCGCCGGCGGGGGAGCACCGCAACGTCCAGCGGCTCGCCACCCCCCGGTCCCGTCCCTCGGGCCAGTAGGTCACGCGCAGCTCGTCGGAGCCCTGAGCGGGAGCACCGAGGGCGAATAGGACGGCTACCAGGACAAGCTTCATCTCGAAGGGAAACGGTAGCGCGGCGCTAGACTCGCCGCGTGGCTCTCCAGGGCAAGCGGATCTTCGTCACGGGCGGAGCCGGCTTCATCGGGACGACGCTCGCTCGCCGCCTCGTCGACGAGAACGAGGTGATCGCGGCCGACAACCTGCACCGCGACGCGCTCAGCGGCACGCCGCTCGCGGAGCACCCGAACTTCACCTTCCACCAGGCCGACATCCTCGACCTCGACGCGATGAAGGAGCTGGCGCGAGGGGCGACGCACATCGTCCACTGCGCCGCGATCGCGGGAGTCGACGACGTGCTCAGGAGTCCCGTCCGGGTCATGCGCGTGAACGTGATCGGCACCTACAACGTGCTCGAGGCCGCCCTCGCCACACTGGAGACGGTCGAGCGATTCATCGACTTCTCCACGAGCGAGGTCTTCGGCACCCACGCCTTTCGCGTCCAGGAAGGACAGGTCTCGACGATCGGCTCGGTCGGCGAGGCGCGCTGGACGTACGCGGTCTCGAAGCTCGCGGGCGAGCACATGTCGCACGCCTACCACGACGAGCTCGGCCTGCCCGCGGTCACCGTCCACCCCTTCAACGTCTTCGGCCCCGGGCAAATCGGCGGCGGCGCGATCCGCGCGTTCATCGAGAACGCGCTCGAGGACCGTGACCTCGTGATCCACGGAGACGGTTCCCAGATCCGCGCCTGGTGCTACGTGGACGACATGGTCGAGGGAACGCTTCTCTGCCTGGAGCATCCGGATGCGATCGGTCAGGCCTTCAACATCGGTAACACCCGCTCGACGGTGACGATCTACGACCTCGCCCAACGGATCCGGCGCCTGACCGAGGCCGACGTCGAGATCGTCTTCCAGCCGCTCCATTACGCGGACGTCGAGTTGCGAATCCCGAATGTCGAGAAGGCCGCCGAGGTGCTCGGCTTCAACGCAAGGGTCGACCTGGACGAGGGGCTCGCGAAGACGATTGCCTGGTACCGCGAGCGGAAGCCCGCGCTCGCTTGAACCAGATCCGGCTCGCGCTCCCGGACGTCGGCGACGAGGAGTTGGCCGAGGTGGCTGCCGTCCTCCGCTCCGGGAACCTGACGATGGGGCCGAAGGTGGCCGAGCTCGAGGAGCTCGTCGCCGCCGCCTGCGGAGTCGAGCACGCGGTCGCGGTTTCGAACGGCACCGCCGCCCTGCACCTGGCCGTGCTCGCGCTCGGGATCACAGCCGGCGACGAGGTGATCGTGCCCGCCTACACCTTCCCGGCGACGGCGAACGTCGTCCGGCTGGCGGGCGCGACGCCCGTGCTCGTGGACGTCGATCCCGACACGTTCAACCTCGATCTCGAGCGCGTCTACGAGGCGGTGACGGCTCGGACGAGGGCCGTGCTCGCGGTCCACCTCTTCGGCCGGCCACTCAACTGGGCGACCCTTCAGGAAGCGGTGGCCCCGGAGCTCATCCTGCTCGAGGATGCGGCGGGAGCACTCGGCGCGCGCTGGCAGGGAATGCCGTGCGGCGGGCTCGGCACGATGGGCTGCCTCTCCTTCCATCCGCGCAAGATCGTCACGACCGGCGAGGGTGGTGCGGTGACGACGAACGACCCGGAGCTCGCGGCCTCGATCCGCCGGCTTCGCCACCACGGGCTCGATCCCGACTCGGACATCGCCGTTCCCTCGACGAACTACCGCCTCGCCGACGTGCTCTGTGCGCTTGGGATCCCACAGCTGCGCCGCCTCGACGAGCTACTCACCGAGAGGACGCGGATCGCAGCGGGCTACACCGAGCGGCTCGCCGGCGTCGTCGAGCTACCGACGGCCGACGACGGGGATACGCACGGCTTGCAGGCCTACGTCGTCCGGCTGGACCGCCGCGATGAGGCGCTTGCGGCGTTGCGGGCCGAGGGGATCGAGGTTCAGATCGGCACCTACGCACTCCACCACCTCTCGGCCTACCGCGACCAGGGCCCCTTCCCTGGCGCCGATGCCGCCTTCGCTCGCGCGCTCGCGCTGCCGCTCCACTCGCGCCTCACGGAGGCCGAGCTCGACCGCGTCGCAGCCGGAGTCACTCGATTCGCTTGACAAGCACGTATTGTGAGTGAATACTCACTAGCTATGAGCACAACGACGAGACAGACAGCGGAGGAGCGGCGCGCGGCCGTGTTGGATTCAGCGACGCACGAGTTCGCGCTCAAGGGTCTCCACGGGACCTCGACGGACGACATCGCCCGCGCGGCTGGGATTTCGCAGCCGTACCTCTTCCGGCTCTTCGGCTCGAAGAAGGGCCTCTATCTCGCGGCCTGCCAGCGCTGCATCGACGAGCTCTACACCGTCTTCGCCGAGTCCGCCCGCGGCAAGTCGGGCGAGGATGCCCTGCACGCGATGGGCGAAGCGTTCGGGGAGTTGATGCAGAATCGCGACCGGTTGATGCTGATGCTGAAGTCGTGGACTTCCTGCGACGACGAGGAGATCTGCCGCATGAATCGAACGTGTTGGCGCAATCTCGTGGATCTCGCCGAGCAGTCCTCCGGCGAGTCGCCCGAGGTCGTGACTCGCTTCTTCGCGAACGGGACGCTGATCTCGATCCTGATGTCGATGAACCTGCTCGAGGACCCCGAGCCGTGGGCGAATCGGCTGCTCGAATCCTGTAAGCATGAGCTGGAGGCGTGATGCAGGAGCTGGCCCCTTTTTTTGCGCTCACCAGATAGTGACTACTTACTCACCAAAAGAAGGGAGCTGACACGATGTCGGCGAAGACTCAGACGCTGTGGACGTTCGTGATCACCTCGGTCGCCCTCTTCATGGTCACCCTCGACAACCTCGTCGTCACGACGGCGATCCCGGTGATCCGGAAGGATCTGGACGCCTCGCTCGAGAGCCTCGAGTGGACGGTGAACGCGTACACGCTGACGTTCGCCGTGCTCCTCCTGACCGGCGCCGCGCTCGGTGACCGCTTCGGCCGCCGGCGCGTCTTCGCGATCGGCGTCGGTGTCTTCACCCTCGGCTCGGTCGCAGCGGCGCTCGCGCCGAACGTCGAGCTGCTGAACCTCTCCCGGGCGCTCCAGGGGCTCGGCGGCGCGATCGTGATGCCGCTGACGCTCACGATCCTGAGCGCGGCCGTGCCGAGGGAGAAGCGCGGGCTGGCGCTCGGCGCCTGGGGCGGGATCAGCGGCCTCGCTGTCGCCTTCGGTCCGGTCGTCGGCGGCGCAGTGGTGCAGGGGCTCTCCTGGCAATGGATCTTCTGGCTGAACGTGCCGATCGGCCTGCTCCTGATTCCGCTCGGTCTCTCACGCCTGCAGGAGACCTACGGGCCGGGCGGCAAGCTCGACCTTCCGGGGCTCGGACTTGCCAGCGCCGGTCTCTTCGGGATCGTCTGGGGGCTGATCCGCGGCAACGGCCAGGGTTGGGCGAGCCCCGAGATCGTCGGCTCGCTCGCGGTCGGCGCGCTGCTCGTGGCGGCGTTCGTTGCCTGGGAGCTGCGAACCGCGTCGCCGATGCTGCCGATGCGCTTCTTCCGCAAGCCCTCCTTCGCGCTCGCGAACGTCGCGTCGCTCTTCATGTTCTTCGGCATGTTCGGCTCGATCTTCCTGCTCTCCCAGTTCTTCCAGACGGTGCAGGGCTACTCGCCGCTCGGCGCCGGGCTGCGAATCCTGCCGTGGACGCTCGCGCCGATGTTCATCGCCCCGATCGCGGGCGCGATGTCGGACCGGATCCCCGGCAAGACGCTCGTCGGGATCGGCCTCACGCTCCAGGCGGGCTCGCTCGTGTGGCTCGGCCTCGTCTCGACGCCGACGGTGGCCTACTCGTCGCTGATTGGCCCGTTCGTGCTCGCGGGGATCGGGATGTCGCTCTTCTTCGCCCCGATGGCCAACATCGTCCTCTCGGCGGTGCGGCCGGAGGAAGAAGGTCAGGCCTCGGGCGCCAACAATGCGGTCCGGGAGCTCGGTGGCGTCTTCGGCGTCGCGGTTCTGGCCTCCGTCTTCGTGAGCCTTGGCGGCTACGAGAGCAGCCAGGCCTTCGTGGACGGGATGAACCCGGCGCTCGTGATCGGCGGCGCCGTCGTCGGCCTCGGCGCGCTCGCCGCGTTCCTGATCCCAGGTCGCAAGCGAGAGGCGCAGCCGGTCGGAGCGCTTGCGGAAGCCGCCTAACCGTTTCTTTGGGACGTGTCCAGGGTCAGCCCCCGGACACGTCCCTCGCGGACATGTCCGGGGTCAAAGCCCCGACACGTCCTTCGGGGACATGTCGGGGGTCAAAGCCCGGACGTGTCCCTTCGGGACGGTTGGCGGTAGATCTCGACGGCGTCGCCGTTCTTCGCGCGGCCATCGCCGACGCGCACGAAGCCGAGCTTCTGGGCGACGCGTCGCGAGGCGGCGTTCGCCGGGCGAAGGTAGGCGACGAGCGGCCCGATTCCCTGCGCGTGCGCCCAGTCGACGACAGAGCGCGCGGCCTCGGCCGCGATTCCCTCGCCCCAGCGCTCTGGAAGGACGTACCAGCCGAGGTCGACCTCGTCGACGCCGATCCCGACCAGGGTCTCGCCGACGAAGTTGAGAGTGATCACCCCGACTGGATCGTCATCGTTGAGTACTGCGAACTTGCCAAACGAGTGCAGCGACCAGTGTTCGAGTGCCTCGCTCAGCCTCTTCGCCGCCTGCGACCAGGAATGGCCGCTGGTCATGCGGAGCTCGGCGAACCACAGCAGGTCGGACTCGTCGAGCGGGCGCAGGCGCAACCGTGCAGTCTGCAGCGTCGCCGCCGGCACGTCGTCCCAGCCCTCCGGCAACGCCGGGAGCTCCCAGGCGGGATCGGGACGCCAGACCTCCCAGCTGGTCGGGAACGGCCACTCGGCGAGCACCCGCCCACCCTCCTCGCGCATCGCCGCCGCTTCCTCAGGCGCGATCACGCCGAGCGCCTGCGCCTCCTCGAACTCGTCCTCGTCGAGCCACTCCCAGGTTCCGTCGCGGCGCACGAGCAGGTCGAGCTCGCGGTCGAGATAGTCGAATCCGAGCCGACTGCGCCGCAGCGGCCGTTCGAGGTTGACGTACCACTCGAGCCCCGTTTCGCCTTCGAAGCGCAGGATCGAATGCAGCCGGTCCGGCCGCGCGACGCGCAGCGCCGCGCGAGTGAAGACGCCGTCCTCGAGCTCCCACTCGTCGCGCGGGATGCCCGAGCCGCTCGGAATCTTCGTCGGCGTTCCCTTCGGGATCCAGAGCACGAGCTCGCCAGGCGCGTCCTGAACGACGATCCACGGCCGCGCCTTCCAGACCCGCCCCTTCCAGAGCTCGCGCACCACGACGATGTCGCCGCTAGACCACATCCCAGCCTTCCGGGAGCACTGGAAGCGGCCAGGACGGATCGGGCCGCCAGTCCTCCCAACCCGTCGGGAACGGCCACTCCTCGAGGACCCGCGCCGCCTCCGCGCGGACGGCCTCCGCGTCGAGCAGCCCGAGCGAGGCGGCCTGCTCGAGCTCGTCCTCGTCCTTCCAGCGGTGCGTTCCGTCGGGCGCAACGATCAGGTCGAGCTTCTCGTCGAAGGTGTCGAAGCCCACGGGCGAGCGCCGCAGCGGCTGCTCGAGGTTCACGTACCAGTGGTCGAGCTCCCATGCGTCGTCCCAGAACACGTAGACGGAGTGCGCGCGGCCGGGCCGCGCGACGCAGAGCTGGGAGGCGCGCGGAGCGGTGTCGACGAGCTCCCACTCGTCGCCGGGGATGCGGAGGCCACCGCCGGGTATCTTCGCCGGCGAGCCGGCGGGGATCCAGAGCGCAACCACGTCGGCCGCCTCCGCGACGATCCGGCACGCCTGCGCCCGCCAGACGCGCCCGCGATGGATGTCGCGCCAGACTGCGTCGCCGCTAGATTGCATCCCAGCCCTCCGGAAGCACCGGCGGCGCCCACGCCGGATCCGGCTCCCAGTTCGCCCACTCCTCGCTCCACCAGCGCCGGCCCGCGTCGAGCTCGGCGCCAAGGCGCGCACCCTCGGCGCGGATCGCCGCAACCTCGGTCGGCGTCCAACGCCCCCGCTCGACCCACGGCTCGAGCTGCTCGTCGTCCTTGAAGCTCCACGATCCGTCGGGCTCAACCACGATGTCGAGCTCGAGATCCTGGGTGTCGAAGCCGAGCGGCGACCGTCGCCACGGCTCTTCGAGATTGACGTACCAGGCAGCGAGCTCGCGCTCCGGCCTCTCCCAGAACGCCCACACCGAGTTCATCGATCCAGGACGATGGAGCTGGACGACGCCGTGCCCGAACCAGCGATCACGCCCGCTCCAAGGATGCGGCGCGCCAAAGAAGTCCTCCGCGAACGCGAGCGGAGCACCCTCGGGCATGTAGAGCACGATCTGTTCGTCGGTGTCCTCCAGCACGTAGCCGCCCCACGCAACATTCGGCCGGCCGTGCCAGACGTCGCGCCGTGCGATCGCGTCTCCCGGCTGCCAGCGCACGTTAGCCCTTGTAGCCGATCACGACCCGCTCTGGTCTCGCGGCGAGAGCGGCCGTTCCCGCGAGCGCGAGCGGCGGTCGCACGACCACTACGAGGAGCACGTTCGCCAGGAGAAGCGCCGCGAGGCTCGCGGCGCTGGTCGCGGTCGAGCCGAAGCGGAGCAGCAGCGTCGGCTTGCCGTAGCTGGCGTCGCCGGCCCGGTCGCGGTAGTCCTTGAGGAGGATCCGGGCGAGAAGAGCGCCGAGAGGGCGACCGCGAGCCAGGCGTCTCCAGGTCCCGGCTCCCGGCCGGATGCGAGCACGCCGAGCGCAAACGGCACCGGTACGTACGCGACCGAGAGAAGGAGCGGCGCCAACCACGTGCGGTAGGAGACGCGAAGCGGCGGCAGCGAGTACGCGATCCCGACGGCGAGCGAGCCGGCGACGACACCGACGGCCGCCCAACCGAGCGGCGCAGCGGCAAGGAGCGCGGTCGCGCTGGCGAGCACGTGCAGGCGCCAGAGATCGCGTTCGCGCGCCTCACCCGTGACGAGCGGCCGCGCCCGGTCGCCGGGATGGTTGATCCGGTCGACGTCGACGTCCGCGATGTCGTTCACGGAGGTTGCCGCGACGTAGCTCCCCGCCAGGGCGAGCGCGGCCCAGAGCAGGTCGGCGGAGAAGGCGGGCAGACCGTCCGGCCAGGCGGCGCCGAGCAGCATGAACGTCCACACCATCGTCGCCACCCGGAACCGTAGGAGCCGTATCGAGAGCCACGGCAACCCCCTCACTTCGGCGTGATCACCTTCAGCGGCCAGATCGTCGTCAGCACGAGCACGTAGACGACCCAGAGGGCGTGGTAGAGCGCGAGGAACGCGAGCCGACCCAGAAGACGTTCAGGAGCAGCGTCGCGTCGCCGAGCAGGCTCGCGCGGACGGCGGTTTCCCGGAAGGCGATGCCTGCGAGCGACACGGCTCCCGCCAGCGCCAGCGCCACGAGCAGCGAGACCCCTGCACCGAGTACGAAGCCCACGTACTCGAGGCCCCCGAACGCGAGCAGGAGCGGCAGCCCACCGGTTGCGACGAGCAGGGCTGCGGCGAGCACGGCGACGATCAAGACCCGCTTCCAGCTCGTCGGCGCCCGCCCGAGCCTGCGGCGGCAAACCCTGTAGATGACGCAGAGCGCGAGGGCGTAGAGCACGAAGACCGACGCGGCGACGAGGATCGCACCGTCGGTCGTACTCGGATCGACGAAAGCCTCGTACTTCCCCGCCTCGCTCACCTCGTAGAGGGCGCGCGGGCCGAGCACGAACTTGACGAGGACTACGAGCTCGTTGTAGCCGACGGCGAAGAGTGCCACCGTCTGCGGCAAGCCGAGGTCGCGGGTCAGGGCGAGGTAGAGCGCGGCCGTGGTCAGGACGCCGACGGCGACTCCCGTCACGAGCAGAAGCGCAAGCTCGGGCACGGCCGCGTCGGCGTCGCCCAGTCGCGGCACGAACACGGCGGCGAGGCCCGCGAACGCAAAGCCCCCGCCGAGCTTTGCGAGCAGTGGAGCAGTCATCGCGGCGGACCGTATGCGGCGCGCAGGACGGTACGCTCCGGCTGTCATCGCCGAGCTCGACATCCTCATCGACCCCCAGGGCACCCCCGCTCCAGAGGCCTGGCCGGCCCTCTCGATCGTGGTCACGCTCTACGACGAGGAGAGCACACTCGAGGAGCTCTACCGCCGGATCGTGAAGACGCTCGCCGAGCGCTCGTTCGAGCTTCTCTTCGTCGACGACGGCTCGCGAGACGGCACCTGGGCAATCGTCGAGCGGCTGCACGCGAGCGATCCACGCGTCCGAGCGGTCCGCTTCAAGCGCAACTTCGGCCAGCACCCGGCGATGCACGCCGGCCTGGCGCGCGCCCGCGGTGAGATCGTGGTGACGATGGACGGCGACCTCCAGAACCAGCCCGAGGACATCCCCAGGCTCGTGGCCGCGCTCGCCGACGGCACCGACGTCGCGAGCGGTCGTCGCGCCGCGCGCCACGACTCTTGGGGCCGCACCCTCCCCTCGCGCCTGATCAACGGAATGCTGCGCCGCTTCACCGGCGTCGCGATCGCCGATTTCGGCTGCGCCTTCAACGCCTACCGGCGCAGCGCCGTCACGCCGATGCTCGGCGCGATCGGCAAGCAGAAGTTCACGAAGGCGCTGATCCTGTGGGGTGGCGCCACCGCCGGCGAGGTCGACGTCGGCCAGGCTGCCCGCGCGGGCAGCTCCCGCTACTCGCCTCTCCGCCTCACCCGGCTCGCGCTGCACGTGCTCGCGGGCTTTTGGCCGCAGCCGATCCAATGGATCGGGATCGCGCTCGGCACCGTCTGCTCGCTGCTCGCCACCGCCCTGCTCGCGTACGGGATCTGGTTCTGGATCGCCCGCGAAGACTTTCCCGGGCCGCTGCTCGGCGGCGTCGCCGTCCTCTTCGTGCTCGGGATCCAGGGCTTCATCCTCGCCCTCGTCGGCGAGTATCTGGGCAGAATCCAGCGCGAGGTCGAGGGGCGGCCTCTCTACTCGATCGAAAGGGAGCTTTGAGCGATTCGGGAGGCAAACGAACGTCTGCCGGCGGAGCCGGGCTTTGCCCGGTGGTAGCCGAAGAAACGCTCTCGGATGCGGCAGCGACAAAGGAGAGGGCTCGTGGGGGAACCATGGGTTCCCCCACGCGACAGCGCGAGGTCGAGGGGCGGCCTCTCTACTCGATCGCGGAGGAACTGTGAGCAAGCGCGTGCTCGTGACCGGCGGCGCCGGGTTCATCTCGTCCAACTTCATCCGCCACCTGCTGGCGAACACCGCCTACGAGGTCGTCTCGCTCGACGCTCTCACCTACGCCGGCAACCTCGAGAACCTCGCCGACGTGATGGGTCACGAGCGGCTCTCGTTCGTCCACGGCGACATTCGCGACGCCGACCTCGTCGCGAAGGTGATCGCCGAGGTCGACGTGATCGTCAACGCGGCGGCCGAGTCGCACGTGGAGAAGTCGATCGAGGAGGGCGCCTCCGAGTTCGTGACGACGAACGTCGAGGGGACGCAGATCCTGCTCGACGCGATCCGCCGCGCGCCGGTCGAGCGCTTCATCCTGATCTCGTCGAGCGAGGTCTACGGCACGGCCGAATCCGCGCCGATGGACGAGGAGCACCCGCTGAACCCGCGCTCGCCCTACGCGGCGACGAAGGCGGGAGGAGACCGGCTCGCCTACTCGTACTTCGTCACCTACGGCCTCCCGATCGTGATCGTCCGCCCATTCAACAACTATGGGCCGCGGCAGCATCCCGAGAAGGTGATTCCCCGCTTCATCACCCAGGCGCTCGCCGGCGAGCCGCTGACGATCCACGGCGACGGGCACGCGAGTCGCGACTGGCTCTACGTCGACGACGATGCCGACGCGATCGAGGCGATCATCGCGGCCGACATCGACGCGCTCGCAGGCGAGGTCGTGAACGTCGCGACCGGAATCGACATCTCGGTCAAGGACGTCGCGGACGCCGTGCTCGCCGCAACCGGCAGCTCCTCTGGCCGAGTCCACGTGGCCGAGCGGCTCGGTCAGGTCGACCGGCACATCGGCTCGACCGAGAAGCTGGAGCGGCTGACGGGCTTCCGGGCGAGAACGAGCTTCGAGGCCGGACTCGAGCGGACCGTGGCGTGGTATCGCGAGAACGAGGCCTGGTGGAAGGAGATCCAGCGGAAGTCAGTCCTCGAGCGCGATCTTCCCGTCTCCTCGTACTAGGCGCCGGGGCGGCGCAGCTCGGGCTCCTGCGCGCGGCGCGTGAGCGCGACCTGCACGTGATCGCGGTCGACCGCGATCCGGCCGCGCCCGGCTTCCGGTTCGCTGACACGCGCGCGCTGATCTCGACCGAGGACGAGCCGGCAGTCGAGCGGCTCGCGCGGGCGCAGCGGATCGACGGTGTCATCTCACCCGGCGCGGACTGGACGGTCGGAACTGCGGCGCGGCTCGCGGAGCGGCTCGGCCTACCGCATCCGATCGACGGGGCAACGGCCGTGCTTGCCACGTCGAAGTCGCGGCAGCGAGAGCGTTTCGCCGACGCGGGCATCCTTCAGCCGCTTCTCCTCCGCGACCCCGCCGTGCCCTGCGTCGTCAAGGCGCCCGACCGGCAGGGGCAGCGCGGGCTGACTCTCGTCCTCGACAAGGCTGAGCTTCCCGCCGCGATCGCGACGGCGCGTGCTGCCTCCCGCAACGGCACCTTCATCGCGGAGGAATACGTCGAAGGTCCAGAGGTGACCGTGAACGCGGTCTCGCTCGACGGTGTCTTCCATCCGCTTGCCGTCACCGATCGACTGACCGCCGAGCCGCCGGCGTTCGGCGTCGCGCTCGCGCACGCCTGGCCGACGAGACTTAGTGTTGAAACAACACAAGCTCTCGTCGCCGCGGCTCGCGCCGCGGCCGAGGCACTCGGGATCAGGAACGGGCCGACCTATACCCAGATCCGCGTCGGCCGGGACGGGCCGCGCGTGGTTGAGCTGGCCGCGCGGCTCGGCGGCGGTCACGACGCCGAGCTCTGCGAGCTCGCCACGGGCGTCTCGCTGAGCGACCTGGCGCTCGACTTCGCACTGGGCAAGGAAGTAAGTGTTGTTTCAACACAAAGTCTCGTCGGCGGCGCGTGCGTCGTCTTCCTCGTCGCGCCCGAGGGGGAGCTCCGCTCGACCGAAGGCGTAGAGGAGGCTCGAGCCGCCGAGGGCGTCGCCGAGGTGCGGCTCTACCGCGCACCGGGATGGCGCTTTGGGCCGCTCCTGCGCGGGGCCGACCGCGCCGGGGCAATCCTCGCGATCGGCAAGAATCGCGAGGACGCGCTCGAACGCGCTCGCCGGGCGGCCGGCGCAATACGCTTCGTCGTCCAATGAGCATCCGGACGACCCAGCTCGGCTTTCAGCCTCCCGCGATCGGCGAGGAGGAGATCGAGGCTGTTGCCGACGCGCTCCGCTCGGGCTGGCTGACGACCGGGCCGCGCGCGACGCTGCTCGAGGAGCGGATGGCCGAGTACCTCGAGGTGAAGCACGTGCTCGCGGTCTCCTCGGGCACGGCCGCGATGCACCTCGCCCTCGTCGCGCTCGGAGTGGGAGCCGGCGACGAGGTGATCACGACGCCGATCACCTGGCCGGCGACTGCGAACGTCGTCGTCCACTCGGGGGCGACCCCGGTCTTCGTCGACGTCCGCGAGGGGGACCTGAACATCGACCCGGAGCTAATCGCGGGCGCCGTGACCGAGCGGACGAAGGCGATCATGCCCGTCCACCTCGCGGGACAGCCGTGCGACCTCGATCCGATCTGGGAGCTCGGAATCCCGGTGGTCGAGGACGCGGCACATGCGGCCGAGAGCGCCTACCGTGGCCGCAAGCTCGGCGGTCTCTCCACCGCGACCTGCTTCTCGCTCTACGCGACGAAGAACATCGCCGCCGGCGAGGGCGGCCTCGTCTCGACGAACGACGACGCAGTGGCCGAAGCTGTCCGCAACTTGCGCCTGATGCGCCGCGGGGACGGCTCGCTCTACGACCTCAGCGTCCCGGGCTACAAGGCGAACCTCTCCGACGTGCTCGCCGCGATCGCGCTCGTCCAGCTCGACAAGTTGCCGGAGCACACCGCGCGGCGGCGGCGACAGTTCGAGCTCTACGACGACGGGCTCGCCGGCTTGGAGGGGATCGAGCCGCTCGCGCGCGACCCGCGCGACACGCACGCGCTCCACCTCTACGTCGTCCGCGTCGACGCCGAGCGCTTCGGCCTCTCCCGCGACGAGCTGCAGCGCGCGCTCGGCGAGGAGCGGATCTCGACCTCGATCCACTTCCTGCCCGTACATCGCCTCACCTGGTATCGCGAGCGCTTCCCCGAGCAGCCGTCGCTCCCGGTCGCCGAGCGCGCCGGTGACGAGATCCTGTCGCTGCCGCTCTCGCCGGCGCATTCGGAGGCAGACATCGGCGACGTCGTCGAGGCGCTGCACCGGATCCACGACCGCGTCGCATGAGACGCCTGCTGCGGCCGCTCGCGACGCTGCTCTTTACGGGGCTCGCGACCGCGTATCTCGTCTGGAAGATCGACGTCGGCACGACAATCGACGTGCTTCGCGACGCGAGCCCGTGGTGGTTCGCACTTGCGGTCGCGATCATGATCCTGACGACCGTGCCGATGGCGCTGCGCTGGCAGTGGCTCCTGGCTTCGCAGGGAATGCGCGAGCGGCTTCCCTGGCTGACGCGCGCCTACCTCGTCGCGTATGCGGCCGGACAGATCCTGCCGACCTCGCTCGGCGGCGACGCCGTGCGGATTCTCGAGACCTCGCGGCGGCATCCGGCGAGGCTCGGCGGAATCAGCGCCATCGTCCTCCTCGAGCGGGCCCTCGGCGGCGCGGCGACGGTGCTGCTCGGCGCGATCGGCTTCGCGCTCGCGGTCGGTCGCTACGACGTCGGCGCCTACCTCTGGCTCGAGGGCGCCTTCGTGCTGGGGACGATCGTGCTCGCGTTCGTCTTTTTCGCGCGCGGAGCCCGGCCGCTCCTGCGCCAGTCGCGGCCGCTGCTGCGGCGTCTGCACCTCGAGCGGCCGGTACGGGCGGTCTACGACGGCGTGCATATCTTCCGTGAGCACTCCAGGCTCCTGGCCGGGGTATTCGCGCTCACCGTCGCCGTCCAGACCGTTCGCATCCTCGCGATCTGGGCGACCGCCCGCGCGGTCGGAATCGACCTCTCGCCGCGGATCTTCTACGTGATGGGGCCGCTCTTCTTCCTCGTCCTGCTCGTCCCGTTCACGCTGAACGGCTTCGCCGTACGCGAGGCGTTCTTCGTCAGCTTCCTCGGTAGCGTCGGAGTCGGCGCGGACGCTGCTTTCGCGGCCGGCTTCCTCTTCTTCCTCGTCACGATCGCGCTGGCCCTGCCGGGCGGCGCAATCTTGCTCTGGGAGGGTCTGCGCGCCCGGCCCAGCGCTCGTCATGAGTCGGGCCATGCGTGACGTCTCGATCGTTGTCGTCACGCACAACGCGCTGCCGTGGGTGGAGCAGTGCCTCGAGAGCGTGCGCGGGGAAGAGACGATCGTCGTCGACAACGGCTCGACGGACGGCACCGTCGACGTCGTCCGCGAGCTCTTTCCCGAGGCGCGGATCCTCGAGCGCGAGAACCGGGGGCTCGCGGCCGGCTGGAACGCGGGGATAGCGGCGAGCTCGGGTCGGTACGTCTTGATCCTGAACGCGGACGCCTGGCTGACCGAAGGCTCGTTGGGGCGACTCGTGGCGTTCGCCGACGAGCACCCGGAGGCGGCGGTCGTGGGCCCGCGGCTCTCGAACCCGGACGGGACGCTGCAGCGCTCGGTTCGCGGCGTTCCCACGCTCTGGCGGCTCGCGACCGAATACTTCTTCCTGCGCAAGCTGGCGCCGCGCACGCACCTGCTGAATGCGTTCTATGCGGGCGACTTCGGCCACGATCGGGTGCGCGAGGCGGAGGTGGTGATGGGCGCGTGCATGCTCGTGCGGCGGGAGGCGATCGACGCGGTCGGCCCGCTCGACGAGGACTTCTTCCTCTTCAGCGAGGAGACGGACTGGTGCTACCGGTTCGGGCAGGCGGGCTGGAAGCTGCTCTTCTTCCCCGGCGCCGAGTGCGTCCACGTCGGTGGAGCCTCGCACGGCGGCCGGCTGTACCACGAGAATCTGCGCGGGCACCTGCGCTTCTTCGCGAAGCACCGGGGAGGTCGGAGCGCCGAGCGGGCTCGGCGGCTGCTGCGAGCGGCGTTGCTGCTGCGCGGTGTTCTCTTCCGCGGCGAGCGGGGACGGACGTATCGCGACGGCGCCGCCTGGCTCGGCTCCGGGCGGGTCCCGGAGCTGCTGCGACGATGACGCTGTTGCGGCTCGCGCTCGCGACCGCGGTCGTCCTCACGCCCGGCTGGGCGATCGCGCGGGCGCTGGGGATTCGTTCGGTGTCCGCAACCCTCGCCTGGGCTCTGGCGGCGCTCTTCGGCGCGCTCGCTGTGACGTTCCTCGTCGGCGGCTCGCTCGCTCTGACCCTGGTGTTGCTGCTCGGGGTCGCGGTCGCCGCTCTCGTGGCCGGACGCCGCGCTCCGCAGGGCGAGCGCATTCCCGGCCGGTGGTGGATCTTCGGCGCGGGTGCAGTCCTCGGGCTCCTGCTCTGGCACGTCGCCGGAGAGATCGGCG
>JBBJLW010000022.1:0-59892 GCA_037720595.1 Gaiellaceae bacterium | reverse complement strand
GTGCCGTCTACGCGGACGTAGCGCTCGGCGGCGCGGTACAGCCGCAGGACGTCGCCGACTGCGTCGTCTTCGCGCTCACCCGGCCGGCGCACGTGAACGTGGACGAGCTCGTTGTCACGGCGCTCGCGCAGTCGAGCGGTGCTCGGATCCTGCGCGACGAGTGAGGGTCCGGAGCCAGTACGACCGCGAGATTCTGCGGCTGGCGATACCGGCGCTCGGGGCTCTTGCGGCGGAGCCGTCGTACATCCTGGTCGACACCGCGATCGTCGGGCATCTGGGCCGGCCGCAACTGGCCGCGCTCGGGATCGCCGCAACCGTGCTGACGGCGCTCTTCGCCGTCTTCAACTTTCTCCAGTACGGGACGACCGCGCAGGTCGGCCGCGCCTCGGGTGCGGGGCAGGAGCGCGCCGCACGGCAGCTCGGAGCGCAGGCGCTCTGGCTCTGCCTCGGTGTCGGGCTCGCGCTGACGGCGGTCGTGATAGCGCTCGCGCCAGCGATCGTGGGCGCGATGGGAGGCCAGGGGGAGACGGCCGACTACGCCGTCACCTACCTCCGGATCGTCTCACTGGGACTCCCGTTTGCGTTCATCGCGATCGGCGCGCAGGGCTATCTGCGCGGCGTCGCCGACCTGCGGACGCCGCTGCGAGTCCTGATCGCGGGCAACGTCGCGAACGCGATCCTCGAAGTGCTCTTCGTCTACGGCTTCGGCTGGGGAATCGAGGGCTCGGCGTGGGGCACGGTGCTGGCGCAGGCCGGGATGGGCTTCGCCTTCGTCGTTCTGATCCTTCGCTCGGCCCGTGCGGATATGCGGCCGCGGGCGCTGCTAATGCGGCGGCTCGTGAAGGTCGGGCGGCATATCTTCGTCCGCACCGCGGCGCTGATGGCCGCGTTCACGCTCGCGGGCGCGCTCGTGACGCGGTTCGGCGACGCCTCAATCGCCGCGCACCAGATCGCGTTCCAGCTCTGGCTCTTCCTGGCGCTCGTGCTCGACGCGATCGCGATCGCCGGCCAGGTGCTCGTCGGGCGGGCGCTCGGTGCGGGCGACAGCGCGCGCGCCTACGAGGCGAGCGCGCGGATGATCTGGCTCGCCGTCTACGCGGGCGTGGTCTTCGCCGCGATCCTGGTCGCGCTCGCAGGAATCCTCCCGCAGGCGTTCACGAGCGACGAGCTCGTGCTCGAGCGGGTGGCGGCGATCTGGCTCCTCTTCGCGCTGATGCAACCGCTGAACGGCGCCGTCTTCGCGCTCGACGGAATCCTGATCGGCGCCGGCGACGGGCCCTACCTCGCCTGGTCGATGGTCGCCGCCTTCGTTGCGTCGGCGGCCGTCGCGGTCGCCGCCTACGCGCTCCACTGGGGCATCGTCGGTGTCTGGTCAGCGCTCGTCGTCCTGATCGTCGTCCGGCTCGTGCTGATGTGGCGCCGCTTCGCTAGCCGTCGCTGGCTCGTCACGGGCTGGACGTGACGATCTCGGGCTCGGGAGACGGCGCCACCGTCTCGTCTCGGCGCCGAAGCGTCCGCACGTCGCGGCTCAGGAGCGCTCCTCCTTGGGCGGCGAGGAAGATCCCGAAGGCGACCCAGAGCGTGGTCGAGACGCCGATTGCTGCGGACACCGGCCCGACGATCGAGAGTCCGATCGGGATTGCCACGAACGAGCCGAGCGCGTCGTAGGAGCTGACGCGGGACAACGCCTCCTGGGGCACGTGCTGCTGGAGCGCCGTGTCCCAGTAAACGCCGAAGAGCTCGAGCCCGATCCCGGCGAGGAAGGCGAAGGCGGCGATCGCGAGCGTGGGCAGCTCGAGCGCCAGGCCAGCGATCGGCAGTCCCCAGAGGAGCACGGAGACCTGGGCGAAGAGGAGCGGCCGGCGTGGCTTCAGACGGAGGGTAATCAGTCCGCCGAGAACGAGGCCGACCGCCTGCGCGGCGAGAATGAAGCCCCATGCCGCAGCGCCGCCGAGCGCATCGTCCGCAACGACGGGTCCGAGCACGCCCATCGAGCCGTTCGAGACCATGTTCCCGAACAGGGCCGCGAGCACGATTACCCAGAGCCATTCGCGGGAGCGGAACTCCTTCCAGCCATCGGCCAGGTCCCGCACGACGGATGACGCCGCCTTCAGCGTGCCGGGGATCCGCATCAGGACGAGGATTCCCGCGCTCACGAGATAGGTTCCGGCGTCGAAGGCGATTGCCCAGCCCGAGCCCACCGTCGCAACCACGATTCCGCCGGCCGCGGTGCCGAGCACGAACGCTGCATTCGTCGTCAGCCGCAGCAGCGCGTTCGCCTGTTGCAGCAGGGGCGCGCTCACCGTCTGCGGCACGATCCCCGCCGACGCGGGATAGAAGAACGACGACGCGACTCCGCGAACGACCTGGAGCGCGGCGAGGTGCCAGAGGTCGGCGCTTCCGGTCAGGAGCAGGACCGCCGCGAACGCCTGGGCGGCGCCGCTGAGGACGTTCGAGCCGACGAGGACGAAGTGCCGCGGCAGCCGGTCTGCGAAGACGCCGCCGATGAGCACGAAGACGATCTGGGGCAGCCACGCCGCCATCAGAATCAGCCCGAGTGCCGTCGGAGATCCCTCCAGCTCGTCGATCACCGCGAACGCGAGCGCCACGGGCGCGACGGCGCTGCCGATGTAGGAGGCGAAGCGGCCGAAGAAGAGGAGTCGGAACTCGCGCTCGCGGAGCGGCGCGAGGCTAGCTCTCACGGCGCTTCTCGGCCCAGCGTGCGAGGCCGGCGTACGACTGCCAGAAGGGCATCGCGCGGTCGTACGCGTCTGCCTCGGCCGCGGGGAGATCGGCTTTCGCGCCCGCGACGAACTCGGCTTCCGTCGCGCCCCGCTCGACGCGCCCGGCCCAGACGGCGAGGCGCTCGCGAAGCTCTGTGAGATGCCGATCGACGTCCTCTGCGACGCCGAAGTGGATCAGCGCCAGCTGCTCGGGTCCACGGCGCTCGATCTCGTCCAGCGTGCGGCCCCAACCCTCGACGTCGACATCCGGCGGCGGTGTCGGCGGGAGGACGCTCCGCGCCGGCTGGATCCGCACCCCGGCGGCGTCGCCGGCATAGAGCGTCTCGCCGTCGAAGTAGCAGACGTGATGTGAAGCGTGGCCCGGCGCGAGGAAGCACTCGAGCCCGAGCACGCGCTCGCCGACGATCCGGAGGTTCGCCTCCGGCACCGGCGCGAGCTCGCCCCAGAGCTCGTCGAAGGCCTTGCCGTAGAGCCGCCGCGCGCTGCGCTCGAGCCGGCTCGGGTCGACGAGGTGCGGCGCTCCGATCTCCGAGACCCAGACCGTCAGGTCCGAGTTCTCGCGCACGAGCGTGCCGGTCGCGCCCGCGTGGTCGAGGTGGATGTGCGAGAGGAGGAGGTGCTTCACGTCGCCGAGCGCGACCCCGCGCTCCGCGATCCCCGCTTTCAGCGCGGGCAGGCACGACGAGGGGCCGCAGTCGAAGAGAGACAGACCCTCGGACGTGTCCAGAAGGTACGCCCCGACCGTTCGGGGCACGCCGAGGTGGAGCAGGTCGAGTGGCTCGCCGAGCATGGCCAAGTAACGGTCTGTTACGTGGCGTGCGTCGCCGCGGGGACGAGCGCGGCGGCGAGATCCGCGATCAGATCATCGACCGACTCGATTCCCACCGAGAGCCGTACGAGGTTCCTCGGCGCGGCGAACGGGGCGTCCGCTGTCGAAGCGTGTGTCATCCGGGCCGGGTGCTCGATCAGGCTCTCGACCCCGCCCAGCGACTCCGCGAGCTGGAAGAGCTTCGTCCGGGCGACGAGCTCGACGGCCTCGTCCTCGGTCCCTGTCAGGAACGAGATCATCCCGCCGAAGTCGCGCATCTGCCGCTTCGCGATCTCGTGGCCGGGATGCGACTCGAGCCCCGGATAGAGCACCTCCGTCACGCTCGGCTGCTCCTGGAGCCACGCGGCGATCACGCGCGCGTTCTCGCAGTGCTGGCGCATCCGGACGGCGAGCGTCTTCAACCCCCGAAGGACGAGCCAGCAGTCGAACGGGCCCGGCACCGCGCCGAGAGATTTCTGGAGGAAAGAGAGCCGCTCCGCGATCGTCGGATCGTTCGTGCCGACGAACCCGCCGACGACGTCCGAGTGGCCGCCGAGGTACTTTGTCGTCGAGTGGAGAACGACATCGGCGCCGAGATCGAGCGGGTTCTGGAGGTACGGCGTCGCGAAGGTGTTGTCGACGACGACGAGTGCGCCGACCGCGTGCGCCGCCTCGGCGGCCGCCCGGATGTCGACGACGTTCAGCATCGGGTTGGACGGCGACTCGATCCAGACCATCCGCGTATTCCCGTCGAGATGCTCGGCGAGGTTCGCGAATTGCGCGGCCGGCAGGTAGTCGAAGAGGTAGCCCTTCGGCTCGTAGACCTGCGAGGTCATCCGGTAGACACCGCCGTAGACGTCCGCGATCAGGACGACGCGCTCGCCGGGGTTGACGAGGTGCATCAGCGTCGTCGTCGCGCCGAGGCCGGAGGAGAACGCGACCCCGTGCTCGGCGTTCTCGAGCGAGGCGAGCGCTACCTGCAGCGCGGTCCTCGTCGGGTTCGCGACGCGCGCGTAGTCGTAGCCCTTGTGGACACCGACCGCCTCCTGGACGAAGGTCGAGGTCTGGTAGATCGGGGTGATGATCGCCCCCGTCGCCGGGTCGGGCTCCTGACCCTCGTGGATGGCGCGCGTCTCGAAATCCATCAGTCGATCCTAGCGCCGAGCCACTCGGCGAGCTCCGCGAGCGCTTCGTCCAAGCGCGCGGTGTCGCCCCACGCTCCGAGCAGCTCGAGCTTGCCTGTCTTCCGGTCGAAACGCGGCTCGGCGCGACCGACGAGCTCGTCTCCGACGAGGAGCGGGAGCACGTAATAGCCGAACTCTCGCTTCACCTTCGGGACGAACATCTCGAGCCGGTAGCGGAAGTCCCAGAGCGCCTCCGCGCGGTCGCGGTCGTAGACGAGCCGGTCGAAGGGGGAGAGAAGCGTGACGCGGTTCGGCACGGGCCCGTCCGCTGCCTCCGGGTGGGCGATCCACTCGCCGCGGACGAGGCGCACGCCCTGCGAACGGAAGTTCCGGTCGGCGCGGATCGCAGCTGCCTCGCCCGCCGACACCTTCTCCGTCGGCGGGTACCAGCGCGTCGCGAGATCCCAAAGGCGTTGGCCGCCGCGGCGCCCGACGATTGCGATGTGGCCGCCGCCGTGCAGGAACTCGAGCATCTGGGTGACGTTCTTCCCGGACGTCCAGCCGCCCATCGAGCGCCACGGCGTCGCCGAGCGGTCCTCGAGCTCGCGCGAAGGAAGTGGCCCGCGCGTCTCGAGCTCCCGCAGTACGTAGCGGCGGAAGCGCGCGTTCGCTACGAGCCAGTCCCTGATCCGTCGTTGCCAGACCCGATCCCCGTCGAGATAGGTGCGCATGTCTGCCTGTACGAGCGGCAGATCCTCGATCGGCCAGATGAACGCGCCCCACTCGAAGAGGACGCGCTCCTCCCAGAGCAGCCGGTCGAGCTCGGCGCGGTCGTAGCCCGCTCCAACCCGGCTGAAGAGCACGAGGTGCTGCGGCGTCGCCACCGGGGAGACGACGTCGATCTGGAGGAAGCCGAGCCGCCGGACGGTCGAGGGCACGTCGGTCGCCGAGCCGTCGAGTAGTTGGGCGTGGACGGCGATCCGCCGCGCCTCCTCGAGCGAGACGGCGGTCACCGCCGCACCTCCTCGAGCCCGATCGTGCGCGCGAGCCGGTCGAGCGCCCGGTCGAGCGCATCGTCGAGCGCGGCCGAAGCGCGTACCCCGTCCTCGCGATGAAACGCCTTGACGTCGAGCCGGCCGGCTGCCCGCTCGGATTTGAGGTCGGCTCGGCCAACGATCCGGTCGCCTCGCAGAAACGGGAGCACGTAGTACCCGTACTGCCGTTGCGGTGCCGGCTTGTAGACCTCGATCAGGTGGTCGAAGCCGAGAATTCGGCGCGCGAAGGGGCGGTCCCAGAGCAGGTTGTCGAACGGCGAGACGAGCACGGCCGCCGTCGGCGCCGGCAGATCGAGCTCCACGCCGGGCGGAATGTAGACCGGCGCGGCGCCGTCGTCCACGTCGAGCTCGTCGAGCTGCCCGTCCGTGACGAGGCTGGCGAGCGCGGCCCGGACCGTCGCGACGCCTCCTTTCAGACGCCAGTGCTCGACGATCCCTGCGGCGGTGAGCACGCCGCGCGCGCCGACGGCTCGGAGCACGAGTTGCCGCAACCTCTCCTCCGCGCCCGGCTCCGGGCTCGCCAAGACCTCGGCGGGAATCACCCGCTCGGTCAGGTCGTAGAGCCGCTGGAAGCCCTGCCGACCCGCGACCGCGAGCTGACCATGGTTCCAGAGCCGCTCGAGCGTCGCCTTCGCCGGCTTCCAGTTCCACATCCCGCCTCCGGTCGCTCCCTCGAAGTGTCGCGAGGGGAGCGGGCCGCGCTCGCCGATCTCCGCGAGGATCTCGTCTTCGAGGTGCGGATGTGTCCGCTCGACGTCGCCGTACCAGCGGCGGCCGCCGTTCCGCATCGTGGGCCGGAAGAGCGGCCAGTCCTTGATCGGGAGCAGGCACGCCTCGTGAGCCCAGTACTCGAAGACCCGGCCGCCGCGTAGGAGCCGCGAGACGGTGTCCCGCGGATAGTCGCCGACGCGCGAGGCGAGCGTGATCCGGTCGCTGCGCTCGACCGTCGAGATCGAGTCGAGCTGGACGCAGGAGAGCCTCCGGACCGCCGCCTCGACCTCGGCCGGTCGCGCGCGCCGATACCGCGAACCATAGCCCTGCGCGGCGATCGCCAGCCGCCGGACCGCGGTCACGCTCACCGTAGTCTTGGCGGTCATATGCGGCTCCCCCTCCTCGTTCTCGGACTTACGGCGCTCGGTGCGCTCGCCGTCGCGAGCGTCTTCCTCTTCATCCTCTACGACGACGACGAGGTGGCGACGGCCGATGCGATCGTCGTGCTGGCCGGGAGCAAGTTCCGGCTTCCGGTGGCGCTCGATCTCGTGGAGCGCGGCGTGGCGCCGATGCTCGTGATCTCCGACGGCCTCGATCCCCGCTCGCCCCGCGCGAACCGGCTCTGCCGGGCGCGGGCGCGGGTGCTCTGCCCGGTGCCGGATCCGTACTCGACGAGAGGCGAGGCACGGCTCGTCGCACGGCTGGCGGCCGAGCGCGGCTGGGATTCGATCGTCGTCGTCAGCTCGCGCTTCCACCTCTACCGGGCGCGCCTGCTCTTCGAGCGCTGCTATGAGGGCCGGCTCGCTTTCGTCGGCGCACCGAGCCCCTGGTGGCGAAAGCCGCTGTCGGTCGCTTCCGAATGGATCAAGCTGGGCGTCGCAGGCGTGAGGAGAGCCTGCTGACCTCGCTCGAGGAGTTCACCCGCGAGCACTTGCCCGCGCCGCCGGCTCGGGTGCTCGAGGTCGGCTGCGGCCAGGGCGAGCTGACGACGGCGCTCGCCGTCGCGGGGTACGACGTGCTCGGGATCGACCCTGCCGCCCCGCTCGGCGACCTCTTCCGCAGGCTGACGCTCGAGGAGCTCGACGAGCCCGGGCCCTACGACGGCGTGATCGCCGCACTCTCGCTCCACCACATCCGCGATCTCGATGCAGCGCTCGACAAGATCGTCTCGCTGTTGCCGCCGGACGGCCTACTGGTCGTGGAGGAGTTCGCGTGGGACCGGCTCGACGGGCCAACGCTCGAATGGTTGTACGAGCAGCGTCGCGCACTCGGCGGGGCAGGAGAGGGCGTGGCTCCGAGCTCCGCTGAAGCGCTGCGCGAGGAGTGGGAGGGCGAGCACTTGGGCCTGCACGGGGAAGCTGCGCTGCGGTCGGCACTCGCCGTCCGCTTCGAGGAGAGGGCCTTCATCCTGACGCCCCACCTCTACCGGCTACTCGGTGCGGACACGGAGGTGCTCGAGCAGGCACTCGTCGACAACGCCGAGATCCAAGCGCTCGGCTTCCGGTACGCCGGCCGGCCCAGGGGTGGGGAAGGCTAGCCGGGCGTCCGGCCGGCGAGGATCTCCGCGAGCCGGTCAGCGTCGATGTTGCCGCCCGAGACGACGCAGACGATCCGCTCGCCCGGGACGCCGTGCTTCAGCGCTGCCGCGACGGCCAGCGCCCCGGCGCCCTCGGCGACGACTCGCGCGCGTTCGGCGAGGAGCCGCACCGCTGCGGCGGTCTCGTCCAGCGAGACTACGTAGGAACCGTGAAGGAGCGGTCGAGCGCGCTGCCACATCGCGGGCAGCAGGCTCTTGCCGCCCGCTCCGTCGACGAACGAAAGCCGGAAGTCGATCGCCTCGGTGCTACCCGCGAGAGCCGCAGCAAGCGGCGCTCCCGTCTCGGGCTCGACCGCGTAGAGGCGTGTCGCAGGGCTGAGCGCGGCCAGTGCGCTCGCGATCCCGGTGAAGAGACCGCCGCCGCCCCAGGGGACGAGCACCGCGTCGGCGTCGGGCAACTCCTCCGCTAGCTCGAGCCCGATCGTGCCGTTGCCTGCGATCACCGCCGCGTCCTGCACCGGGTGCACGAAGAAGCCTTCGACGCCGTCGTAGCGCGACTCGACGATCGCCTGCCACCAACGTTCGTAGGGCACCTTGACGGTGGTGCCGCCGAGCCGCTCGATTGCCGCGAGCTTGGTCGCCGGCGCGTGCTCGGGCACGACGATCGTTGCCGGCACTCCGAGCGAGCGCGCGGCCCAGGCGACGCCCTGGGCCATGTTCCCGGCGCTCGCTGTGACGACGCCGCGTGCGGTCTGCTCCGGCGAAGCCTGCCGGATCGCGTTGACCGCGCCGCGAATCTTGAACGAGCCGATCGGCTGTAGGCACTCGAGCTTGAGCCAAATCTCGGCGGCCGCTTCGGGAGCGTCGAGGCGGACGAGCGGCGTCCGGATCGCGGCTCCGCGGATCGTCTCTCGAGCGAGCTCGATCTCGGTCAGCTCGATCAGAAGTCCACCTCGACGCCGATCCCATGCTCACGGGCGCGGGCGACGACGAGCTCTGCGGCGGCGAGATCCTCGACCGCGAGCCCGAGCGAGACGAAGATCGTCCGCTCGTCGTCGCGCGTTCGGCCGGGATGCGCGCCGATCAGCACCTCGCCGAGTTCGGCGAGGATGTGGTCGGGCCTGATCGCGCCCTCCTCGAGGGCCCTGCGGTACTCGCCCGACTCGTTCAGCGTCGACTCGCGCCGGTCGACGAAGAGCGTTCCGGCGGCCATCGTCTCGGCGTCGAGCTCGCACGCCCACGGGACGCTCGAGCCGACGGCGTTCACGTGCGCGCCGGGTTTCAGCCAGGCAAGAGACAGAACCGGCTCGCTCGAGCTCGTACACGTGCACACGACGTCCGCATCGCGGACGAGCTCCTCGGGGCTGCCGCCGGAGCTGCGGCTCCACGAGCGGATCTCGGCGTCGTCGCCGAGCACGGTGCGCAACCCTTGCTCGTGCGCCTTGCCTTGGACGCCCGTGCCGATGATTGCGACCGACCGTGCGCCCGGACGCGCGAGCGCGCGGGTTGCGACGGCTGAGACAGCGGCGGTCCGGATCGCGGTGATCGGCGAAGCGTTGAGAAGCGCGGTCAGCTCGCCCGTCTGCCCGTCGTGGAGGAGAACGGCGCCCTGATGTGCGTCGAGCCCTCGGGTCGGGTTGCCGGGGGTGACCACGATCTCCTTCAGCGAGTAGGCGGCTCGCTCGCCGCTGCGGTGCGCGGGCATGAAGCCCATCAGTCCCGCCGCGTCGGGTGGCTTCAGCACGAAGCGAAGCGGCTGATAGAGCTCGTCGCGCGCGAGCGAGGCGAGGGCCTCGGCCATCGCCTCGATGCAGGCGTCCATCGTCAGCAGCCGCTCGATGTCTTCGGCAGAGAGGACGAGCAGGCTCACGCGAACACCGCTGCGACCGACTCGGCTTCGGGCGGGGAAAGCTGGAGCTCGAGCGCCTCGAGCGCGGGGCGGAGCTGCTCCGGCCGGTGCGCTCCGATCACGACAGCGGTGACGTGCGGCTGGGCCAGGAGCCAGGCGATCGCGAGCGTGGCGGGCGTTGTCCCGCGCTCGCCCGCAAGACCCTCGAAGGCGTCGAGCGCGTCGTAGGTCCGGTCGTCGCGCAGGTGCCCGTACGGCTCGGGGCGGAGGGTCATGCGCGAGCCCGCAGGCGGCTCCTCGCCGCGCCGATACTTGCCGGTGAGCCAGCCGCCGGCGAGCGGACTGAACGGCGTGTAGCCAAGCCCCTCGCGCCCGCAGATTGGGAGGACGCCTCCCTCGTCCTCGCGGTCGAGCAGCGAGTAGGAGTTCTGCACCCACGCGGGGCGTGCCTCCTCGATCCAGGTCGCGTCGACGTTGCTGCCGCCCCAGGCGCCGATCGAGCCTTCGCGCCGGAGCTCGTCGAATGCCGACGCGGTCTCATGCACGGGTATCGCCTGATCCATCGCATGCGAGAGATAGAGGTCGACTCGCTCGACACCCAATCGCTCGAGGCTCGAGTCGAGCTGCCGCTGGATCCGCTCCCGCGAGAGCCCGCTGTCGGCGCCCTCGGTCATCGGGTTGAAGGTCTTGGTCGTCAGCACCGGACGAACTCTGCGCGAGCGCAGCCAGTTGCCGATGAAGGTCTCGCTCCGCCCGCCGCCGTACGCGTCGGCGGTATCGAAGGTCGTGATCCCGGATTCCCAGGCCGCGTCCATGATTGCTGCGGCCTGCTCCTCCGTCTCGCCCTGGCCGAAGAACGCCGGCGAGGAGCCGATCCCGCCGAAGTTGCCGCAGCCGAGGATGAGGCGCGAAACCTCGATTCCGCTACGCCCGAGCGCCCGGTGCTCCATCGGCCGATCTTCGCACGCGGGACGACGGCCGAGCCTATCGTGAGGCGCTCATGCGCTCGCTCACACCCTGGGTCGAACGGCCAGGCACAACCTGGTTCGCTTCGTCGACAGCTACGCCAGCCTCCTGCTCCTGCTGCTCGCGAACTTCTTCCTGCTCCAACTCGTCGACGATCCGCGCTGGGGTGCGATAGGGAGCACATTCCTATCGGCGCTCGCGCTGGTCGTCGCGATCAGCGATCCGGCGGCCGGAAACAGGCTCCACACGCGCCATTGGCTCTCGGTGGGCGCCTGCGTCGCGCTCGCGCCGGTCGTCCTCTTCGTCAACTCGGAGTCGATCGTGGCGCTGACCTACCTCCTGCCGGTGGTACTGCTCGTCACCGCCACCCTGCCGATCACCCTCAACCGCGTTCTCCACCACCGCCGCATCACGCACGAGACCGTGCTCGGAGCTCTCTGCACGTATGTGCTCGTGGGGCTTCTGTTCGCGTTCCTCTACCTCGCCGTGAATGAGCTCCGCGGCGAGCCGTTCTTCGTGCAGCCGGGGCCGCATTCCCAATCCGAGTACCTCTACTTCAGCTTCGTGTCGCTGACGACGCTCGGCTTCGGCGATCTCTCGCCCGCGGTGGGGCTGCCGCAGGCGCTGACCGTGCTCGAGGCGCTGCTGGGCCAGATCTTCCTCGTGACGCTCGTCGCCCGCCTGGTCACGCTGTGGGTGCGCCAGGCCGAGGCCGACGACGTCGCCTGAGAGGTTCAGCCGGGTGAGACGGCGAAGAGCAGGAACTGCGTGAACTGGGCGGGCGCGAAGTTGTTGTCGCTGACGAGGATCAGCGAGCGACGGCCGTCCGGGAGATCGGGTCCGAACGCCATCGCCTCGACGTTGTCCAGCGGGATCCCGAGCGTGTCGAGGTCGAGCAGCAGCGTCTTCGCGGCCGGCTGGACGCCGGCGAGCAGGCCGGCGAGACTGTCCACGCCGCTCACGTTGTCGGCCCCGGCCAGCGCGACGCGATAGAGCTTGATCGAGTTTCCCGTCCCGGGCGCGCCGACCGAGAACGAGCGCTCCATCGAGAGCAGGAACTCGTTGTTCAGCGGCAGCAGCTCGACGAGCCCGCTGACGGCGAAGTTCGTCGCAGGCACCGGGGTTTCGGCGATCGGGTCGACCCAGTAGACGTACTGTCGATCGAGGCGGCCGGTCTGGAGGTTGTAGCGGAGCAGTCGCGCTGGGCTTCCGGCGGCGAGCGTGGCAGGCGGGCCGTCCTGCGCGAGCGCAGCCTCGGTGCCGGTGAAGAGGAAGCGGCCGTTCGGCGCCGTCGCCGCGCTCTCGAAGCCGAGGTTCTGGCGCACCCCGCGGGTGCCGCCGGCAATCGGCAGGAAGGGCGTCGGCACGGGCAGTGCCCCGAGCGAGGAGCCGTCGAGCTCGAAGAGCCGGACGAACGGATCGATCAGCCTGGCGGCGAATCCCTCCGACGTGACGACGAGCTCGTCGTCTTTCGTCAGAGCGAGCCCCTCCGGATCGGCGCTCGCCGTCGCGAACGGCTGGCCGTTCGGCTCCAGGAGCGTCGTCACCGCGAGGAAGTCGATGTCGCCCGCGTCGAGGCTCCCGTCCGCGAGGTCGACCCGCAGCGTGTAGAAGCGCATCGGGTCGATCTGGCCCTGGTCGTCGGAGAGCACGTAGAAGAGATCGCGGGCGGCGTCGTACGCCATCCCTGAGAGGCCGCCGATCTCCGTCCCCTCGAACTGCGTCCGGGTCGGGATGATCTGCTGACCGAGGAACTCGAGTGCCGGCGTGCGGGCGCGGTCGTTCGCCGCCGACGTGAAGGAGGCTCCGACCACTGCAGCTGCGACGAGCGGAACGAGGGCGACGAAAAGTCGCATGAACGTCTTACGGCGCATCGTGGACTCCATTTCTCGAGCTCTCCAGGGTCGCTGGATCCTATGACAGCTCGATCACGCCCTGGCCAGGAAGCGGTCGAAGCGTTCTGCGAGGCGTTCTCGATCCGGACGGAGCGCTATCGCCTGTGATACCGAGATCGGTTGAGCGTGAAAGCCCTTCAACAGATCGAGCATCGGGCCGTCCTCCTCGTCGAGCAGGCGGGGCGAGATCCTGACCGTGTAGTCAGCGTCGATCCCGACAAGGTCATGATCAAAGGCACGATGGTGAATCGAGCAGAGGCTGAGGCCGTTGTTCACCGCTGCTTCCCCGTGTGCCTCGAGGTCGCCGACGATGTGGGCGGCATCGAGCAGTCGTGTCTCCTTGAGCCGACAGACAGCGCATTGATCGCGGTAGGCCGGCAGGACACGACCGCGGAACCGCGCCTGATGGACTCGGACGTTCGTCTCACGCACGACGTAGCGACGCTCGATCGGGTCCTGATGCGGGCTGGCTCCTGTTCGTCGAGGGGGCCGCGCATGGCGCCAGGCGTGTGCGCAAAGCACCGTGAGAGAGTTGAAGCAGGAGCTCCGTAGTCCCTCATCGCGCATCGGTCGATTCTCTCGCATCGGGCCGAGGCGCGAAGCGTCCCCGGGTCAGCTTGCGCGGCGGAGCTGCTCCTCGACCTTGCGATACGCGCGCGAGTCTGTGGGGAGCTTGTCGAGCGCTGCATGGAGAAGCCCGTCGGCCTCCTCGCTGCTTCCGTGGCTTCGGTGGATGAAGCCCAGGTTCGCGATCACGCGGCCCTCGTGCTCCTCGTCGCCGAGGTGTCGCAGCACGACGAGCGCTTGCTCGAAATGCTCGACCGCTGCCGCGATCCCATCCGTATGGACGACGGCAAGGGCAAGGTTGTTCAGCGTCAAGGCCTCGGTGTGCTCGTCGCCGAGGTCGCGGACGATCGCGAGGGCGGCGCGGTGCTGGTCGGCTGCGCGTTCGTGCTCGCCCTGCCGGCGGAGTTGAGCTCCGAGTGTGTTGAGGCGGACAGCCTGGCGCTGCCGGGCGGGTGGATTCGAGGTGCGCGCGTAAAGCTCCGAGAGCGTTCGCGCGCCTGCCCTCCCCGCTGTCAGGGCATCTTCGACGAGCTTCTGGAGGATGCTCTCGGAGCGCCGGCCGCCGTGGCCCAACGCGACCCGAGCGCGCCGCGAGGCGGCGGCGCCGTTGACGGCGAACGAAGCCAGACCGCGTCGGCTCGAGACTCCGGCCCGATTCCCGAGCTGCTCCAGCCGTCGTGGCAGCTCGAGCTCATCGAGCTGCGATCGCAGCCGCCGGCCCGAAGGTCGGATCCGGCCGAGAGCGAGGCGGAATCGCCGTTGGACTCGTCCGCGGCTCAAGCCGAGCACCACACCGGCTGCGCTTCCGACGACGAGCATCACGAGCGTTGCCTGCAGGACGAGCGCGCCAAAGCCGAGCGCCGCCACCAGCCCGCCGAGCAACACCCACAAACCGGTAAACGAGAGCATGCGGCGGCGGAGCCGCTCCCGCTCCGCCGTCTCCACCACGTCACTCAGTCCCAGCACGCGCACAACCTCCTCGAGAACCGCTTGCCCTTCGCGGCCGGAGCAGTCATTCCTGCTCCACGCGCCCGGCCTCAGCTCAGCGCACTCAGCTACACCCGGTGTTCGTGCCGCAGTCGCGGCAGGTGTAGCACGAGCCCGTTCGCACCATCCGGCCGCCGCAGCGGGCGCACTCAACAGCGTCCTCCCAGGCGTTGAAGAGCGCCGTCTGGCCGGGCGGCGGCGCGTCGTACTCGACCGCCTGTTGGCCCTGGAGCGCGCTGTAGGCCTGCGCGAGCCGCGCCTTCACCTCGGGCGAGAGGATCCCCGCCTCCTCCTGCTGGTCGGTCGTCAGGAACTTCTTCCCCATCCAGCGGAAGATGTAGTCGACGATCGACTTGGCGACGCGAATGTCGGCGTCGTTCGTGAGGCCGGACGGCTCGAAGCGCATGTGGCTGAACTTCGAGACGTACACCTCGAGCGGCACCCCGTACTGGAGCCCGAGCGAGACCGAGATCATGAAGGAGTTCATCAGGCCGGCGAGGGTCGTTCCCTCCTTGGCGATGTCGACGAAGATGTCGCCGGGGGTGCCGTCCTCGAACAGGCCGACGTGGATGTAGCCCTCGTACTCGCCGACCTTGAACTTGCGGCCGACCTCGACGCGGTCGTCGGGGAGTCGGCGCCGCTTCGGCTGGGCGACGACCGGTGCCAGAGCGAGCGGCGAGAGCAGCGTCGCGGTGCCACTCGCGTCCTTCTGGCCGGAGAGCGGCTGGGCGACCTTGCAGTTGTCCCGGTAGATCGCGATCGCCTTGACCCCGAGCTGCCACGCCTCGGTCAGGAGCTGGGAGACGTCCTCGACGGTCGCCTCCTCCGGCAGGTTCACGGTCTTCGAGATCGCGCCGGAGATGAACGGCTGCACCGCGCCCATCATCTTCACGTGGCCCATGTAGTGGATCGCGCGATCGCCGATCGCACAGTCGAACACCGGGAAGTGCTCCGACTTGACGTTCGGGGCGCCGACAACCGTGTTCCGCTCGTCGATGAAGGCGACGATCTCCTCGACCTCGCGCGGCGCGTAGCCGAGCTTGTCGAGCGCCATCGGCACCGTCTTGTTCACGATCGTGATTTCGCCGCCGCCGACGAGCTTCTTCGACTTGACGAGCGAGAAGTCGGGCTCGACGCCGGTCGTGTCGCAATCCATCATGAAGCTGATCGTCCCGGTCGGCGCGAGCACGGTTGCCTGCGCGTTGCGGTAACCGTGCACCTCGCCGAGGTCGAGCGCGTCGTCCCACGACTGGCGAGCGGCCGTCAGCAAGTCCTCCGGCACCGAGTCCGTGTGCTGGATGTTGCCGACCGCGGCGCGATGCTTCGCGATCACGCCGATCATCGCCGCCGCGTTCCGACGGTAGCCCTCGTAGGGCCCCATCCGGTGCGCGATCTCGGCCGACTTGCGGTAGGCCCGCCCCGTCATCAGGCCCGTGATCGCGGCCGCGTACGCCCGCCCCTCGTCCGAGTCGTACGGGAGCCCCCGCGCCATCAGGAGCGCGCCGAGGTTCGCGTAGCCGAGCCCGAGCTGACGGAAGGCCTTCGCGTTCGCGTCGATCTGCGGGGTCGGGTACGACGAGTAGCCGACGCAGATCTCCTGCGCCAGAAACATCGTGTCGACCGCATGCGAGAAGGCCTGGACGTCGAACTCGCCGTCCTCGCGCCTGAACTTCATCAGGTTGAGCGAGGAGAGGTTGCAGGCCGAGTCGTCGATCGACAGGTACTCCGAGCACGGATTCGACGCGTTGATGCGGCCGCTGTTCGGAATCGTGTGCCAGGCGTTGATCGTCGTGTCGTACTGGACGCCCGGATCGGCGCACTGCCAGGACGCCTCGGCGATCTGGCGCATGAGCTCGCGCGCGTCCATCGTGTCGACGACGGACCCGTCCGTGCGGGCGGTGAGGTTCCATTCCTTGTCCTCGACAACCGCCTCCATGAACGAGTCGGTGACGCGAACGGAGTTGTTCGCGTTCTGGTACTGGATCGAGGCCCAGTCCGGCGAGTCGAGCGACATGTCGTAGCCGGCCTGCTCGAGGACACGCGCCTTCCGCTCCTCCTTGGCCTTGCACCAGATGAACTCCTCGATGTCCGGGTGGTCGACGTCGAGCACGACCATCTTCGCCGCGCGTCGGGTCTTGCCGCCGGACTTGATCGTGCCTGCGGACGCGTCGGCGCCGCGCATGAACGAGACGGGGCCGGACGCGTAGCCGCCCTTCGAGAGCTGCTCCTTGGAGCTGCGGAGCTTCGAGAGGTTCGCACCCGAACCGGAGCCCCCGCGGAAGATCACGCCCTCACGCCGGATCCAGTCCAGGATCGAGTCCATCGAGTCGTCGATCGAGAGGATGAAACAGGCAGAGCACTGAGGGCGCTCCTCGAAGCCGACGTTGAACCAGACCGGCGAGTTGAAGGACGCGAGCTGGTTGACGAGAATCGCCTTCAGCTCCGCCTCGAACGTCTCTGCCTCCTGGTCGCTCGCGAAGTAGCCGCCGAGCCGTCCCCAGCCGCCAATCGTGTCGACGATCCGACCGACCATCTGCTTGACGCTGCGCTCGCGCTCGGGTGAGCTGAGCCGCCCGCGGAAGTACTTCTGCGCGACGATGTTCGTCGCGGTCTGCGACCAGAACTTGGGGAACTCGACGTTGCGCTGCTCGAACGCGGGCCCATCCTTGCCCGGGATCAACGCATCTCGCAGCTCCCACTCGATCTCGTCGAATGGATCCCGACCCGGGATCGTGAAGTACCGCCCCGGCGCGACACTCGCCGCCTCGTGGACCACGACGTTCCCGATCTCCTGGTCCTGCTCGCTCATCGGTTCATCCCGAGACGCTGCTCCATCTTCGGGCGCTTCCTTGGCCGTCGCCATGTTTCCTCCCAAGCCGGTCCTACGACATATCCAAAAATCCGTTCGTGCGACCCCTCTGGAACGGCTGCTCCGGGGTTGCCGAGCGGATCGCGCACGTTAGAGAGAGCGTCGGACGGAACGCCCAGCTTGTGCGCGCGAAAAATCCTGCAAATTGCACAAAAACGTACGATCCATGATACCGGATCTCGACCCGTTCGGGAACGGCCGGATCAGACCGGTGGCGGCTGGAGGCGCCGAGCCTGCAGCCGCCGCGTGAGATAGCCGGCGGAGCCGGCCGCGACGAGCAGGAGCGCGAGCCCGCCGAGGACGAGCAGCGGAACGGGAACCGAGTCGGCGCTCGCGGTGTCAAGAGGTGGGCCTGCTTCGGGATCGTCTCCGCCCGGGGGCGTCCCCGTCGTATCCGTCTCCGGATCGCGCGGATCGTCCTCACCACCGGGGGTCGTGGACGTCGAGACGGGTTGATCGTCGCCCGGTGTGGGATCGGTCGTCGCCGGCGGAGCAGGCTTGTTGTTCAGCCGGGCCTGAAGGGCGCGCTGGATATCGTCCGGCGCGCTCGAGTACTCCTTGATGTCGCGTGGCAGGATCTCGATCGCGTCGTCGTAGCAGTGCGGTGGATAGGTGCCGTCGACGCGTCCGTCCGCATACCAATCGTTGATCACCTTCTTTCCGCACGACTCGGCCGCCGCTGCCGGGACGGCAGCGAGCAGCACCGCGAGGACGAGCAGTGTGAGCAGCGCCGCAGCAGACGCGGCACGACGGTACGGCTGAAGAGTTCTCGTGGGGAACGGCACGGGTGAGTGTCCTGCGGGCGGATCCGGAAGCCCGACTATGCAGAGTCTCCCGGACGTGATTGAGCTTGGAATGAGCCTGAGGTAAACGGTTTGTAAGCTCAACGGGATACGTGAAAGCGGCTGCCGGGGCCCATGCTAGCTTGGCGCCGATGCGGGCAGCCCTCGACCGCGCGGCCGCATCGAGGGCTTCCGCGGGCCTCGCTCTCTCCCTCTGCGCGCTCCTCACGGCCGCTCTTTTCGCAGGCGAGACCTTCTGGGTCGGTGCGGCCACCTTGCTCGTGGCGGCGGCGGTTCTCACGCTCGGGCTCGTCGGCCGGGTCCGTCTGTCGCCCGGCGGCGCCCCGCTCGTTGCCGCCCTTGTCGGGCTCGCTGCTTGGAGCGGGATCTCGATCGCCTGGTCGGTCGCTCCCGACCGCTCCTGGGAGGAGCTGAACCGCGGCCTCGTCTACGCCGCGTTCGCTGTGCTCGGGATCGCAGCGGGCTCGCGCGGACGACGTTCGGGTCGAGTCGTCGTCCTGGCCCTCGCAGGGGCGCTCGGCGCCGCCGTGCTCTGGTCGCTCGCGGGCAAGGCGATCCCGGCGCTCTTCCCGGACGGCGGCCGGGCGGCGCGGTTGCGCGATCCGATCGGCTACTGGAACGCGTTGGCACTTGCAGCGAACGCCCTCCTCGTGCTCGGCCTCTGGCTCGCGTCGTCGGCTGCGAGCCGCAGCGCACGCCTCGCCGGTGTTCTCCTCGGCTACGCGGCCGCCGTGGCGACGCTTCTGGCCGTCTCGCGTGCCGGACTCCTGGGAGGGATCGCCGGGGTCGCGCTCTGGCTCCTCCTCTCGGAGAACAGAGTCGAGCGCTCGCTGCTCGCCCTTGCCGCCGTCGTCCCCGCGATCGCCGTCTCCGCCTGGGCCTTCACGCGGCCAGCGCTCGTCGAGGACGGACAGACCTATGCCGACCGCGTGGCCGACGGAGCCTGGTTCGCGCTCCTGCTCGTCGTCGGGGGCGCCGTGGCCGCCGTAGTCGCGGGGCGTCTCTTTCGACTCCGGCTGGCGCCCGCGTCACGGCGCAGAACCGCTCGGCTGCTTGTGCTCTGCGCGGCGGCGGCGGTCGTGCTCGCCGGCGCCGCCGTCGCGTTCGTCGCCGACCCCGCCGCCGGTGGGGCGAGCGTCCAGTCGCCCGGTCGGCTCGGTGACGCGAGTCTGAACAACCGCCGGCGCTGGTGGGGCGAGGCGTGGCAACTCTTCGCGGAGCGACCGCTCCAGGGCAGCGGCGCCGGCAGCTTCGAGGTGGCGCACCGGCGCGTGCAGGACGCCTACGTCCCGGCGGTCGAGCCCCACGACGTGCCGCTTCAGTTCCTGGCCGGCACCGGAGTCCTCGGTCTCCTGCTCTTTGCCGGCGTGGTCGGAGCTGCGGCAGCCTCTGCGCTCGGCGCGCTTCGACGGACGACGGGCGAGGAGCGCGCCGCCGCCGCGGCGCTCACCGTCGTCACGGCCGTCTACCTCCTGCACGCTCTCGTCGACTACGACTGGAGCTTCCTTGCGGTCACGGCTCCGGCGCTCGTCGCCGCCGGCGCGCTCGCCGTCGTCGGCCGGCCGGCCGGCCCAGCGCGGCATGAGCGGCTCGCCGCTCTCGCCGCAGCGGCCGTCGGGCTCGCGTGCGTCGGTTCGCTCGCCTCGCCGTGGCTGGCCGAGCGGAGCGTGCGGCAGGTGAACCGCGAGCTCGACGCCGGCAGGTTCGAGGCTGCGGTCGAGGCCGCCCGTCGCGCCCGCTCGCTCGATCCGCTCTCGATCCAGCCGTCGCTCAAGCTTGCGGGCGTGGAGACGCGCAGGGGTCGGGTGGAGGCCGCCCGGCGTGCCTATGCGCAGGCGATCCGCACCCAGCCTAAGAATCCGGACACCTGGTACGCCCTCGGAAGCTACGAGTTCGTCCTCGAAGATCTGTGCAACGCCTATGTGCATCTGAACGAGGCCTACACGCTCGATCCGGTCTCTCGGCGCTGGACGGAGGGCGGCCCGCTCGACGTGGCTCGCGCATACGTCAACGCCGGTCGTTGCTGAGCTACTCACCGACGACAACTGCGACGTGCGCGCCCATGAGCTCCGCGGGCTTGAGCCCGTCTAGCGGGCCTACGATCTTCAGCCGCAGATCCTTCGCGAGTCGCTGCGCCTCGGGTTCGTAGCCCGTGCGGTACATGACGAGGCTGCGCGTGTAGTCGCGGCGTGGTGCGTTGCCGACGTTGCCGATCGTGTAGCCGAGTGCCTGCGTCCGCTCGGCCGTCGAGGCTGCCGCACCGGTCTGGCCGTTGCCGTTCAGCACGATCACCGAGACCTGCGAACGCGCCAGAGAAGGTGTGCCGGCGGTCGCTGTTTCGCGTCGCTTCGGCGTCACCGCGTATTCCTTGGCCTCGGCCGTCTGCGTCACGTGCCGCGCCACGGGCTCTGCGAGGAAGGAGACGCCGACCACGATCAGGGCGACGAGCTCGATCGCAGCGATCGCGCCGGCGACGAGCGTGGCGGTCCGCCAGGGCGAGCGGAGCTCGGGCATCTGGGTGAGCGAGTGCTCCATGGCCGCCCTCATTTCTCGCCGGAAGTGCTCGCTCCTGCTACACCGCGGCGATCGACTCCCAGGTCCGCCGCAGGCCGTCTGCGAGCGAAGTCGTCGTCCGCCAGCCGAGCTCGCGCTCGGCGCGCGAGGGATCGAGGACGCTGCGGCGCGCATCGCCGGGACGCGCGTCGACATGACGCGGCACGCCCTCCACGCGCGCGATCTCGGCACAGAGCCGGTGCAGCTCGTTCACGGTCGTCTCAGTGCCGGTGCCGATGTTGTAGATCCCACCGCGCCCCGCCACGGCGAGCGCGGCCTGGACGACGTCGCCGACGAACACGTAGTCGCGGGTCTGCTCCCCGTCGCCGAAGACGAGCGTCTCCTCGCCGCGTTGCAATCGCTCCATGAAGATCGAGACGACACCGCCCTCGAGCTCGGGCGACTGGCGAGGGCCGTAGACGTTCGCGAAGCGCAGGACGGCATGGTTCGAGCCGTGGATGCGGTTCCAGCCGTCGACGTACGCCTCTGCGCAGAGCTTCGCGATTCCGTACGCGCTCACCGGCCGGCGAGGCGTGTCCTCGGCAGCAGGCCCGTCGACGTCGCCGTAGATCGCGCCCCCGGTCGACCAGAAGACGACTTCGGCGCCACAGGCGCGCGCCGCCTCGAGTGTGTTCACCGTGCCGACCACGTTCACCTCGGCGTCGAAGCTCGGCTTCTGCATCGACGTGCCGACGTCGGCCTGCGCGGCAAGGTGAAAGACGATGTCGGCCTCGACGGTGTACGGCGTGCGGATGTCGTGGACGACGAGCTTCGCCTGATCGGGAACCCACTGGCGCTTGCCGGAGGAGAGATCGTCGACGACCACGACCTCCTCACCTCGCGCAATGAGCGCGTCGACAACGTGCGATCCGATGAACCCGGCTCCTCCGGTGACGACCGCTCGCATCGCCGTATCCTAGGCAGTCGATGTTCGTGACGTTCGAAGGGCTCGACGGCTCCGGCAAGACGACCCAGGTCGAGCTGCTCCGGGCGCGGCTCGAAGCGGGCGGCCGCGAGGTCGTGACAGCGCGCGAGCCCGGCGGGACAGCGCTCGGGGAGGAGCTGCGCCGGCTCGTCCTGCACGGCGGTGAGATGACTCCGTGGGCCGAGGCGCTTCTCTACGCCGCCGCGCGCGCCGAGCTCGTCGCGGAGGTCGTCGTGCCGGCGCTCGCCCGCGACGCCGACGTGATTCTCGATCGCTATCTCGACAGCTCTGTCGTCTACCAGGGAATCGGACGCGGGCTCGGCCTCGACGAGGTGCTCGAGCTCAATCTGCTCGCTGTGAGCGGCGTGCTGCCGGACCGAACGTTCGTGCTCGCGCTCGACGCGGCAAGTTCCGGTGCGCGCGTCGGCGCGAGGCCAGATCGGATCGAGCGCGCCGCCGAGAGCTTCCACGCGAGAGTCGCCGCCGGCTACGAGCGGCTCGCCGCGCTCCAGCCGGACCGCATCGTCGTGCTCGACGGGACACTGCCGCCCGAGACGATCGCGGAGCGGGTGCACGAGGAGCTGATCCTGCATGGGCTTCGACGGCCTGTCTGAGCAGGCGGAGGCGAAGCGGCTGCTCGGCGCCGCGCTCGCTGAAGGGCCGGCACACGCCTATCTCCTGCACGGCCCGCCCGGGGTCGGCAAGCGCCGCGCTGCGCTCGCCTTCGCAGCTTCGATCCTCGGGGAGGAGACGCGCGTCGCCCACGGCACGCATCCCGACCTGTACCTGCTCGAGCCGGTTGGCGAGATGATCCGGATCGACGAGATCCGCCGCCTCCGACACGACCTGCACATGCGGCCGTACGAGGCGCAGCACCGCGTCTACGTGATCATCGGCGCACACCTGCTGAACGAGGACGCCGCGGACGCGCTGCTCAAAGACCTCGAGGAACCACCCTCCTATGCGGTGATCCTGCTGGTCGCGGACGAGCTCGGCCCGCTGCCGGCGACGATTCGCTCGCGCTGTCAGCTCGTCCCGTTCCGCCGCCTCTCGGAACGAGCGCTGCGCGAGTACCTGGCCGAGCGCGCGCCGGGACTCGACGAGGCGCAGCGAACGGCTCTCGCCAGAGTCGCCGCCGGAAGATTCGACCGTGCCGATCGGCTGCTCGACCCCGAGGCGACGACGCGACGTGACGAGTTGCTCCGCGTCGCTCGGGGCCCGTACGCGGACGCGTCGTTCGAGCCATCCGGGGCCGCAGCCACGCTGCTCGAATCGGCGCGTTCACGCGGACTGGCGGCACGGGCGCGTGTCGAGGCCGAGCTCGAAGGCGTCGACCTGACCGCGCGCGAGGCCGAGCAGCGCAGCAAGCGCGTCCAGCGAGGAGCCGAGCGCGAGGAGTTGCTCGCCTCGCTCGAGGAGCTCGCGTCCTGGTATCGCGACCTCGTGGTCGTCTCGGTCGGGGCCGAGAGCGCAGTCGTCCACGCAGACCGGGTGGAGGTCTTGCGCGAGGACGCCACGCACGCACGCGGGCTCGATGCGGAACTCGCCGCCGAGGCGGTTCGGGAGGTCTGGCGCGGGCTCGAGGAGTTCAACCTGGGGCCGGCCCTCGCGCTCGAGGCGCTCTTCATCCGGCTGCGTCGCGCGTTCTCTCGCTCGCTTGTGACCTGAGCGTGGGCTCGAATCCCTCGAAGGAGGTTGCGGCTTCGGTGTCCTCGCGCCGAAAGTGAGGTCAAGGGTCTTCGGAGAGGAAGCCGCGTTGGTCGCAGTCCCGTCGATAGGTCGTACAGCTCTGGTCGAAGCGCCTCGGTCCGGCCCGGAGGCCGCGGCGACACAGGGACTCTACGAACGCCACTCGGCCAAGATCGTCAGCTACTGCCTGCACCGCCTGGGCTCGCGCGAGGAGGCCGAGGATGCCGCGCAGACGACGTTCATGAACGCGTTTCGCGGGCTCGGCAGGGGTGTCGTGCCGGTGATGGAGACCGCGTGGCTCTTCTCGATCGCCGAGAACGTCTGCCTCTCTCGGCGGCGCTCGTCGTCGCGTCGGAACCGGATCGAGAGCCCGACCGATTTCGGGGTGATCGAGGAGGTCGTTCCCGGCCCGAGCGGGCGGCGCGACGAGCTGATCGGAATCCAGCGAGCGCTTGCGGACATGCCCGAGCAGCAGCGCCGCGCGATCCTCCTGCGCGAGTGGAAGGGTCTCTCCTACCGTGAGGTCGCCGGGGAGCTCGGGCTCTCTCAGTCGGCCGTCGAAACGCTGATCTTCCGCGCCCGCCGCTCGCTTGCTCGGGGCCTCGAGCAGCCCGTCCGGCGGGCAGCCGTCACCGGACCCGCCTCGCTACACTGAGCGACCCCCGCCGACGTAGCTCAGCTGGTAGAGCACTTCACTCGTAATGAAGGGGTCCGCGGTTCGAGTCCGCGCGTCGGCTTCGCCTGATTTGCAGGGAATTTCGTCTTATGGCGGCGCGAGACCGCCACCCTCTCGTTGCCGTCAACGAACACTGACCGAACACGCGCGCGCATGATCGCCTTCTCGATCGGCACGCGACGGTCTCGGGCGTCCTCGTAGATATGCGCGTATGTCCGGGCAGTGAAGCCTGGATCTGCGTGCCCCAGATGCCGGGCCACCTCGTTGACCGTACGGCCCTCGTAGATCAGGAGGGTGGCGCAGGTGTGGCGAAGGTCGTAGGGACGGAAGTACGTGAGTCCAGCCGCCGCGAGCGCGGGCGCCCAGACACGCTTGCGCCAGTTCTGGCGACGTAGGTGGCTGCCTTCGCTGTCGGGGAACACGAGCTTCCGCGGGTTCGGCTTGCCCCGGGCGTCGTAAAGCTCGAGCAGATCGCGCGCGACCGGCTGGAAGAGCTCGGGCGCGCGATCTCGCTGCGACTTCGTGGTCGAGAGCCGATGGTCTGAAAGCGCGCGTCGGATCAGAAGCCGCTTCCTGGATTGCCCTGATCCCTCGAGCACGTCGTCCCACTCGAGCGCGAAAGCCTCACCCGGGCGGATGCCCTCGTAAGCGAGCACGCTGACGAGCGCCGAGTCCTGGGGACTGAGCATGGCTCGTATCGCCTCGACGATCTCGGGCGAGCGTGCATCGATCGCCGCGCTGCGGGTGTGGGGCACCCGCTGGACCCCCGCGACGGGATTCCCGCTGAGGCGCCGCCATTCCACGGCACGTTGCAGGATCCCCTGGAGAATGCCGAGGCAGCGGTTGACGGTCGGAGCACCGGCGCCAGCGGCCACGAGCGAGGCGCGATAGCCGTCGATCGCTTCGCGCGTGAGGTCGCGCATGCGGAGGCGGCCAAGGTAAGGGACGATCCACTTGTCGAGTGAGGGGGCATAGCTCGCGAGGGTCCCTGGTGCGAGCATGGGCACGGCATGCTTTTCCCACCACTCGCTTATGAAGTCCTCGAGCGTCTGGTTCGAACCTAGAAGCTCGGAGCTGAGCTGCCCGAGTTGCTTGGCGCGCCGCAACGACACCTCGAAGAACTCGGCGTCCGTTCGGCGGTCGAATGTCGCGGCGCGCTGTCTCGTGCCGCGTCCGCCCTCACGCCAGCGCACCTCGTAGATATGGCGCCCGTCGGCGCGTCTCAGCCGATGCACGCTCACGGATTCTTCAACCGTAGTCGGTCAGCGAATGAGGCACTCGCGCTGGCGCGCACGCGTGGCCGCGGCTCGCGCCGACGCACGCCACTTTGTACGCGATGCTCGTCGACGAACGCGTCGACGTCGGCGGGGTGGACGCGGACCGCAGCTCCGATCCTCACGGCTGCAAGCTCGCCACGAGCGACGAGCCTGCGCACGGTCTTTGGGTGGATCGCAAGATCCACGGCGACCTCGGACACGGTGAGCAGGCGTCCGTCCATCCGTCTCAACGCTCGATGACCGGTCCCCGGCCGTGGCTTTGCCTCGTCCGAGCTGGCTGGTGCCAGAACCGGGCGTGGAACGCGCGCTCGACCGCAACTCTCGAATAGCCGCAACGTTCGGCGACGAGACGGATCGCGTCTTCTTGTTCGAGAGAATGCCGGGCGGACAACGTTCCGAGCCAGGTGCCTGCTCTGGCAAGGGCGGCGCGTCGCGTTTGTGTGTTGTCCTGCGGTGTCACACCCTGAGTGAGTTCGAGCGCGCGCCAGCTGATGGCGCAGCCCGCTTGGTCGACGAGGCCGCGGAACTTCTCAAGGCCGTGCTCCCGAACAAACGCATCGGGATCCTTCGCGCCGGCGAGCCGCTTGGGCTCGAGCACACGGAGCGCCGGCGCCTCCCTGGCGCGGCTGACGTCTTCGACTGCTCGTACCATTCCCTCCCGTCCCGGCGCGTCGTTGTCGAATGCGAGCACGACAGAGTCGAAGCCGAGCTTCTGGAGTTGCGTGACGGCGCCAGGCTGAAGGCGGGCGCTGCCCGCGGCGGCGATGCTGGGGAATCCCCTGGCCTGGAGGTGGTGGACGTCGAGGAGGCCTTCGACCAGCACGAGCTCCCGTCGCTCCGGCGGTGGCTGACGGAGCACTTCGGACAGTCCGTACGGCAGCAGTCCGGAACGGGTTGCCCCGGAGAGGTAGAGGTAGCGCGTGGAGGTGTCGGATTCTCTGAGCGATCGCGCCCACAGTGTCCGGATCTTCCCTTGCTCGTCTCGCCAGGCTCCGCAGAGCCGGCCGGTCCAGCGACCGTCTGCGAGCACCCCTGACTGGGCGACTTCGAGTTGCGAGTAACCGCACGCGTCGAGGGCCTTCCGGGTGACGAGCTCGTGGGGGACGACGCCCAGACCGGTTCCGTCGATCGCATCGGTGGGGAGTCCGCGGCGCTCCAGATATGCACGCGCATCGGTTTCGTCGTTCCCGTGCAGCTCCATGCGGCAGAGCGTGAAGAAGTCGTGCAAGAGGTCGACCCGGCGGTTCCGCGGCCGTGGCCGATCGCCCGGCGACGTGTCCACTCCTGCTCGCGTCGCGATCTCGCGAACGACCGATGCGAACGCTTCGCCCCTGGGAACGAGTCCGCCGTTGAGGTATGCCGTCCAGAGCGTGGCGTCGCCGCCGTGGACGAGGAAACCCCGGGGAGCGGGCCCATGCGCAACGACACGCTCGGCACGCACACCGAGCACGCGGTGCGTCGTCTCCTCGTTCGTGGCGACCCAGCCGCGAGCATCTCGCCGCCAGCCGAACTCCGGGAACGCAGCGTCGAGCCGATCTGCGAGGGCGGGCAGCACGACCTCGGCGTAGAAGTCTCCGATGCGCTGCTGAGAGTGGTTCGTCGATCCCATCGCGGCTCCTGCCTAGACGACATACTCTTTGTATCATATATAGGTCGTGACGCGTAAGAAGGTTTTACATGAGATTTGCGCTCTGCATCCTTTCGCCTACGTGCGCCGTGCCGTATTGTGATGTCTATGCGCGGTTCCGACCTGATCCGGGAAGCCCGTTTACGGGCCGGTCTGACGCAGGCCGAGCTCGCGACGCTCTCGGGTCGCGAGCGCTCCGTCCTCGCGCGGTGGGAGCAGGGCGCGGTATCGCCCAGCTTCGACAACATGCTCGACGTGATCGAGGCCTGCGGCTTCGAGCTCCCGCTCCTGCTTGTTCCGCGTGAGAGTTCGCTCGACGACCGCCTCGAGAAGAACCGGAAGCTTTCTCCCGAGCGCCGTGCCCAGCGCCTGCTTGCAGCCGTAGAGAAGCACCGTGAGGTCGATGGCTAGGAAGCCACCTACGTTCGACCCCTTCGGAACGCTTCAGGCGCTCGATCGGCACCGCGTCAGCTACATCGCCATCGGCGGCTTCGCACGCGTCATCCAGGGAACCGAAGAGATCACGCGCGGCCTCGACATCGTGCCGTCGACGCGGCCGGAGAACCTGCGGCGCCTCGATGCCGCCCTCCGCGAGATCAACGCGGAGCGGGCAGATGGCCAGGAACTCGTGCTCGAAGAGGCCGTCTCTGCCGCACAGCCGACGATCGATCTGATGACCGATCACGGCGAGGTGAAGGTCGTGCCGACGCCGGCAGGCACGCGCGGCTACGACGACCTGCGACGCGCGGCGAATCGCGAGCCGCTTGGTCGGGGCGTGCGCCCGTCAGTCGCTTCGATCGGCGACCTCGCCCGGATGATCTCGGCGCTCGGGAGCGAGCAGCACCTCGGAGAGCTCCGGCAGCTTCGGCGCCTCGTCGAGCTCGAGCGCGGCCGCACCCGCGCCATCGAGCGATAGCCGCTTTACTCACCGAGCTTCCATCGCATCCATCCGGTCGGGGCGACGTACCCCGCGAGTGGCCGGATGTTCGATCCGTTCCCACTGGAGGAGCATTGGACGATCTGGCCGTTGCCGAGCCAGAGCGCGACGTGACCCGCCGCGCCGTCATCGACGCCGAAGAAGATCAGGTCGGCGGGCTGGTAGCCGCCGACGGGCGCATCGGAGCCGACACCTCGGGCAACAGCCACAGCGGTCTGCGGAGTGTTTCCCGGCGGGAGGAGTCCGTTCGCAGTCCACTGGGACGAGGTCGTGAGCCCGATGTCGATACCTGCCTTGGCGAAAGCCCAGCGCGCGAACATCGAGCAGTCGCAGGTCGTGCCTGCCGGCTCGCGTCTCTGCATGTCTTGCACCGAACCGCCCCGATCGGTTGGAGGCCCGAGGCTGTAGCTGAAGCGGCCGACACGCGCGACGGCCCAGCCGAGGACGACGCGAGCGCCGCCCGAGGCGCCGGGAGCGAAGGCGCCGCGGTACTCCTTCGCCTTCGCGAGGACGGCGTCGACGTACCAGTTGGCCCGGTTGTAGGCGTACACCGCACGCGGGTAGTCGGCCGGTGCTCCATTGGCGAGGAGGAGCCGGGCGGCCCCGGCGATCGCGTCCGCGGGATTCCACACATCCGCGACGCCGTCCCCGTCTCCGTCAGCCGCGTAGCCCTCGCTGCTCGTGCTCGTCGGCGGCCCGATCCGGGGAACCGTCATCAAGGGAGTACCAGCGCGCCAGGTGGAGCCGAGGAACTGCATCGGCCCTGTTGCGCCTGCCTTGTTCATCGTGCCCGGCGGGTTACAGCCTGACGCTTTGAGCCGCCCGTGGTCGCACTCGATCTTGCCGATCGCCGCGAGCACGGCCCAATCGATGCCGGAGCGGGCCGCCGCCTCCTGATAGAGAACCAGGTAGTTCCTCGGGATGTCCGCGATGGCGACTGGCGAGCCGGCGAACGTCCCCGCGTTGGACGGCCAGCTTGCGATCCCGCCGACGATCACTACGACGATGAAGAACGTGAGCGATGCCGCTGCAGCCATGGCGGCACGTGCACCACGCCGGGTGACCGGAATGCGTGCGGCGACCGAGCCTGTCGTCATGGCTCGCCGACTATATCAGCGTTTCAACCGTAAACCAGTTCATCAGCGGTATCCGTGAATCGCGTCGATGAGACAGCCGGCGCCAAACTCGATCGCCTCCGCCGGCACGCGCTCGTTGGCTGCGTGGATGAGCGACGTCGTGATGCTCGGTGGCAGCTGCATGGGCAGGAAGCCGTAGGTCTGGATCCCGAGCTTGCTGATGTAGCGAGCGTCGGTGTAGCCGGGAAGCAGCGTCGGGATAGGCACGCAATCCGGGTCCCGCGCGCGCAGAATGTCGGCGAGCAGCGGAATGAGCGCAATGTCTGGCTGACTCGAGACGGCCGGCTCCTGATGCACGAGCTCGAAGGTCGCGAGCCCCGGCGCGAACGCCTCCAGCTCGGCCACGAGCTCCGCTGGCGACATACCGGGCAAGACGCGGCCGTCAAGATCGACCGAGAGCTCCGTTGGGATCACGTTGGTCGCGTTCCCTCCCCGGACGACGGTCGGTGTCGCGGTGTTGTGGAGAAGCGGCACGATGCTCTGCGCAGTGGCGCCGAGCAAGCCGAGCAGGCGGCTACTGAGCGCCGGGACGAGCAATCCGCGGAGCGCGAGACGCTCATGGAGCGGTAGCGCCTCCGCCATCGCCTCGATCATCAGCCGAGCCACAGGCGTGACGTGGACCGGAAGCCGGTGCGAGGCCAGTTGAGACAGCAGCCGGCCGAGCTTCGCGCTCGCCGATCCGGGCACAACCGACGCCGCGTGTCCGCCGGGGCCTCGGAGCGTCGCGCGGATCAGGCAGCGCTGCTTCTCGGCGACCTGGATCGGCACGAAGCGCCGCTTTCCGTGCCACTGCGTGAACCCGCCGAACTCGCTCAACGCGTAGCGCACCCCGTCGAGCCGCTCGGCATGCTCTTCCACGAGGAACCTCATGCCCGTGTGGCTGCCGGCCTCCTCGTCGCTCGTCAGCGCGAGGATCACATCGCCGGCCGGCGCCTCCTCCGAAGCTGCGATCCGTAGGAGGGCGGTCACGAGCATCGCGACTCCACCCTTCATGTCGAGCGCTCCTCGGCCCCAGACCTCCCCGTCGACGAGATCGCCGCCGAACGGCGCCTGTGCCCACTCGCCTGGATCGGCGGGAACGACGTCTACGTGGCCGTAGAGAAGCAATGGCGGCGCGGCGCCGCGCCCTGGAACGCGAGCGATGAGGTTCGGCCGATCTGGCTCGCGCGCGAGGTAGCGGTGCTCGATGCCGGCTTCGGCTACGAGGCCGCCCACGTACTCGAGGCAGGCTCGCTCGTTTCCGGGCGGGTTCGACGTGTCGAATCGTATGAGGGTTCGCAGCAACTCCACCGGATCACGCCCGGAATACACCCTTCGGACGATACTGGCTCGCATCTGCGGCCAGTAGACTCGCCCGAAAGCGCGTCGGCGAACGCCTCAGCCAGGGGGTCAGGATGGGTGTGCTCGAATCCGAATCGCTGCGGCACGCGCCGCCTCGCCCGGACGGCGAGCGTCGATTCCGGCTGTTCGCGGTCGCGGCCCTGATCCTCTTCAGTGCGTACGTCGCCGCCACGCTGGTCGGCGCGCCACGGGAGGCGTCGAGTCTCATCTTCAGCGTCGTCCTGTTGCCGGTGCCGTTCGTCGGCTGGTGGGCCTATGTGCGAGTAGCCGAGCGCCTGCGCTCAACCTTCCTGCTCTGCGCGTGGGCTGCGACGCTCTGGCTGGCCGGTTCGCTCGTCTGGTACGGCTTCTTCGTGGCCGGAGGGAGCGAGGTTCCTCCCTCGCCCGGTCTCTGGGACGTCTTCTTCGTCGGCGCCCGGCTGTTGCTGATCGCTGCCGTGATCGCCGCGATGCGCTCCTTCGTCTCCTTCACGATCGCGGCTCTTGACGCGTGCGTGATCATCGCCGCCGGAATCGGGCTCGGGGCGGCATTCATCGGCCGTGGACTGGAGGACGGGCTGTCGCTGGCGACGCTCGTGACGCTCAATCGGCCGGTCCTTGGAATCGTGACGCTGATGCTGATCGCGTCGGCGGCGCTCGGATCCTCGGAGGGGATGCCGCGGTCGATCGTGCTGCTGGGGCTCGGCGAAATCGGGCTGACGATCGGCAGTCTGATCTACGGCTACGCGGCCGTTCAGGGTGAGTTCGTGGACGACCGCTGGGCGAACCTCGCCTGGGCGGCGGGCGCCGGCTTCTCGATGCTCGCCGCAAGCGTGGTCATTCTTGGCGTCGATCGTCCTGTTCTGCTTGCCGGCAAGCATCGCCTGCCCGGCCACGCGGCCGGATCTCGCGCGGTGCTCCTCGTGACGCTCGTGGCGATTGGCAACACGCTGGGCGTCGCCACGTACGGGCTCGTCACCGATCGTGGGAGCGTCGCGATGGTCGGTCTGGCGGCCAGCGTCGCGATCGCCGTGGCCATGGCGCTTCGCGCACGCGATTCCATCGGCACGGCAGAACGCTCGTCGGAGCTCCTCGACAGAGCGTTGGCCGAGTCAGAGCATGCCCGCGATCAGCTGCACCTCGCAAACGAGAAGCTGCAGCGGACGAACGCCAGCCTGCGAACGCTCCAGGTCGTCGTCGCCCAAGGGTTCGATCTGATCGACGAGCGAACCCAAGGACGCCTGCGAGAGCTCGTCGATGAGGCCGGAGACGACCTCGCCGCCCTGGTCGACGAGACGCTCGACGACGTAGAACGTTAGCCCCCTGAGAGCTGCAATCGGTCTGTTGACGAATTCCTGATCTCGCTGACCATACGGGTCTGCGCTGGGATTGTGAAAGTTTCGGCGCACCCGCCCGCGCTGCCGGCGGGTGCAGCCCGGAAAGTCGTGACCGCTGCATCTGAACGGCTTAGTCAAGCCGTTCAGATGCGCGGTTCCTGCCGGCTGCTCTGGACAGGGATCGTGGCGGCGCACGTCGTCTGGGCAGGGATCGACGCCCTTTCGCAACCGTTGAAGCACGAGGTGCCCCGCGAGTTGGCGACCGCGGTCGCGATCGACTCGCACTGGCGGCGGACCGCGCCCAGAAGAGCCGCAAGGCGGTAGCTGCCTTGCACCAGCACGCTTGGCGCGGCTGCCGAACCACCATCATCGCCGCACAGAGCATTCCGTGGGTCACGGTCCGAGAATCATTCCAGCGGGATTCGGTAGACATCGGATAGATCGCTTCGTCCACACCCAACTCGATCGAAGTACAGATCGGCCCTTTCGGGGGAGGAGTCGTCGAGATAGCTGTACTGGAATGAGATTCCTTCGGGCAGCTGCGTCAACATCGTAAGCCCTGCGTCGGCGAATTTCATGATCCGGCTTTCTCGGCAGCCTGCTTTCGAGGTTCCGAAGTAGACATCTCCTGTGCGGCTGACGGCAGGGCCAAACTGTTGGAAAACGTGTTGTCTCGCCATCGGGAGCGGTGCGCGGGTGGAGCGAGCGATGTCATACCGGTAGACGCGGCACCAGTTATCTGGGCAGCTCGTCCAGACTGCCCAACTGCCGTTCACCTGCCCTGGGACAGCGTAGGCGGCATGACCGCTGACGCTGTCAAGCGTGCGCACTGTGCCTGTTCTCAGGTCAGCGAGAAGCACCTGATAGCGCGCGCGCACGTAGTCGATTCGACCAAAGAGTAGCCATCGACCAGACAGCGATGGTCGCCACTCCCACTGGGGCGTGTTCACTGAGCCGCCTAACCGAACTGTCGACGGCACATCGCCGAGCGCCACGATCGAGACCTTCGAATCTCCCCGCGCGACCACTTGGAGTGCGACGCGATCGCCACTCAAGCCGCCAGTCTGCGCGCTTGTGCGCAACGGATTCACACGAACACGTCTTCCTGTCACGCGATTCTGTGCGTAAACAGACGTCGTGCTCCTCGGAGGAATTGGGTTCGCCGTCGAGCTTTGAGACCAGACGAGCCAGCGGCGATTTGCGACCGCTCCCTCCTCGCTCTCGCTTGCGTTGATGAGAACAGGAAAAACGTTCCGTTCAGTTCCCCGCGCCACTCGGTCGGAACTCGACAGGCGGCTTCCTATCTTCCCAACGGAAACGGTGGCGCCGACAAGTACGGCGACCAGGAGGATGGCGCCAGCACTTCGCCTCAGTGTGCGTTTAGACCTTGGTAGCAATCACAACCAGCGCCCATTTCGTGACGAGATCGGCTTCCGAGTCCTGCAACTCAACTTGACGGACGTCGGCGAATCCAACCGCGCGTAGAGACGCCATGATCTCGTCAAACGAATAAGCTCGAATTGCAATGGCGGATCTACGGATCACATCGCCTCGACAGATCAGTCGGTCGACTTGAAGTCCCTCTTCGCCCTCTGCCAAGCGAATTCGATCCATGATCGCATCGCGACCACGCTCGCTGGCGAGGACGAGCATCGAACGATCAAGGGAAAGGGTGGACTTAAGCGCGTCACGATTGAGCACCTCAAGTAAGAGGCGCCCACGCGCGACGAGCGTGGAGTGAAGATTCTCAAGTATTCGGTAATTCTCGTCTTCGGTGTGATAGCCAAAAGATGAGAACCAACACACGGCACCATCGAATACACCACCAACGTCCGAGCTATTCATATTTCGAAGGTCAAGAGAAACGAACGTCGGACGGACGGAGGGCTCCAATGAATGAGCAGACGATCGAGCGTGAGCGAGAAGTACTTCGCTGCGGTCTACCCCGACGACACGCAAACCCTGCTGCGCTGCATGGTTGGCTATACGTCCATAACCACATGGAGCATCCAACAGCCGCTGTCCTTGCGTCAATGCCAGCGTGCGACCAATAAACGCCGCCTCACGCTCTGAGCGCTCTGGAAGCTGGGCTGCCTCGTAGAAGTAGAGGTAATCATCATCGAAGGAGTCGTCGAGATCGTGATCACTCATGCGGGGGCGGGAGTCAGTGACGTCCAAGCATCTCCGTCCGGCGAGTGCTCATCCGCTGCCCGCCCCCGCACGCATGGCAGTCGTCCCATACTTCACCGTCGACCCAGTACATATAGTCGTACGACGTCAAGCTTTGATGAAAGATCCTTCCAAGGGTCTGAGGCTTGAGCCCAGCGAGGAGATAAATCGCCTCTAGGGCTGCGAAGCTACCCGCGATCGAAGCCGACGGTCCAATCACCGCGTTCACGCGCAGCTCTGGGTCGAGCGCTCCTCTTCCGTCATCGATCTTCCCGTCTAGTTCCGCCCAGTGGCGCAGACACTCATAACATGGGGTGATACCCGGCTGCTGGGCGCCGACTACGACCATTGGCCCGGCGTAGAAGCTCATCAACCAAGGAGTTCCGGTGATAAGAGCCGCGGCGTTTGTCCAGGCGCAGATTTGTCGCGGCTCGGGCTGATCCGCACAAAGAATGAAGAGGTCAACGTCGGTCATGAGGTCGACGATGTCCGCTTCGGACTCCACGCGTTGCTCACGACCCTCAAGAACACACTCGGGGTTGATCAGCTGGAGCCGCTCTAACGCGGCGAGGGTTTTGGATCGACCAACATCGGCGGATGAGTAAAGAAGTTGGCGGTTGAGATTCGACAGATCAACGACATCGCAGTCCACACACGTAAGCTTTCCGATGCCTGCGGAAACCAGATTCACGGCCACCGCCGACCCGGCACCGCCTAGCCCTATTACAGCCACGGATGCGTCCCGCAGTCTTTCTTGGGCATACCACGGGCTCACCCGCGGAACCGTATCGATCCAAGCATAGAAGGACCGAGCGCGAGAATAGCGCTGCTGCGCATCTAGCGACAGAGTAGTTTCGACCGGGGCGCCCTCTTCTGCAAAACCTGCTTCGACAAGAGAGTCAATGATGTCTTCCCCCGTTCCGGCTTCGAGATCTGGGCGGCGTTGACGGAGCACGGAATCGATCTCTGGGGCGGTCTGCGTTCCGTCCATCAGTTCGAGCACCCGCCAGACGGCATCGTTGTCGTTCGTCCGAATCTCCGATCCGATGCCGAACTGCATACTGCCGATCCGAATTGTGCCGTCCGGCAAGCGAACAGGATTATGAACGTTTTTCACCCGCGGCTTTAGCACAGTGCTCCTTCTAAAGCGGGCAGGGTAGCCGCAGAACCCCGCCGCTTCAGTTCAGTTGCCGTTGTTGTCGCGAATCACCCCGCGAGTCTCGTTCTCTTCGAGACGACGGATGTCGATCGATACCCGCTGACGTGAGGCTTTCATGTTTCCCTCCCTTCTTCGTCTAGAGGAACTTTTGAGCGTACCCGACGCGATGACCAAAGTCCACCCAGCGGCTCGCTTGCTTGCGCGACCCCAAGACTTCGCGGGGCAACTCACGTCAGCGCGCCGATTCCGAGGGAGTGCTTTCAGCTCGTTGAAAGAAAGTGTGCGATACCGGCCACTTTTGGCCGGTAGCTCGTTACTCTGATCTTGCAAGCGAAAACGTGATCGCAACTCCGGTGTCGATGCACCTGTCATTTTGTTGACCACGAACCCAGGAGGAAGCGATGGAGATTTCAATCGATTTCGTCAGCGGGAGAATCGAGTGCGGGATGTCTACGAGCGCTATGGGCGGAGACCCGGGGTTCGGACTGAGCTCGAGGACAAGCTCGCGGACATGGCTGGGGGTCACGCATGGGCATGTGCTTGTCCCCCTACCTCCGGTGACGATGGCGGAGAAGGCCCTAGTCGCCTGCGCGCTCAGTCGTGCATGCGCCGTACCGCTCGCGGCCATGGCCTCAAGAGCCACTACCAGAGTGCTGCGGCGGGCGTTAGCGTGCGTTCATGCGCTGCGAGGAGTGTGTGGCCATCGCCCTAGGCGCCGCGAGAGGCTGGTTGGCCTTCCGTGTCGATGATGCCTCGATGAAGAGTGTGCCGCCACAGCTCGCCTTCTACTGCCCCACTTGCGCCGCCCGCGAGTTTGGCGACCGTTTTGCAAACCGAAACGCCAACCCCTCCTAGCCTGCTTCGGCGCGAGCCTTGCCCATACCCATCGCCTCGGCGACGAAGGAAAGATCGACCTCGCTTGCCTTGCCGGCTTTCATTGCGTCTGCCAGGGCGATGTTGACCGTTGCCGTGAGGGCCATGTAGTCCGCGACATTGATGCGCCCGGTTCCGCGTCGCCACGCGCGTACCTGTTCCGGCGTGGTTCCCAGCGCCTCCGCCGCCTCACCCTCGTCCTGCCAGCCGTAGAGCCGAAAGGCGGCTTCGAGCAAGGGCAGTACGCCGAGGCGCTTCTTCCTGCCAGGTTTTCGTCGCTCTGGCGTGCCAGGGTGCTGCGTGGGATCGGGGACCGTGCCCGCGTCCTCGAAGATGGCTCGCTGTAGGTCCTCGAACGCGATCCGTAGGAACGACGCGATGCGCATCACCTCGTGAAACGGGGGGCGGCCGACGCGGCCGAGCTCCCAGCCCTCGATCGTGCCCGCGCTAACGCCCACGATCTTGCCGAGTCTTACGCGCGAGTAGCCGGCCGCCTCACGGCGCTCCTGTAGGAGTTTGGCTAGGGCGTTCTGCTCGGGGGACATGGCTGGAGCGGGCCTTTCCGTCGGTGGATTAGCTGGTACCAGAAGGGTATCCGTCTGATCTGAGGGATGCATTCTATTTCCGTACGTCCGATGTGTTACGGTGGTTCTGCTGCTATAATCGGTGCGGTACATCTACGTAAGGAGGAGTTCGGTGGACCGTGAGAACGGTGATATCCAGGGGCTCTGGCGGGTGGAGGAGGACGTCGTGCCGATGACGTCGACGGAGACGCCGACCACCAACGGAGACCGGTCCGACCTCGACCGCGACGATGAGCACATTCCTGCCGGCGCCGCGCGACTCACTGCCGGGGAGTTCACATCGGAACGGATGATGCCGAGCGCGGCACCGGCGCCGGCAAGCGGTTGGCGGCGCGCCCTCTACCTCCTCTCCGGTGGGCTCGCGACGGTCGGCCCGAGCGCCGCGGAGCTGCGGCACCGGGAACTCGTGGCGCAGGTCAAGACCCCGATCACGGGCTGCCGCAAGATCGCGTTCATCTCACGGAAGGGCGGCGTCGGAAAGACGACGACGTGTCTCATGGTGGGTCATACCTTCGCTGCCTACCGCGGTGACCGCGTGGTGGCCCTGGACGCGAACCCGGACGCCGGCACGCTGGCGCAGCGACTGCGCCGAGAGACCTCGGAGACGGTCGCGACGCTCGTTCGCGATCAGGAGATGATCGGGAGGTACGCGGACGTTCGCGCCTATAGCTCTCAGGCGCCGAGCCGGCTCGAGGTGATCGCTGGCGACGAGCGCTCCGAGATCGCGGACACACTCGGCGGCCCCGACGTCGGCCGCGCGATCGGGGTGCTCGAGCGCCACTACAACCTCATCTGTCTCGACACCGCCGCGGGCGTGCTCGGCTCGGCCGCACAGGGCGTTCTCGCGGCTGCGGATCAGGCGGTGATCGTGAGCCCGACGAGCATCGACGGCGCGCGCGCCGCGAGCTCGACGCTCGACTGGCTCGTCCAGCATGGTCACGACGGACTCGCCTCATCAGCCGTCGCCGTCCTCAACGGGATCACGGCCACGAACGGCGGGGTCGACATCGGACGGATCGAGGAACACTTCGCCGCTCGTTGCCGGGCGTGCATCCGCATCCCGCGGGATCCCCATCTCGAGACTGGCGCAGAGGTCGCCCTCGAACAACTTGGCCCCGGCACGCGCCAGGCCTTCCTCGAGCTCGCAGCGGCCATCGCCTGCGGCTTCGACGAACCCACACAAAGGAGGTCGTGACCATGTCGCTCTTCTCGACCCTCGTCCTCGCCGCTACGGGAATCGGAGCGAAGCCGGACCCAGACGGCCTTCCTGGAAGCTCGGCGCTCGAGACGCTGATCTCCGGCCTCGCCTTCTGGGCTCTTCTTGCCGCGCTCGGCGGCCTGCTCGTCTCGGCGGCCGTCTGGGCGCTCTCGTCTCACTCGGGCAACTACCAGCACGCGTCGATGGGTCGGCGCGGCACCTTGGTCTCCGCGGTTGCGGCCTTCCTGGTCGGCGCAGCGCCCGCGATCATCGCGTTCTTCGAGGACCTCGGCCAAACCGTGAAGTAGTCGTGCCCGGCCGCGACGTCAGCCCCCGGATACTCGAGCGCGAACGTCCGCGTTCCAGACGTGTTCTCGCGTCCGTCCTGGCCGCGCTGGCGCTGCTCGCCATTGGCATCGCGATCGGGAGCCGCATCGCATCGTCCCAGGAGTCGGCACCGCCTGCGGCCGATGTGGCGTCTGCGCCCAGTACCGACGACCGCTCTTCTGCCGACCGAGCGACGTCCACACCGCCGACGCGTGCGGGCGCAGTCGCAGCGGCGGCGCTGTCGATCACGGCATTCGACGGCGACGTACTGCTCGAGCCGATCCGCCTTCGTGCCGTCGTCGGACGCATCGCGTCGGCCGAATCCCGCGCTCGGCTGCTCGAGGCCTTCGAGCAAGCCAGTGCTCAGACGCGAGCGAAGCTCGGAACCGGCAGCGTTCCTCGGCCGGTGATCGTGCTCCGCAGCGTCCCGGTCGGCTACAGGGTCGAGAGCTTCGCCAGAAACAGGGCAACGATTGCCGTGTGGTACGTGGGCATCGTTGGCAGCGGCGCCACGGTCGAGCCGCAGCAATCCTGGCGCACGCAGATCGTGTCGCTCGTGTGGGAGGACTGGGAGTGGAGGGTGAGCTCGTTCGAGAGCTCCGCTGGGCCGACGCCGCCGCTCTCCACCGCCGAGATCGCCCAGTCGCCTGGTGAGCTATTCGCCGCTCTCCCGCGCTTCGAGGAGTTCCAGCGTGTTGAGCCCTGAGAGAACGGCCCCGAATCGCTGGACAAGCGCTGCGCTCGCGCTCCTCGTCTGCACCATCGTTCTCGCCGGCCCGTTCACTGCCCCGGCACGCGCTCAGATCGGTCCAGTCCCCGACCCGTGCCAGCTGCCGGTCGTCGGAAACGTCTGCGCTGCCGTCTCCGGGGCGGTGAGCAAGGCAGCCGCGGAGGCCGGCGACTTCGTCATGCGCGGCGTCACCGCATGGGTGACGAACGCGGCGGTCTGGGTCACCGGCAAGGTCGGCGACCTGGTCGAGAACACGGCGAGCCCGGATCTGACGGCGAGCTGGTTCGAGGGTCAGTACGGCGTCATGCTGGCGGTCGCTGGAGCCCTCGCGCTCCTAATGCTGATGCTCGCGGTGATCCAGTCGGTCATCCGACAGGACGCCGGCATGCTCGTTCGCTCGGCGTTCGGCTACCTGCCGATGGCGTTCATCCTCTCGGGAGTCGCAATCGCAGGAACTGGGATCCTCGTCGCAATCACAGACGACATCTCTGCTGCCGTTGTCAGCGGCCTGGGCACCGAGCAGTCCGACAACCTGCTTCAAGGAGTCGGCGACGCCTACAAGAACGCGCTCGACGAGACCTCCGGCATACCGCTCTTCGGCGTCTTCCTCGGAGCGATCATCCTCGCGATCGGCGCGTTCGTGCTCTGGCTCGAGATGATCATCCGCGACGCCGCCATCTACATCTGCGTCTTCTTCCTCCCGCTCACATTCGTCGCGATGATCTGGCCGGCGACGAGCCGCTGGGCCAGGCGGCTCGTCGAGCTACTGGTCGCAGTCATTCTCGCCAAGTTCGTGATCATCGCGATCCTCAGCCTCGCCACCGCAGCGCTCGCAAACACCAACGCCGTTGGCGTCGGCGGCACGTTCGAGCAGATGATCGCCGGCGCCGCCCTACTCGTCCTCGCCGCCTGGTCACCGTTCGCCCTCCTGCGAATGATCCCGATGATGGAAGTCGCTGCCGCCAACGTGGTCGGTCAGCGCTCGTCCATGTCCGCGGCCGCAGGATCAGCCGGCGTCCACAGCCCCGCCGCCTACATGCGGCAAGCCATGGATCGAAGCTCGCGGCCTTCGACCTCGCCGGCGTACCCGACGACCGGTGGAACGACATACGCGCACGAACGGACAACCCGGCAGACCACCGGACAGACGGCCCGCGGAGGCTCGGCGGGCGGAAGCGGCGTGGGTGACGGTGCGAGCGCTCGGCCCGGACGGGCATCGGACTCTGCAGGCGGAGCGCTCTACCCGAGCGCCCGCCAACCGAGTTCGCCGCCCGGCCAGCCGCCTCCGCCGCGGACAGCCACAGAGGCGCCACCTCGTCACGCGGCGCCTCCCTCGCCGCCCGAACGAAGACGGCCACCGGAACCGCCTGACCGGCGGCCACCACGCGACGGAGGTACGTCATGAGCACGAGCGGCGATCGGCGCTACCGCTTCGGTCCGCTGGAGCGCACGGGACTGATCGGCTCGCTGCGTCCGACTCAGGTGATCGTCACCGCCGCGAGCCTCACCGTCGGAGTGATCCTGATGCGCATCCTCTCGAGCGGAGCCGGCGTCGCCGCCGCGCTCGCTCTTGCGCTGCTGGCCGCCGGATTCTGCTTCTGGCCGATAGGCGGCCGCTCCGCCGAGGAGTGGCTCCCGATCGTCGCGAAACATGGTTGGCGACGGGTTCGAGGGCGGCGCGTTCAGCTCTCGCCGGCGCCTCAGGCTGGGGCGCGATCCTCAACGGATGGCCGCCCTGAGCCGGTGGCAGCACTCCCCGAATGCGCACGCGACCTCGAGCTTCTGGCCGCACCGTTCCACGGGCAGACCGTCGGCGTGATCAAGGACCGCCGCGCACACACCTACACGGCGGTGCTCGCGGTCAGGGTGACGTCGTTCGGGCTCCTCGACCGAGCCGAACAGGAGAGCAGGCAGGCCGGCTGGGGCGGCGTCCTCGCAGCCCTCGCTCGAGAGGGTTCTCCAGTCAGCCGGATCCAGTGGGTCGAGCGCACGGTCCCAGCCGATGGCGATGACATTGGCCGCTACCTCGGCGAGGCGTGGAGACGCGATGCGGTCGCGATCGATTCGCTCTCGATGCAGTCGTATCTCGACCTCACGAGTACCGCGCCGTCCGTGACGACGGATCACGAGCTCTACGTCTGCCTCCAGATCGACGCGAAGCGCGCCTGGCGTCAGATCAAGCGAGCGGGCGGAAAGCAGGGAGCCGACGCGGGGGCGTGCGGCGTACTCGTACGCGAGCTTGAAGCGCTGGCCGAGCGTCTCGCGACCGCGGACGTTCGGGTCGTCGGTGCGCTCCGGCCAGGAATGCTCGCGTCGGCTGTCCGCATCGCGTTCGACCCGTGGTCGCGGCCCGGTCTCGCCCGCCTCCAGGCCGCAGACCCTGACCGGGACGGAATCGACGAAGCCGCGGCGTGGCCGACTGGCGCCGAGACCTCGTGGAGTCAGTACCGCACTGACGGCGCGATCCACGCCACCTACTGGATCGCGAGCTGGCCTCGGATCGACGTCGGCGCGGCCTTCCTCTCGCCGCTTCTCCTGCAGGCACAGATGGTGCGCGCGATCGCCGTCACGATCGAGCCGATCTCCCCGTTGAAGGCGATCCGCGAGGTCGAGGCCGCACGTACGACCGACGTCGCCGACCGCGAGCTTCGCGGACGGATGGGCTTCATGGAGACCGCACGGCGCCGACGGCAGACCGACGCGGTCGCACGCCGCGAGGAGGAGCTTGCCGACGGCCACGCCGCCATGCGCTTCGCCGGCTACGTCACGGTCTCAGCGCGAACGCTCGAGGAACTCGAGCGGAACTGCTCGGAGATCGAGCACGCCGCGCAGATGTCACGGCTCGAGCTCCTGCGCCTGTACGGGCAACAAGAGGAGTCGTTCACCTACACGCTGCCGCTGTGCAGAGGACTCAGATGAGAGCGCGAGGCCAGCCAGGACACAAAGCTACGACCGCGCACGTGCAAGCTGCATACCCATTCGTCGCAGAGGGCGGCCTGGGCGGCCGCGGCGTCTACATCGGCCGCGACGTTTACGGAGGCTCGTTCTGCTACGACCCGTGGGAGCTGTACGGGAAAGAGTTGACGAGCCCCAACGCCGTCGTCATCGGCATGGTCGGGCGGGCGAAGTCGAGTCTCGTCAAGACGTACGTACTGCGGCAGACGGTGTTCGGCCGCCAAGCATGGATCGTCGATGTGAAGGGCGAATACGACCGACTTGCGGAAGCCGTCGGCGTCCGCCCGATCGCGCTCTCGCCGGGCGGCGACGTCAGACTGAACCCGCTCACGCCGCGCGGCGGGCCGGAGCGGCAACTCAACCTCCTCTACTCCGTCGCCTCGGCCGCTCTGGAACGGCCGCTGACGCCGGAGGAGAAGCGAGCCGGGCAGGAGGCGATTGCGATTCTCGCTCGGCGCTCTGACCATGAGCCGACGCTCCCTGCCGTCGTCGACGTGCTCGTCCATCCGACCGGCGAGATGGCCGACGCGCTGGCGATGGACGTGACCGAGATCGCGACTGCGGTGCGGCCGATGGCGTTCGCTCTCGACCAGCTGTGCAGCGGCAACCTCAAGGGCATGTTCGACGGCCCGACGACGACGAGCCTGAATCTCGACGCTCCGCTCGTTGTCCTCAACCTCCGCGCGGTGCTCAACACCCACACGACCGCGCTCGGGATCCTGATGACCTGCGCCACGGCCTGGCTGCAGGCGCAGATCGACACCGAGACGGATGAGCGCTCGGCAAAACGGATCGTCGTCGTCGACGAAGCCTGGCGCATCCTCTCCAGCCTCGGAATCGGCGAGTGGCTGCAGCAGTCGTTCAAGCTCTCCCGAGGCCTCGGCACCCAGAACATGGTCGTCATGCACCGGCTCTCCGACCTCCGCGCTGCCGGTGCCGAGGGCTCCCGTGAGGTACGCCTCGCCGAAGGACTCCTCGCCGATGCCGAGACCAAGGTCGTCTACGCACAACCGCCCGATCAGCTTCCGCAGGCTCGAGAGCTCCTGGGATTGACGGATACCGAGGCCGAGCTCCTCCCCCACCTGCGCCGTGGTTGGGCGCTCTGGAAGGTCGGTCAGCGCTCGTTCCTCGTGCAGCACCGGCTCTCCACGCTGGAGCGGGAGATCGTCGACACGGACGCGCGCATGGCGGTGAGGACAGCGGCATGAGGAGTGGATGGAGTGGGCCTAGATTCACCGGCGGAGGACAGACGGAGACACACCCGTTGGAGGGGCTCGCGCTCTGGCTCCTCGGAGCGCTCGTCGCCGTGGGAGCGCTCCTCTGGATCACCGGCCAGCTCTCGGGTCGGCTCTTCGGCGGATCCTGGCCCGAGACTCGTATCTCCGAGATGGGCTCGGTCGTGGCGCAGTTCCCGCATCACTTAGGCGATCCGGCGCAGGCTTGGCCGGAACGCGTTCGCGGGCTGATACCCGGCACCGTCGCGTTCTACGGGACGTTCATCGCCATGCTCGTCCCTAGTGTCGCGATCTTCGTGCTGCTCTCGATGCGGCTTCGCAACCGAGGTGCCGGGTCGGCCAGAACGGCGCGCTGGGCGCGCTCGCGCGATCTTCGGTCGCTCCTCGTGCGTCGCCCGGAGCCGGGCCGCCTGATCCTGGGGCGCGCCGAAGGGCGGCTTGTCGCGGCGGAGTCGAGGCAGTCGGCGATCGTGGTCGGCCCAACGCAGACGGGGAAGACGACAGGATTCGCGATCCCGGCGATCCTCGAGTGGCAGGGGCCTGTCGTCGCCACGTCGATCAAGACCGATCTCCTGCGGGAGACGATCGCCGCGCGCTCGGCGATCCGCGGTGCCAGCACGTTCGTGTACGACCCCACCGGCAGCACGGGTCTTCCGGCAGCCGGCTGGACGCCACTCAGAGAGTGCCTTACCTGGCAGGGCGCGCAGCGCGTAGCCGAATGGCTCGTCCGCGGAGCGAGGCCGGGTGGAGGCGCGAGCGACGCCTCCGAGTTCTGGTTCGGGGCGACGGCCAAGCTGCTCGCGCCGATCCTCCTAGCCGCCGGGTGCAGCGGCGGCACGATGATCCAGGTCGTTCGGTGGGTCGACGCCCAGGAGGACGAGATGGTCCGCTGGGCGCTCGAGCAGAACGACGAGCAGGAGGCGCTCAGCGCCTTCGAGGCGATCTCGCTTTGGGACGACAAGACCCGCGGCAGCGTGTATGCGACGGCGCAGACCGTCCTCATCGCCTACGCCGATCCAGGCGTCCTTGCCTCCGCCATGACGGCCGACCTGCGCGCGGAGCTCCTACTCGACGGGGGTTGGCACACCGCCTACCTCTGCGCTCCAGCGCACGAGCAGCGCCGGCTCCAGCCGCTATTCGCGACGCTCGTCCAGGAGATCGTCGCGCACGCGTACGACCGCACGACCGGGACGGGCAAGCCGCTCAGTCCACCTCTTCTGCTCGTCCTCGATGAGTGCGCGAACATCGCGCCGCTGCGCGACCTCGCGACGCTGGCATCGACGGGGGCGGGGCAAGGGATCCAGCTCGTCTCCGTGTTCCAGGACATCGCGCAGATCAACGCCGTCTACGGACGGGATCGCGCGCCGACCATCGTGTCGAACCATCGCGCGAAGGTGATCCTGTCCGGGATCGCCGACCCGCAGACGCTCGAGTACCTCGCGCGACTGCTCGGTGACGAGGAGGTGCGCCACGTGTCGGAGACCTCGGGCGAGGGACGCCACTCGACCACCGAGTCCGTCGCGTACCGCCACCTCGCGCCTGCGAACATCCTCCGTGAGATGCGGCCCGGGCAAGGCGTTCTCGTCTACGGCCATCTCGCCCCGGCGCGAATCACGCTGCGACCCTGGTACAAGGACCGCCGGCTCCGTCAACTCGCGACGCGCCCTGGTCGCCGTGTGAAGACCCAGCTACCGTGAACGTGGTGCTCGAGGATCTGACCACGCTGCCGCCCAAGCGGCTCGAGAAGCGCCTGGAGGAGCTCGCTCGCGATGCGCTTCCGTGCTACGCGGCGACTGTGTTCGACGGCAGCGCCGAGGAAGGTCTGACCGTTGCGCTTCATGTCGACTCCCGCAGGCGAGGCGATGTCCTCGACCTCGCGCGCGTCGTCGAGGACGACGCCGCTGTTCAGGCCTCCTGTGGCTGGTCGCTCCTCGCCCCGAGCCGCCGGCATCCGTGCTGGCGCCTGCTCCTCCGCGTCAGCTTCGAACGTCCCGTGATGTGCGCCTTCACGGTTTCCTTCGACATCCGCCAGCAAGCCACTGACCCGCTGCGCGCGACCCTGCCGCTCCTCCTCGCCGCAAGCCGGTTCGTCTTCGATTTCGACGGCAGGCTCGACCGCAACTTGCCGCTTGTCTGGATCGCGGCGCCGGTTGGCCGCGAATGTGTGCTCGACGTGCTTTCCCCGTCGCAAAGCTGACCATTTTGCCTCGTTCGCTGAACGATCGACGAACGACGCTTCGCAGAAGGCGGCGCGTGCAACGAAAGCGCGCTTGCCAGCTTAAGTAGATCGGCCCAACCAGCCGCGCGCGAGGCCGGCCGGTGATCACCTGGTGTGGTCTATTCCTTTACCGGTCATACCGATGGTGCCATACTGGAACCATGGCGAAGGTGCGACTCTTGGGCTACCGGTGCGAGCGTTGCGAGCACGAGTGGCGTCCCCGCGATAAGCAGCATGAGCCGAAAGTCTGCCCAAAGTGCAAGAGCCCCTATTGGGACACGCCGCGGAGGCTCAAGCGGCCCGGAGCGTGAGCGCGGAAGGAACTCCCTTTCCGCGGCCTGTACTTGTACGAGACGCCTTAGGTACGTCGACAGCCTCCGGTGGGCCGCGTGTCACTGAGTCGATCAACGCATGGATTTCTCCCGCGTCGGAGAACCTGCTCAGATTCGAGTTCCCCGCTGACAAGGGTCGGCGTCTGACCCATCAACTCTTTCGCTTCCCCGCGAAGTTCCACGCACCAGTCGTGAGACGGCTCATCGAGGAGTACACGCGTCCAGGCGACCGGCTTCTTGACGTCTTCTGCGGAAGCGGCACGTTGCTTGTCGAGGCCTCTGTTACCGGCCGCCACGCGATCGGCTTCGATGTCGACCCGCTCAGCGTTTTCCTGAGTCGCGCCAAATCACGCCCGGTCGACGTCGCATCTCTCCACAGTGCGGCCGATGTGCTGTCGGAGCGGCTTGAGCGCGTGATGCGCTCGTCGGATGAGTATGCGCAGAGAATGCACGAGGACCTTGACGCCGAGGCATATGTGACTGAGCTTGGCAGCCTCCAAGCTCCAGCGATTCCGAACCTCGAGCACTGGTTCCGTCGCTACGTGATCGTCGACCTCGCTCGGATTCTTAGCGAGATCGAGGGCTTACACGTAAGGGCGGGCGTACGCGATCTGTTACGCGTTGTCTTCGCATCCACCATTCGCGGCGCATCAAACGCAGATCCGGTTCCGGTATCGGGTCTCGAGCGCACGAAGCACATGATCGCCCGCGACAAGGATGGCCGGCTCATCAATCCAGTTGCGCTCTTCGCACGCAAACTGCATCGGGCGCTTGACGACGTCAAGAACTACCAGGTCATGCGAGACCCGGCGAGCGTCTGCAGGGTAGGTAGAGCCGACGCAACCAAGACGCTTCGGCTCAAAGCTGGCGAGGACGTCCAGGCAGCTTGCACCTCCCCGCCGTATCACGGGGCGGTAGACTACTACCGCCGTCACCAACTCGAGATGTTCTGGCTCGACCTAACGACGACCCAAGCAGATCGTCTACGGATCCTGAATGAGTATCTTGGCCGACCTCATGTCCCCAAGAACCACCCGTTCATAGCTAGAACGAACCTAAGCGGGTTGCCCACGGTAGCCGATTGCGAGCGACAGATTCGGGCAAACGACTCGCGCCGCGCAGACGAGTTCCGGCATTATTGCGTCGGCATGGCGCGAGCTTTCGTACGACTCGCCGCCGTGCTTCCTACCGGAGCACCAGCGATATTCGTCGTTGGCCACAGTCGGTGGAACAATGCGAGCCTCGATACGTCAGTGCTCTTCACGGAACTTGCTGGGCGTGGCTTCCGGCTCGACGAACGCTTCTGGTACCCGGTCACGAACCGGCACATGAGCTACGGAAGACGCAACGGCGCGAATATCGATCGCGAGTACGTGCTCGTTTTCCGTCGCACCTAGCTCTTGGCGCTCGTCGGTTCGTCACGTCGAAGAGTCCCCTTGCCTCGCGGCGGGCCATCGGCGAGGGTCATCGCGTTCAACCTTCTTCTGAGTTCATCGGGGTCGGCCCGCACGTAGATCACGTCCTTGTTGTCGCTCAAGTGAAGGCCGCCCGCGCTGCCGGCCACCAGCGCCTCCACCGCATCGCGCACTTCGCGCTCCTCGACGCCGCCGAGGTGTATGCCGACCTGATATGCGAGAGCATTCAAGGTCAAATCAGCGTCGGGTACGGTCTGATACACCTCAATGATCTTGTCGAGCGCGGCTCTTCGGAACTCGACTTGCGACCAGGGCTTCCTGGTCAGAAGTTCTTCGACTGCGTCGCTCACATCAACAGGCGTGTACTTATTTAGGACGATGTCAAGGATGTCGCGCGCGTGAATATGCCGCCGCTCTGCCGCTTCCACAACCCGAGCAAGATTTTCGACCTTCCAGCACGAGATCCGGAGCTCCGTTGCTCGCGCCTCCACGGCACCTTTCTCCTTCGTCTCCCCCGGATAGGAAACGGCCAACAGAAGACAACCTTGCGCCTTGACGCGATGCTCCGCCAGTCCGGCGAAGTCGAGTGCCGCCAAACTTGGCGGCTTCGCGTCCCGTGTTGACTTCGTCTCCAGCGTAATTGTCGTCATAGTTCGCCCATCGTGGTAGCTCGCGATCCCGTCTGGATTCCCGCTATCGCTCACATGCTCCGCGCTGAAGCCAAGGAGACGCATTGCAGTCACAAGCGCAATCTCCAGGTCCTTGTCAGGAGTCTTGCCATCGCGCAAGTTGCGTGCGAGCGACTTCGGCGAAAAAACTCGATCCTTGGTGAGGCTCCGGAGCAGACTATCTCGGCGCTGGAGCAGCGCCCGCGCGGAGGTCTGTGGCACACGTGCCTCATGCAGGTAAATCTCAAGTAATGCTTCCGCGGTTGCCACGACCTCGACAAGTTCGCGTCCTCGCTGCTCCTCGTCCATGAACTCCGTAACAATGGGGTGGTCGATGTTGATCACGAACTGTGACTCTGCTGGATCGAACCGCACGATCGGCTCAGGCTCGCCAAGGCTGTCGTATCGATAGACGTAGCTGCGACGAGGCTCCTCTGGGCCATACAAGGAGGTGATCAGCTCGGTGATCTGGTCGGGTTCAGCCTTAAGTGAGAGGTAGAACCAGTCGTCTTCGTCGCCGTCGTCGTTTTCTGACGAGGCAAGGACATCTGCTACCGGGTGCTCGACAAGGTTCGCGCCTACATAGTTTCGCTGTCCTTCGTTCTTGCGACGAGCCGCTTGCTCAAGGGTCCTTCTCATCGCTTCGTACTCATCTCGTGCGTGCAAGAACAATGAGTTCAAGAGCTGATGGAAAAGCGCCTGTTCGTCGCCACGCTCTACACCCTCACGTGGAGCGGTCAGGAACTCGTCGAGGTCATCGGCCTCAAGAGCGGCAGCTAGGCGGTTGAATACGGCGTAGCTGAGAGGCTTCAGCCCAAAGAGCGCATCGTCCTCGTTGACGAGACGTCCAAGAACCCGGACGAAGAAACCATGACTACGGCCGAGATCCGACCGTTTCGTCGTCGGACGGTAGAGTGATTCCTTGGCGACCCGCACACGCCCGGATACGCCGTGGGGAAAGCTAGGCCCAGTAAGTTTCCCATCCGATCGCCGCCAGTCCTCTCCTGATGTATCGCGCAGAGCCTCGAGGCGCGCGTCCGGGAGCTCAGTCACATCAAAGTCAACCAGCCACTCGACTCCCTCATCGACGCTCGGAACTACTTCCCCATTCAAAAGCAGCGCAAAGTCGCTCTCGAGAGGCATCGCGGTGCTGAAGACCCAGCGCAGCTTGGCTTCCGTAAGCTTCAGCGCCTCGTCTCTCAGTTCCTCGAGAACGACGAGCGTCCAGCGTTCGATCTTGCCGGAGGTCAGAGCGTCGGGATCTTGGCCAGTTGCCCGTGCTGCGACTGTAAAATCTGGATCGACCGTGAGTTGCTCGGGCTCGAATACGACTACGTCGACATCGACCGGGATGACCTCGCCTCCCTCGCTAGTCGCCTTAAAGCTCGCGAAGTCAACGCTGACGCCGAGCAACGTTTCGTTGACGCGAGAGATGTAAGTAATTCTCTGAGCAACCGCATAGGTTGCTAACTTTCCGATACCAAACTTGCCAATCTGGGCACGTCTGGGCTTGACTGGCCTATCTGCGTCGCGCTTGCGGCTTCGTCCGACATGCCAGAGATCTCGCAGGCCCGCCTCGTCCATCCCATGGCCATCGTCGAACACCGCGATGAGCCCTTCTGGGTCGTGTGCGCCAGGCTCTCTTAGCGCCGAGTGAACATAGACAGAGCACAAGCGAGCGTCGGCGTCCCATGCGTTAACCACGAGCTCCTCGATGGCCTTGGCGGGGGAGGTGTAAAGCTGCTCAGATAAGAGGCGGATCAGCTCGTATGAGATCTGGACTCTCAGCGACTCGGGACGCCGTTTTCCCTTCTCCGAAAGGCGGCTACCGAGCTGGGGCCTAGCCTGCGAATTCATTTGACCCTACGAGCTCGGCTGAGGCGTGCTGGCTGCGGTGCACCGGCTAGCCGGAAACCGAGACTTGCCAGAAGGCAGCCCAGGAGGGGTGATTCGCCACGACTACCGCCACGCACGTCTGCGAGTCTAACCGGACTCTTTGAACTCAGGCAACGAGTCGCGGACGGGCTCGTGAGGTGATTGCCCTGCGCTCCCGAACTTGAGGATCGCTCTCCCGGGCACCACGCTCGGCGGTTCCATCGCGCTTGGGCATCTCGAGCCTCCACGCTTCGAGCATCGCAGTGGTCTCGACAAGATTTGACGCGCCCGATCGATCGCACTGCGTTGCAGTTCGATCTCGCAGAGCAGCTCGTCGCGAGCCCGTCGACGGAACGGTCGGCACCGCTGGAGCCCGAACTCGGCCGCGTCGAGCGCTCTTCTCAGGTCGCGCCTCATGCCGTGGGCCCGACGGCCTAGGACGTTGATCGACGACGACCAGCTCGACAGCCGACTCCTCGAGTGCGCGGCCGAAACGGGTGAGCGGGTCGCGGTCGTCGAGGTCGTGGAAGTGGCTCTTTTGCTCGCGCGGGTTGCCGCTGACGTAGAGGCGGGTTTCGGCTCGCGCGGGTGAGAGTGCGACGTAGCCCCACTCCTGGAGGGGGGCTCTCCTGCTCCGAGGACGAAGGCACGCTCGACGGTGAGGCCGTTGGGCGGCATGTCCAGTGAAGGCGTACGCGTGCCGAACGTTGCTCGCCTCGAGGTACCGGCGGCTGCGCCGTTCTTGACCCCGAGCACGTCCGGGTTGCGCAGACCGACCACAAGGTCGCCGGCGGCGAACTCGCGACCGGGAATCGTGAGACGCCCCCGCCGTTCAGGCCTCATGGCGTCTGCTCCTACGAATGAGGCTTGAGCGTCCCGTGCTCCAATTTCACGGTTTCCTTCGACATCCGCGAGCACGCCACTGACCCGCTGCGCGCGACCATGCCGCTCCTCCTAGCCGCGAGCCGGGTCGTCTTCGACTTCGACGGCAGGCTCGACCCCAGCTTGCCGATGATGTGGATAGCCGCACCGATCGCGCGCGAGTGCATGCTCGATCGTTCTTTTCGAATCTGGAGTCTGATTCGGCTGCGTTGCGTCACCCGCGCGGCCGGGAGCCCTCGGCCATAGAGACAGTGCCCGCCTCACAGCCCGGTAACGTCGCTGCTCGCGTGTTATGGGCCGGTTGAGGGCTTCGCCGCGGCCGTAGCGACTGCGGCGGACTGGGCCGATAGCTGGACCTTGGTGTTGTCTCTCCTGCAGTTCAGTTCCTCGTACCCGACCGTCGAGCGTCGTCGAGTGCGAAGTGGAGACGGTCGTGGTTGTGGCAGAACCTCGCTTGACTCCATTCGCGGCGCGCGGGAGAGTTGTCTAGCTAAAAAATTTCGGACTGGGGAGGGGGTTGGATGGCGACGGCGATCTCGACACACGAGGAACGACAAGATCATGCTCACATCTCTCCCTGGTGGGCACGCCGCGCGCCTGCTCCACGACCGCAATTTGGCCACCACCTACGCCGTCGAGGCGGTAAGGTTGATCGACCACTACCGCTTCCGTGCCGTCATAAGAACTCCGACCGACGCCAAGCCGCTAGCAAGCTGAAGAAGCGCAGCGAGCAGTGGGCGACGAGCTGGTTCGAACCAAGGAACGCCCGCTTCGAGGAGCGGCTGCTGTTCGTGCGCTGATGGCTGTCGGGCGTGAGGTCGCGGGGGGACGCTTCCCGAGCCGGAAGCGGCGTCGATGATCGCCGACTTCCTCAAGGGAACGGTTGAGGAGTCGCTGAAGAAGCTCGTCCAGCCGGCCGCAGTCGTCCCGGCGACGCTGTTCGTCCTGCTCAACCTTGCCTTCATCTACCCCGCGACCGACGAAGAGGGGATCGGCAAACTGTTCGCTGGCCTCGACAAGACGTGGCAGGCGGTCGTCGCCGAGGCCGTGATCCTCGCTCTCGGCTACGTGCTTCTGAACGCAGCCAACAGCATCATCGACCTTCTCGCCGGCGGGTCATGGCGCCGCTCTGGACTCAACTGGTGGCTGCGGCAACGCCAGCTCGACCGACGCCAGAAGCTCAAGGAGCGCACTAGGACCGACACGCGCCTGGCCCTGAAGTGGGAGCTGGTGACGCACTTCCCATCGGTCAACATCGAGCGGACAATCCAGGCGACGCGGCTCGGCAATGCGCTGGTCGCGAATCAACAGACAATCTGGCGCCGCTACGGCTTGGACATTGCCGCCTTCTGGTCGCCAATGGAGGCAAGCGTCGAAGTCAAGGAGGCCCCAGCACTGATCTCTGCCAAGGACGAGAAGGCGACTCTCGACCTGCTTGCCAACCTGGTATTCGTCCTTTCCCTCTTCGGCATCGAAGCGCTCGTGTTTTTCGCCGCGCGCAGGGAGTGGGTCGCGGTGTTGCTGTCGTTGCTCGCCGTCGTCGGCGCCTATGGTGCTTACCGAGTCGCCGTCGACAGCGCGCGCAGCTGGGGCGACGCCATGCAGGTAGTCTTCGATCTCCATCGTGGCGAGCTGCGCAAGGGGCTCGGGCTCCGCGAGCCGACCGACCTTGCCGACGAGCGCGCTCTTTGGCAAGGCGCGCGCCACTTCTACCTCCCCGGCGACGACAAGGCGCCGCCAAAGGATCTGTTCAAGGCCGAAGACCCGCCACCAGCGCTCAGAGTCGCCGCTTCGTCGTCGCTGACGGTCGAAGAGGTCGCAGTCGTCGTCGTCGATGCTGTCGTCGAGGATGGCGACGACTACGCGCCGGACAACGGCGATCGCGAGCAAGCAAACGAGCCCGAGTCAGAGCAGCGGGACGCGCCGGCCGCGATCGATGATGCGGATCCGCCGCGCGAGCGGGCGGTGGAAGTGGCCATCGATGAGCAACAGCTCTACCCGGTATTGCTTCGCTACCTGGACTATCTCTTGATCGCCTCCCGCGAATCGAAGTCCTGCCGCGACGGCGGCGTCGACCTCGTCATCGACGATCGGCGCGTCCGGCGCGTCCGACTGCCGGAACCGATCAAAGCTGGCAACGTGTGCGCGACGCCTGCGGTCATGCGGGCTGGCGAAGCCGAACAGCTGCATTGGCGACTCGACAACCTGCCACGGGGAGCGTCGATGGCGCTTGACTTCCGATTGCCACTGTGGCGGCTCACGTTCCAAGGAGACGCGCCGCGACCGAGGATCATCAACCACAGCGGCGGCTTCGAGCTCACGTTTGCCGGCGGCGAGGACAAGGTGGTCGTGATCGTGCTCGAGTCGTTAGCGCCGCTCAAGGGTCAACCGCGGCTGATCGTCAACGGGAAGGAGGAGGTCATGGATCTCAGCGACCGTGATCGAGGGTTATTCCGATCGAGCAACCACCAGCTGCTGGGCGGCGACAGCCTGTGGGTCCTGCTCCCCGCGGTGTCGTCGTGAACGAAGACCTCACTTCAAAGCACGAGCTTGGCGAGGCCATCGGCGGCGCGTTCGACGAGGCGGCTCTCGAACCCATCGACGACGACGAGACCGATGGCGGGAATACGGCGGCCAAGCAGCTCGCTGACCTGCTACTAGCGCCGCCGGAGAAGGCCGAGATCAAGTCCGGCGACTCGACCAAGCTGTTTGTGACGATACAAAAGTTGCAACGGCCCGGCGCCAGCGCCGACGAGCTCAACAACGTCGGCTGTGCCTGGGCGCTCTTGGCCTATAACGAGGCCCGTCTCGACTACTGGCCGCGCGCGAAAGAGGCGCTCCAGGCTTCGGCGGCGCATGAGAAGGCAACCGACAAGCAGAAGAAGCGCAGTGAGGAGAACTTGGGCCATGTCAAGAAAGCGCAAGCGGAGATGGAGCTGACGTAGATGGCGACGCCGGCGAGGATGCGGAGTGCGATCAAGGGCAACTGGCGCAAGCTCTTCCTCGTGCTGGCAGCAGCCGTGTTGCTTGTCGGAGCGGTTCTGCTTCCGGACACTCTTCCCGAGTTGGCACGAAAGCTCATGGGTCTTGGGAGCGGCGACGACACCGCCGCGACCCCCTGGTTGCGTTGGGTGCTGATCGCCGCCGGGTTCGCGCTCGTGCTTCTCGCGCGCCGCTGGGAACAGGTCGCCTGGGCTGACGTCACCCTGTTCGTAGTCATCGGCCTCGCCGCGGCGGCCGTCCTCGGTGCCTATCAGCAGGCGCAGGAGGCGAGCGAAGATGTGGTCGCCGAGACGACTGCCTTCAACGTTGAGGCCGAGAAGGCGATCGCCGCCGTTCAGCTGCCCAGAGCGAGCTCGATCATCGTTCTCGCAGTCGAACCCGACAAAGCCGACACCGGACTCGTTCTCACCTACGCGTCGACCCGCTATCAGGCCACGCTCTGCCATGCTCTGGCGCGCGGGCCGGTGGCGCGAGACATCGCGATCACAGTCGAACGTGGCGACGATGAAGCGAACGCCGCGGCCTTCGCCTCCGATCTCCGAGGTGCTGAGACGGTCTATCTACTTCCGGGTCCCAAGAGGGCGGAGGCGAAGGTTGACGCGGGCGCCAAGGACGAGAAGGCGAAAGGGCCGGCGCGGAAGGCAGGGTCAGAAAAGCCGCTGCCTGCCGGATGTCCCAAGAAGCCGGCGCAAGAGCCGGTAGCGTCGAAACCGACTCCGTGCAACGTGAGCCCAAGCCGAGGCCGCGCCCCGGATCCGGTGCCCTCGAAGAAGCCGCCGCCGGAACATCGCCAGTGCCCGGCACCCTCAGACGGCTGAACCGAGATCCCGCGCTCGGCCCGCGCAGGTGGCTTGCGTTGTCGGTCGAGCCGTTGATTACCTGGTCGGCTACAACGTGACGGGGCGACCGGAAGGAGGCCGCTGCGACAGCTGAGGGCTCTGATCGAGCTAGTCGCTGGCGCACACCTCGATCGTGCAGGAGTAGTGCGTTCGGACGACGGACATCCTCGGCTCGCGCACCGTGAAGCCGAGGTGCTCGGAGGGTGGCTGGGGACAGCACGAACAACAACGGATTTCATCGACGGAGCTAATTCCGACCAACGTGAGGCTGGCAGTGCGCGTCCGCTACCTCTCGAGGATAAGCCCCACGCCTTCACGCCCCCGAACAGAAGGATCGAGTTCCCGCACGCGCCCGTCGAAGCTTCGATCCCGCCTCCGCAGCGCCAGCTGCGACTCTTCGAGCGACGTGGCGCTCGCCGCGAGCCGCTCGTCCGTCAGGTCGACCGCGCGGCGCTGCAGCTCGATCTCCCCACGGAGCTCGTCTCGACGGCGGCGACGGAGTGGGCCGCACTGTGCGAGCTGCCGCTCGGCCGCCTCGAGCTTCTGCTCGGCTGCGTCGCGCGTCTTCGTGAGTGCGCGGCGCTTGTGCTCCAGGAGGCGCAGGTGCAGTTGATCGTCCGGGCTGAGCCGTGCGCGCTCGATTGCCGGCCGCGCTTCGTGCCGCGGCCCCGATGGGAGCGGTCGCTGGTCGACCGCGAGCAGCTCGACCGCGGACTCCTCGAGTGCTCGGCCGAAGCGGGTGAGCGGGTCGCGGTCGTCGAGGTCGTGGAAGTGGCTCTCGTGCTCGCGTGGGTTGCCGCTGACGTAGAGGCGCGTTTCGGCGCGTGCGCGTGAGAGTGCGACGTAACCCCATTCCTGGAGGCGGGCTTCTCCTGCTCCGAGGACGAAGGCGCGCTCGACCGTGAGGCCCTGGGCGGCGTGGCCGGTGAGGGCGTAGGCGTGCCGGACGTTGCCCGTCTCGAGGTAGCGGCGGCTGAGCTCGACGGTCGGGCCGCGGTCGGTCGCAACGACGAGCGCCCGCTGGTCGAGGTCGATTCGTTCGACGGTGCCGGTGGTGCCGTTCTTGACGCCGAGCAGGTCCGAGTTGCGCAAGCAGACGACCCTGTCGCCGACGGCAAATTCGCGCCCTGGGATCGTGAGCCGCTCCTTGCCGAGCCGTCCGTCTACCTCCATGAGCGAACGCGCGAACTGGTTGAGGTCGGTGACGTCGCGCCGGTGCAGAGCGAGCATGACGTTGCCGGGGAGGTCGTCGCGGGCGTGCTCCCACCAATCCGCGAGCAGGCGAGCGCGCGTCGTCACGGGACTCTCGGAGACGACGAGCCGCTCGCGCTTCTCCGCGTAGGCGAGGTAGTCGCGGCCCACTCCGGCCCGGACCCGGGCGAGAGCCTCGCGTTCGAGCTCGTCGTGCTGCCGCCGGTTCTCGGTCAGGACGACGGCGCCTTCGCGCTCGACGATGCCTGCGAAGAGGCCGCCGGCGCCGACGGCGGGGAGTTGGTGCGGGTCGCCGATCAGGATCGCCTTCCCGTTTGCCTGCTCGACGAGCTCGAGCACGGGCGCGAGGATGCGCGTCTCGGCCATGCCCGCTTCGTCGACGACGAGCACGGAGCCGGGAGCCAGGCCTCCGTCGCGGCGCGCCTCTCCGAGCAGGCGGTGAAGCGTGGCGGCCGGGATCCCGGTCTCGTCCTGGAGCTTCTCGGCGGCGACGCCCGACGGCGCGGCGCCCACGACGTGGATGCTTGCCTGTTCGAAGACCTGGGCGACGGCGTGGGTAGCGGTCGTCTTGCCTGCACCCGCGAGGCCGACGACGCAGACGACGCGGCTCGGGCTCGTCGCCACTTCGCGCACCATCGTCTCTTGTTCGTCGGAGAGAGCGATCCTGTCGGCCCGTTCGATCTCGTCGAGACGCTCATCGGTGATCGACGGCGCTCCGGCATCGCGGCCGCGCTCGACGAGCGCGAGCGCGGCCCGCTCGACGGCTATGAGCTCGGCCGTCGAGTAGCGGGCGGGGCGACCCGGGCTTGCCTGTTCGCCGACGAGCTCGACGCCGTCCGTCCGAATCAGCCTTCCGGCGAGGGTGCGCACACGGTCAGCGGATGCGCCGGAGACGTGCGCTGCCGCCCATGCCATCACGACCTCGGGATCAGCGAACGCAGTCCGCTTCTCGGTCAGCCCCTGCGGCCCGAGCATGCGCCGCGCTGTCTCGAGTAGCTCGTCGCGGGAGACCTCGCGATGACGGACGCGCCCGAGGAGTGCGCGCAGCTCGCGGGTGCCGAGCCCGTGTTCGGAAGCGCGTGCACGCCAGTCCTCCCGAAGCTCGACCAGATCGATCTGCTCCTTACGTTCGCGCGTCTGGACTGCCGCAAGCTGGGCGGCGTGGAAGCCGCCGCCGCCCTGCCGCTCGAGCTGCTCGACGACTTGCGCGCGGCGTGTCGAGAACTCGCGGATCACCTCTTGCGGTACGTGCCGCAGCTCGGCCATCCCCTTCTGTGGCTGCTCCCATTCGACGCCGAGCGTGCGTGAGAGCTCGCCCCGCAGGTGGGCTTGGTAGAGGTAGCCGGCGGCGAGCCGGTAGCTCTTGAGGATCGGCTCGCCGTCGAGCGCTCGCCACGTCCCGTCGCTCGGTGTCTTTGCCATGTTCGCGACGATCACGTGCGTGTGCAGGTGGGGGTCCTGGGCCCGGCTCGTGCGGTGCTGGTAGGCGGCCGCGACGAACCCGCCGGCGTGCTCGCGGTAGACGCCGTTGCGGCCGCGACGGGTGACGCACGCCTCGTCCTCGAGGTATCCCAGCGCTGCCTGCCAGGCCGAGGTGTGGGCCTCGTTGACGGCCCGGCGGGTGTCCTCGTCGCCGAGCGCGTGCAGGAGGCTGACGCTCTTCGGCGGCGAGAAGACGAGGTCGTAGCCCGCGACCGGAGCGAGCTTCCTGGTCTCGAGCCACCGCTCGTCGGTGAACGGGTCGATCCGCTCGACGGTGATTCGTCTCGCCTTCGGATGGCGGCGGAGCTCCTCCTCGGTGTGCGGGTGGATCCCGCGGATCAGGCGACCGAGCTCACCGTCGTGCACGAGGCCCTCGAGCTCGAGCTCGCGGGCGCCCCGGCCGATCCAGATGCCGGGCGACTCGCCGCGGCCTGCGTAGTAGTCGTCGAGCCCTGCGGCGACGGAGCGCTCGTAGTAGCCCTCCTGGCCCGGCGTGAGCTTCGCGATGCTCAACACGACACCCACCATAGCATCTCGACCCATTTATGGGTCGAGTGATGCATCTGTGTCTCGCCTGATATCCAGGGTAGTAGCTGCGACGGACGGCTGCTGTTCAGGCTGCCGCATCGAGCGTCTCCTCTTCGGCTTCGGGCTGGCGGTCGGCGGCCTGCTGTTCGGCGAGGTGCTTCTTGACGGAGGCAGGTGCGACGCGGCGGGCGAGCTTGCCGATGAGCTCGGAGGAGGCGAGCAACTGCGGCTCGTAGATTCCCTGCCAGTCCGCGTTCGCCAGTCCCTCGGCGTCGACGAGCCGCTGCACCACGAGCAGGCGGAGCACGACCGCAGCCGCCTCCTCGGGAGTACGGACACGCGAGAGCGCGGCGAGGGCCTCGGCGTGGTGCTCGCGCTCCGCCTCCGCCCCGCGCGGATAGCGGATGGTCACCGTCCCTTGCTTGCTCGTCGTTGTCGGCTGGTCGACGCAGAGCCGGTGCGCCCAGGCCGCGGCGCGGCCGTGCTCCTCGAGGACGAGCGAGCCGAGCAACTTGACCGCCTCCGTGTCGAGCTTCGGCTGCCAGCGGGCGAGCGCCGCTCCGAGGTCGAGGTTGCGCGAGCGCGCGGAGACCCGCGCCGCGTACCGCTGCTCCCGCTCGCGACGGCGCTCCTCCTTCGCGGCGTCGTCCGGCGGGCCGTTCGGCGTTCGAGCGGCCCGCTCGCCCTGCTTCCGCTCGACCTCCGCCGCCGCGTGCGCGGCGATCTTCTGCAAGAGCCGATCCGCGAGCCACTCCGGGTCGGTGACGTAGCGGTGCTCGTGGCCGTTCCAGCCGGGGAGCTCGAGCAGGCAGCCGAACGCGCGCGCGGCGTCGCCGTCCTCCTCGCTGAGCGCGAAGCACTCGCGCTCACGCCGCTCCTCGGCCTGCCGTGCCTGCCAGTCGTGATCGGACGCCGGCGGAATCTCCGGCAGCGCCCTGTATGCCTGCTCGACCGCCTGCGCGTGGTTGCCGAGCTTCGCGAACATGGCCGCGAGCCGGTCGTCTGCTGGCGGCACGAGCGGGCCTCGGAAACCGCCGACGCTATAGGCGACCGGATGAACCGGCGAGCCGTCGTCCGTCCACTCAGCGCGGAGGACATCGTCCACGACCTCGCCCGGCGCGGCAGGAAACGCCGATGCCTCGCGAGGACGTTCGACGAGCCAGAGCGAGGCGAGGTCAGCGAGACGCGGCTCTCGCTCCGCGATCCGCACGAGCGCGGGCGCACAGGCGAGCGGCACCTTGCGCGCAGCGAGCAGCTCCTGCGCCTGGTCGGGAAGACGCAGGAGGTCGAGCCGGTCGGCAAGCAGCCGCTCGCTCTTACCGACGAGCCGCGCCACCTTCGCGGTGTCGCCGCGCTCGTCGACGAGACGGCGATACGCGCGCGCTTCCTCGATCGGACTGAGGTCGGCCCGGATCACGTTCTCCGCCACCGCGAGCGTGAGCGCCTCTCCGTCGACCTCGCGCACCTGCGCGGGCACTTCGCGGAGCTTCGCCGCCTTCGCGGCCCGGTAGCGGCGCTCCCCGGCGATGATCGCGTAGCGGCCGTCGTCGTCGCGGGAGAGCGTCAGCGGGCTAATGATCCCGTGCCGCTTCACGGACTCGATCAGCTCCGCCATCCGCTCGACATCGAAGTCCGAGCGCGGGTTGTCTGCGCTCGGGCGGATCTTCGCGAGCGGAACCATGCTTAGCGTCGCAGTCATGACTGCGTCCCTCCTTCGGTCAGGAGCGCGAGCGCACGGTCTTTGAGCGCGGCCGGCTCGGTTGCGCGCTCGAAGCGCGCCTCCTGGTGGCTGCGGCCGGCGGTCGCGCGCGTGGGCTGCACGTGGTCGACGTACGCCGTCACTGCCTGCAACGCGCCCCAGCCGGTGCCGGTGATGTTCGCGAGATCGGGCGCCCCGCGGTAGGCGTTCGCGATCGCATCGCGGACGCGCTCGACGTTCCGCACCGCGCGTCCGCCGTTCGTCCGATCCGGGCGCGGCTCGGGCAGCGGCACGAGCTGTGCGAGGAAGCGCTCGAACTCGGCCGCGCTCATCCGCTCCCGAAGCAGGCGTCCGCCGATCTTCTCCAACTCGTCGTAGTACCGCCAGGCGATCCGGAGCGTGCGCCGCGCGTCTGTGAGGCGCGCGTCCAGGTTGGCCGTGTGCCGCGCCTTCCAGGTGCGCGCGGCACCCTCGAGCGGGAGCATCATCCCGTTCAGGCAGGCGAGCCGGAAGGGCGAGACGCTGATCGTGACGGCGAGGCCGCCGTCGTGTCCGTTGCGGAAGCAGAGCAGCGGCAGCACGTCTTCCCCCTCCGTGTCCCCGATCCTGATCTCGCGGTCGAGTCGCATCAGCGCGTGCACGCGCGCGCCGCCGCGCGTCTCGCCCGCGCCGAGCCAGTGAGCCGCGCCCGAGTCGGTGATCGCGTCGCAGAACGCGAACGCGGCCCGGTTCTGCAGCGGCGCGTAACCCTCGCCGACCACGCCGAGAACAGTCCCGGTGTCGCTGCGGATGTTGGCGACGACGCGCGGCACGGGTACGCGCGCGGTCGGGCAGCCGTCCTCGCTAATCGCGAGTACCGCTTCGAGCGGATGCTGCCCCACCGTCCAGGCGAGACCGGCGGCGTCGATCATCGCCGCCGCCGAGCACGCTTCGCCCTGGCGCGCGCCGTGTACGACATCGCCCCACCCGGTCGGCCAGCGGCCGAACCTGACCGGCGAGGTCGCGTCCTCGACGCGGTAGCTCGTTGTCTCCGTTGTCGTCATCTCTGCTTCTCCCTTCGCTATGCGGCGACGCGGTCGCCCGCCGCGACGATGAACCGCTCCGGCTCGTCCGCGAT
>JBBJLW010000021.1:0-60141 GCA_037720595.1 Gaiellaceae bacterium | reverse complement strand
ATGCGGCGACGCGGTCGCCCGCCGCGACGATGAACCGCTCCGGCTCGTCCGCGATCGCCTGCCCGATGAACGTCGCAACCCCGGCCGCGAGCCAGACCGCCTCGCGCTCGGAGTCGTCGAGCCCGTCGCGGTAGCCGTCTGCGGCGGCCTCTGCTGCCTCGATCGGGAGCCGCTCCACGAGCCGCGCCTGCCGAGCGAGGAACTCCCACAACTGATCTTGATCGATCCGGTACCTCATTTGCTTCTCCTTCCTGCATGAATTCGAGTTAACCCCCGACGCGGACGAAGCCGGTCGCGTCGTCGGCGCCACCGAAGGTGCGTCTGTGTCTCTGGTGTGTTCTCAGCTCTGGTCGAGCCGACCAGTGTCACGGGCCCAGCGCTCGACACTCGCCCAGCGCCACACATCCGAGCGGCCAAGGCGTCCGACCGGCGGCGGGAAGCCCCGCCGGCCCGCAAGAACGGAGACGCGCGCGCGGGAGATCCCGAGCCGCTCAGCGATGTCAGCTGCGATCACGAGCTCGGTTTGGCGGTCGATTCGCACAAAACAAGGTTAACTTAAGTGAACTGAGCTCATCCCCGCGTCTCCCTCGCGAGGTCTTGTCGGAGCTCAGTGACGAAGAGCGCGGTAGTCAGGACTCTCGCGAGCCTCAGGTGAGCACCGAAGTGGGGTCGTGCGAGGCGACGAGGACGATCAAGGCTATGCATCGGTTCCCCGGCGAGACCAACTACGACGAGGGTATTGATGTGCCTTGGCCCATTGCCGGTACAGATCAGCGCCCGTAGGCGCTCTATTCCTGGAATCCGTTGGGAGCTGTATCCGTCCGACGTGATCTCTAGGGTCCCGCGCCCCGATGAGTCATGCGGCGGAACTGCAGCAGTTCGTTGGCGGCCGTGAAACCCGCCAGCTCTATGCGCTGGACCGACGCAGCGGGCGGATCGTCTACATGGAAGAGGGACAGGCGGATGAGCTGCGGCCGGACTGTCGCGCCGGGCATCTGATCTGCCCGATCGACGGCTGCGAGAGCAGGGCGTTCACCACGTATGGCGGCACGTCGAAGCGCCATCATTTCAAGCATCTGGCATCTGGCGCCCGTGCGCACGGCCCGGAGAGCTATTACCACCAGCTCGGGAAAGGGCTCCTCGGCCAGTACCTTCGCGATCGTTATCCTGAGGCGAGCGTCGTCATTGATCAGCAGGCGCTGGACAACGGCCAGCGGCCCGACGTGCTCATTCATATGTCCGGCGGCCGGCGCTTCGCGTTCGAGTTGCAGTACTCACCGCTCACTGTCAGCGAGTGGCGACGTCGGCATGAAGGCTATCGCTCACAGGGTGTCATGGACGTCTGGTTGTTTGGCCACTTGGCGCCGCATCTGCAGCGCTCCCGCTACTACCGGGAGCAGCGGTTCGAGTCTGCGATAGAGCTGACCGAGGTCTCCAGAGCGCTGAAGGGCGCTGGTGTACCGGTCAGGTTCTTCAGCCCGGACGAGCTGCGGATCGCGACCGCCACCATCGAGAGTAGCGACCGCCTTCTGGCTGGCTGGAATGCCGCCGAGCTTCGTTTCGATCAGCTCACGGAATGCAGGATCGTAGGCGAGCGCTTCATCACCCCGACTGACCACATCGAGGACGCGGCTCGGCTCAAGCGGCTGGAGGTGGAGTGGAAGGCCCGCGAAGCGCTCGCCGCCGAGGAACACGTCAGGCTGCAGCGGAGCGCGGCGAAGGCTGCTGGCGAGAAGGGCGAGGAGGAGTGGGCCGGGTGGCATCGTCGCCAACGTGCGGCGCGCGTTCAGGCGTGGCAGGCGGCGGCGCCGAAGTTCCTCAAGCTGGTCGCCCTGCCGACCGTGCCCGAGGTGATCTCCGTTGAGCTGCGTTCCGACTGGGGAACGATTTGGCATCCCGCGCATTGGCACGCGCGCCTCTTCTACGAGTTCATCGAGGGTCAGATTGGTGAGACGTTCGAGTATCGGCAGGCGATCAGGCGCTTCTTCCAGGCGCAGCCGTACGGAAAAGACCAGGCGAATGTCGCGCTCGGCGGCTACTTGTTCCACCTGCGACGAGAGGGCTATGTGCGCTTCGACAGCGAGGGCTATTGGATCGACGGGCCGATCTTGGTTATGGCCGACTTGGGCCATCCACCGACCGCTGAGCTCGTCCGGCACCTACTCCGGGGAGAGCTCTTTATCGATGGCGACACGATCGTGTTCGCGACGGCGAAGGGCCGATTGCTCCGGAAGCTGCGAACTCGGCGGGAAGACGACGTGCTCCCGTCCCTGGCACACCTTCTCGAGCAGCAAATTGAGGAGAAGAAGCGCCTCGAGCAGTGGGCATACGAGAACGACCCGGAGCGCCGCATGAATGGGCACCAGCTGATCGTCGAACTCACCGCTGGGCACGTCGGTCTGCTGCTCTATGACGACATCTGGACCCCTGAATTCCGAATGGCTCTGCGTTCCCTCGCGGCGCAACACAGCGGCGAGGCGCGCCTGACCGCAACCGTCTACCCGCGCGACGGAGGGCCCGTACGCGAGATCAGCCTCCCGGAACGCGTCCGTGCCAACCGCCCCTTTGCGGTTGGCGTCGAGGACGTTGCGGCGGAGTCACGCCGGCTTACCGTGTCGTCGGCTGAGCCGCGAGCTGAACGAGCGCGTTCGGCGACTGGCGATGGCAACGCATAGCCGCCCAACACCTTGTTCAGGGCGCCGCCACAGCGATTACCACCTTATGCCCAGCCGTCGCGAGTGTGCTGGTGCCAGGTGGGCGTCATCTATAGCGCTCCACGCGCGCGAGCATCGAGCGCGGACGTGTCTGGCTAAAGGAGCCCGCGCAGCGAAGAGCAGACGAGCTGGCCATCCGCTGGAGCTGAGGAAGGGCGCTCAGCGGCAAAGTTCGGTGGCGGCCGGGTCGCGTACCTTGGACGAGATCAGAGTGCCGTCTTCGCGGATGCCTGAAGCGCCCTGGGTTTCGTAGAGGCTCGTTTATTTGGCAGCCAGGGTTGGGCTGTTGTCTGTCTTGATATTCAACTCCTCGTACTCGGCGGGCGGCAAGTCTCCGAGTTCTTCGTGCAGCCGCTCCTGGTTGTAGAAGCCGATCCAGTGCAGCGTCTCGTGCTCGGCGTGCTCGTCGCTGGGAAGCGTCGCCCGTCGACGAGCTCGCTCTTGAAGGTCGCGAGCCACGCTTCGGCCATCGCGTGTCGTGGGCGTCGCCGCGGGAGCCGACCGACGGCGCGACAGCGAGCTCGTCGAGCCGGTCGGTGGAGCGGATGCTCGGGCTGCGACCCGCGGTCGGTGTGCGCGATCAGCCCCTCGCCCGGTTGCCGGAGCCCGTTCGCCATCTCGAGCGCGTCCAGGACGAGGTCGGTTCTCAGGTGGGTCGCGAGCTGCCAGCCGACGATCATGCGGCTGTAGCAGTCGAGGATGAAGGCGAGGTAGACGAAGCCGTTCCAGGTCCTGAGGTAGGTGATGTCGGCGACCCACTTCTCGTTCGGTCGGGTTGCCGTGAAGTCGCGTTGCAGCAGGTCACGCACCCGCTCGAGCGCGGCCTCGTCGACGATCGTCGTGCGGCGCTTCTTGCCGCGGCGAACGCCCTCAGGCCCAGCTCGCGCATCAGCCGGGCGACGCGGTCGCGGCCGACCTCGACCTCGCGACGCTTCAGCTCCATCCAGGTCTTGCGGACGCCGTAGGCGCGCCGGTAGCCCTCGCGGGCGGCGTAGGTCTCCCCGACGAGCTTCCGATCGGCGAGCGCACGGCGGACGGCTTCCGGGACCTGCGCGTGTAGTACGTGCTCATCGGCACGCCGATCGCCTCGCAGAAATCGGCTCGACCCCGAAGACATCCCGCCGCTCCTCCACGAAGCGAGTCACCTTCGCCGGGTCGGGTCGAGCTCCGTCGCGAAAGGCGGAACCACCCAGTCGGATCAGTACTTGCCGTTGTTGGCGTTCGCGTCGCCGTTCCCCAGGAGGTGCGGGGAAGTGTCGTTCGTGAACGCGCCTGCGTTCATGACGTTCGACGTGTCAATCACATGGTAGAACCCGAGTGTGTGGCCGAGCTCATGCGCCATGACGCTCCAGGTGTCGTACTTTCCTGAGGCTTGTCCGTTGACCCACGAGTACAACGCCGAATTCAGGCGGGTGTCGCTCTCGATCACGTTGATGCCAGCGACCTCGACTCGGGTACAGCCAACGGCATCGATCGCGCAACCGCTACCCGACATTCCGGCGAAGCCGACGGTGTTGATTCCGTTGTCGCCGTAGCCAGAGGTCGTAGTGCCCCCGTACGCCATTGAGAAGACGGACGCATCGGCGTACCCGCACCAGTTGCTGTTGTTGTACCACTCGCTGTGCGCGTTACGCAGGTACGTCTCGGTGGTTGCGACGCTCAGGCCCGCCGGCGTCGAGCCAGAGTTGAAGTACCATGAGAACGTCGCTGGTGGGTAGAGCATGTAGGTCTCCCACGTCGAGACGTTCGCCCCGCAACTCACGTTACTGCGGTGCGGACCTCTCTTTGCCTGCGTGCCCGTCTTTGCTTGCGTGCCGGCACTCCGGAGCGCTCCAACTGGCTCCGGAAGTTCGGATGGACCCGTGTTCTCGCCGGGCGGCGCGTCGCCGCCAGCTGGGAAGTCCTGCGTATACACAAGCGTAAGGTCGCCGGCCGCGTCGTACCAGAGCGACATGCCGGTACGACCATTCAGCTCTTTGCGGGCTTCCGCGAACTTCGTACCGTCTCGCCGCCAGAGAGTGATCGTTCGGCCATCCTGTGATGCTTCTGCCCGACCTCCCGCGGGAACTACGAAAGCTGGCGCCGATCCGGGATGATCGCCGAGACCGGGTACGTCGCGTGGAAGCTCGATCGGCGGGGCGCTACCCCCTCCCGTCGCACCAACAGCGGCGATGATCAGAACCCCTACGAGCCCTAGACAACCGCCAAGGAAGCGATTCTGGAGACGCATTGGCGCTCCTTTCCTCTCAGGTGACGCCCGCCTGAGCTAGAATCCGCAGTCCGTTGCCAAAAGTAAACGATCGACCGCGATGTGTCAAACCGCCCGCCCAACCTTTTGGTGCTCCGGCGCCCCTAAGTGACTATGAGTCACGTCGACACCGCCGCAGCAGCCGCAGCTCGACAGGGCGACAGAGACGCCATCGAACTCGTGCTGCGGGATTTGCAACCTGCAGTAGTGCGCACCGTGCGCCTGATCGTCGGTCCGGGCCGCGCAGCTAGCGAAGATGCCGCTCAGGAAGCGATGATCGACATCTACCGCGGGTTGTGCAAACTGAAAGATCCAACAGCAGTCGAGGCGTGGGCGTTGAGGATTGCGACGCGCCGCGCCGTCCGAGCGGCCCGGTGGGAGCGTGTACGCCAGGCATCGATCGTCCCGCTCGAGGTGGCCGCGCGCTTGGCGTCTACCCAATCTTCGCGGCTTTCCGACGAGCTTGCCCGAGCCTTTTACGCTCTGCCCCCAAGGCAACGAGCCGTTGCTGTGTTGCGGCTCTACCTTGGCCTGAGTGAAGCGGAAGTCGCTGCCGCGCTCACCTGCTCGCTCGGAACCGTGAAATCACAGCTTCATGACGCTCGAACGCGGTTGCAGGCAGCCGTTCAGGAAGGAGCTCCGCAACGTGTCTAATACCAATACTCATCATACGGACGTCGATCCCGCATTGGCGAGACTCTTTCAAGAGACTGCCGGTCCGGCCGAGCCGCAGACGGCTCATCGACGGAGGCGTCAGTGGACGCGATTCGCGCTCGCCATCGCGGTGCCCATTGCAGCGATCGGCATCGCTCTCTACCAGTGGGTGTTGGATCCTAGCGGACGACATTCCTCCCCAGTCACCTCGAGTGCGGCGAGTTGCGCCACCGCCGTCGAGTACAGCGGACAGCTCTACCTCGGCAACCGTGTCACCACCAATTACGAGGGCGCCGGCGATGGCGGCCAGGCAGTCGCCGTTTGCGGTGACGTTAAGCGCTCGACCTCTGTCACTCGCCTCGCAGGCATCTCGCAGAACGTGGCGGTCTCCATTCCTGGTGAAAGCGGAGTCATCTACATCGCGAACGGTAGATGCACCGGCACCTCGGGTGAGGGTGCGATTCGCGACTGCCTTATGACGATCCTCAATGCCGACGGTCAGGACTACGTGCGAACGGAGATCCCCGGGCTCGCAGCAACAACAACGCGCATCGGCTCAGGGCTGGTGTCCAAGCCGAACGAAGAGCGCCTGGTCGAGACGAGCTTTGCGGCGCTTAACGGTTCCGTATTGCCGCCGTCTCTCGCGCTTGCCGTCGACGAAGCTGTGTATGTCGCCATCAACGCGTGTGAAGATCAGTCGAGCCTGCTGCGAGAGGGACTCCGATGTCGCTAGTCCCGATGCCCCGGCGTTCGCACCTGACGCCGCGAGATCGCGAGCAGAGGTAGCTGAGCAGAGGTAGCTGAGCAGAGGTAGCACTGTGGAAAGCTGTAGATCCGCCTCCGGCAACTGGCTCTGTCCATCTGAAAAAGGCAAGTCGCACTGCGTCGCAGCGGAGATGGCTGATGTCGGTCAGGTCGTTGCGTGAGTCTTACTGCCCAGTGTCATGTCAGGCAAGGAGGAGGCTCGGGCCTCGTTCCTCCTCGAAGATCCTGCGAGCGTTGACGCTCTTGGTCGAGCTTACGCGCTCCGCGGCGACCTTGAGTCAGCGATCGCTCTCTTTTCACGCGCACGCGCCGAAGCTGAGAAAACCGGGGTGCCGCCCGACCTACTCCGCTTCAGCGTCTTGTTGGCCAACGCTCGCGCCGATCACGGTGAGTTCGGCGAGGCTCGCTCTTTGCTTGCTGCGGCAATCGAGCTCGCCACCGAATCCCGCGACCCGCTCGCGCTGGCGCTGGCGCGCGTTTACTGGACTCAGTCCCCGTAGGGTTCGCAAACTCGTCCGCGCTCTGCCGAGCGTCGCTAGGTTCGGGTGCTCGTCGTCGTGGTGAGGGAGGGCTGCTTGCTCTGGTCGTTTGTCTATCTCGTTGTCAGGAACCTGTTCGCGCTCGTCTGGCTGCTCGGCCGCCAGCGTCGCTCGAAGGAGCTGGAGATCCTCGTCCTGCGCCACGAGCTCGCGATCCTTCGCCGTCAGGCCGCGCGGCCGAAGCTGACCCAGGCAGATCGCGCGCTGCTGGCGGCTCTGAGCCGCTCGCTACCCGGCCCGCGTGGGCGACGTTTCCGGTGAAGCCGGACACACTGTTGCGCTGGCACCACCAACTCGTGGCCCGCCGCTGGACGTACCCGCACCGGGCGCCGGGTCGGCCGCCGCTCGAATCGTCGCTGCGGACGATGATCCTCCGCCTCGCCCACGAGAATCCGCACTGGGGCTACCAGCGGATCGTCGGCGAGCTCAAGGGAGCCGGCATCAAGGTGTCCGCGACCTCGGTACGCAAGGTGCTGCTCGCCGACAGGCTGCTACCGGCGCCGGAGCGGGCGCGCACCTCTTGGCACGGCTTCCTACGAGCACAAGCAGCGAGCACGCTCGCCTGCGACTTCCTCACCGTCGACACCGTCTTCCTGCAACGGATCTACGTCCTCTTCTTCATCTCGCTCGCGACCCGGCGGATCGAGTACATCGCGTGTAGCTCAAACCCGGACGGACGCTGGACCGCCCAGCAGGCACGCAATCTGATCATGCAACTCGGCGACGAGCAGCCGTTCCGGTTCCTGATCCACGATCGCGACAGCAAGTTCAGCCACGCCTTCGACGAGATCTTCCGCAGCGAGGACCTCCAGGTGATCCGCACGCCAGTGCAGGCGCCGAACGCGAACGCCTTCGCCGAACGCTGGGTCCGTACCGTCCGCACCGACTGCCTCGACCGAATCCTGATCCTCGGACGCCGCCACCTCGAACACGTGCTCCGCGTCTACCGCCGTCACTACAACGAGCACCGGCCGCACCGCTCGCTTGATCTCGACCCGCCCGACGGCCACGACCCCACACCGATCAACGCGCCAACCCATCTCCACCGCCGCGACCTGCTCGGCGGACTCATCCACGAATACGAGGCCGCCTGAGTTTACGAACCCTACGAGACCAGCGCGCCGCCGAGATCCTCCGGAACGCCGGCGGCGGCGAGCGGGTAACGCACGGGCGCGACGGCCAGATCCGGAGTAAAGACACCATCGCCCCAGGCGCTGACCAGAACCCGCCGAGTGACAAGGAGCACTAGGAGGTCGGATGGTTATCCGGACGGAGACGCTGACCGTGGCCACACTCGCCGCAAACGCCGACGGCGTCTCGGTTCTCGGCCGAGGTACGGATCCCTCCTGTGATCTGGATAGCGAAACCCACGGGAGGCTATCGCATGCCGTTTTTCTGGGCGAAGAGGGACATCCCTTCGTACTGACGGGACACTGTCTTTTTCAGTCCTGAATCTTCGTTCGGCAACGTTGCGCCTCCGCGACCTCGGATTCCGTGGCCTCCGTTCGTCGCAACCGAGCCGTAACTGCCACGTCAATGACCCGCCGACGTGTCAGATGGACGGCGTTGGTGGTAAGGCAGATTCCCGCACGGAACTATCAGGCCCACCGCGGGCGGCGTCGCACGGGTCACGCGAGTGAGGCACACGCCACGCGCGTCCGGAAGTTGGGTCATGGGGCCGGGGGCATCCGCCGCACGGCCGAGGGAAAACCGACCGGACTAGGGTGCTGGAGGAGCGGCAGCCACCTCCTCTTACATGTGAGTTTCGTCATTTCTAACTGTCTCCTTGATGTCAAGTTACTTGCCACAGAACTTAGCCCAACGTATGGGTCTTGTCACGCGTGGGCGTGTCGATCTCGAAAATGGATGATGCTGTCGGTCTGAGCATGTCGGTCCCATGCTCTTCACCAGGCATGCACGAGATGACTCAAGGCGCATCGAACTGCACCGAGAAGTGGTACACGAGAGTCTGATGCCGCTGTCCGCTGCAAAATGATGACTGGGACTTTGAGCGCTTCGAGCGCTCGAGGCTCATCTATGACTGCCCGTGGTGCGGCGAGTCCGTAGCGGCTACGACAAGACGCGCCAGGATGCGCTCAATCTTGGGCGGCCATAGTGCGTGCTCACCCACGCATCACTCAATCAGGCGGATCCACAACGGCCTTGATACCGAACCAAAGAACGCCAATTTTGCAGGCAGCTCTGCGGCAAGCAGTTCAATCACGAATGTGTTATTCCGGACGGCGACCTCGGTGGAGTCGCCACTTAAAAAGTAGATTCGGCCGCTCTTGACCTGGTCAGGAAGGACGCCCACAACGCTGACGATCAGATTACTCGGGGATTCAGCACGGCTCTGGATAACTTGTGCTGGTGCTCTCTTGCCTTCACGGTGATGGCATGTACTGCTTACCGCAGCTAGCTGAAGAGGTGTCAAAGCTGCGACACAGATGAGCGGCGCCGGGTCCGCGCGTGTGGGGGCCGTGGCTTGAATCCCGACACTGATGGCGGCCGGGCTTGGAGCAAGTAGCCGCGCGAATTTGACCCTCCCTTCCGCTCGGAGAGCAGAATCTCGAACCAGCCAAGGTGACCCAACTCGCGGTGCACCGAAGAGGCTAATGTGCCCCGTGGAGAGGCTCGAAACCTCGGTAGGTCCTAAAAAGTCCGACAAGGCGGGGTCCACTACAGCCAGCAGAGACGCACGAGGCGCAAGGTCGCCCGCGACGAGAGGCAGGCTGGATGATCGACCACGTGAGACTGCCGCCAATTCGTCGACCCGCTCGCTGGGAATGATGGTCGTAGCGAATAGAAATGTATTGTTGTGGACAGGTATTACACGTGTTTGCCCATTGACGATCCCGATGCGGATCTGCGTGACAGAGGAGTCCGCAAAACCGAAGGTCACGGCAACCCGCCCCTTCGTTCCGGGGTAGTCGAGCAACAGCGGTATCGCGGGCGCACGCAATCGTTGTAAGGTCGAGTCTGTTACACACGAGGTGGCGACAATCCGGCTCTGAACTTGAGCCGTCAAACAAAATGAAGCCCTTGCACGAAAGCCCAACAGCAAGACATCGGTGCCCTTGGTGTGAGTCTCAGCCACAACGGTCACACGCGGCGTAGGCCTGAGGGGCGCATTGCCGTGTTGGTTGATACCGCTAATGCGTGCCGCAGTTGGTCTGTCCGCCGGCGGGCCTGGCGCCATGAGTCGCCATGCTTGCATCGGGACGAATAGTTCCACCGCTGTGCGACGCTGGCCGCCTGACTCGGCCAGCGCGTAGACCGACGTAGCTGCGGTCACGGCGCTAGCCAAACCAAGTGCGGTGAGGGCCGAAAGACCGACTAGGGCCCGCGGCGCTCTGAACCTCTTCAACGTATTACTCCTCGCCTGGAGAGATCAAGCCACTTTCTTGTCGAGGATACAGGAACTCCACATCCGTTCTGCTGCCACTTGGCATCCACACAGTTGACACGCATCCACACAGTTGACACGCGTTGGCTCCCGCGTTATGATGCGGCGGACGCTAGCGCCACCTTCTGCGGCGAATCTGTTTTCGCGACTTTAGGAGGTAAAGAAACGGGCAGCGGCGTCGCTTCGGGGCTGTTGAAACGTCCGCCAACCTGGGCGGCAAGCCTGTGCCTAGATGAATCAACATCTATCCCAAGAGGAGGTACACCAGTGCTTCGTATCGCGCGCTTCGCGCTTCCGCTATTAACTGTCTTGGCAATCGTAGCAGTTCCTATCGCTTCTGCAGGGACGCATTACTCTGGAACATTGAGCAGCTCTTCGCCGACTGGAGAGTGCAGCGCTTACAGCGGCTCCGCGACCGGATTTGCGTGCGACGGCTGGAACAACTGGGACTACAGCCGGTTGTATTTCAACTCCGGAGGAACCGCAAAATGGGGATTCATTTTCAATGATGGAACGAATAACATGTATATCAAGAGCAGCGGATCAGTGTCGGCAGGGACGACGGTGACCGTAGTGTGGAACGACGGAATCTTTTCGTCGCCGACCCACTACAATCGCCCGGGATGCACGGGCGCAGGCACGGGCTCGAGCCCCAATGTCAATTGTATTTCGCTGATCTTCTAGACGATCCGATAATCGAGAGGAGAAAGCTATGAGGAAGTTGCTTCTCGCCTTGCTTTGCGCCGTGCTGGTCAGCAGTGCGGCTCTAGTTGGATCACGGGGTAGTGCCGAATCAGCCGAACGCCCGCTCTTCAGTGGTATTACCAACGCGGGAACGCCAGTGGCACCAGGGTCCGTAGACAGTCGACAGCGCGACCTTCTATCAAGCTCAGGCGTCCGCGGAAGTCTTCACCGTCTCGCTGTAGTAGATGGAACTGCCTATTACAGTGCCTTGTCGACGTCCGGAGGAGCTTGTTTCCTTACGGGGCCATCGGACGGCGAAACGGCTCGGTTCGCAGAAATTATCTGCCAGCCGGCTGGCGGGGTGTTTCCTTCATCCTCGAACCCGGTACTCGACTTTTCCACCTATCTGCTGGACGCAGACACGGGAAAACTGAGCGTTGTAACGATCTTGGGATTCGCGACCGACGATATCGGGTCGGTGGCGCTTGAGGGCGCAGATGGAGAGTCTGTCGAAGCCTCGGTAGTGAAAAACGTCTACTCAGTTACCGCGCCAAGATCAATCGCCGTAAGCCGCCTGGTGGCGCGTTCCCGCAACGGTAGCATCGTGTACATGCATCCTCTACAGAGTCGGTAATGTCAGCTGGGACGAGCGCCCTTGCGGTGTCCGAATAGACTGCAGGTGGAAGACGTCGAACTGTGCAGGAATCGCATCTTCGTTCGTTGGGTGAAGCGGCGCCGCAACGACCTACGAGGTCCAGCGAAGCGCCGCTTTAGCCACAGTCTAACTCGGCTATTTGCAAGTGTTTGGAGGAGAGTGCGGGTGGGAAACGCGTGCCCACCCGCACTTCCGCTCTCAACCGTTTCGGACGTGGCGGCGCCATGATCGCGTGCGAAGCAACGTCGTTCCGAGCTTCGCCCCGTCGGATGTTTGTCCTTGCCAATGCACGAGTATGGACGCCGGCCGCGAGCTTCTCAGGCGCTAGAGAGCAGAAGACGAAGCGGCCGCGCTTATCCGCAATGTGGGAAAGGCCGACGGAATCGATTACCTCGACCTGCGCGACCTCTGGGGGTGCCACAGGAGCAACAATGCTTGATCGAACCTCAGTTCCATCGTTGCCCAAGATCATCGAGGTGCGGCCAACCATGTAGAACCCGGTAAAAGCCCCGCATCGAGTCGCGGCGACGGCCGCTCGACGGGTCTGGCGACCAGGCGCCCCAGCCTAACTGCCGGGCAACGTTAGCGAAGGGGCTCTGACATGGAGCAAAAGGTCAAGGGGTGAGGCTCGGTCGTGTGGTGTTCCTCTCGGCCTGGAGCAGCGGAGCGTCCGGAGCAGCGACGGTGGATCAGACTGACATTCGCGGGTTTGCTCGGTGGCGATCGCCCAGACGAAGCCGGCGAGCTCGCGCGCGAGGCGACGACGATCTTCTGCTGTGGCTTGCCGCGGCCGGCCATCCGCTGCCAGCGCTGGTAGAGACGCTGCTGGCAGCGCCATCAGCTCCGCCGCAGACCCGAAGCGGTCGAAGTCGCCGATCTCGGCGACGAGGCCGAGCGCACTCAGCGTGTCGATCCCGCGCAGGCAGCGCAGTCGGGCGACCAGCTCCCGCCACGGGTTCTGCTCGGACGTCTCCCGGATCGCCCGCTCCAGCTGCTCGATCCGCACGTCGACGAGGTCGACCGCGTGCAGGTAGCTGTCGAAGGTGATCTGCTCGGCCGGGTGCTCGAAGCGCTGCTCGCCGAGCCACTTCCGCCGCAGCACCGTCCAGCCGCTTGTCGGCAGCAGCCGCCCGTGGCGGAGGCAGAATTTCGAGAGCCAGTGCCGGTCGCGCATCCGATCCAGCCGCGTCCTCGCGCGCACGCACCAAGTCGCGGGCCGCCTCCAGCTCCCGCGAGGGAACATGGATCGGCTCGAGCAGCCCGCCAGCAAGCAGACGAGCGAGCTTGCGCGCATCACGCGAGTCGGTCTTGACCCGATCCCCGGGCCGCTGCGGCACCCAGCCCCGGCGCCACCACCGCACACTCGATCCCGCGTTCGACCAGGTGCCGGTACAGCCCAAACCCGGTCGGGCCGGCATCGTAACAGCAGCGCACCGCAGGCCAGCGGCGCAGCAGCCGCTCCACCTCCTCCTCGTCATAGGGCAGCGTCCTCTCCTCCAGCAGCTCCTCGGCGCGCACCGCCGCCAGCCGGATCGACCGGGCGTGCACGTCCAGGCGAGCGAGAACGAGATCGTTTTCGAGCTTCGCTGGCAGGACTACCTCGACCTCAAGCAGGCAACACCAAGCCTCACCACACTTCGGCGTGATCGCATCGCGGTCGTGTCGGCCGCCACCGGCGACGCGATCCTCCAATGGCCGGTCTACAAGACCCTGGTGGTGGAGTTCGAACGGCGCGGAACGCGCTATGTCCTGACTGGCGGCGACTGGTTTGAGGTCGACCCCAACTACGCGCGTGAGACGCGCAGCATCGTCGAGCGGCACGAGACGGGAACTCTCGGGCTCCCAGGGGCTCGTCTTAACGAATCCGAAGCGGACTACAACAAGCGTGCTTGCGAAACCGTCGGCGCTCGCGCGCGACTAATGGACAGGAAGCTCTTCCGCGCGACCCAAAGCCAGGACTCGATCGAGTTCTGCGACATCCTCCTCAGGCCGAACAAGATCGTCCACGTGAAGCGGAAGTCCGGCTCGGCAACCCTCAGTCACCTCTTTAGCCAGGGCGCCGTCTCCGGCGAACTCCTCCACTTCGACGAGGGTTTCCGGAAATTGGTTCGCGAGTCGCTTCGCACTGGTTCCGGCTTCAGCCAGGTAATCCGGTCAGGAGCGCTCAAGCCGTCGTCGTACGAGATCGTTTTCGGGGTCATCGCGCCTCCGGCAACCTACAACCGGCACTTCCTGCCGTTCTTCAGCCAGGTGAGTTTCCGGCGATGCGCCGAACAGTTGACCGCCCGAGGCTACACCGTCGGCTTGGAGCGCATCGACATCGCCTGAGCGCTACCGGCGGGCGAACGGTCAAGGCCGTCCCTCCGGGAGCCCTTCTTCTCGGAGCCGCTTCTTGGCGGCGAGCACTTCAATTTGCAGGTCGTGGAGGTCGTCGGGGGACGCGACCGGTGCCACCCCTGCCTTGAGGCGTTGACTGGTGAGGTTGGCATGCCAGCGGGCGAATGTGTCGATCAGATGCTCGTACGCCGAGGCTGGCTCTGCGGCGCGCGGCCGACCCCGCGTTAACAAGGGCGCGAGCGTCTGCGCGTTCGCGACCCGGTCGCCCATGTTCGGAATCGATCCACTGGCGTTGCGGGTGAAGCGCGTCAGGATCGTCTTGATGATCGAGGTGTGATCGAAGACAAGGTGGCTTGAGCTCGCGCGTTCAACCCATGGGGATACGACGATTGCCGGGACGCGGGCGCCGTAGCTGCGGAAGGAGGGGCTGGCGTCCGCGGCGGCGGGTGCTGTGACGTGGTCGTAGAAGCCGCCGTGTTCGTCATAAGTGATGACGAGGAGCGTCTTCGGCCATGCCGGGCTGCGGACGATTGCGTCGTAGAGCTTGAACACGAACTCTTGTCCGGCCATTACGTCCGATGGCGGATGGTCGTCGTTTGAGCCTGCCGGGCCGTAGTAGTTGAAGTCAACGAAGTTCGGGTCGATCCAGGAGACAGCGGCCAGATCGCCGGTGCGAGCGTGATCGAGGAAGTTCTCACGCACAAAGAGGCTGTGGCGGTCGAAGTAGGAGAAATGCGAGAAGGCACCGATTCGGTACTTCGAGTCGATCAGCCGTAGCGTCGAGATGTCGTGTGCGTACCAGCGCCACGAGACTTTCCTCCGTTGCAGGTGGCGGACGAACGAGGGCTGGTCGTAGATCGGCAGTTTCTTGCCGTTCTTACTACCGGCGGCCTTGCCGGCGACGGCGTAGAGGCGGTTGGGCCAGGTCGCTCCCGGCACTGATGAGAACCAGCGGTCGCAGACGCAGTACTCGCGCGCGAGATGATCGTAAGCGGGCAGGTCATCGCCGTTGTAGTAGCCCATCACGATGCCCTTGTCGCTGGCGCTTGGCCGCTCCTTGGCGTAGTTGGCGACGAAGCCGCCGTTCTGGTTGCTCAGCTGTACTGCGATTGAGGCGCCATCGTGGGCGGGGTCCTCGGCCTTTGTGAGCGTACGGCGGTCGAGGCGGTGCACCGCATAGTCCCGTCCGCGATAGCGGTTCGCCATCTCAGGACGCAGGCCGTCGATGTCGGTGCGGCCGAGCTCGAGGCTGAGGTAGCCGAGCATGTGATCGAACGATCGGTTTTCGAGCATCAGGACGACGAAGTGCTCGATCTGCTCGAGCTTGGCCAGTTCCTGCGCATCTGCGGAGGCTGCAGCGGCGGGGCGGCTAGGGGTGCGTTTCCGTGCCACGGGCAATCGTCTCGTGTAGGTCGTCTCCGGTTTGCGACATCTGATCGCGGCCGGACTGACGGTTGCTCCTCCTGCCGGCGGTCACTGCTCAACGACCATGAACGGTGCGTTGCCGCTGGTTGGCGCCATGATCTCGCGAAACGCTGTGTCGCGTGCCAGCCCGTCGGTTGTGATCAGGTTCGTCCTTCGCTGAAGCGCCGCCACCAAAGTCGCTCTCGGCACCCGGGTCGCCTCGCTGCGTCCATGAACGTTGGCAAGCGTCGACATCAGGGCGGTCATCGGCCGCGCGGGATCGGGATCCTCGCCCCAGAGGCGGAACAGCGAGCGTGGGGTCGCGTTTCGGGAGCCGTGGTGGCCGACCTTGTAGAGGTCAACCTGTTCAAGCAGTTTGCGGATCCGGCCGCTGTCGGGCGCATTCTTAAGCGCCCACGACCAGTTCTCGATCTGGGCGTCTCCCGGAAACAGCAGGCGCTTGTCGCCCGCGTCAATTAAGAGGATCACGCTCGTGTTGTTGAGCGCGTCGTCGACGGTCCGCACGATCCGCAGCAGCGACTCCGCTTGCTGGCGCTCGAGCCGGTCAACGAGCCAGGCCACCGGCCCGGGCCTGACGCGCGCGGTAGTGACGGCGAGGCCGGGGTCGTCTACCGCGGCCGGGAGCGGCGCGTCTGCGGCTAGCCCGCGTAGCTGCGCCATCCAGTAGTCGGGGTCGCTGGCGCGCTGGCTCGTCATCTGTGGCGCATCTTTCGCCGTCGGCGGACCGAGGACTCGGACTGTAATTCCTGGCACGAACTCTTCGATCCGGGAGGTGCCGCCCGCTCGGACATAGACGCCGCTGCCGGCCTTTGCCCAGCCGACCAGCCGATCGACGGCCGCCTGATTCGGGACCTGATCGAGCGCGACTGATGCAAGCTCGCCACGTAGAGAGCCAGCCCTTGCCGCGCCGACCATGGAAGCGACCGCGGCCGAGAAGTCCTGCGCGGCAGCGAGGCCGGCGGCAAAGCGCGCCGTCGGCGCCAGCGCCGGCTCGGCGGCGTCAGCCGGCAGCTTGGGGTCGTCTGTCCACGGCCGGACGACGAGCCCGGGCTGCAGCTTGTCGATGATCGCTGCTGTCTCGGCGTCACCGAAGCCGTCGATGTGATCCTTGTGGCGGTGTGTCGCCACGATCACATCGAGGCGACCGTTGGTGTGCTGCTCGATCAGGTGCCCCGCCTGCGGCAGCAGTGATTTGGATCGTGCTGGTGCGTGGGTTGAGCCGAAATCGATCAGCACATGCCGCTCCTTGCGTTTATCGCTGAGCGCGCGTCGGTAGTAGAAGCTGAGTAGGAAGCAGTCGCCGAAACCGACCTGGTACATCCGGACGCGCACCTCAAAGGGGGGCGGGCCGAGCGAGTTGGCTATGCGGGGCGGCGCCATTACCAGTCCTCGCCGACGCGCGTGTCTGACTCGTGGAACTCGGCGAAGCGCAGCCCTCGCGGCGTTCCGAACGAGAAGCCTAGCCGGCCGCTGCCGTCGTAGTAGCCGTGGCGGATGAGGTACGCGATTCTCTGCGTCTGGCGTTTCCAGTCGTTGAGCGGCTTCTGCTGGTGGAACTTAGCCATCCCGAACTGATCGAAGATCAGCGTGCCGCCGCCCCAGAACTGCAGCTGCAGATCGTTGCGGATGTCTGCCGGGACGTCGACGCCGAGCTTGCGTGCCTCGGCGACGCTGGCGTTGAGCGTCTGCACGTAGTCGGCGACCGTTTCGTTGACGACGAGGCCGTCGGGGCCAACGCGCACAGACGGGCGCACGGACTCGATCCGCAGGTAGTACTCGCGGTCGATTCCCAGCAGCTCGGCGTTGTGCCAGATGAAGCGGAACACTTCGTTGGGGTCGGAGCGCAGCGCGACATAGTTGATGTTCGAATAGAGCAGTGGCTGCTTGGCCAGGCTGATCACGGGGTGGTCCGGCTGCTCGATTTCGAACTCGGCGAACGCCGTCCGCACCGAGTCGCGATAGCGGTGCTGGTCGTCTGGCGCGACGACCTCGTCAGCGACGAGCATCGCATCGAGGAAGTCCTCGAACTCGAGCTCGACCGCCGGCGCGTAGTCGATCGCGCGGATCGCCATGTGCAACAGATGTTTGGCGGCCTTGGCACCTTCCTCTGCGGCCCTGGCGCGGTCCAGTCCGCCGCGGTAGATCAGCGCGTCGAGCCGTCCTGTCCACATGCGCAGAAGTGCCCTCAGCATCGGGGCGACGATCACCTCTCCGCGGCGGTGCACTTCTTCAAACGCTGGATCGGCCCGCCAGCCGCCTCCGGTCGGAAGCTCGAGTGAGCGGCGCAGCGCGCTCCCACGCACCCCTGATGTCGCCTCCCCGAACTGCTTGGCAAGCCGGAACAGCACATTCTTCTCAAGCTTCTTTGGGGCGACGCTGGCGGCCTGGATCCGACCTCTGGCGTCCGCGCTGCCAAGCGCTGACTCGATCAGTGAGCCGACCGAGAACACCGATAGTAGGGCGACGATGTCAGCGAAGCCTTCGTGGAAGGCTCCCTGATCCGGGAGCCCCGGCTGCAGGAACCGCGGTCGCAGTCCGTCCAGTACGGCGTGCGTCGTCTCGTGGGCGACGATGTCATGCGACAAGCAGGTGTAGACACGCTCGCCACCCGCGGCGTCGATGTAGCCGAACAACAGCGCCCGATCCTCGGCCGAGTAGTAAGCGTTCGCCTCCCGGAAGGCGTGCGGGACGAGATAGAGCTGATGACCTGAAAAGCCCCAGGAGAGGCGACGCCCGAGCGCAAACTCGAACACAGCCAGGGTTCGCGCCGCGATCGCGTAGACGTTCTGCGCGTGGAAAGTGGCGCTAGTCTCGAGTTCGGTATCGGAAGCCTCGACGAAACGATCAACGAACGTCCAGCCGCGCTCCGCCTTCTCAGCCTCGGGATCGAGAAACACACAGGGCTTCGCCAGCTTCCCAAGCCCGGCGTCGTAGTCAACGACATGGAAACGCTGACCGCGCGGGCCAGGCTCGAGCAGATCGACGGGAATCGAGACCGCCGCACGGATCGTCTTTCCGTCCGCATCACGGACGCTCGGATCCTGGGCAATGATCGTTACCTCTCGCGCCCGGCGCGACGCCTCCGGCACTCGCTCATCAACGAAGTGCGACATCAGAGCCAACCTGTCAGTCACGCCGGCATCTCCGAAGCCCGTATATCGCTTTCCCTAACAAGAGTCAACGGCGCCCGCAAGAAGGAGACGAAGGAGCGACCGGTGCGGCGGTCGGCCGCTCGAGCCTTTAGAGCTTTGGGAGGTTTCATTGTGATGTACACCGCGCCGTTCATTGGAGGGCCGTTCAGCAACTCGAACAGCTCAAATGACTTGCGTGGAGGTGCGTCGAGAGAGCCAGCGAGCGACGTTCATGAAAGCGGCCCGGACAGTCCCCCCGGTGCTACCGTACGAACAAACGTTTGATGCGCGCACAGAAGACCTTCAACCTCCACGACACGCTCCTTCACGGCGAGAATCATCAGAAGTTAGCAAGGATCTGAAGCAGGAGGTGTCTATTGACACATGAGCATGCTTAGGAAAGGATGATGCTGTCCACTGAACGAAGGGAGCCAAAAATGGGCTGGACGCCGCCATTGCCGCCCGAACCGCCAGCGCCGGATGGCGGGCTGCCTCTTCGCGATTCCGACGAGATCCAAGGCAACATCCTCGCCGGATTTTCGAAGGATCACCAGGTCTTTCTCTTCCTGTCCTTCACCGATGCGGCGACTGGACGTGGATGGCTCTCGGAGCTGGTCCCCACAGAGGGGCCTGCTCGCATTGCGTCGACGCGTGAAGTCGCAACCTTCAACAAGCAATTCAGTGAGGCGAGGCGCAACCGAGGAGGTGACGACCCCGAGCGGCTTAAGGCGATCTGGATCAACGTCTCGCTCACTCATGCCGGCCTTCTCAAGCTGGCACCCAACAGCGAGCCTGATCTCCAACCGTTCGCGGCATTTCGAGCCGGCCCTGTCGCACGCGCGCTACAGCTTCGTGATGTGGATCGGAGCGCGCCAGACGAATGGGTCATTGGCCGCCCAGAACAAACCATCGACATCGTGCTGACGGTCGCCGCAGACAGCGTGTCTGACCTACGAGTTGAGGTTGACAAGATGCGGACTCTTGCGGCGAAGCACGGTCTGAGTGTGGTGTTCGAGCAGCGGGGGGACACGCTTCCAGGAGCGCGCGCAGGGCACGAGCACTTCGGGTTCAGGGATGGCGTCTCTCAGCCAGGGATTATCGGCTTCGACGAAGTTGGTGAAGATGGCTTCAAGAAGGGTCATCCGGGCGATGAAATGATTCAGGCTGGCGAGTTCGTGCTCGGCCACCCGCGGCACGACGGACAGCCCTGGCCCCATTCGGACTGGATGGCGAACGGCTCGTTCCAGGTGTTCCGGCGTCTTCGGCAGGACGTCCCAGGCTGGTGGTCGCAAGTGACGATGAGGAGGCACTCGCTTCCCTCGGACGATCCGATGGCTGAAGACCTGCTGGCGGCGAAGCTTGTTGGCCGCTGGCGAAGCGGCACGCCTCTCGCGAAAGCTCCCGAGCGGGATAATCGCTCGGCGCGGGACCGGAGCCTCGACAACGACTTCAACTACGAGGACGATCGGGAGGGCAATAAGACTCCGCGCTTCGCTCACATCCGCAAGATGTATCCGCGCAGCGACGCATTCGGCGACAACCAGCGTCGGATTCTCCGCCGGGGCATACCGTTTGGGCGTGCGTTCGATCCGGCGGCCGGTCGCGGTCACGGTGTGGACGCGGATCGCGGGCTGCTGTTCAACGTTTTCATGGCCAGCGTCGAGGAACAATTCGAGTTTCTACAAGCCCAGTGGGCGAACGCCCCAGACTTCCCCGGTGTCGTTTTCGGCGATCAGAAGAGCGACGGTCCCGATCCCGTCATTGGGGAAGACCCCGCCGGGATTCGCGTCGCCCGAGAGGGACATGAGGATGTCGAGCTGGACTTTCGCCGATTCGTTCAGACGAGTGGTTCGCTCTATCTGTTCGCGCCATCGCTGACTACGCTTCGGAGACTCGGCCAGGGCGCTCTCTAACCCCTCGCCGGGGCTAAAAGTGCGGCACCAAGCGGGCTTCATAGAGACTCAGCTCATTGATGACGTGGCCGCTCGACGTCGCGCCCTCCTCGGCCCTGCGGCACCGCCGGCGCCGAGCCAAGATTGCGTCTCGTTGACCAGCATGCGGCGAGGGTGCGGCGGGCATAGGCCCGCCGCACCGTCTTCTCGGCTGCTAGGGCCAGTAGGGCCCGCTCAGCCCGAAAAGGGCTGAGAGGGAAGCCGAAGTCAGGAGCGCGGTGAGCGCGTGCCTGAATGACATCGGGGCCGTCCTTTCTGTGACTTATTTCGGACAGCCCCCGGGGGCGAGGCCAGTATCGACTCAGCGGAATCTCGCGGCAAGCTGTCTCGGAATCGCGCTTCCAGTAGTAAGCGGCGCGTGACAACGTGGTATGACTCTGCCGATGGCCCGTACTCGAATGCCCTTTATCGACGACGCGCGAGCGGTCGGATCTCGCCTTCGTGATGCGCGTGATCGAGCGGGCATGTCGCAGCGGCAACTCTCGTTTGAGGGGTGTTCAGCTGCCTATATTTCGCGGATAGAGGCGGGAGAGCGGGTCCCTTCCCTTCAGCTCATTCACGAACTAGCGAGCCGCCTGAACGTTCCGGCCGAATACCTTGCGCGTGGCGTAGATGAACACGAGCCGGTCGGCGGCGACATAGTCGAGGCCGACGTCGCCCTGAGGCTCGGCGAACTCGACCTAGCGGAAGAAATCTACGAGAAGCGGCTCACGGACGGGCCGCAGGGACGGCTCGCCGCGCTCGCCGGGCTCGGGCTGGTGGCGCTCCGCAGAGGGAAGCTCGATCAGGCGATTGGTCATCTAGAGGAAGTTGTAGCGGGACGGACGTCCTTTCTTCTCGCCGATCCGTCAAGCGTGGACGCCCTCGGACGCGCGTACGCTCTCCGAGGCGACATCGAGTCGGCAATTGCCCTATTCGAGCGCGCACGGGCCGAGGCGGAGACCGCGGGGGTACCGCTCGAGCTTCTTCGCTTCTGCGTGCTGCTCGCAAACGCACGCGCGGATAATGGCGATGTCGCTGCCGCACGGTCGCTCCTCGCGACGGCGATTGGCCTCGCGGCTGAGTCGCGTGATCCGCTTGCGCTGGCGAGGGTGTATTGGACGCAGTCTCGCGTTCATGTGCTGAACGATCAATCGCGCCTCGCTCGCCATTTTGCGAGGAAGGCTCTCGAGATTCTCGAGCGGACTGAGAACGACGCTTACATAGCGATGGCGTATCACCTACTCGCCTACACGGAGATCGAGGGAGGTGCCCCGGAGCGAGCGCTGCCTCTCTTGACTGAGGGTCGGGCGCGCTTCGGCTCGGAATTCGCGCCCATTGACGAGGCCAAGTTCGCGATTGAGGAGGCCCGCGCTCTGCTCGCGCTCCGTAAGAAGGCCGCTGCGGCGAAGGTCATCGCGCGCGCGATCCACCACTTAGAAGCGCTTGAGCCGCCGGATCGGGGACGCGCATTCGCCATCGTCGCTGACACGTTCGCAGCTGCGGGAGATCGCCTCCGTGCCAAAGAGTTCTATGAAAAAGCAGTCAATATGCTCTCCTTAGACGGCCGTCCCTACCTCGTGGAGGTCGCTGGCCGGTACGCCGAATTCCTTGAGGATGAGGGCGACACGGCTCACGCCCTCCAAGTCTTGAAGTCCGCGATTCGACCGCGGACCGACAGTCCCACACCGCTCCTGGAGTCCCGCTCGCTGGAACGTGGAGCTGGCCGCTAGGAGCGCGACTCGGTCCTGCCTGCGGTGGACCTCTTCGATACGCGCCCGCGGCGCGTAACGGCTAGTGCCGGCGGTCCTTACTCGAGCGCGGGTCGTTGCCGCGCTTGACCGTGTCCGAGTCACGGATTTTCCCGCGGCGGTTCTTGATCGTCGCCTCGCCGCCGCCGGCCTTTTTGAGGAGCCGCTTGGCCAGCTTCTCCCCCGCCCCTTGGGTGCGCTTAATCGCGGTCGCGCGCTTGGCGCCAGCCCGCTTGACCGCCCAGCCTCCACCCTTGCGCTTCGAGACAAAGTAACGGCGTGGCATACCCGAAGTGTGCCTGCAGCGCATGACGTTGCGCTACCGATCCGCAGAGGCGGCGGGGTAGGCGGCTTCGTCGCGATCGCGCCGCGGTAGCCTCGGGAAATGTCCCATTCAGCGGATGCCGACGAGTTCATCCTCGCCGAGTGGCGTGCCGCACTCTCCGACGCCAGCGTTCTCGAGAGCGACTTCCACCTGATCACCTGCCCCGGCGCGCCGACGCCGGATCGCCCAAAGGCAGTTTCCTTCGAGCGTCACCACGTAGTCACTACCTCAGAGGACGACGGCGAGATCATCGCGACGCAGACGAAGCTCGACGAGGCCGCGCACCACGCCGCCGTCAACAGGGTCGCGACGTTCGAGGATTGGGACGAAGACGATCCGGTCGAGCTGGCGCGACTGGCCGGCCTGCTGCGGCACGAGATCGAACACGGTCGCCAGCGTGATGCTTGCCAGAACGCATTCGGGCTCTACGACCTGACGGACGCGGTCATCCGCCACGCCGTGCAGGATGGGCGCAACCACCGCGAGCTCTTCCATCTACAGCCAGTCGAGTGGGATGCTGACGCCGCAGCCTCGATGTACCTGCGCGCCCACCCGGATCATCGCCGTCGGTGCCCGATCTGCTCGACGGACAAGACTCCTACCTCGTTCGCTCGGAGCTCCCGCCCGGCAACACCGACGCCCTTGTCGCCCGCACCGTCGGGTTTCTCTACAGCCTTCGCGAGGCCTGCGTTAAGCAAGAGCAGTTCCAGACGGTGACCTTCGACCAGCTGATCGACGGCATGGTCCCCGGCACCGGCTCCCTCTGGCGGACGCTGGGCGCGGCGTCCCTCTGCTAGCGCCTACTCGTGCGCTGTGACCAGGTCGTCGGTCGGCTCGAGCACGAACGCGCACTGTGCCTGTTCGACCGTGAAACGGAAGTGGACGAGGAAGTCCAACCGGCCGAGAACGACGACCGGCAGCCCCTCACGGATGAGCGGCGACAGGCCGATCACGTAGCCCATCACCGACACCGTCGGCCCTTCTTGCCACCACGATCTCGCCGTCACCCCCTCCCAGTCTTGTGCCTCAGTCGGATACAGCTCAGCGGGCGAGCCGAGCTTGTCGGCCAACTCCTTCGAGAGGCCTGACCACTCCGACCCGGTATCGATGAGCGCCAGCGTCCGATGGCTCACGCCGTTAACGCCCTGCAAGACGACTTCGAGCGATGGGCTCGGAGTGTCGCCGGCGTGGTCGAGGTAGGAGAAGCGCTTGAAGGCCATCGGCACAGCAATGAACTATGCCGCTGCGACCGAACCCGGAGGCGCGGCACCGAGGCGCGGCGCCTGTTCGGCTTCGACCGCCCGCGCCAGTGCAAGGTCGTGTCCAGATGGCCCAAGCAGGCATGGTTGCTCGGGCAGCAATGGTTTCCAAGACGTTGCCTGTCAGTGTCAGCCTGGAATAAACGGTTCGCTGAGGGCAAAGAGCCGTTCGATCTCAGCCCGCATATGGGTAGCTATGTCGCGAATGGGGTCGACCTCGACGGTGATCCCTTCCACTTCTTCGTGCGGTGAGCCGATCACGAACAGGTTCTCGTCGTTGTACTCGTTGGCCGGGGCTGTGTAGTTGAAGCTGCCGGCGACCACGATTCGGTTGTCGATCACCATCAGTTTGTGATGCACCTTGCGTAGCGTCGCCAGGACGCCTTCCCGCTTCGGGACGCGCAGCTCAATGTTGGGATGCTGGAGCCACTTTGGTGCAGCCCATCCCTGCTTTGCCTGGCCGGGATCGAGAACCCCGCGGATGGTCACCCCGCCGCGGGCGAGCGCGAGCATCGTGTCGTCGATTCCGGAGGAGCCGGCGAAGGTGAAGATCGCAAACCAGATCGTTCCGTTGGTGCGCACCTTCAGCATCTGCTTCATGAACTCGAGCTCCGGGGTATGATCGGGCGCGAACAGCACCTTGACCGGCACTCCGCCAAGGTCGTAGTCCTTCGGGATCGCCCCATGCAGGCCGCGACCGAAAGAGCCGCGACGCAGCTGCTCCACCTCGGTCTCGTACTGGCGGCAGACGAAGGCGTTGTTGAAAACAACGATGTGGTTCAGGTTGCGATGCGTGTCGGTCTCGGTGAAGTTCGCGGAACCGGTCAGTAGCGCCGAAGTCGGCTGCGCCTTGCCGCGATAGTCGCGGAGTACGAACTTCTGGTGGAAGATCTTCGGGTTGTAATCGCCCCGCACCTGGATGTCTGACCGCAGCAGCGCGGCCAGGATCCGTCGGTTTTTCGGCCAGATCGGTTTGGTCGTCGAGCCACTGCACCCGGAAGAGCGCCTGCTCCGGCGTCTCACCGCTCTTCGGCTTCGGCAGCTTCGGCGGCTTGCCCTGCAACTCGCTGCGCAGGTAGTCCTGCTCGAGGAAGAGGTCAACATCGATTCCGCACCAGCGGGCGTCGAGGATCGCCTGGGCGATCTTGGGGTTGTCGAGCTCCTGCACAGCGATGTCGAGCGACCTTCGCGCACCCATAATGAACTCGACGATCACCGACTCGAGATCGTCAGGCGCGCCGAGCTCGGTCGGTCCGAGATAGGCCCCGATCTTCCCGTCAGCAAAGGCGGTCACGTCCGAGCGGATTCCGTGCCAGCAGTCACGGGACGATCCGGCGAGTGCCTAGCCCGGTTATCTTGCGCCTCCGTCGCTTCGGACGTCGTCACGAACCCGCTGTGCGTCGAGACGCTCGGACGCGTTCTCACCGAGAGCGATGAGAGCGTAGAAACCGCGTCCGCTCTTGAAGGACCCTGGAAATCTTGGAGGCTCCGATGCCAGGCTCCGTCCTGGTGGAAGGAGCTGCTCCTGCGATGTCGAGACCGAGGAAGTACCCCGATGAGTTGCGTGAGCGGGCCGTCCGTCTCGTGTTCGAGTCGAAGCGGCCGATCGCACACGTCGCCCAGGACCTGGGCATCCACAAGGAGTCGCTGCGTCACTGGGTCCGCCAGGCCGAGGCCGATAGCGGCCGGCGGCGCGATCTGCTGAGCAGTGAGGAGCGCGACGAGCTGAAGCGGTTGCGCAAGGAGAACTTCGAGCTGCGCCGCGCGAACGCGATCTTGAAGGACGCGTCCGTGTATTTCGCGCAGGAGCTCGACCCGACCCGGCGACGGTGACCCGCTATGTGGAGCAGCGGCGGGACGCTTTCGGGGTCGAGCCGATCTGCGCGGCGTTGGGCGTGCCGGTGAGCACGCACTACGAGCGCAGATCCCGGAAGCCGTCGGCGCGCGAGCTCGCCGACCGCGAGCTGCTCAAGGAGATCGAAGCTGCTCGCTCCGGCCGCCGCTGCGTCTACGGCACCAGGAAGACGTGGAAGGAGCTCAAGCGGCGCGAGGTCGAGGTCGGCCGCGACCAGGTCGCGCGGGTGATGCGCGAGCATGGGCTCCGCCGGCAAGCTCCGCGGCAGCAAGAAGCAGACAACGATCCCGGGCGAGGCCGCGGTCGAGCGGGCGCGCGATCTGCTGCAGCGCGACTTCACAGCGGCCCGCCCGAACGAGAAGTGGGTCGCCGACCTGACCTACATCCGCACCTGGAACGGCTTCGTCTACCTCACCTTCATCCTCGACTGCCACAGCCGGATGATCGTCGGCTGGCAGCTCGCCACGCACATGCGCGCCGAGCTCGTCCTCGACGCGCTCGAGATGGCCAACGGCCTGCGCCGACCAGGAGCCGGCCTGATCGCCCACAGCGACAGAGGCTCGCAACCCGAGTTCAAGGGGTCGTCGCAACACCTCGTGATGGAGGTGGTGCGCGATGGGTGTTGGCAAGCGTCAGGAAGCGGTTCGTGCAATGCGTGGCCAGATGTGGTCGCCGGGCCGGCCGTCGGTAGCGCGGCGGGAGGACCGGGTCCGATTCTGGCAGTCGATCGCCTGTGGGTCGTCGAGCGAGGCTGCTGCAGCTGTAGCTGGGGTGTCGCAGGCAGTCGGGTCGAGATGGTTCCGCCAGGCTGGCGGGATGCCGCCAATCTCGTTGGTTCCGCTGTCGGAGCGTTATTTGTCGTTCGCCGAGCGGGAAGAGATCGCGATCCTGTACGCCCAGCATGCCGGGGTGCGTGAGATCGCTCGTCGCGTGGGTCGGTCCGCGTCGACGATCTCGAGGGAGCTGCGCCGCAACGCCTCGACTCGGAGTCATGCGGTCGTGTATCGGGCAACGACTGCGTAGTGGCACGCGGAGCGACGTGCGAGCCGCCCCAAGGTCTCGAAGCTCGCCGCGAACGACGCGCTGCGCGACTACGTTCAGGAGCGCCTCGCCGGCACGATCGCCAAACCCGACGGCGGGTTGGTGCCGGGGCCTGATGTGCGCTGGATCGGTCGTCGGCACGGTCGCCGTCAGGATCGGCGCTGGGCGAAATCGTGGAGTCCGGAGCAGATCGCGAACCGGCTCCGGATCGAGTTCCCGGATGATGACTCGATGCGGATCTCTCATGAGGCGATCTACCAGGCGCTCTACGTTCAAGGTCGAGGCGCCCTCAAGCGCGAGCTCGTCGCGTGCTTGCGGACCGGACGAGCGCTACGCGTCCCGCGCGCACGCATCCAGACGCGCGGCAAGAAGTTCGTCGGCTCCGAGCTGATGATCAGCGAGCGCCCCGCCGAAGCCGACGACCGTGCCGTGCCGGGTCACTGGGAAGGCGACCTGATCCTGGGCCTCGAAAGCTCGGCGATCGGGACGCTCGTCGAGCGCAGCACCCGCTTCACGATGCTGTTGCACCTGCCGCGCATGGACGGCCACGGCGATCAACCGAGACCGAGGACGAAGAACGGGCCGGCGCTCACCGGTCACGGCGCCAAAGCCGTCCGCGACGCGATCGCGGCCTCGATCACGACATTGCCCGAGCAGCTGCGCCGGTCGCTGACCTGGGACCAGGGCGCCGAGATGACCCAACACGCCCAACTCCGCATCGAGACCGGCCTCGCGATCTACTTCTGCGACCCCCAGAGCCCCTGGCAGCGCGGCACCAACGAAAACACCAACGGACTGCTGCGCCAGTACTTCCCCAGAGGCACCGATCTCGCCCGACACACCCGCGAAGACCTCGAAGCGGTCGCGAACGCCCTCAACAGCCGCCCAAGGAAAACCCTCGGATGGAAGACCCCAGCCGAAGCCGTCAACGAACTTCTACGCTCCGTCCAACAAGCCGGTGTTGCGACGACCCCTTGAACTCGGGCAATACACCAGCCTCACCTACACCGACCGGCTCGACGACCTCGGGATCGACCCCTCGGTCGGCTCGAAGGGAGACGCCTACGACAACGCGATGGCCGAAGCCTGGGTCGCGACCTTCAAGAACGAACTCGTCGACGGACGCCGCTTCCCCTCCTTCGAGCACGCCGAACACGAGGTCCTCGACTGGATCGGCTTCTACAACGATGAAAGACTCCACGAAGCACTCGGCGACGTGCCGCCCTCAGAGCACGAGGCCGAGCACTACCGATCGATTATCAAGACAGACAACACCCCAATGGTGGCCGCCACCTAAACGAGCCTCCAACAGACCCAGGGTGGATCAGTCGCCGCAAGCCTGGAACGTCTGCTACGACGTCATCTAGGCTCGGGTAAGAGCGTGAGCGGTCGAGTCTGCTCAGGGCACGCCTCGCGGGCGACGCCGCCGGATGAGGAGGGCTCACGAAGAGTGGCGAGTGAGCACGAATCAAACCCGGACAGTCTCGACCGCCTTCGCGCTAGTGGAACCACCCGAGGAAGATCGCATCGAGCGTCCAACGCGCTTATCCTCGCGCGTCGCACCGGACGTGGTCGGCTGACGTAGCGCCGCGAACCAAGGAGCCGCCACACGACTCAGGCTGCCGAAGTTACATCTGAGCGTCCAGATCGACTCGCATGGGTGAAGGCCACCGCTGTGAGCGCTCGAAGGAGGGTCATGCCGAACCGCTTGAGTAGGTTCGTAGTCGCGGCCGTCGTAGTGGCAAGTGCCGTTGTTCTTGCGATCACCGCTGTCGCGCGCGCTGATTTTCAGCCCGGCTACTACACGCACGGGAGCTGCGCCGGAACGGCTGCTTCCAGGGTCGATCCGATCAACTTCGTCTATTGGGATTGGGGAACGTGGGATCGCGCTGTGAGCCAAACCCAGACCCATGCCGGTTGGTTCGATAACGGAGGCTCCTCGCAGTACTTCTTCGATCACAGCAACTGTTACAACATGACCGCCCAGCGAGCCAGTAACGGTGTTGCTTCCACTCGGTTTCACATTCGCCTTCATCCTATTTCATACAGACACGACTCTTCGCTGGACCACAATCGGCGATGCTCATCACGAAGACTTGACATATTGCGGCCACGCGGTAGATGCCAACGGAGCCAATGGAAGCGGCTTCGATCAAGGCCGACAGAACCTTCGTATCAACCTCGAAAACGGAGGGCACAGCTGGCGGAGCGAGTTCTGGGGCAACACCCAGAACTTCCAGCAATGCGATGGTGACTACGCCAGCTCAGATGGTTACACCGTTGGGAGCCCGTTCAGTATCCGCTGGGCGCTCAAGGCTTGGATACCCGTCGACGATCCCGGTGCCGCGGCAGCAGGCGCCGCGCCGATCGCCGAGGTCAGGGCGACGGCGAGCGCCGCAACCAGGACGACGGAACGGCTTCTGCTCACGACCGCTCGCTCAACGGACGCGGGTTAGGCGCGTCTGGCTCTGCGCGGCGAGGTAGCTCGCGCCCGCGGCGCGGACGCGCAGCTTGATCGCCGTCCCGCGCAGCGCCGGGGCGAGCCGGAGCCGGAAGCTGGCCTTGCCCGCCTTCGGCACGCCGGTCGCGAGCAGGTGCCAGCGCTTGGCCCAGTAACCCTCCAGGCTGAGCTTCAGCGCGGCGGTGGAGATCGCCGCACCGTCCGGAGTGCGGATGGCGAGAGTGACGCTGCCGCTACGGCTGACGCTTGCCACAGGCGAGAGGAAGAGCCGGGCGACATGCTTGACCGAGTAGACGAAGTCGTAGCCGGTCGCTGCCTCCAGCCTCAACGCTCTCGGCTAAGGCGTCATTGGTCCGTGCAGGGGAGGCTTTTCAGTGCCTAGGGCGTATGAATTAATCCCCTTCCCGCGTAGCTAGACAGCCAGCGGGTCACCGCTGAGCAAACCTCTGCCCGATACTCAGCGGTGGGCGAAAAGGTGGTCATTTGCAGGTGATCTCGGACTCTTGCATGCAGGCGCTTCGAACCCATGCCCTCGGCGGGCATGAGCCCTAGGTTCCTAACGAAGCGTCAGGATTCATCAGACAGATACCAGTAGGTGATGAGGTTCATCACCCTCGCCTCAGCGAGGCTGACCTGACCGAGAGCCTTGTATTCGTTCGGCAGCAACGTCGCTCCGCCCGGCATTGCAGAGGAGGCAGACTCCCACCACTCGTCGAGGATCTCCTGCGCCTCGGGTGGCGCGGCGTTCTCGCCTAGAAAGTAAACCGTCGCTACTTTCGGATCGTCCGGGTCATCCAACGCGAGCCACTCTTCCCCGATGGTGTCCTTCAGAAGCGCAGCCTTGCCCGGGTCGGTTTCACTTAGCTCAATTAGAAACGCGCGAAGGGGCGCCGCGACGCCGTCGTTGAAGGCGTCGGGCAGCGCGGGTCGTTCGAAGATGTGTGCGCAGCGGAACGCGAGCTTCCTCCGCTGCTCTTCTGAGTCGATGAATCTGATGGGCTCGAAGCTGGCAAGGACGGGCTTCTGAATCGTGGTGATCGTCTTCAGATCAATGAACCCGCCAGCCGGGAACGCGGGGTGGCCGAAGGGCTCGAAGTAGATGATGTGAGGTTGCCTTCCGCTCCTGGCCTCCTCAATCCGCGCCGTTCGCTTATCTCGCCGCTCTGTCTTCTTTTTCGAGTGGCCAGCAACGTCTTCCCCCTCCGGATCCTCGTGGGGCGCAACAGGCGCGATTTGTACGCCTCTCCTATTTGGCTGGACGACGTCGCAGGTCTGGGAGACGACACAGCCAAACGGCGCTCCCTGCCCGATCGCTCGGACACCCGTCAGCGATCCGGCAGCGGCCTTCTGTAGTTCGGCTACGCGCTTGACGAATCCGTCGCCGAGGGGTTGCTCCACATCAACAACCTCCAGGATCGGCACTCCCTGAAGCAGATCCCCTTGGAGGAAGCTCTGGCAGGCCTCATTGACGTCGTCCGGCACCTCCGCCATAGCCGCCCCTAGAGGATTTCGTAGACCTCAAGCGCCACAGGTTCTTGCTCCATAGCTGTTGTGTGGGCGTCGATCAGCTCGTCGGATCCGGACTCGACCGCAGGCAGGATCTCTTGTCGTGGCGCCGCCTGGCGTCGAATCGCGAGAGCAGTTACGTCGTTCAAGCGACCGGCGCAGATCGCGTCGATAGGGGCGGTAGTCAGATCAGGGTGAGTCTTCTGAAGCCACGTCAGCGCGCTCTCAGTGCCCCGCTGGAGCACCAAGGCCTTGACGAGCGCCCGCACCTCAAGCAAACGGCGGTTGCTCCTCTCACGAATCCCTTTGCCTTTAAGCCAGTTGCGGTAGCCCGTATCGGAGACACCGCACATTTCGGCGAGCGTGTCGAGCCCGATGCCTGGTAGGAGGCGACGCAGCTCATCTGCGGCATTCGTGTATCTCGCTGGAATCCGAGGCAGTCGAATCCGCGCGGTGGGAAAGGCCGCTATTAGCGCTACCTGCCGCTCTGAAGAGATGCCGGTCTCGTTGTCGCCGAGCGACTCCCACGCTTGATCAGCTAGCTCGATGATCCGGATCGCAGGCGTAAGCCCCTCGCTGATCGCCACCATGACGGTCGAGATGGCCCCTTCCGGGATGGGCCGGAACTGAGGCCGCAGCTCTCCAAACACCCGCCCAATGAACGTCTCTTCGGGAGGCGAGGTTACGAGTGTCGCGCTACTTCCCATTTGGCTTTAGCTCCTTCCAAAGAGCGTCAGTGAGGCACCACTGGAAGGCCGACGTGATGAGCGTGTTGAATCGGTCGGCTTCAACGAGCATTTCGTCGATATCGAGCAGCCGCTCCTTTTGACGGAAGCAGTCGAAGTCAAGGATGTAGGTGAGGTTGTGATCTTCCGCCCCCGCGCTCTCACCGGCGAGCCCATGACGGAAATGGAGGCGCGCGCCGTCGCCAGCATCCAGCTGGAGAACACTGTGTCGTGTCGCCAGCGACTCTGCGAACGGGTGCTCGGCTGCAAGATCAGCCACGAGCGGCGACTGCAGGAAGTTGAGCCAGTCAGACGGCTTGGTGACCGCTTCCAGAGACAGCTCGTTGACGTAGCGGAGACCCAAGCGAGTCTCGACGCGAGGCTTGACGACTGCCTGAAGCACCGCCAGAACCTCGCGCAGCCTTGCCTCGAAGTCGGCCCAATCCCGATAGTCGCTCGTCTCCAAGCTGACGAAGTCAGGAAGCAGAGAGCACGTCCACTTGCCATCGACGGAAGCGAACCTCAAGCCCTCGACTGTCGCGACGGGCGAAGCGCCCCCGGGGCCAATAGCTACTTCAGAGTTCTGAAGCTTCTGCGCGAGCGGGTAGCGCTCGCCGAAGCCCTCGCGGAGAGCGGCATGGCGAGCATCGTCGATGACTCCGAGATGCTCGAACCGCACCTGGCAGACAACCAGCGAGATCGGCGCGTTCTCGAAGACGACGGGCTTGGACTTGGGGAATATGAGAGCAGTAGTCATGATCTTTCTGAACTAACTTCGGCATAACTTCACCCCACTATACCCCTTCCGTCGGCGTTTCCCTCATTTGCTCGCTTTCGCACAGCAAACGGCTTGATCAAGCGATCTTTGGTCTTACGCGTAGAGTCGTCGATCGTTGTGTCGCCGCCCACGACTCGGGCGTCCAGGCCTGCCCAGGGGCGGCTGGCTCCTCAACGAAGCCGGGGACGCGCTCGGACTCTCCTGGGTCTGGCGTCATGCTTTCAACTACGAGACCTATCCCAAGATGGCGGGGCCAGCGCGATTCCCAGCTGCCAGTCGTTGGCGAAGCTGCCTACGGCGAGTGGGTACCTCCGGACGACTCGTGATCTCAGCGAACAGATTGAAGAAAGATCCGAACTCGCTGCCCGAATGGTTCCGAGGGCCGCTTGACGGTCGCTTTCTCGTACGTTGAGCTTAGTCTGGGAGAGACCGCAGTCGGGTCGAATCGCCGCGTGGTCTCCGCCGGGTCTGCAGATAGCTCTCGACCTGGGATTCGCTCAGCCCGACCGCCTCGATCATCTCCACAAGCCTCAGCTTGGCTAGGCCGAGGGCCTCGTGATGCTCGGGTGTGGTAGGCAAATCGGCGGCGTAGGTGATGACCGCCCAGGCCGATGCAGCGCCTTCGAGTAGTTCCTCGTCGTTGACCATGGCCGGATCTCGAACGAGCATCAGGGGAGCGACAACCATCAGAACCTCCTTGGAATGTTCAGGCGCTCGGCGAGTGCTGGGATCGCGCGCCGTACCCGCTTGCGCAGCGCTCCGGTCGTGGGCGAGCCGGGCGGGAGTGCCGCGGCGATCTGCTCTTCCGTCCAACCTGCAACCTGCTTCATCAGCATCTCGACCTCCTCGGGGCGGAAAATGCCGCACAGCGCATCGACGATTTCCATGAACTCGATCCGTCGGCTGATCTCGTCCGCGTCGGTCGGGGGTTCGGCGATCGCGCTGGTGGGATCATCCAAGACGACACGCAGCCTCGACGGCACCTCGCTGATGCGTGTGTCTCGCCGCAGCTCGTCGACGCGGGCGAGTTTGAGTGCTTGGTGGGCGAATGCCGCGCTCGGCACCGCCCGCTGAGTTCGCTCGGGGTCATCTCTTACTAGCCGGACGAGTGCATCCTGAGCCCGATCCTCCGCGTCCTGCAGAGACTCGCCGCGACGAAGGCCGCTCGTAACCAGTTGCCGGGTCAGAGCCCGCCACGGTTCGATCGATCGACCCTGCTCAACTGCCACTTCTTATCTTCCTTCGTTGGCATCCGCGTTTTTCGGACATCTCCGTCCAGCGTCCGAATCCGCGGTCACAGAACGAAGGAACCTTTAGAAGCGTATTCAGAGCCCCGGACGGTTCCGGGGCGCCGAGAGGGAGATGAAGATGTCTGAACATGAGCGGCCTGGCCCGCCTCACGATCCTCCAGGGCCACCCCACGATCCTCCAGGGCCGCCGCCGCCGGGGCCTCCCGGGCCACCGAACCCACCCAAGCCGCCTCCGCACCGCCCGGTCGGCTAGCTAGATGAACTGGGTGGAGCGTTTCCCGGAGCGTCTTAGCTTCGAGATCGCTGACTTCGATAGGCGCGGTCTAGCTTTCGTCCTTAACGAACGAGCGCTCCGAGAGGAGCGCCGCGTCGAGCTGCAAGGCTTGATCGAGGTCGAAGGTGAGGCCGCGCCGGTCGAGCTGATCGTGCGCTATCCGAGCGGGTTTCCGCTCTTTCGCCCGGAGGTCTACGCGCCGAAGCTGCGCCTTCCGCGCCACCAGAACCCGATCGATTTCAATTTGTGCCTGCTTGACCGCAGCACTCGTGCTTGGAGTCCCTCAGAGACGGCGGCGCACCTGATCAGTGAGCAGGTTCCGCGCCTGATCCAGCTTGTCCGAGTCGGAGGCGACGCTCTTCGCGAGGGTGAAGTGCCACAGGGCGAGCCGAGGTCTTACTACTTTCCCGGACTAGCCGGGACGGTCGTCTTGATCCCCGAGGAGTTGCTTCAGATATCGGCGAGTTTTCGTTCCGGTACGGGTCGGCTCGCCTTCTCGCAGGTAGAGCCCGGCGCGATCCTCATCCGCGGCCTCCTCCAGTCGGCCTCGGTGCGGGAGCGGCGCGGGCGCTCCCGACGGGTAGCCGAGGTGCAGGGGCCGCTCGCGGAGCGCTTTTCGGGTGGCCGCTCGATCGAGATCGATTGGGTGCGGATCGATGAGCTGCCGGACGAGCGCAGCGAGCAGTCGTTGCTTAAGGTGGCGGAGGAAACTGCGCCCGGCTCGACGCGCCCGGTCTGGCAGCAGGTCACCGGGGGCCAAGTGGCGGTAACGGGACTTCTCTTTAACGAGGAGGTGCACCAGGGCGTCTTCGGCGACATGTGGCTCTTTGTAGTCCGGGTTAGGGAGGGAGTAGGCCGGTCGGTGCGCGAAGGGATCTACCGGATGCGCGGGGAGCGGCATGGAATAGACGATCTGCAGGCGCGAATCCCGCAGCTGGCGCCTCTCCGGCAAAGGACGGTGGCGCTCATTGGCCTCGGCGCTCTTGGTGCGCCGCTTGCCCTGGAGCTAGCTCGGTCTGGCGTCGGCGAGTTGCGCATTTTGGACGGCGATCTAGTCGAGGCTGGCACCACCGTCCGCTGGCCCTTCGGCATTAGTGCGATTAACGCGCCAAAGTCCGACTTCCTCGCTCAGGTCTTGCCCCGCGAGTACCCATTTACGCGGGTGATTCCGTTCACACGCCACCTCGGACTTGTTGCGCTCGGCCCGGAGGAGACTGATCACGACCTGCTCACGCGCATGCTCGAAGGGGCGGATCTCGTGATCGACGCGAGCGCGGAGATTGCCGTCCAGCAGTTCGTTGGTGGGATCGCTGACAGCATGCAGATTCCGCAGCTCTACCTCTGGGCGACCGAGGGTGCCCGCGGTGGAGTGGTGGCCCGGAGCTTTCCGGGGGAGACGGGCTGCTGGTTCTGCCTCCAGCTCGGGTTCGATCGCGCCACCATCCCGCTCCCGCCCTTTGAGGAGACCGGCACCGTTCAACCACGCGGCTGCGCGTCACGCACCTTCACCGGCGCGTCTTACGATCTCACCCCGATTCATGCCCAGGGGATGCGGGTCGCGGCCTCGCTGCTCGGGCTTGGCCGACGGGAGGGAGAAGACGATGTCTTCATCTGCTCACTCGAAGGCGGGCTCTCGCCGGGTGCGCCGCTATGGCAGGCTCGGCCGCTTGCCCGCGAGGAGGGATGTCCGTGCTGCGGCGCCGAGCAGGCGGCGGCCTAGCCGAGAAGCTCTGGCTGCCGCTCGCAGCGAGCGAGCGGATGGAGGACGAGGCGAGTGATTTCGCACCGCAGGAGACGGGAGGCATGCTTGTCGGCTACCTCGCCGATGGGGCAGCGGTTGTCACGGCGTTGATCGGAGCTGGCCAAGGCGCGGTTCGCGGGCTAGGACTGTTCGAGCCCGACGGCACGTGGCAGCAGGCAGAGCTGGCGCGGCTCTATCAGGCATCGGCCTGGGTCGAGACCTATCTCGGTGACTGGCACTCCCATCCGTCGGGACTTGCTCGGCCGAGCGGGCAAGACAAGAGCACCGCCCGGAGGATCGCCAGGTACAAAGAGGCTCGGATCAAGCACCCGATCACGGTCATCGTGGCAAGCACCCGGGCCGAGCAGTGGTTGATCGCCGGGTTCGCCTTCCAGGGACTCTGGGGATTCCGACCGCTAGAAATCAAGGCCTATGACCCCACGTTGAGGTGAAGTATCGGCGTGCCGGATCGCTGCTCACTTTCGGAGCAGTTGTTTCAGTTCCCGTCGTCGCTCACGGTGCGATTTTCGTGCCTCTTCGCGCACGCGATCGATCGCGTTGTTCACATCGTTCAATGCGTCCTCTATCAGATCCGTCGTGATCGCTTCCGGAGGTTCCCCACACGCATCCGCGATCACGTCGATCTCGATCCACGGATTGAGTGCGTCGGTGAAAGCCTGGCGAAGTCGCAGCTGCGCGACCTCGAAGTCATCGCTCCGCCCCGGCTGTTCTCGCCATCGGATCGAGGCCTCGCCGACACCGACGAGAGCGGCCGCGAGCGCCCGCAGCCGATCTTCATTTTCACGGCGCCAGGCTTCTGCGTGATCTGCGGCTCGGGAGATCCGCGCTTCATGTACAGCGAACGCCGCCGCAATCGCTGACACCGCTACGAACAGGGCTTCAAAGAAGCGCAGCATCAACCTGGCAGCGCTTCGAGGCTCCGCACAAGGCGGTCGTCTGACGAAGCCGGGCAAGAGTGAGCTGGATGCGGCGGAGCCTGTTCGACCAGCTGGACGAGGTCGCTGATGAAGGTTGCGGACGATCGACGAGCTGGGGCCAAATGCAGTGGCGAACACCGAAGCCCCTGTAGAGATGCTTGGCATCGATCAGCCACTCAAGCCGAGCCGCGCCTGGATGCGTGGCCGCGAGTTCCCGGGCCGCGCGGCGGAATCCGGCGCGATCGAAGTCCGGCTCGGCGATCCAGACCCGCACGACCTGATCGTCCGCTTCAACATGGCATCGCTCGGTTGAGAACTGCGCGAGGGAGCGGAGGCGCTGTTGCTGAAGCGGCAGTTCAGGAAACGGCAGGAGGTCGAAGTCCGGTGCCGCCCTTTCGGCCGGATGCAGGTAGATGCCCCGATCGAGTTCCCGCCAGACCTTCTTGGCTTCCATGATCGGGTCGCGTCCGGCCTCCTCTTCGCCGTTAGCTGAGCGAGCAGGATCGCACCACCACTTGAGCCAGTAGCGCAGCGTCGCCGCGCCGACAGTGTCGAAATCCGGGCTCGTCAACCCTTCCACGTTGAGCTTCGCCATCTCTAGATCATGTCACTGGCCATCCGTGCCGGGCGCTACGCTGGCGAGATGTCGCGAGGGAGTGGCAGACCCAAGCTCGGTGCGAGCACTAACGCTCTTGAGATCAGCCCGGCCAAAGCTCACTGACTAACCACGGCGGGTGATAGGGCCGCTAGACCCGTGTCCGTTCCGGCTCGTCCGCGATTGCCTGTCCGATGAATGTCGCGACCCCGGCCGTGAGCCAGACGGCCTCGCGCTCGGCGTCGTCGAGTCCGTCCCCGCAGCCGTCGGCGGCAGCGTCTGCCGCCTCCACGGGCAGCCGCTCCACGAGCCGAGCCTGCCGGGTGAGGAACTCCGACAGTTGCTCCTGATCGATCCGGTACCTCATCGCTTCTCCTTCCTGTGAATCTGAGTTAGCCCCTGGCGCCCACGAAGCCCCTTGCCTCGTCTGCGTCACCGAAGGTGAGTCTGTGTCTGCTCGGGTTCTTCAGCGGCTCTCGAGCCGGCCCGTCTCACGAGCCCAACGCTCGACGCTGACGCGCGAGCGACCGCGCGAGTTGGTGCGACATATTCTGGACTTGTGTTGCCATCCCCGTCAATTCGAGATGCTAACCCGCAGCAGTTACTACAGCCACGGGCACCCCCGCCGACCACCCCCCTGAGATCCCGGCCGAGGCTCGCTCCGAACGGCGCAGACGAAGATCGCTCGCACGTGTACGTGAGGCGGGGGTTCGTCACCGCTTGGCGCTGCGGTGGCGGCGAAAGTAGGCGCTCCACCGCGACAATGTCCTCGGCAATCACCTAGCGCCATCCCTCGATGTTGCCACCATGATCACGTAGCGCTTTGGGACACGTACATGTCCGCCGACCCGGTAGCGCTCGTGGTACCTGACGTACGCCTCATGAAAATCCTCGCGACGCGACCGACTGAGCCTCGCGACCACCGAGTTGAGCATTCCGCCGGTCCCTGTCGCCGTCCGCCAGGCGACTTCCCCCGAGTCGGCAGACAACCGGATCAGTCCTTCCTCGAGACGCAGAGAGAATCTCGTCCCGAGCAGCCCTTCGACGTACTCTGGCTCGGCCCACCGCATTCCCTCCGGCTTTGCCCCAGATCCGCTCCTATGCGCGAGAGCGCGTACAGCCTCCCATTCGGGATCGTTCGCCCAGACGGCTAGACCGATCGTTCCGGTAGGTCGACAGACGCGAGTGAGTTCCCGTCCAACCGCTGCATGATCCGGCGGCTCCTCCACACCGAATGCCGATGCGACGACATCAAAGGCCTCGCGCGGAAACGGCAGCGCTTCCGCATCACCGATGAGAAACTCGACATCGACGCCGTTTTCGACTGCTTTACCCCGCGCACGCTCGATCAACCGAGGCGCAATGTCGACAGCTGTGACATGCGCGCCGAGCGCCGCCGCGCGGATCGCCACAGCCCCCGTGCCGGTAGCGACATCGATCCAGCGGTCTCCGGGTCTTGGTGCAAGAAGACGAACGAGGTGATCGTGCACAGGCGCGATCCGCGCGGCGACCTGCTCCCACGGCGCCTCGTCCCATCCGGCGCGTTGACGACATCTTCGCTGGAATAGCACTACTGAGACGATCCCTCCGGCTCACATCGGGACGGGAAACGGACGTATTGGAGAAGCTCCGGGGTGAGCGCTCCATGCTCGACTCTCCAGGACGTAGGTTGAGGCGCCGATCGGCCCTCTTGCTCAGAGCGACGAAACCGAGAGATCCTGTACAGATCTGAGATCGCTTCGCATTCCAGGACGAGGCCCGCGACCGATGCGAGAATGCGGTGAAGCCGTGCTCCGCCGAACGGAACAGCCCAGTCGAATCCGGGGCTCGCAGGATCATCGACAAGGACGTGGGCATGGGCAGCGACGAGCCATCCACCGTCCCGAAGCGCCGCCGTGATCTTGCTGCCCGCCGCGAGCACCCTTTCAGCCGATCCGCCGAAGTAGAGTAACTCGCTGCAGACGACACCATCGAACGTGCCTGGAAGCGCATCGTCGAAGAGATCAAGCCGCGTGAAACTGACATTGCCGAGACCGGCGCATCGCCGGCGGGCTCGTTCGAGGGCAGCCTCAGCGATGTCCACCGCCGTGAGCGTGCGAACGCGACCGGCAAGATCACACGTGAAAGCACCCTCTGCACAACCGATCTCGAGAACGTGCGAACCCAGCGCTGGAGGAAGCAGCGAGAGTGTCTGCTCATACTTGCGCGTCTCATACTCGCTCGAGTAGCTCCAGGGATCCTCGCCGTGCCTGAACACGCCCTCGAAGTACTCGCGCCCGAGCTGCGGCTCTGGTTCGGTCACAGATCGTCCCTCACTCATCGACAATGCGGCACGTACCCGCGTGTCGGCCGCGCCATTCATCGGGGTTCAAGAACGCGTGCGAGACACCAGGAGGCAAAGGTGGCCCTCGAAAGCCTAATGAGTGACGAGAGTCCGTCGATACGTGGCGCTGCGCGAGTCGCGTTCATAGTCAGCGAAGCGCCGAGCCACGTCAACCCGACGCTCGCCATCATCGCCGCACTTCAACGGCGCGGCGCCACGGTCTCGTTCCTCTCGGGAGATTCGGTTCGAGAGGCTGTCGAAGCAGTCGGTGCTCGCTTCGTCAGGATTGACGCGCGTTCGGCGCGCAGGGCTCACCGGCCTCCCAAGTCTGCACGACTCAGCCTGCGGCGAGCTCTCGCCCGACGGGAAGGTCTCCTCGAAGCGCTGCACCAAGCTCCTCAGGCTCTCGCGCTCGTGATCGCTGAGCGTCCCGATGTCGTGGTGCTCGACCCCACGACAGGGTGGCGCGGCGTTGCGCACGCAATCAACAAGCCGATCGTCACGATCACGTCAAGCTTCTTCTACACAGTCGCTTCGCCACTGGTGCAGGCGGGTTTGCCATCGGGCCAGGACCTGAACTCACCCCAGCTTCAGCGGGTTGAAAGGGACCTCTCGTCGCTTCAGCGTCAACTCTCGCGCGATCATGGCATCGCACCCGTCGACCCGGATCGGCTCTTCACCGAGCCGGCAGACGTCAACCTCGCCGCGTCGTTCCGTGAGCTTCAGCCGGACGGAACTCGGTTCCGCCGCCCGCGGTATCTCTACCTGGGCCCTTCGCTAGCCAACCGGCACGAGTCAAGCCTCCCCGAACTTGATCGTCTGCCTCGGCCGCTCGTCTACGCCGCCTTCGGATCAGCCGAGAGAGCCGGTCCGACATTTCTTCGAATGCTGGTGGACGCATTCGGCGGAGGCTCCTGGGGCATCGTCGCTTCCGGCGAGCCGCCACGGCGGAGTCCGACCTGGTGTGTCGTACGACCGACGCTCCCGCAGCTGCGGATCCTTGAACGAGCGGACGTTTTCGTAACTCATGCTGGAATCAATTCCGTCCTCGAAGCGATCGCGTGCTGCGTGCCGATGATCCTCCTCCCTCGCACGCCGGAGCAGAGCTTCGTCGCTGAGCAAGTCGCCAGGCTCGGGGCCGGTGTACTCCGCTCGCGTGAGTCGATTACGGCAGAGAGCCTTCGTAGCGATGCGGTCGGACTCGTTGAAAGTGCGGAGATTCGCAGCCGGCTCGAGATCGCCCACGCGCTCGCTCGTTCCGCCGATGGCGCAGAAGCTGCTGCCGGCGCGATCATGGCGCTCGCCACCGCCAGTCGGTGACGCCGTCCGTGTTTCAAGTGGTACGGCTCGGGGCACGCGGCAGTGAAGAGCGCACGACAAGGAGGTTCATTGTGAGGAAGGCTCTCTACAGGCTCGCCGTACGCATTGGGCTCGCCGACGGCGACAGGGTGTCGCAGAGGTACGTCTACTACTAGCCGCAACAGGTGCGCCCGATGTTCTCGGGCGCGAAGAGTCAAGCAAGCATTGGGGACGCGTAAGGCGTCCCCAAGTGCTCTGGGAGGTGTAGGCGGCTGGACATGTTCGGCAGCCTCGAACAGATTCCTGGGCCGAGAGGCGACGGTGTGGCAGGGAATCTTGCAGCTTTCGCCGCTGATCCGCTCGGCTTTCTCTCGAGCGCCCGAGAGCAACACGGCGACATCGTTCGCATCGGTCGCCGCAACGTGCTCGTCGCCGATCCGTCTCTCGTCAAGGACGTGCTGACGAACCGATCGGATGCCTTCACGAAGATTGGCACGGCCGAGCGACGCACGACGCGTGGCAGCGGTTTCCCGCGCGCGATGATGAATAGCGACGGCCGCGACTGGCGACTCAAGCGGCAGCGGCTACAGCCTCTCTTCACCGCCGGTCGTACACAGGCGTTCGCGCCCAGGGTCCTTGAACGCACTCGACGGCTCGTTGACGGCTGGCAAGACGGCCAGACGATGTCGATCTGCACGGACCTGCGGCGCCTCGCCCTCGAGCTTATCGTCGACTACCTGTTCGGGCCCGCAGCCCGGATCGATGACAATTCGGTAGAACGCTCAGTGGTCGCTGTTATGGCCGTCACCGCGAGCCCTCTCGCGCTGCCCCGTTGGCTTCCGGCACCGTCGAATACTCGGTTGTGGGCCGCGAAGCGGTCACTTCATCGTTCGATCGCCCAACTGACGGAGAACCACCAGACGCCGCTGGCTGATGTCCTTGCCGGGTCCGATCGCGAATACACACACGACGAGGTCGCGACCCTCCTCATGTCCGGTCATGAAACGACTGCTGACGGGTTGGGGTGGATCGTCGATCTCCTCTCCCGCGCGCCCGACGTGCAGGATCGACTTGCAGAGGAGGCGAGCGCAGTTGAACTGGGCGAGATTTCTGATCCGACTGCCCTTCCGTACGCGTCTGCCGTCGTACGTGAGGGGCTGCGCCTGTGGCCTCCTGCCTGGATCACCAACCGGGAGACGCTGAGAACCACCTGTCTCGGAGGCTATTCGGTTCCCGGCGGCACGACGATCGCCGTCAGTCAATGGGTGACTCACCGCCACGAGCGACTTTACGACGCACCTGTGGCATTCCGCCCAGACCGCTGGCTATCAGGACAACCACCCTCCGGATTCTCGTTCTTCCCGTTCGGCGGGGGACCACGAGTTTGCGTGGGTGCGCGCCTCGCGACGACCGAACTCGCCCTGATCACAGCTGAGGTGGCGCGGCAGGTGGTAATCGAGCCGGTGACCGGGGCGCACGCTCGCCCCCGCGTTGCGCTGGCGCTCCAGCCGACCGGCATGCGGGTCCGTGTGCGGCGGCGTAACCGTTGCAACAGCTGATGCTGGACGAGACCAGCTCCAGTGTCGTCCTTTCGCCGCATCTCGATGACGCGGCGCTGAGTTGCTGGAGCGTTCTTAGCGAGACCAAAGCGACCGTCGTCAACGTCTTTGCCGGAGTACCGGCCCCCGGGGTCGTCGGTGAGTGGGACAGAGTCGTCGGTTCGACAGACGGTGCTTCCTTGGTGGCGATGCGGCGCCGCGAGGATCGTGTGGCGCTCCACGAGTTGGGTTGTCAAGCCGTCTACCTCGACTTCCTCGAGTCGCAGTACCGCGACGGCGACTCAGTGGAGGACATCGTTGCGACGATTCGCAATGCCCTCGGCGACGCCACCGAGATCGTCGTACCCGCTGGGATCGGAGGACATCCGGATCACCTTCAAGTCCGAGCCGCCGCATTGCGCATAGCTGCCGCCTCGTGCCTCCCGCTTCGTCTCTACGCCGAACTCCCGTATGCAGCGGCGTTCGGCTGGCCGGCTTGGGTAACAGGAATGCCCGCCAACGGTCGCCTCGACATCGATGCCTACTGGGATCTCTTCCTTGCCGAGGAGTTTGGGAACTGGCGCTCGCTCAACTGCGACATCCGCCGGCTGGACGATCAGGATCACAGAACGAAGCTTGCATGCCTCGAGCGTTACGAGACCCAGTTCGCGCTCCTCAATGGAGGGCCGCTCGAGCGGCTTCGGAATCCTGCCATCACCGGTTTCGAAGCTCTACTCACGCTCGTCCCGGAGACCTTGTCTGCGAATACGTTCGAACAAACGCAGTCTCTGCTCGGTCGCTTCTTGCGCCGACAGGATGAGCGGATCTGAACGGGTAGCTCGCCGATGTCGCTCGCGAGCTTCGTCATTCGACGTGTTCTGTGGACGATGCCGCTCGTCATCCTCGTCATGCTGGCGACGTACGCCCTGCTTCGTGGCGCAGGTGGCAGCGCGTTCACCCCGCCGGAGGGTTACATCGGCGTTCCGGAGACCTATGAGCGCTTTCTGCGCGACTTCTACCATCTCGACGAACCCTGGCTCGTCGAGTTCGCCCATTACGTCAAGAACGTCTTCACACTCAACTTCGGTCCGTCGCTCGTGCAACGCAATCTCTCGGTCGACGACGTGATCAAGCAGGCGGCTCCCATCACCCTCCAGTTGGTTCTCCTGGCAGCAGCCTGGTCCATCCCCATCGGCATCGCCGCTGGTCTCCTGGCAGCCACGAACCGCAACCGGTTGGTGGACCGTCTTCTGACCTCGACCTCGACGGTGCTGCTGGTCGTTCCGGTCTTCTTCGTGGCCTACGTCAGCGGCCGCTACCTGGCGCGCGAATGGCATCTGGTCGCTCTCGGCTGGGAGAACTGGGACACCCGTCTCGCTTCCTCACTCGTGCTTGCCCTCGCACCGATCGGCTACGTCGCCCGGCTCGTGCGGGCGGCGGTTGTCGAGGAGATCGTCGAGGACTACGTGCGCACAGCCCAAGCGAAGGGCCTCCGGCGGAGGCGGATCCTCTGGTTCCATGTGCTCCGGAACTCGCTCACGCCGTTCCTCTCCGCGGCTGTGCCCTTGCTGGCGTTGCTCGTGACCGGCGCATTCTTCGTCGAGGACGCTTTTGGCATCCCGGGCGCTTCGTCGTACTACGTCGAGGCAGCGCGAACTCGCGACACACCTGTACTGCTCGGCGTCACCGTCGTGCTGGCGCTGTTCGTGATCCTCGCCAACGCCCTTGCCGACATCGCGATGGCGCTGCTCGACCCGCGAACGCTGGAGCGGCGGTGATCCGGGTCCGCCTCTGGAGGCAGCGAGCCCGGGCGCTCGTGCGCAGCCGCGCTGTCCGAGCTGCGATGTTCGTCCTTGCCGCCCTCGTCTCGTACTGCCTCGCCTGGCCGGCTCTATCGCCAGACGGGCCCAACGGCGTCGATCTCTCCCGCTCACGACAGGGACCGAGCTTGGATCATCCACTCGGCACGGACCAGCTCGGCCGCGATCTACTCACACGGCTCGCTGAAGGAGGTCAAACGACCTTTCTCATCGCTGGCGGCGCGCTCACGGTCATCCTCACGATCGGCACCCTTTACGGCACGATCGCGGGATTGGCGGGGGGAAAGGTCGATGACGCGCTCATGCGACTCGTTGACGGCCTGCTCGCAATCCCGCGCCTCCCGATCGCGATCGTGATCCTGGTCGTTCTGAGTACGCACGCGCAGACAATCGCAGCGATGGCATTCGCGCTATCGATCACGAGTTGGATGCTGACGGCTCGACTTGTGCGGGGAGAGGTCCTCCGACTCAAGCAACGGCCGTTCATTACTGCCGCTCGGGCGGGAGGAGCATCCTGGGCTCGAATCGCCCGCCGCCACATCCTCCCCAACACGATCGGGACGATCCTGATTGTCGTCTTCCTCGAGCTGCCCGCCGTCATCCTCGGAGAGGCATTCCTGTCTGTTCTCGGCCTCGGGCCGAATCCGCCCACGGCGACTTGGGGCAACATCGCCCAGAGCGGACTCCAGTTCTTCCGTCTCTGGGAGATGTTCCTCGCGACAGCGGCGATCGCCATCTTCGTACTTTCGGCAAACATCATCGCGGACGGCCTCCACGACGTGCTCGATCCCCGCCGTGCGAGCCAGCCCCGGTGAACCTCAAAGCTCGCTCGGGTGCGAGTCGAGAAGGGCATGACCCGCCACCAACTAGCTCAGGCGGTCGGGATCTCCTACGAAAGCCTGAGCCGCCTCGAGCGAGAAAAATTGCCGAACGCGCCCCTTTGGTGGTTCCGTAACTGCGCCATAGCCTCGGCGTCGAACTCGACGAGATCCTCGATGAACGCGAACTCAGGTGGCGGTGGACGCCGCAAGCGCCGGACCCGCCCGCGGCAGGCTGGCTCCATCACTAGGACACGGCGGGCTGTGACGTAAGCGCGAGCGCCTGCTAGTCTACGAACACACGTTCGAAGGAGGAGTGATGGCAGAAAAGCGTCACGTAGTCAAAGACGGCGATGATTGGGTCGTTCGAAAGCCCGGCGCCGACCGGGCGAGCGCCCGCCTCGACACCCAACGCGAGGCCGATCAGCGCGCGGCGGAGATCCTGCGCAACGTCGGCGGCGGCGAGCGGGTCACACACGGCGTCGACGGCAAGATCCGGAGCAAGGACACGATCGCTCCCGGCAACGACCCCAACCCGCCGAAGGACAAGGAGCACTAGTCGGCGACCACGCTCCTACGTCAATGGTGAGCGAGGCCCTCTGACGGGACCTAATTGCATCTCGCCGCGTACTACTAGGTGTGTATGCGCGTTCTCATTGATCCACCCTGGGTCTGTTGGAGGCTCGTTTAGGTGGCGGTCACCATTGGGGTGTTGTCTGTCTTGATAATCGATCGGTAGTGCTCGGCCTCGTGCTCTGAGGGCGGCACGTCGCCGAGTGCTTCGTGGAGTCTTTCATCGTTGTAGAAGCCGATCCAGTCGAGGACCTCGTGTTCGGCGTGCTCGAAGGAGGGGAAGCGGCGTCCGTCGACGAGTTCGTTCTTGAAGGTCGCGACCCAGGCTTCGGCCATCGCGTTGTCGTAGGCGTCTCCCTTCGAGCCGACCGAGGGGTCGATCCCGAGGTCGTCGAGCCGGTCGGTGTAGGTGAGGCTGGTGTATTGGGCGGATTCAACTGGTCGTCGCAACACCTCGTGATGGAGGTGGTGCGCGATGGGTGTTGGCAAGCGTCAGGAAGCGGTTCGTGCAATGCGTGGCCAGATGTGGTCGCCGGGCCGGCCGTCGGTAGCGCGGCGGGAGGACCGGGTCCGATTCTGGCAGTCGATCGCCTGTGGGTCGTCGAGCGAGGCTGCTGCAGCTGTAGCTGGGGTGTCGCAGGCAGTCGGGTCGAGATGGTTCCGCCAGGCTGGCGGGATGCCGCCAATCTCGTTGGTTCCGCTGTCGGAGCGTTATTTGTCGTTCGCCGAGCGGGAAGAGATCGCGATCCTGTACGCCCAGCATGCCGGGGTGCGTGAGATCGCTCGTCGCGTGGGTCGGTCCGCGTCGACGATCTCGAGGGAGCTGCGCCGCAACGCCTCGACTCGGAGTCATGCGGTCGTGTATCGGGCAACGACTGCGTAGTGGCACGCGGAGCGACGTGCGAGCCGCCCCAAGGTCTCGAAGCTCGCCGCGAACGACGCGCTGCGCGACTACGTTCAGGAGCGCCTCGCCGGCACGATCGCCAAACCCGACGGCGGGTTGGTGCCGGGGCCTGATGTGCGCTGGATCGGTCGTCGGCACGGTCGCCGTCAGGATCGGCGCTGGGCGAAATCGTGGAGTCCGGAGCAGATCGCGAACCGGCTCCGGATCGAGTTCCCGGATGATGACTCGATGCGGATCTCTCATGAGGCGATCTACCAGGCGCTCTACGTTCAAGGTCGAGGCGCCCTCAAGCGCGAGCTCGTCGCGTGCTTGCGGACCGGACGAGCGCTACGCGTCCCGCGCGCACGCATCCAGACGCGCGGCAAGAAGTTCGTCGGCTCCGAGCTGATGATCAGCGAGCGCCCCGCCGAAGCCGACGACCGTGCCGTGCCGGGTCACTGGGAAGGCGACCTGATCCTGGGCCTCGAAAGCTCGGCGATCGGGACGCTCGTCGAGCGCAGCACCCGCTTCACGATGCTGTTGCACCTGCCGCGCATGGACGGCCACGGCGATCAACCGAGACCGAGGACGAAGAACGGGCCGGCGCTCACCGGTCACGGCGCCAAAGCCGTCCGCGACGCGATCGCGGCCTCGATCACGACATTGCCCGAGCAGCTGCGCCGGTCGCTGACCTGGGACCAGGGCGCCGAGATGACCCAACACGCCCAACTCCGCATCGAGACCGGCCTCGCGATCTACTTCTGCGACCCCCAGAGCCCCTGGCAGCGCGGCACCAACGAAAACACCAACGGACTGCTGCGCCAGTACTTCCCCAGAGGCACCGATCTCGCCCGACACACCCGCGAAGACCTCGAAGCGGTCGCGAACGCCCTCAACAGCCGCCCAAGGAAAACCCTCGGATGGAAGACCCCAGCCGAAGCCGTCAACGAACTTCTACGCTCCGTCCAACAAGCCGGTGTTGCGACGACCCCTTGAACTCGGGTTGCGAGCCTCTGTCGCTGTGGGCGATCAGGCCGGCTCCTGGTCGGCGCAGGCCGTTGGCCATCTCGAGCGCGTCGAGGACGAGCTCGGCGCGCATGTGCGTGGCGAGCTGCCAGCCGACGATCATCCGGCTGTGGCAGTCGAGGATGAAGGTGAGGTAGACGAAGCCGTTCCAGGTGCGGATGTAGGTCAGGTCGGCGACCCACTTCTCGTTCGGGCGGGCCGCTGTGAAGTCGCGCTGCAGCAGATCGCGCGCCCGCTCGACCGCGGCCTCGCCCGGGATCGTTGTCTGCTTCTTGCTGCCGCGGAGCTTGCCGGCGGAGCCCATGCTCGCGCATCACCCGCGCGACCTGGTCGCGGCCGACCTCGACCTCGCGCCGCTTGAGCTCCTTCCACGTCTTCCTGGTGCCGTAGACGCAGCGGCGGCCGGAGCGAGCAGCTTCGATCTCCTTGAGCAGCTCGCGGTCGGCGAGCTCGCGCGCCGACGGCTTCCGGGATCTGCGCTCGTAGTGCGTGCTCACCGGCACGCCCAACGCCGCGCAGATCGGCTCGACCCCGAAAGCGTCCCGCCGCTGCTCCACATAGCGGGTCACCGTCGCCGGGTCGGGTCGAGCTCCTGCGCGAAATACACGGACGCGTCCTTCAAGATCGCGTTCGCGCGGCGCAGCTCGAAGTTCTCCTTGCGCAACCGCTTCAGCTCGTCGCGCTCCTCACTGCTCAGCAGATCGCGCCGCCGGCCGCTATCGGCCTCGGCCTGGCGGACCCAGTGACGCAGCGACTCCTTGTGGATGCCCAGGTCCTGGGCGACGTGTGCGATCGGCCGCTTCGACTCGAACACGAGACGGACGGCCCGCTCACGCAACTCATCGGGGTACTTCCTCGGTCTCGACATCGCAGGAGCAGCTCCTTCCACCAGGACGGAGCCTGGCATCGGAGCCTCCAAGATTTCCAGGGTCCTTCAATCGTCCTGCCCCGTTTTGTCGCCCACGGAGGACAAAGATAACCGCGTTGCGGCGCAAACACGGATACGGTCAGCTTCGTCGGACGAGCCGAATCCTCTCTGTCACCGTGCGAACTGGCTTCGAGAGCCTGATGCGACGCTGCCGCGTAAGAGGTGAATCAACAGCGCGGCGAAGCGCCGCGCCGATCACCAGCTCGCTTAGGTGCGCCGCAGGTTCGGAAGCCTTGGCTCACCCGGCCGTGCCGCTAGGTGCAGGCCGCTAGGTGCAGTTGCCTGCCTTCTGCTTCGCGAGACACTCGTTGCAGAACTCGCCGCTCGACGGTTTGGCCGACTGTTCGTCGTAGTTTGTAGTCGGCCAGTTTGAACAGTTCGAACAGAAGTGCCAGGTATCCGTTCCCTTGCGCTTGCGGTACATCGGCATCCTCCTGGTGAATCGCGGGCAGCATGCGGCGTCCCGCATGCTGCGGGGGCTACAAGCTAAGTCGCGTGAGCGGGCACGAAGTAACGCAGCGTGGGTTGAGCGTTGCGTCTAGCAGTGCGGCTCCGGCGACGGCCACAGGCTGATGCGATGTGTCGCCCAACGCCAATCCCTACCTCCGTGACGTTCATGCTCGAAGCGGAGCCCGCATCACGCTCATTTATGAACCGACGGACACTGGATGAGTCGAGACACGGGTAGATGCGGTCGCCGATTCTCCGATAGTGCGGCGAACCGCGGATCGACATCGAACGAGTGGAGACCGACGTAGGGAGCTTCTACGCTCTTGGCAGAACATGAACGATCTGGTTACAAACGATCGTCCCCCGCATTCGCTACCCGCAAGGAGCGAGTGGCTCGCGCCGAAAGGCCGGACTCACCGAAGCGAGCGGATCGCCGCCTGCATCGACGCGCTCGCCACCCGTGCCCTAGATGACGATGTCCTCGTAGCGAGTCAGCTCGATCGGATGATCTTGTGCATCGAGCATCTGGTGCTTTGCGAAAGCATCGTGATCGCGTAGTTGCCCGAAGTCTAAGCCCGTCCTCTCCTCGATTTGCCAAACAGCCTTCATGAACAATTTGTACTCGCCGAAGACAAACTCATCCGTCACCCTCGGGATCAGTTCGGCCTGCGACAGAAGGTAAGCGGCGGCACTGAGCGGTCCTTCGACCCTGCGCATCGCAACGACTTTCCAGAAGTCGGTCGGAACCTGGCCCTCTCCTAGTGGCGGGTCTTCCTCGGCCAGTACTGGGCCGCTGAACACGGACACCCTAAGCCCGTGAGCGCCAGTGTTCGAGAGAATGTAATGCTCGATCCCGTACCAGAACTTCTTCAGACGGTTAAATCGCTCATGCTGAGGCGCGCAGTTGGTGAAGTGGAACGTGTCTGCTTGAGCCTTCTCCGCCTCAGCGCTCGTCGCGCCCCAGACGACGTCTAGCCGCCGCACGAGGTGGCCGCGGTCGAAGGGGTTGTCGTCGTATAGCGGATTGCCGAACTGATCTTCGCGGGCGATTCGGCTGTCGAAGATCCAGCGGTCGCCCTCCCGATCCCCGAGGTCGATAATTCGTTTTCCGTCGATGTTGACGCCAACGAAGTATGCGAGGCGCCTCGGTCGGCTCATGACAACGCTGAAGTGCTCGTAGTGGAGGACGTGTTCGTCGGGCTGATCTCTCAGTGGTGTGGGGTCGGCATCTGCCGGAAGTTCCGGAAGGGGTACTCGAACTCCGAGAAACGCAGGGTCGAAGCCGCAGCGGTTTGAGTAGTCAGGGTCGAACGCGGGTTCGGTGGGCTCGCGAGGCACACAGCAACCACAACAAACGCGGCGGCCCAGGTCAAGTATCAGAGCCCGATCGGATTCAACCGGGTACTAGCCGAGTGAGCCCCCCAACTGTAGGTAACGCCACCAGAAGCGAGCCGGAGGCGGGGTAGAGCCGACCAGAGGCTGGCGCTTCGCCTTCGTCATGATTGACACGGTGCGTCTCCTCGCTGTACGTTCCTCGCGCAGCGACCCACAAAGGAGGAAGCATGGCTCAATCCGTGCAGGAACCGGACGCCTACGAGTCGATCGCACTTGTGGTCGGAGAACTCATGAACAAGAACCTCAGAGACGTTTTGACTGCGCTCTCTGATCCGAGCACCTTCAAGCGTTCCGTCGAGTCGGCTGGTGAGTCGGCTGGCGAACTCAGCGGGATGTCAGACGATGAAGTGGGTGAGGCGCTCAAGAACTTCTGGGCCGAGTTCGGGGGTTGCCGCATTGCTCTCGATTTTTCGAGTATCTCAGGACGTCCGTCGCGAGAGAGTCAACGCGGCTATCAGATCCAGCCATACAATCCTCCAGGTGCGGAGTTCCGGCTACCGGGTTGGCCGAAGGAAATCGGCGTCGGCGTTCGCATTCGCTTCTGAAAGGTCGTTGATCGCCTCCGAGGCAGACCGGCTGTCCGTCTTTTCGGATATCAGGATAAAAGCTTCTAGCTCTGGCTGTGACTAGGGACGGCCAACGGCGGTAGGCAGCGACAGACGCGCAACAACAGGGCTGTCATATGAATCTTGTCATCGATGTTCATTGCCACACGTTCAACGCGGACGATGTGCCTGTCCGTGGTTTTCTGCGACGCGTCGCCTTTCATGACAGCGACCTTGGCGATACAATTGCCGAACTGGTGGATCTTGCGATTCAGGGTAAGGCGCCCGGGTATCGCTCTGAGAAGGCAGTTCTTGATCAGTTACTTGGAGCGAACGCGGATCAGGCAATGTACGGACTGGAGTCGCCGTACTACGGGTCAGATGTCGTTGCTGCACTAGAGCATGAGGTTGACGACACTCTTATTGCCTTAGAGGGGAGCAACCCCGCGGTGCTCGCGCGGATAGGGACCGACCTTGTTGCGATTGAAGAAGTCGAGCATGGTTTCTGTCCGGAAGTATTCGCGGATCTGCGTGCTAGGGCGATCAGGCGGGCCGTCAAATGGGTGAGACTATTTGGCAAGACTCGTCTCGATATCACACGGGTATTGCTTGACTCGTTTACAATACCCGTCGATCTCTTCTGCCCTCTACTTGTTGATTTGGGCTCCGGGCTCGGCGACACCGCTGTAACGACGCCCAGAGAGCAGGTCGAATTACAGGAAAAGATCAGCCGCTTAAGTATGTTAGGTAAACTATCGAGGAAGAATGACAGCCGTGTTCATCCGTTCGTCGGCTTCGATCCTCGGCGCGAGTTTCGCGCTCGGCTGTCCAAAGACGTTGAGACCCCTCTGGAGATTGTGAGGACCGCCATAACCAAGTATGGCTTCGTGGGGATCAAGATGTATCCCCCGATGGGTTGGCGGCCAATCGGAAATATGGCCTCGCGAGATATGACCGCCGCCGAAGCGATCGGGCTTGACGAGATTCTTCATGAGCTTTATGAGTGGTGCGTCACTGAGGACGTCCCTTTGACAGCTCACTGCAACGACTCTAATTATGCACATGAGTCGTACCGTAGCTTTGCCAGCCCGGAAAACTGGGTCGCCGTTCTTCGTAAGTATCCCTCGTTGCGGCTGAACCTCGGCCACTTCGGTGGAGCGCGTAAGCTCGAAGATGACAGCGGTTGGCCATGGATGATCGCGCGCGCGGCTCGCGATTACCCGCACCTCTATGCCGACGTCGGAAACCATCGAGTATACGACGCATCTGTTACGGACCCCTATTTGGAGATGCTAGCTGAGATGTTCGATCGTCCGGAGACGGCGAGCATCAAGGGCCGGATCATGCTTGGGTCAGACTGGTACATGGTGGCTATTCATCCCAGATACGAGCATTTCCTCGAAGACTACAGCCGCGTTTATGCAGGGCGTTTCGGCGACGAAGCAGCAGCGACTTTCGTCGGCCAAGCGGCTCGAAGTTTTCTGGGATTCGATGAGGCCCACAATCGGAACACGCAGCGACTTGTTGCGCGGTATCAGGCGATCGCCCCTGATCGGTCACCTGGATGGTTAGCACGATGAGACGGTAGCGACCGGGAATCGTGGACCGTCTCGGGCTCACGCTGTTACGACCCTATCCGCTCCCGAGTCCGGCGAACCTGCGGGGAACGCCGAACCCATGTGCCGAATGCCCGGAAAGCGCTGTAGTCACGCCTTAGCCTTTCAGCGGTGAAACGAGGAGCCGGCTGACGAGCCGACTCTGGCTCGAAGGGCGGGGGTAGCCGCGAGCCGGGCGCGCGAGTCGGCTCGCCGAGCGGTCATGCTCAGCTCGTGCCACTTTCGCTTTCGCGGGCCTTGTCTCGAACCGGGCCTCCTCCTCGTGTCTTCTGTCCGGGCGATCAGTCGTCAAGGCGGGGAACGATAACGAATAGGATCGCCCTTCCTACCGCTCCCTTATCGATTGGAGATTCAATTGGCACGCAAGACAATCTTTGTTAGCGACCTCAGCGGCCACGAGATCGACGAGAAGAACGCCGCGACAGTGACGATCCGCTACTCTGACGCGCGCCGGGGGCAAGTCGTGCTCGACGTGAACGCCGATGAAGTTGATGACCTGGCGGCCAAAGGAACGAAGCAGAGCAGGCGCGGTCGGAAACCAAAGGATCAGAGCTAGCCGCACCGCTGCCAGCCTGAGACTCTGTCTCCGTCGAGTTCCGGGGTACCGGGGCATCCTGCTCGCTGTCTCCCTGGAATGACCCTAACCCTCCAGATCGCGACGCATGTCATCGCTGCCTGATGATGCCGAGCATCACTAAAGCCCGCCCGTAGCCGGACGCGCACGATGCCTGAGATGCGGAGACGTGCGACGCGCACGCGTGCTTCAACCGCCCGAACTCGCGCTCAACCGACACGACAGCGGTAGAGGCGCGCGCTCGACCTGGGCGGCCGTCATGGTGTCTTCAAGCAACTCGCCAGGTCGAGCGGGCGCGGCCTCGGAATTCCACCGCTGTGACTCAGCGAACCGAGGAGGCCGTAAGAGCAACGACAGCCCACCACGCTGCGCTTACAACCACCCAGCTGCGAGCGCCCACATGCATCTTCCGAGTCCGATCCCGACTAGCAGATACCCGACGAAGCCAAGCGTCATTGCACTCCAAAACGCCTCGGCTGAAGCAACGATCATCCAGGGACCTAACAGGAACCAAGGCGCAACGCTGTGCGCTTACCTAGCCTCGTCGAGTCTTGGGTGCGCTAATCCTCTACTGCTTCGCACTGATCCTCATTGGTGGCAGCGTAGGCATGGGGATGCGGGCGGCGACGCCAGACGATGCGGAGCGCCGAATGATCATCGGCAGTATTGCCGGGACGGTCGTCGCGCTCGTTGGGCTTCTTGTGCGTCTACGACTAGGGATGTAGCTTGGCACGGTCGCACCGCCTGGGCGGCGCCTGCCTGTGGATCATCGTTGTCACCGATTTCTTGTAACACGCTCGCGCAGCCGCTCTGACCACCGGCAAAGCCCAGCCCCATGACTCCGTCGACGTGGTGGACGCGTAAGGCTTTCGCTGTTCGCGCTGTGCCGTCTGCGCCTGGGGGGTCAACGGAAAGCATGGTGAGATAGCGGTCAAACTCGATCGCTATGACTTCACCGCGCCGTGAAGAGTCACAACGCTTTCAGAGATCGAAATACGGCCATAGCTAGTTGCTGTTGCCGACGACTCAGCCGTCGGGCATAGAGTGGCGAGACCCTTCCGACTGTTTGCACGGTTCGGCCACCTGATTTCACGCACGTCGTCGGGTTGGAGCGCTACCTACTAGGGCGAGACTGCAGGATCTTGGCTTCGATGCCGTCCGCCCGCATCTGCTCGCGTACCCGGTCAAGGGCGCGCGCGGTCTCCGGCCCGGTCTTCGTTCGACCGACCATCTCAGTAACAGCGACGGTCGTGATCTCGCGTGGCTTCGGCTTCGGAGGCTTCATCTAGCACATGATGTTAGCTCATCAGGACGGCGCGCCCGGCGCTTTTCGACCTGAGATCGAGCAGTCCTACCCATCCGGTTGATGCCGGACCGAGCAGGAGAGCCTTTCCGAAGGGGATTTGCTCGGTCTCCTTCGGAGGTGCTGCAACACCGCTCGCTTTGGCCAGTTCTCCGAGTGTCACGGGATCCTCATCAGAGGTCACCTCGAGGGCGGCTATCTCCCAGCTGTGATGAATAGCAGTTAGGTCGCGCGGGCGTCCGAGTCGCGCGGCCAACTGCTCGGCCAGCTCAATAGTCGCGCGGCGCTCATGATGGTCGTAGAAGTCGAAGCCGCAGGTCGCCCAGGCGTAACGACCGACTCCTTCGGTGTTGGCGATTACGTAATCGATCGCTAGGGCGTCGTAGAGCGCGACCGAGGCCTGAGTTAGCTTCCTTGCGCGACTGCGCCGGTCACCCTGCCATCTGGGCGGTATGTAGAGCTGGACATGTTCGGCAGTCTTCGCGGCGGTGTTGACTTCGCGTGAGATAGCACCACCCTCCACGTCTTCGTATCCCGACTCCTCCGGGAGCAGAGAAGCCTGGACGACCAACTGGAAACCGTTCGGCACCCGGGCAAGGTAAGACCCCTCCTCGAAGCGAACAGTGAAACCAACCGGCGAGAAGGCGGCTGCAGCTTCGGCACAGACCGTCGGCTCGATGGCAAGGTCGACGCCGTCGCGCGATCCGAGCCGCTCATTCCAGACTTCGGCCAGTGTCATGACGCAGTATCCGGGCTCCGCAGCGCTCTGCGCATGCCTGCCTCGGCTCGGACCGGTCGCGATCTGATGCCTCGAATAGCTGAAGCCCGCATGCCTACACCCCCCGTCCACCTCCGGCTTCAACAGAAAGGAAGCCCATTGCGCTCAGACGGTCCCACCGCTACCCGCCAGGATCTTCTTTCTCGATCCTCGAAAGCCGCGTCGCTCGGCTCGCTTCATGCGCTTTCGTCATCGTCCGGCTCGCCACCGTGCTCCGATCGGCCCGGAGCTTCGCCCGCGACCCGCTTGCACGCGAACTCGGATGCTTGACGCTCGGAAGCCCAAGACTGAACACGACTTCGCGCTCACAGGCTGCTTCAGGCCATCATGCGCACGAACCGCCCCTTCACTCACCCGCGTCGGCACGACCGAGGGAGATCCGCCCATCCTCTGCTGCAGTCGTACGTACGCAGGCACCCATTACGACGCCGGAAACGCGGCTTACGCCGGTCGAACGCGGATCCTGATCCACCTGACACAAGAAGTCGACCCCGACATCCTCGTCGGAGCTTCGTTGGTAAGAGACCGTGTCGCGTGGCGACGAGTCTGAACGCAGCCTCTCCTTCGACACCGATGCGATTCGAGAGGGCTCTCTTCTTCATTGAATCGCGCACGATCCATTGCGGTTCGTCACGCTGCTGCCCACGCGTTGCGAGCAGAGCACGTAGCGAGGCCGTAGTGGTTTGCTACGTCGATTGGATTCATGTGGTGAGCCTATGATCGTGGATCGCGGGACTACGGAGCGAACCGTGCGTCACACGAGGATGCTAGGCGTGCATCCTGCGGCAGTCGCGGGTCGGGGCGGTTACGTCGGACGGACAAGAGCTCGTGTTGAGCCCAGCTGGCCGTTTTTGCAAACGTCCGAACACCAGCCGAACACGGCTACGCCCCCTCCGGCTCCTCGCTGTCCTTCGGAGTCCGCGGCTTTGGCTTGTTCACGGGGCCTGGAGGGACTGGCGGGGACTGGTTACCCTCCCTGGCCGTCACTCGTAATGAAGGGGTCCGCGGTTCGAGTCCGCGCGTCGGCTTTTCGTTCGAGGAAATCCCTGCACAACAAGAATTCGTGTTGTCTCGGAAGACGCGAGGAGCACTTCACCGGGAATGAAGGGGTCCGCGGCTCGAGTCCGCGCGAGTCCCTGCAAATGGGCTGGGTTCCTGCTTCAAAGTCCTGTGACAGCGGCGGTCACCAGCCGCCACGAAGGATGCACGGGCGGGTTCAGAGCGGGTTCAGCTAGATGAGCCGGTGCTGCGTCGCCCAGCGGGTGAGTTCGTGCCTCGAGGAGAGCTGGAGCTTCCGCAGCACGTTGGAGACGTGGCTCTCGACCGTCTTCACGGAGAGGTGCAGCCGTGCGGCGATTTCCTTGTACATGTAGCCCCGGGCGATCAGCTGAAGCACCTCGCGCTCGCGCGGGGTGAGCTCGTCCAGCTCGGCGTCGCCGCCGAGGGGGTCGCCCGCGCGGAAGGCGTCGAGCACGAAGCCCGCGAGCCGCGGCGAGAAGACCGCATCGCCGTCGCCGACGCGCCGGATCGCGTCCACGAGCTCCTCGCCGGTGATCGTCTTCGTGACGTAGCCGCGCGCGCCCGCCCGGATCACCGCGATCACGTCCTCCGCCGCGTCCGAGACCGAGAGCGCGAGGAAGCGGACGCCGGGGCGCTCGGGTGCGACGCGGGCGATCACGGCGTCGCCGCTCCCGTCCGGCAGGTGGACGTCGAGGAGCACGACGTCGGGGTCGAGCTCCTTGATCAGCGGCACGGCCTCGGCCACGCTGCCGGCCTCGCCGACCACGTCGACCGCGTCGCCGAGCTCCGCCCGCACCCCGGCCAGGAACAGCGTGTGGTCGTCCACGACGACGACGCGCGTCTTCATGCCGCGCTCCGGGGCAATCGGAGCTCCACCTCGGTGCCTTCGCCGGGCGCGCTGACGATCGTGGCGCGTCCGCCGGCGCGTTCGAGGCGGCGCTCGATCGACTCGAGAAGGCCCCGCCGGTCGGCGGGCACGGCGGCACGATCGAACCCGGCGCCGCGGTCGCGTACGAACACGGCGACCTCGTCTTCCGTCGCCTCGGCGTAGGCGTCGATCACGCCGACCTGCGCGAACTTCGCCGCGTTCGTCATGGCCTCGCGCGCCGCGAGCAGCACCGCGCGCACGGCCTCGTCGACCGCGCAGTCGCCTGCGCTCGCGAGCTCGACGCGCACGCCGTGCAGCTCCTCCTCGTCGGCGGCGGCGGCCGAGAGCGCCGCCTCGAGCGACGCGCCGTCGTCCCCGAGCGGCCGGTCACCGTACAGCCAGCCGCGCAGGTCCCGTTCCTGCCGGCGCGCGAGCGCGGCGACGCGCTGCGGCTCCGACGCGTGGCGCTGGATCAGTGCGAGCGTCTGCAGCACGGAGTCGTGCACGCGCGACGCGACCTCGGCGCGCTCCTCGCTCCTGAACCGGGCAGCGCGCTCGGCGTCGCGGTCGAGCGCGAGCCGCCAGAGCATAGGCCCCGCGATCAGGACCAGCGTCCCGATGACGGCTCCGGGCGCGACCACCGTCGTCGGGCCGTCGCCGCCCGGGAGGAGCAGCACAGCGCCGACGGCGGCGAGTGCGAGCCCGCCGTAGGAGATCGGGGCGTCGGGTCGGAAGCTGCCGCCGCGCCGGAGCGCGAGCGCGAGCCCGCCGGCGACCAGGGCGATCCCCACCACGGCGCTTCCGCCGAGGCCGACGGCGAAGAGGAGCAGCGAGCCGGCGGCGAGGCCGAGCAGCGCCGTCAGGACGGGGCGGCCCACCTTCGCGTGGGCCCAGAGCGCGAGGTAGAGCGCGACGCCGGCGCCGCCTGCGAGGGCGAGGACGGCGAAGACGAGGCGGACGAGCGTGGGATCCACGCCCAGGGTCCGCGCGATCCCGGCGCAGACGCCCGCGAGCGCCCGGCCCTCGGCGCTCGGCGCGAACGGGGGCGCTGCCATGTGGCTCATGGTAGGGCCCGCACGATCCGGAGCTCGCCGAGCCCGACGTGGGCGTCGAGCGCCAGCACGCGGTCGCCGGTCTGGTCGAGGCTCGCCTCCACCTCTGCGCCGTCGACGACGTCGCCGAGGAGGTCGATCTCGCCGAGCTGCGCCGTCGCGTGCACGCGCAGGGCGACGCCCTCCGGGACGATCACCCGGAGCGAGCCGACGTCGACGCGCGTCTCCACGCGGGTCACGCCTTCGGGCAGCGGCAGCGATCGGAAGTCGAGGCGGAGGGAGCCGACGCCGAGCCGGTAGTCGTCGCGGAGCTCCTCCATGCTCGAGACGACGTGGAGGCGTTCGTCCACGCCGTGGCGGAGGTGGACGTCGAAGACGGCGGTGAAGATCGCCGCGAGCCCGAGCAGAAGCGCAAGGGCCGAGGCGAGGACGACGCCGAGCCGACGCCGCCTGCGCCGCACGCGGAGCGAGTGCTCGAGCGCGAGCGCGGGCGCGCCATCGGTGTCCTCCGCGGCCACGCCGTGGCGCACGATCCAGAGGATGAGGGCGCCGACGAGGAGCAGGAACACCCAGGCATCGCCGCCGGGCCACAGCGTGAGCCGCGAGAGCACCGTCGCACCGCCCACGAGGACGAGCGCGAGCGCGGCGAGCGGCCAGCGCCGGTCGCGGACGTCGCGCAGCATCGCGGTGGCGAACGAGTCGACGCGACCCTCGGCCGGCATCACCGCAGCCGCCGCGAGGTAGATCAGCACCCCGGCTCCGCCGAGCAGCGTGAGCACGACGAAGGCGACGCGGAAGACGGCCGGATGGATCTCGAAGTAGGCGGCGAGCCCGCCGCAGACGCCGGCCAGGGTTCGGTCCGAGCGGCTGCGGCGGAGTTGCCTCGCCTCGATCGGTTCGGTCATGGGTGGAGCATCCCCCGCGCCCCGGTCAACGTGCGAGCCGGAACGGCGGGTACTCGTCGCGCATCAGCGCCACGTAGGCGACGACGCGCCAGGACCACCGGTTGAGCCCGACCAGCAGCTCGAACACGTCCCGCGGGTAGCGGCCGCGGAAGAGGAGCACGGCCCCGGCGACGAGCGCGAGGATCGCGGTCAGGCCGGGCCAGTCGGACGAGGCCCACAGCATGCCACCGCTGAAGATCCCGACGATCACGAGGTGCGGGATCGCGAGGAACCAGCTCTTGACGAGCACGAGCCGACGCGACAGGCGCTCGGGGTACGGGACGTCGAGCGTCGCCGGGTAGTCGGGCTCGGCTGCCAGCGAGAACGGCGGGTAGCGGTCGGTGCCGAGCGTGAACGCGTAGTAGACGACCCGCCACGTCCAGCGCAGCACGCCGAGGTTGAACTCGAAGAGCGGGCGCGGGTAGCGGCCGGTGACGAGAATCCCGAAGAACGCGACCACCGTCAGGACGACGAACGCGGCCCAGAGGAACGCGAGCACGACGTAGTGCGGGATCGCGAGCACCCACTTCACGAGCCAGCGCCAGCGCGAGAGCGACTCGTCCAGCTGCGCCTCGAGCGCGACCGGGTAGAGGCCCGGCGTGGCGGCGGGGACCGCGGCGGCGCCGCCACGTGGCCCCGCGAGGCCGAAGACGAGCATCGCCACGCTCGCGGCGCCGATCAGCAGCGCAAGGATCGCGACGAGGATCGCGGCCGTGGCGAGAAACCCGAGGCGGGCGCCGAGCTCGACGTCCGCAGCGACGCCGGGCGAGGCGTCGGCGTTCATCAGCACGACGGACCAGGTGCCCTCCGCGAGCTCCCACTCGAGCGTCTGGGTGCCGGTGCCGGCGGTCGAGGCCGCCCAGAACGTCTCGTCGTCGGGGGCGCCGCGCGGAGCGCCGCCCGCGACCGGCGACGTCCGATCGACACCGAAGTCCGTCACCTGTTCGTGCGAGACGCCCTGGAGGTAACGGTCGACGTCGGCCGTCAGTGCGACGCCGACGAAGAGCGGGGTGCCCTCCGCCACCGTCGCGCTGACGCGGACGGTGCCGAATCGCTGGTCGATCCACTCGGGCAGCTCCGAGACGTCGCCGATGCGGACGCCCTCGTGCGTCAGCGCGTACGAGCCCGTCAGGTGGCGCTCGGTGGAGCTCGTGAGGAAGCCCTCGCCGTCGCGCTGCGTGTGCGCGATCCCGAGCACCAGCGCGCCGACGAGCAGGGCCAGGGCGGCGAGCGCGCCGGTGCTGCCGAACACCGTCAGCAGGATCTTTCCGAGCCCGCGGCCCTGGCGGGCCGGGGGCGGGGGTGGGGTCATGTCGGTCTTGGTGTCGGTGCTTTGGGGGTGTGTGCATGTGCGCTGGCGGTGGCCGTGGATGAGCAGGTGCAGCAGGCGGGCCAGGAGG
>JBBJLW010000041.1:0-20488 GCA_037720595.1 Gaiellaceae bacterium | reverse complement strand
GCGACTGACCAGAAAGCCGCTGCTCAGGTGTTCCAGACCACCTCGATCGCACGGTCGACGCCTGGAAGCGGCAGGGCCTCGGCCTCGGCCTCGATCGCGTCGCGGGCTCCACGCGAGAAACGTTCCCACGCGTCGATTCGGACGCTCTGGCCCGCCCGCCTCCAGGTTCCGCGGATCTCGCCTTCGACGAGGAGCGCGCCTGGCCACACGCGGGGTGTCCAGAGACGCTGCCGCTGATCCGCGCGCGGAATGAGAAGTCCCCGTTCTGCGCCGTCGAGCAGGAAGTAAGCATCCCCGCTCGGCAGCAAGCGGGCGGGCCCGGCAGTCGTCTCGGCGGCGCGCATCGCCGCCTCGTCGTCCGCGAGCAGCCACTCGTCGCCGAGTGGCGATCGCACCGGCAAGAGCGATCCCTCGAGCGACGCGAACGCGTCCGTCGCCGCCCGCCGGGAGATCCCCGCCCAGCGGGCGAATCCGTGAGCCGTCGCTGGTCCGAAAACATGGAGGTAGCGTCGAGCGAGCTCGCGGCACGCATCGGCCGGATCGACCTCCGCCGCGGCGACCGTCCACACGATCGGCGCACGCGCACCTTCCCAGCGGATCGCGACCGTACCCGTCGTCGCGGCGTACTTGAGCGCGTTGCCGACGCCGAGTGCGCTCCCGACCTCGCGGGCTGTCATCCGCCTGCCGGCGAGATGGGCGTGCACCTGCTCGGCCATGCGCTCGGCCCGGAGGCGGCTCTTCGCATTTTCGGGAAGCCTCGCGAGCGAGAAGAGCGCGAAGTCGCGCTTGGCGACGACATACGTGTTGTAGCGAGGGCCCCACAGCTGGGCGAGCGAGGGATCCTCCCAGGTCGACGGCTTGACCTCGTGGACGCGCGCGTGCAACGAGAGCACCGCTGCCCTCGGCATGCTGTCCTGCAGTCCAGCCCACGCCGCCCGCCGCAGCGACTGCGCGCCCATTGGCATTCGCTCGTCGAGCGCGCCGACTCGTCGTCTGAACGCCAGGATCTGATCCCGCGTAACGCCAAGTCGCGATTGCGCCGAACCCACCATCAGCCTAGGAGAGCCTAGTACCTGTCAACCGTCTCGCCTGCGCAAGTGTGGAAAATGTGCCGCTCGAAGGGTGTGCGCAGCCGAGGGGGAGCGAGTCGCCTGGGCCAGTTCGGGAATGTCACTGAGGTCGCGCGCGAGAGCGATGGTGTTCGTAACTGTGGTCGTCGACCTCGCACCGGCCGAGGGCGCCCGGTGCGGGTGTCTAACCGGGTCTCCTACGACCTCGGCTCGACGAGCCTGGTCACGACGCAGCGGTGCTTGCCGATCTTGCGGTCCCGGATGAACCCGAGCCTCTCGTAGGTCGACAGAGCACCGTTGTAGAGAAAACCGGCGGGCACCGAACCAGCGTCCTCAGGGTATCCCTCGACGGTCCCCCCGCCCAGGCCCGCGATAAGATCGACCGCACCGGCGAGCGCCGCGGTGGCCACGCCCTGACGCCGGTGCCCCTTACCGACGTAGCAACACGCGATCCGCCAGTCCGGCGAGGCCGTCCGACCTTTTTCGTACGCCGCGCGGCTCTTGATCCGGGGCACCTCGTCGGGTGCGCCGAACTGGCACCATCCCACGCAGTCGTCCCCGTCGAAAACAAGCGCCGCATGAGCCGTTCCTGCCCGAACACGTTCAAGCTTCCGTTCGCGGTTCAGGGCCGGCGTGGTTCCCCTGCCGACCCCCTCGGGGTGGAACCCCATGCACCAGCAGCCGCCAAAGACGCCGTTGTTGCGCTCCACCAGCGCGGCGAACGCGGCCCACGTCGACTCATCGAGAGCCCTGACGGTGTACGCCGGTTCGACCATGAAGCCCAGCCTAACCGGGTGGGATGCTCACACTGGCATGCGCCAGCGCCCCGGACTACACCCCGATGGGTCGCCTCTCACCGAGGCCCCACGACGATGCGCCGCTGCCGCCCCTTGGGGTCGGCAACCCTTCAGCGTTGAACTTTTGGCAGTTCGCCCGAAGGCTCGTCCCTCTCTCGTGCATCGAACGAATACGACGAGCCCCTCGCGGAGCTGTCCTTAATCGGAACGTTAGGCAGCGTCCGCTACGTAGAAGTTGCTCTCTCCTGCAGGGCACTCTTCGCGCATAAGCGCGAGGCAGCGTTTAATGCTCGTCTCGCTGCTTCCGAACGACTCAGTCTCGTGCCCGCAGTGCGAACAGCTCGCACGGATGCCCGTGACCATTCCGTAGTCACCTTCGAGTTCAGTCTCTTCGATCTCACAGCTGACTTTCACGTCGTCATGCCTCCTGGTGACAACCTAGCCCTGACGAGTTCCCGCTTCAAGAAGTCCCACTTCCTGCGTCCGAAGCCGATTAGTCAGCTTGGTCTCGACATCCCTCCGGGGGACGGTCGACTCAGGTGGGCCAGTGCGGGAATGACCCCGGGCCGGCTTCAGCAGTCGTCGCTCGATGCGACATCGCTTACGTACACGTGGGTCGGGCGGCCGACGAACTGGATGTCGCGCTCAAGCCGCATGCCGAGCTTCCGTGCGACGTTGATCGACCGCGTGTTCTCGACGCGGATCAGTGAGATCACTCTTCCGGGCACGAGCTGGCGGATCGTCCGTGCCGCTTCGGTTGCATACCCGCGGCCGTGGAATCGTGGGAGCAGGAGCCAGCCGAGTTCGAGTTCGTCTCCCCACTCCATCTCGCGAGGCGAGTAGCCGACAAAGCCGGCGGTCTCGCCCGTCTAGCGAGTGAGGACGGCGTACATCGTTCTTGCGCCGTCCGCCCTCGCGACTGTCCGCTCGAGCAACTGCGCGGAGAACTGGCGGTCGTGGGGTTCGGGGAAGTGCACGAGCTTGATCGCGTCGCGATCGCCCAGGAACGCCGCCCAGGCGTCAAGATCGTCTTGCTCGACCGGCCGCAGAGACAACCGTTCGGTTTGGAGCATCACAACCCCTATTCTGGCGAAGACGGCCAGAGCGAAGAAGCGGACAAACGGCCCTCGCCTGGGCCAGTGTTTCGGAATGCACCCTGACGGGCGCCTGAGACCACGAGCGCAGCCTCTGAGTCAAGTCGTCTGAGGTGGTGTAACGCTCCTCGTTCGTCGGTGTGACGCTCAGGCTGGTTGGAGGGCGCGCACCTCCTCTCGCTCGGGGTCGCGCTCATCCTCGTCGACGTGGAGGAGCGCGAGCGATTCGGCTGAGAGGTAGCGGCGGCCGACGAGCCATTCATCGTTCTGTTCGATCAGGAGTGCGCCGGCGAGCCGGATCGCAGAGGCGTCGTTGGGGAAGATCCCGACGACGTCGGTGCGGCGGCCGATCTCACGGTTGACCCGTTCGAGTGGGTTCGTGCTCCGCAGCTTCGACCAGTGCGCTGGCGGGAAGGCGTAGAAGGCGAGCAGGTCCTCCTCGGCCTGTTCGAGCAGCTCGGCCACCTTCGCCGCCGGTCCTCTGAGGCGGGCGATCACCTCGCCGAGCCGCTCCCGGGCCTGCTCGCGGCCCTCGGCGTTGAAGTTCTCCCGCAGCGCCGCCGAGACGAGCCCGGGCTGGGAGGGTCGGCAGTGCTGGTGCATGTTGCGGACGAAGTGGACGGTGCAGCGCTGCCAGGGGCAGGCGAGCACCCTGGCGATCGCGTTGCGCAGCCCCTCGTGCTGGTCGGAGACGCAGAGCCGGACGCCCTGCAGGCCGCGGCGGCGGAGCTCGCGCAAGAGCTCGATCCAGAACGCCTCCGACTCGACCTCGCCCAGGTCGAGCCCGATCACCTCCCGCCGACCTGTCTCGTGGACGGCGTAGGCGAGCACCAGCGCCTTCGAGCGGACGTGGCCGCCGTCTCTGACCTTGACCTGCTTGGCATCAAGCCACAGGTAGGGGTAGTCGCCCTCGAGCGGCCGCCCGAGAAACGCCTCGACCTGCTCGTCGAGCGCGCGGCAGAGCGCCGAGACACGGTCCTTGCTCATCCCCTGGATCCCGAGCTGCTCCACCAGCCGGTCGACCTTCCGGGTCGAGACGCCGTTCACGTACGCCTCCAAGACGACCGCGACGATCGCCTGCTCGGAGCGGCGGCGCGGCTCCAGGAAGGAGGGGAAGTACGCCTGCCCGGAGCGCTTGCGCGGGATCGCCAGCTCGATCTCGCCCACCCGCGTCTCCCAGCCCCGCGGCCGGTAGCCGTTGCGATGCGTCAGCCGCTCGCGCGAGACCTCACCCCGGCCGGCGCCGATCTCGGCCGACACCTCCGCCTCCATCAACTCGCGGGCGACGATCGCCACCGCCTCCCGGACGAAATCGCCCTGCTCCCCAGCGATCACCTTGGCGACGACATCCGCAACAGTCATCCTCCCGTCTTCGGCCATCGTACGACGAGTCTGGAGCCCGCGGTGGCCGGAACCCCGCTCCGGTCATACACGGGCACCGTTACACCACTTCTACCGACATGACCTCCGTTCGAGACGACCACGCCCACTTTCAGCATCGGCTGGACGCATGTGACACAGGTCTGCGACGGCTTACGAGGCTGTCACCTGTCCCGCTTGACGCAGTTGAGGCTCTCCTGGAGGCGCGCCAGGTGGCAGAGCAGCGACTGTCTAACGTTCGCCCGAGAACGCTATCCGGCTAGCAGGCGCGGCGACCAGGGCCGTGGGTTGAGTCGTCACGTCCGCGGGCTCATAGCTGCCCAATGCCGTAACCGGCCAGCACCAAAAACAATACGAGCAGGCCCCATGTTCGAGTGGCCTGGAGCAGCAGCAGGAGGTCGCCGGGACGGCGATCATCGTGCCTTACGTTCCGTCTCACCGGGCTATTTCGTGATCCCCGGTGGCTCATGGAATCAGTACCCCCTTCCTCAGGACGACCGGGTGAGGCGGAGGAGGAGATAGATCAGGGACGCCAGCGCAATAATTGGAAGTACGGTAAACAGGCCGATCACGGACAAATCCCAAACCAGCGGCGTCATCACAAGCTGGCCGGGGATGTGATTCTCGCCCTCATCTCGCTGTGTGTCTGAGCCGCTGTCACTCTCAGCCTGTGGCTGCTCCTGAAGTAACTCGAGCCCGCGCTGGTCAGCGACGCTAACCGTGTTCATCACTGCCCCCAATAGACCGCAAGTACCTGATCGGATAATTGCCGCTGGCCCGTCCGTCGCCAGCCCTCTGCAGTTAGTAGACGCGGTACGGGAGACCGTTGTTACGCGGATCCAAAACGCTTACATCTCGAACGGGAAGCTAGCCTCCGAACGATGCCTGAGCCACCCCAACCTGGAAGCTCGCTGCGGGCACGAGATCCCGCTGCTCGACCATGAGCGGCCTGACGGGCCACGCCGCCGGTCGCGGATGTGCCCCGTGTGCGGGAAGCTCCGGAACGTCTCGGAACTGGACTAGGAGTCGCCGCTGGTGCGCCGAACGTAAGACCGCGCCGGCGGCGACTCCCCAAGTTCAACGGCTACAGGGAGAGCCGTCGGCGTTTTCCCCTCGCACCTTTAGGGCCGATCCCGCAGCCCGTCGCCGCGGCGAACGGAGTGCCGAGACGATCATCTGACAGTCCTCGCACGTTGGGGCAACGGCAGCCACCGGACTCCGAAACCGTATCCCATCCCCAAGATCCCGACGTACGCCATGCTCCCGTTCGGCCGGGGAACTGACTACAACAACAGGACAAGTCTTCCAGCAGAACCGAACGTGACGCTAGAGCCTGCGGCATCAAGTGCGGCGCGGCATCACAAGAAAACGGCCGGGGAACGCCCGCCTTGCCGTGCTGCTTAGGGCTTCCGGACTGTGACCGTGACTGTCACCGGTAGCGTCTCCACGACGGTCACCGGCACTGTCTCCGTCTTCGTTTCCGTTTCCGTTCTGAAGATCGTGTCCGTTGATCGCAGGGTTACCGGAAACGTCTCCGTGACGATGCGCGTGGTCGTCACCGGCTGGGTGATAACCCGCTCGCTCGTCACGACCCGCGTCGTGGTCACCGGCTCAGTGACAACCCGCTCGCTCGTCACGACCCGCTCATTCGTCAGAACACGCTCATTGGTTACGGTCCTTCTGTCGGTAACAAGAGACGTCCGGACTTGCGTGACCCCCGGCCGGTTCTGGACAACCGTCCGGACGCGGCCGTCGCGCGTCACCACGACCTGCTGAACCACAGGCACTGTCCGAACATCCCGCCGAATCACGACTGCGGTGTTTCCCGGCGTCGTCACAGTGTTCAGGCGCACCTGCGTCTCATAGGAGGTGCTCCCCCGCCCAGGAATAGTCCGGACGATTCGGATCGGCCTGGTCACGACTCGTCCGGTTTCACGGAGAGTCACAAGCCGCTCCACAGTCGTCACCTGCGCCAATAGCGGTTCGCTCGAGGATGCCGTAACCGTACTGTTCAGGCCCCCTGCGGCAGCGTAGCCCCCAAAGCCAAGCAGGCTAATCGCCACAACGGCCGAGACGATCTTAGCCCCGGCCGAGACTCGATGTCGCCACCACCATGCCCAAAAATGGGGGTCGCGCCAATAATCGCGTAACATCAGGACCCCCTCCCCGATTCCAACCTCGAACTAACAACTGTTTAGCCGCCAGCCGTGGGGCGACAGTCAGCGAAGCTTGTTGAGCCGGACCGGGTTTCACGGGGATCTCCGAGCCAGGTTGCTGTCCTGGGGGAGGAGATTCTCCGCTGTCATGTCGAGACCAAGGAAGGATCCCGAGGAGTTGCTCGAGCGCGGTGTGCGGTTGGCGCTTGAGAGATGCCAATCGGGGCGCCGCGCTGCAGCGCGCCCTCGAGCTCGCTACGGCCTGACCGGCTCGCGGCGCAGAAGCACCCTGTCGGCCGGCTCTGAAGGGTAGAAGTTCGAGCTTGACGACGCCACGCTCGCGCGCGCCAGCGTGACACAAGTTGCGGCTAAGGGCGCAGTCTCAGACGTGATCTCTGAGTCCCGAGCTCGTCCAGACGCTGCCAAACGTGCCGGACGCGACCACGTACGCGCACGCGTGGCCCCCACCGGTGCCCTCACGGCGGCAGAAACGTCCCGATAATGCAGGGCAGTTCGAGTCCAGGCGGGCCCATAATACCCCGCATGGGTAAGCCAAAAACGGCTTATCCAAGCGGTTCACTTGTGACATAGGGGCCACACAAGCTCGTGCGGTGCCTACCCCGGTGCAACCTCAGAATCAGGCCTGCTCGAGCTCGTCACGCAGCTCGTCGAGCAGCTCCGAGACCGAGGATCTCGAGATCCCGAGGCGGCCGCTCGCACTCGTGCGTCTGAGAACGCTTCGCGGGCGTGCTCGAGCTGGCCTTCGGTAGCGAAGCCGCAGCGGGCGCAACGGATCGTGACGGGCTGGGGCAGCTCGGCGAGCCCGCTCGGCCAGCCGCGCCACCGCGACTCGTCGCTAACCGGCACGGCGAGGTTCCTCGGCCGGCCAGATTTCGCGGGCGAGCTCCCGGATCTCCTCGAGCGTGAAGCGGTCGAGCCAGTAGCGGCGGTCGTCTTCGGTGATGACGGTTTGCGGGGTTGGGTGGCGGCACGGGCGGCAGACGGGTTGACGACCGCGCCGTCGCCAGTTGAGCTCGTTGCGGGCGGACAGCTCGAAGGTCTCGCCGCGAGTCACGGTTGAAACGCTGAGCGCCGTCAGGAAAGCTTCCTCATAGTGGAAGTCGTTTCGAGTGCGTTCTACGTCTTGGCGTACCTCCTCGCGGTGGTCGACGGGGCTGTGCAGGATCAGGGGGGCTCTATCCCTCCTCCCCCGGACGCACGGGCCTAATGGGGTTCACGCGAAAGCATCCTTGGATCGTTGTCGGGGCTCTCTGCGGGGTAGCCGGTGTCATCACCGACTTCGTATGACCGAACGCCTGCAACGAAGGAATTAGAGCGGTGTTTGGGCCACGATTGGGCCACGACCTCACGGAACCATGCGCGTTCAAGCCGTACTAGCCAACGTCTGGGGGGTTGGACGGGGGGTGGAGAGGGTTGGCCGATGGTGGCGGGAAGTGGCTTCGCTACGCGGTTTCCGTCTCCGCCTCCGCGTGCTGAAGCGGGTGCGTTCCGGGGCGTTTGGGCCACGTTTGGGCCACGACTAGGTCGTCCACTGTGCACTTCGCCGAGCGCCGTGTGAGCCGCTACCGGGTTGCTCGTGTGCGTTCCGTCTCGGCGTCGACTTCGGCGGCGAAGAGCAGTGCGAGCGAGCTGAGCCATAACCAGGTGAGCATGATGATGACGGCGGCCAGCGATCCCCAGGTCTGGTTGTAGGAGCCGAAGAAGGCGACGTAGAGCGCGAAACCACCGGAGGCGGCGAGCCAGAGAGCGACGGCGAGGCCGGCGCCGATGGTGAGGAAGCGCCAGCGAGGACGCTCGATGTTCGGCCCGAGGAAGAGCACGGTTCCGAAGGTGACGAGCAAACCGACGATCAGGATCGGCCACTGTCCGAGCAGCCAGCCCCAGCGCACCGCCGCTTCCGCTCCTACGAGCTCACCGACCCAACCGGACAGCTTCGGCCCCAGGATCAGTAGGCCGAAGACGATCGCAAAGGCTACGACGGCGACGCCCACCATCGCCAGCCCGACCAGCCGCTGCCGAACGAAGCCGCGCGTCTCCTCCGTGTCATGGACGCGGTTCAAGGCGCGCATGACCGCGTTTGCGGCCCCGCTCGCCGTCCACAGCGCGACGGCACCACCGATCAGGATCATCGTCAGCCCGCCGCCCTCCTCGGTCGTCCGTCGCAGCCCCGTCTCCAGCAGCGCCACCGCCTCCTCGGGCATCACCGCGCCCAGCTTCTCGATGATCGTTTCGATCGCAGCCGCGCTCGCGAAGATGCTGAAGAACCCAACCGAGATCAGCAGGAGCGCCGGAATCGCGAGGAACGCGTAATACGCGATCGCGGCCGCGGCATCCGTGATGTCATCGTCCACCGCAGCACGAACGGCGCGCCGGACGATTGTCAGATAGTCCCGCTCGCCCAGTTCAGTGACCGCCACTCGGCGCCCGCCTCGAGGAAGCCGCTCTCGCGTCCCCGCCCGATCCCGCACGCCAGTTTAACTCCGAACGGATCGCCCGTAACGTCGCCCAGGCCCCCGGATCCAAGGACGTGGGTGGCGGCGGCAAGACCACGGAACGACCCTACGCCCACCTACGGAACCATGCAAGGCCCACCTACGGAACCATGCAAGGCCGAACCGTTACACCGGCTCAGACGAATCCTGTATAGGAGGGTTGGCGGCTCGTTTGCGGTTGCTTGCGCAGTCCCCGCAGCGAACGGTCTTACGCTCGGTGACCCCGGCGGCCGTTCCTGTTCTCCTTCGCCATCAGCGCCCGCAGCGGGTCGGTTCCCGGGATCGCCCCGGCCACGTTCCGCCCGATAGCCGGCAGGCCCCGCAGCCGCGCGGGATCGCCGCCGCCGACGTCGCTCCCAGGCTTCGCGCCCTTCGGCTCTTCGGCCTCGCCCGCCTCGAGCAGGATCCGGGCGAGTTTGTTTCTCCAGGCGGCCTCCGCCTGGGCGGAGTCGAAGCGAGGCAGCCGTTGATGCACGCGTCGAGCCTAGACGGAAACCCGTCGCCGCGCTTATCAGTTCGCATCGCTGTGATAAAATCGGCTTATGCGAACCTCAGATGAAACACCACCGCAGCTCTTGACCGTGGCGGAACTCGCGAAGCGGCTCCGAATCAGCAGGCCGACCGCATATCGCCTAATCGGCTCCGGCCGGTTGCGGGCCTATCGGGTCGGACCCACAGACACAGGCGCGCTCCGCGTCGACGTCCGCGAGCTCGACCGGCTGCTCGCGCCTACCACGACTGCCGAGGAGACCCGATGAGGATCCCAACGAAGCGACCGCCCGGCAAGCGGACGACCACGACGAGCGCTCTCGCCGACGCCATCGGGATGGACGCCGAGACCGCGATCATGGCCGCACGGCTCGCGACCGCCGCGGGCGCGAAGATCCCGGCACCCCCACCTGATCCGATCTACCGGACGCTCGCCGAGGCGGAGCAGGGGGCGCTCCGACGGTTCAGCCCGCGCCGCTCCTGGCCCGAGCTCGCCGAGCACGACCGGAAGATCGCCGAGGCCGACCAGGACCGCGAAACCGTCCGCCAGCGAATCCAGGAGCTCCGCCAGCAACTCACGCGCGCGACCGTCCAGGACGAACAAAGCCTCGTCGCGTGGCTCCGGGACAAGCGGGGCGCACGACCCGAGCCGAGCGCGCCCGCGCTCGAGCAGGAGATCGCCCGGGCCGAGGCCGAGCTCGACGCGCGCGCCGCGATCATCGCCCAGCTCGAGGCAGACAAGGAGAAGTTCGTCCGCCAGCATCGGAAGCGTCTGTTCACCGACGCGGAGAAGGCGACCGAGGACGCCCGCGTCCGCTACATCGAGGCGATCGACAGCCTGGCCACGATCCGCGAGGAGATCCGCAGCGCGCGCCAGGCCGAGATCTTCGCGCAGCTCTACCCGAGCCCGAACACTGGCAGCGAGCCACCTACAAGCCTCGTCGCTGGCCGGGTCGACGTGATGCGTCGGTCGATCCCCGGCTTGACCACCGTCGTCGAGCTCGGCGGGATCCTGGCGTTACTCCGCCAGGACGCGGACTACGTCGCCACCGCCGCGACCTCCGCCCAAGCCTCCGAGATCGCCGGCCGCGACATCACCCAGCCCACCGCCGAACAAGGCGCAGCCGTCTGGACTTCAACAGCCGAAGGACGCGAGGCCGAGCGAGCCGAGAAGAAGGAAGCGCTCGAACGCTACAAGCGCGACTGGGGCGTCTATCCCGCGTGAGGATCTGCGCTGACTGCGGCCGCCTCGCCCGCCACACCACCACCCGCGGTGGCCGCTGCGGCCACTGCTCGTGGCTTTCGAGCCAGGAGACTCATGCAACTCTCGTCGACATGACGGCAACCCTCCCGCCCAACTCAGGCTCAACGGAGGAAGGCTGTTTTTTCAGTGGAGCTAAACACTGGATCAGTCCGCCCCTAGCTGGGAAAAAGAGCACTCACGCGAGGGTGCGGACGTGAGGCGGCCGCCGGAGGTGAAGGTGTGCGCGCGATGCCGGCTGGTGCTGCCGGCTGCGCGGTTTCGAAGGAATCTGAGGATGAAGACCATGCTGCACTCCTGGTGTCGGGAGTGCTGTGTCGAAAGAAATCGGCTTTGGCGGGCTGCTAACTCGGAGTATGTGGCGAACGTGAACGATGATCGCCGGGAGGGGCCGTTTCCGACGTCGTGTGCGGATTGCGGGGTGGTGTTTGAGGCGTTCCGCCGTGACCAGGTCCGCTGCCCGGACTGCCAGGCTGCGCGGCGGCGGGCTCGCGATCGGGTGCGGAAGCGGCGGGACCGGAGCCGTTGGGGTGCGTTGTCGTCTCACCCGTTCGAGTGATTCGTGCTGCTGACCAAAACTGTTTCGCGGAATCGCTCGTTTCTGGGACATGAACCTTTTAGTGATCGTGCTCCTCGCACTGTTGATCCCGGCACTCGTGACGTATCTACCCACTCCTCAGCGCCGGGACGAAGACGAGAGCGATTAGGGCCAGCGCGGATTAGAGTTCCGGCCCAGACGCGCCAGCTTCGGCCGAGGCTGAGAGCCGCTCCGACCTGGCTCTAGGTTGCGAAGGCCGCTTGGATGGAGTAAAAGCGTCTACAGGCGCGCCCCCAATGACCCGACTGCCGCCCGAGTTCCAGTTCCCCCCTGGGCTCGTGGGTCGACATCGTGTTCCAGAGGAGCCCCAAGCGAACTCCTCCGGGGGCGCGCCGCCCCACCGTTTGGTTGCAGCATCCCGATAAGACGAAGAGGACGGCGTCGTTTCCCCCGTAGCAGCCGCCGCTACCTGTTCCGTCGCCGCCCTCTAGTTAGTAAGACGCTGGCGCGGAGACCGAAGTTACGCGGCTCCCAAAACGCTCTTGATTCCACAAGTGTGGAATGGCTTACGGCCGCACCCGATCGCCCCGGTAGGTCGACCGTTCCAGCAGCTCGAGGTAGTCGGCTACCCGGATCAGGGGCCTCGAGTAGCCGGGGAACGCGACGACCGTACAGGCCCGGAAAACCGCGTCGACGGCACGGCGTTCGAGGCCGAGCTCGCGCAGGTCGGTGCGGGAGAGGAAGGCGGCCGGTTGCGCGAGCCGCGCTTCGATCGGTTGGCCGACCGCGCTCACGGAACCTTTCCCGTTTTGTCGTCCTCAGCGTGATTGGGATATTTAGAGATAGGAGTGTCTGACATTTCGGGAACACCCGCAGCCGCATAAGCAAGCCGTTTGCGGGCATCTAGCCGCCAAGTGTCGGCCGTCCCCTGCCCGCCGGATTCGCGCTCGACGACGCCGTGTGCGGCCAGGTCTTCGAGGGTTCGGCGGGCCGTCGAGGTTGGCAGGCCGAGCATCGTCGCGGCCGTGGTGGTGGTGGTCGACTCGACCTGGTAGAGGTGCTCGATCACCTTCCGTCGTTGCGCCGGCATCGAGTCGAACGCGACTTTGACGGTGAGCGGCCAGGCGAGAGCGTCCTCGAGGCCGATCAGCCGGAGCCCTTCGAGCAGGGCGGCGAGCATCCCCACGAACCGCCCCGGGGCTTCCGCGTCGGGGACGAGCTCGATGTCTCGGGTGTAGTTGTCGCGCTCGACGGGTGAGCGGGCGACGGTGACGAAGTCGGCGAGCGTCACGAGCCGTTGGATGTCGCTCTCGGAGAGGTTGTGCTCGGTGCTCTTGGGGATCTCGATCCCGGCGAAGAAGCCGCTGACGGCATCGCGGAGCTCGGTGCGCATCTCGCGGCTGCTGCGCAAATGGGAGAGCGAGCGGCGAGCCTGCTTCTGGCGCTCGTCGACGTCGACCCGGTAGAGGGTGAAGCGGGAGCCGAGCGAGTCCATTACGGCGTGGTGGCGGTCGACGACGGTCGTGACGCCGGCGATCAGGCCGAGCTTGCCGTCCCAGTGGAGGGTGCGGCCGCCGTCGGCGCCGACCGGCCTGTCCCAGGAGCCGTCGAAGATCTCGCGCAGGGCGGCGAGCACGGCCGATCGGGAGTCGCGGTGCATGGAGAGGACGCTCCCGAAGTCTTTGAGGATCAGGATCCCGTAATCGCCGATCTTCTTGAGCAGGCCGCCGGTGGCGGCCGCGGCGACGTCCTTCCGTGGTACGCCGGAGAGCAGCGCGGCTTCGCTCAGGGTGGCGGCAGGCTCGACCTCCTCGAGGCCGGCAAGCGAAAACAGGATCTCCGTCTTGCCGCTCGAGCTGGCGGCGACGAGCAGGAGCCAAACGGGGTCGCCGGGCATTCGGTTCGCGGCGACCGTGGCGAAGGCGATGTAGAGGGCGCCGGGGTCGGGGAGATGCAAGTGCTTGCGGAAGGTGGCGACGACGTCGTCGAGCGGCAGGGGCGCGTGAACAGTGGTGACGGGGATCGCGGTCTCCGGGTCGGCCGCGATCGTGCTCTTGTGGGCGACGCTCTCGAGCTCGCGCTCCTCGAGGGGCGGCTGGCAGCGGCGGTTGAGCTCGCGCAGGGTCGGCAGGATCTCGTCCCCGGTCAGGCCGGCTCGTTTCAGCTTTCCGGCGACGCTCAACATCGCGGCCCGCCGTTTCCCTTCGGGGATGATCGTGTCGACCTTCGCGCTCGTCCCGTTGCGGCGACGGCCCGCATCCTCGAGCAGCCAGGCGGGCAGGTCGGCGAGTCCCCGCTCGAGCGTGCGCGTCCATTGGTAGGGGCGGCCGCTCGCGTGAGTCGAGGGCGGGGCGACGATGTAGCCGCCGTCCCTCCGGACGTCGACCCCGGCGCCGAGCTGGCCGGCGCTGTTCGGTACGTCGACGCCGGGATGGCGGAAGAGGAGGTGCTGGCCGCCGCCGCCGGTGAGCGTCTGCGCGGTCTTCGGCAGGGCGCCGTGCGCCTGCTCGAGCGCTTTCAGGGTGGCGCCGCCGCCGTGCTGGACGTCGATGTCGACGACGACGAGCCCGCTCGGGGCGCCGGTGCGGATCCCGATGTTCGCGGCCGGCCAACGATCCCACCATCCGGCCACGATCTGCACGTCGACGGATGCGTTGGTCAGGCCGCCGCGGTTGCGGGGGATCTTCCCGTCGAGCGGCAGCACCGGCAGGCCGGCGGCCGCGTACGCGAGGGCGGCGGCGAGCATGTCGCCCGCCGCCGCGTTGGTGTTCTCAGGGCCCATCGCTGCGCCAGAGCGGCTCGTGAATCGCCGACAAGCTCCCGTCGGCTTCCTGAATGAGCAGGTACACCTGGCCGTCTGGGGCGACGGCGACGTTTGCCCGCTCGCCGCAGCACTCGCAGCCGGGCGGCGGGCCGACGACGATCTCCCCGTCGTGCGAACCACCGATGAACGTGGTGACTTCTTGGGGGCCATCGCTAAAACGGAATTTCGTCGTCGGCGGCCGGGGCGGTGGCAGACGTCGCATCGTCTGCCTGGGTCGCAGCCGGGGCGACTGCCTCCCAGTCGATCGGCGGCTGCGACTCCCGCGGTCGGTCGACCAAAAGACGCCACCGCTCGGGCGCATTCATCCCCGGCGCCGCGGTGCCCTTCCCGTGGTAACTGATCCCGACCTGCTCCCCGATCTGCGGCCTCTTCTTCGCCACCTCGTTCCGGGCCATCGTGTGGAAGGCGTGCCAGGCCCACTCGTGGCCGGCCTCGTCGAGAACCGTCAGGATCGGATAGGGCGCCCCGTACTCGCTGTCTCGCATGTCGAGGTCGACGAGCTCCCCGATCAGCTTCTCTCCCGGCTGCGGCTTCCAGGCTTCCGGGAAGCTGTCGAGCCGGTTTGCTAGCGTGCTCATTGAGGTTTCTCCTTGGTTCGGTGCGGCCCGGCTCTAACCGGGCCGTTTTCGTTCCCGCAGACGATTCGCGGCTCTGCGGGGCGCCGCCTCAGTCGGCCAGGGGCGACCCCTTACCGGCGAAGCGCCGAAGCTCGGCGAGCGCCTCCGCGTACTGGACGGTGTGGTTCCGAGGACGAGCTCCGTCCTCCCACCGCTGGATCGCTGTCCAGCTGACGCCGAGAGCCCGTGCGAGTTCCCTTTGCGAGACGTCGGCGGCTTCCCTGATGCGGCGTCGTTCATCCGCTGGCGGTAGCTGCCTTCGCTCCCTCAGGAGTTGCAGCAGCTCCTCGAAGTGACTAGGCTCGGTATTCCGTGTCGCTTGCATGCCATGACCGTAGCAGGTGAGCGAGTCGGTCTACTACACCTAGGCTGGACTTTCCGTGTCACTTTCGGTACGCTCAGGTCATGGACACAGACCCCCGCATCTCATTCATCGTCGGAAAAGGCGGCTGGACGTACGTCGCCTGGAACGGACGCAAGGCGCTCGTGCGCTTCGAGCTCAACCCCGACAAGAAGACCTGGCGGCTCGCCGAGATCCGCATCGAAGACCCCTCGAGCGAGACGCTCCGCACCATGCCCCTCAGCCGGATCGGCCACGCGGCCATGGCCTCCCCGCTCGTCGCAGTGGGACTCGCGGTCGGCCACAAGCAGAAAGCCCCCGCCGACGTCGCAGCGATGTTTCGGGGTCGAGACCCCGAGCCGCAAGTCCGCCTGAGGCTCGAGCGGCCGAAGGGAAGGAAGCTCGACACCAACTTCTACAAGACCGTCGCGCTGGCTTACCTCGGCGCTCTGGCCGAGGGACTCAACCCCCGTCAGACGCTTGCTCGTGACGCAGGTGTTTCCCCGGATACGGTGGCTCGCTGGGTAAGCAAAGCCCGCCGTCCCCCTCTCAACCTGTTGCCCGCCACCGAGCCAGGGAGAGTCCTTCCACCGCCGGCGCACGAGCAGGTGAGCGGCTAGTGGCTAGCGTCTGGATCGTCACCCGCATCACAAGCAAGGGCGAGAAGCGCTACCGCGTTGAGTGCCGACTGGGAGGGCGGGAGGCACCGATGCGGTATGCCGGGAGCTTTCGGACGAAACGGGAGGCGCTCGAGCGGAAAGCATGGGTGGCGGGCGAGCTCGCAGCATGCCGGCCGCCGGATCTCGCGGCGTTCGCGCTGGCAAGGTCCGCGCCGACGCTCGCGCAAGCGTGCGAGCGGTGGAAGGCGTCCCGCGTCGACGTCACCGAGAGCACCCGCGTCCTCCACCGGGTGGCGCTCGACCGTGTCCTGCCGATCCTCGGATCTCGGACCATCGACTCGCTGACCGGCGACGACGTTGCGCACCTGATCGAGCAGCTCGACACCGCCGGGAAGAAGCGCGAGACGATCCGAAAGTCTGTGAAGTACCTGGCCGCGGTGCTCGACTTCGCCGGTGTCGAGCCGAACCCCGCGCGCGACAAGCAACGGGTGAGGCTTCCCTATGAGGAGCTGGCCGAGATGAACCCGCCGACCGCCGAGCACGTCGAGGCCGTCTACCGGCTCCTCGCATCCGCCTACCGGCTCCCCTTGCTCTGGCTCGACTGGTCAGGGGCCCGCCTTGGCTCCGTCGACTCGCTCCGCGTTGGCGACTATGACGAGCGCGACCGCCGCATCCGGCTCAGAGCGTCCACAACGAAAACACGCGCGCCCCTGTGGGTTGAGCTACCCGACGTGCTCGCCGAGGCTCTCGAGGCGTCCCTGGGCCGCGTGAGGATCGCGACGTCGACGCCCGCATGTTCCCCGGTGTCACGACCGCCCAACTACGGATGGCGATCGGGAGAGCGTGCAAGGCGGCCGGCGTCCCGGTGTTCTCACCGCACGATCTCCGCCACCGCCGAATCAGCCTCCTGCACCGGCAGGGCCGCTCGTGGGCGGAGATCGCCCGCTTCGTCGGCCAGCGGAAGCTCAGCGTCACCGCGGACACCTACTCGCACGTCATGAGCGACGGGCAGGAGCTCGACTACAAGGAGGTATTGCGATGAAGGATCGGAAGGTTTGGGTGCCCGACGAGGGCTGGAAGCTCGAGAGCGAAACGACAGCCGAAGATCTGCGCCGCGTTAGCGACTACAGGTGGACGTCTGGCAGGCCGTCCGAGACGCTGAAGGGGATCTCTCGAGCGAAAAAGCCTCAGGTTCGCCGCGGTGCGTGGGATCTCGCGGACGTCGAGCGCCTCATCCTGGCCGATCAGTGGATCGGTGACACCCAACGCGGTGTCATGCTGCAAGAGGTGCGACTCTTGGCGCAGTTCGCCGCCAGCCGGAAAGAGCGCGAGGACGCCTAGAACAGCCCGGACGGGCTCGCACGGTGCCTACCCCCGTGCCACCCCGGAAACGATAAATAGCCTATTTGCAGGGGTGTTCGAGTCCAGGCGGGCCTATCCGACACCGCAAGCTACCCGGACGCGAGGAGCACGACAAAGAGCCCCAGGAGCCCGGACGCCATCACTGCGATCAGGCCGAAGACCAGGTCGCCGGCGCTGATGTTCCGTTCGCGCAGGAGCTTGTGCACGTGTCCAGCTTCGAAGCGTGCCGCACCGACCAGGCGCTCCGCGCGGAGCGGGACGGACACCTTGAGCCGCCGCGTCGCGTTCAAGGCGACGACGCCGGAACGCCGGAGCGAGGTGAGCGCCGCGGGCACGCCGGCTCTGCCTCTGAGCAGCAAGGATCGGGGAACGGCGAACGTGACCGACCTCCGCGGGATGCTGGGCAGATGCGGGCGCGGCAACCACAGGAGGAGAAGCAGCGCGCCGCCGGTTGCCAGCAGGAGGCCAGCCACGAGCGGCAACCGCGTCGTCGAGTCGTCATCCGTCGTTGCGGGCCGTGCGGTGGGACGCGACCCGGTCGCAGCCACGGCCGGCTCCACGTCGGGCTCCCAGGGTGCCACGCCCGGATTCCGAGTGAGCCAAGTCCTGTAGCTCAGCCCCTTCTCCTTCAGGTAGCCGTTGAACTCCTGCTTCGAGGTGTAGACCGTGCCGCCCCAGACGAGCCCGGGCTCCTGCTTCGGCTGCGTGACGAACCAGACCCCGGCGACCAGCGCGACGGCCAGGACCGCGCCGAAGAAACCGATCGCGTATGCCTTCAACACGGCTTCAGTATCAGGGTCGGGTAGAGGTGTTTCAAGGCGGGTTGCGGGCGTTTCGTCACCCGCGCGTCGAGGCGTAAACGGTACAGACAGCCGTGTGACCGTGAAGCGGCGGAGTGAACCACCCGTTGGGTGATAGGTCAACCGAGCCTTCGTGATGCAGGGTGTTCCTAGCGGCTTACGAGATTCACGGGACTCCTGCGGTGGCCCCGAATCTCACCGGAGAACGGGGCGGGGCTCCTGCGGTGGCCCCGCGTCCTCCATCTTCCGATCGAAAGGAACGAAGGAAATGGCCAACGAGCTCTTCGTGCTGGCGCTCGTCACCGGTGCGGCCCTCCTTGCGCTCTGGTTCGACCTGCGCGTGCCGACGCTCGCGCCGGCGGGTCTTCGCGCGATCGTCCTCCACGGTGCGCTCGCGTTCGTCGGGCTCCAGTTGATTCCCGGCGGCGGTAGCTTGCCGGGCGGCGCGTATCTCCTGATCTTCGGGATCGCCCTGCCGGCTCTCGTCTACGTCTTCCTGGTGGCGATCTGGTTCATCCGCCACGCGCAGCGCGCGCTCGGGTTTACCCGCTAGCCGAACCGCTCGATCGACCACGTCCGGTCGAGCGTGTCGACCCAGGCACGATCGGAACCGGGACCGCCGTCGAGCTTGTCGCGAGTGCCGTCCCACGCCCAGAAGGTGTCGTTGCCGCGGCCGCCGTAGACGGTGTCCGTGCCTGCGCCGCCTTCGAGTCGATCCGCGCCTGAGCCGCCCCACACGACGTCCCGTCCGGCGAGGGCGTCGACGATGTCGTTCCCTCCGAGCGCGCAGATGACATCGTTCCCGCCCGTTCCCAAGATGATGTCGTTGCCGGGCGTCCCCGTGATCGTGCAGGGAGCAAGCGCGAGCCAGACGGCGAACGGCGCGATCATCGGGCCAGCAGCCGATCGCCGATCCGAACCTCCCGCTTGACACATTCGCCGCTCGCGAGCTCGAGCGCGGCGTGGGCGCCGCTTCGGCAGGCGGCCCGCCAGGGCCGAAGCCCGCGCGCAATTCCGACGACGACACGTTCCTTGTCGAGAAAGACGACGTCGATCGGGAAGCGCATGAAGAAGGTGTGGATCGACGCTGTCGGCTCGAGGAGGATCCCCTCGCCACCCGGAAGGCTGCGCCGACCGAGCAGGCCCCGCATCCGGCGGAGCGGACGCGTCGCGACGAGACACCGCTCGACGACGACGTGCCCGTCCGGGCGGGCGAGGGTCACTACCTCAGTAGCCAACGTGAATGTGGTCGCCGTGGTCGGCCAGCGGGAACGACGGGCCCCCGAGCCCGAGCAGCGAGATCACCTGCTGCGGCTGCAGCTCGGCGGGGAGCAGCAGAACCGACCGCACCGCGGCCTCCGTCAGGCCACCAGGCCGCTGGTTGCCTGCGATCGAGGCGCCGCCGACGGAAGCGATATCGACTGCGTGGCCGTAGACGTGGGCGGAGACGACGCCGGCTCGCGCGAAGCGCCGATGCCCGGAGAAGAGGCTCGACACGGTCACCGAGCCGTGCCGCTCGGCCAGATAGGAGAGCAGGACGACGATGCGAACGTCGATTCGACCGGCTGCGAGGTCGGTGCGACCGCCGTCGTAGATGGTGATGCGATCGTCAGCGAGGAGCCGCTCCACGAGCCGGCTTTTCGACTGCTCGAGACCGGTGACGAGCGACTCGAGCCCGACCGCGCGGTAGTAGTCGGCGAGCGCAGAAGCGCGATCGGCGAAGCTCGTCCGGCCCGAGAGCGCGAGTGCTCCTCGCCAGGTGTCTCCCCGCAGGCTCGTCGCCAGGCGATCGAGCTCGGCCGGGGAGGCCGGAACCGAGCCGCGTTCGCCCTGGGCGCGGAGGACGCCGAGCACCGCAGCCCAGTCGGCCCGCCGGCCGTTCGAGGTGCGGGCAAGCGAGCGTGCAAATGACCGGGTCAACCGCGCCGACGGCGGCGTCGGATCCGGCAGCGCCCGGTTGAGCCACACCGTCGCGGCTCCTGCGTCGACATGCTCGATCTCTGCCGGACGAGCGGGTGTCCTCTGGGCGCGCTCGGTCACCCACTTCCGCGTCGGCGCCGTCGGGACAACTCGGCGCTTGGGCGTCGGGCGGGCTGGCTGGGCCGGAACGGGGGCTGCGACCACCTCGCTGCTCTCGCCGGCCGGCGGTGCGGTCGCGAAGACCGTGTCCTGAGCTTCGTCAGGTGCCGTCCCGGCGTCGTCCGCGTGACCGGGCACCTGGGCGGGGGCGGGGGTGAGGGCGGGGTCGCTCGGTTCGGGCGCGGCTTCGGGTGCGGGAACTGCTGTCGGCTCGGGCGCGGAGACGGGCTCAGCCACCGGCTCCGGCACGGCTGCCGCCGCAGGCTCGTTCGCCGGGGCCTCCGCGTCGGCCTCCGCTCCGGCTGCTACTGCGCCGACCTGGTCGGAAGGCACGCCGTCGCCCTCGAGCAACGCTGCGAACCGGTCGCCCGCGCCGGCTGTGAACGAGGCGCCGGCGAAGAAGAGCAGCGTGAATCCCGAGACGAGCGCGAGGCGTGCGCCCGGGCGCGGCCGAGGTATGGACGTCGGCATCGGCAGCGACACCGGGTCGATGACAGGCTCGAGCCTCGGGAGGCGGATGTGTCTCGCCTCGGAAGGCCGGCGCCGCA
>JBBJLW010000069.1:0-6605 GCA_037720595.1 Gaiellaceae bacterium | reverse complement strand
AGGCGACGAACGACACGGTGGGCGCGGGGATGGTGCTGGGGACGGAGGGGTGAGCCGGGAAGCGTCAGCGGGCGGCGCGGAGCGCCCGCGGAGCCCGGACGTCACGTGGCACGCGAACGAGCTCACGCGCGAGCGGCGGTGGGAGGCGCTCGGGGGTGCGGGCGCAACCGTCTGGTTCACCGGCCTGTCCGGGTCGGGCAAGTCGACGATCGCCGCGGCGCTGGAGGCGCGGCTGGTGGCGGATGGACGGCCGGCGTATCTCCTCGACGGTGACAACCTGCGGCACGGTCTCAACGGCGACCTCGGCTTCGAGCCCGGCGCCCGCGACGAGAACGTGCGGCGGGCCGGCGAGGTGGCGCGGCTGTTCGCGGATGCAGGGATGGTGGCGCTCGTGAGCCTCGTCTCGCCGTACGCCGCCGCCCGGGACGCGGTGCGGGCGCTGCACGAGTCCGACGGACTGCCCTTCCTCGAGGTGTGGGTTTCGACCTCGCCGGAAGAGTGCGCACGGCGCGATCCGAAGGGGCTGTGGGCGCGGGCGAAAAGCGGTGAGCTGAGTGGGTTGACGGGCTTGGACGCTCCCTACGAAGCGCCGGCGCGGCCGGAGCTCGAGCTGGAGGGTCAGTCGGCGGTGGAGGACGCCGTGACGTGCATCTTGGAAGCGCTTCCCTGACGCGCTAGACAGCCGTCGATCAATGCAATATCTCGCTTGGCATGGGGCGAAGGCTCGGATGCCAAGCAAGCCAACCCAAGCGGCGTCGTCGTACTCGATTCCGGTGGCCGTGTCGTGGACGCTGGGTGGACCGTCGGCCTTGACGAAACGGTGTCGCGTATAAGAAACGCGAGGATCTTCTCGACGCGGTGATCTGCGCGTGGACAGCCGCGCTATGGCATCGGTACGGACTCGAGCGCTGCCAGATTCTTGGCATCGACGCCAGCTCGCCCACGATCGCCCGATCGCGACCATCATCGCTCCGGCGCGAGGCAGCCAGCGAGCGACACGATGATGAAGAAACGGTAAGTCACGCGCGCCCAGCTACCCTTCGGCCGCGATGGCTCGCACTTGGCTTCAGATCGAAGTCGAGCTGGAGGTTGGCCGCGACATCGACTGCCAGCCGCCGCCCGGCAGGGTCTTTCTCGTCGGACCCAGTCACTCGTTCGCTGCTCTCGCGGCTGCCATCGACAGCGCCTTTGCGCGGTGGGACCTGTCGCACCTGCACGTGTTCGAGCTCGCTGACGGACGACGGATCGGGTTCGCTGACGTCGATCCCGACGCCGGCTGGCTCGATAACACCGCGCTCAAGGTGACCCGTGCGGTCGAGCCCGGCGCCTTGTTCCGCTACGTGTTCGATCTGGGCGACGACTGGCGCCATCGCTGCCGCGCGTTACCCGAAAAGGTCGATCCTCGGGAGCTTTACGGTCCCGGACCTCTGCCGAGGCTGCCGGTGCCGGTCTGGGGTTGGGGCTGGATTCCCGATCAGTACGGGCGCGTCTCGGCAACCGAGGACGGGCTCGACGGAGGGTAGGAGCGAAGCCTTGCGCGTCCTTAGCTCTCGAGCAGCCACGGCCGACCGCACCTTGCATCCGAGGCATGCGACTGGCAGTGGCCACCGTTGTCGGGATGACTGCCGATGGGATGACCGATGCTGAGATCCTTTGGAACCAATCAAGCGCCACGCATAGCGGAATCCCCGTCTTTTTGTAGTACGCTGACGGGCGGTGGAGATCCACAGCTCGGCGCGAAAGCACGGGATCGCCGACGAGGACATTCTGCACGCCATCGACCCATGCCCTTGCTATCGAAGATGCCGGCGACGAGCCCGACCGGTGGTTGGTCATCGGGCCTGATCGCGCCGGCAACCTCCTCGAGTCGGTCGTCTTGACGACCGCGGAGCAAGCCCAGCTGGTCATCCACGCGATGCCCATGCGTGCCAAGTTCCGGAGACTGCTCGACCGATGAGGCAACCTCGCATGTACGGCCACACGCAGTCCGGCCGGCCCATCACCGATGCCGACGTGGAAGCCCTCGCCGCCGAGGCGGAGGCCGGCTACAACGTGGATGAACTGATCTCACGACGACCCAAGCGCGGCCGTCCCACCCTCGGCTCGGAGCCAGCGAGCGTCGAGTCCGTCAGACTCGACCCCGAGCTACGACGGCAGCTGGCCGAACGCGCCCGAACCGACGGCACCACGACGTCCGAGATCATCCGCGCAGCGCTTCGGCGTTTCCTGCGAGCCGCCTGAGACGGTGACACGCTCGCTCGGGGCGAGCTCCGAGGGTCTAGCGGCTTCGCCTCGAGTGGCGAGGAGCGCCCGAGCTGGAAACTGCCAACGCCTTGAGCCGCCAACGGGGTACCGTGTTCAGAATGAGTGCGCTCACGTTCAACGCCGTCTACGAGGATGCAGGCGACGGCTGGGTGTACGCGCATGTACCGGAGCTCCCCGAGGTCCATACTCAAGGGGAGAGTCTCCAGGATGCGCGTGAGATGGTCCGCGACGCGATCACGCTTGTACTCGAGGAGCGCCGCGGGCGTGGCGAGGCGATTCCCGACACGGGATGGGCGCTCGTCGAGGCCGTAGAGATTGCCGCTTGAAGAAGCGCGATCTCGAGCGGCACCTCGCCGCTCACGGCTGCCGGCTTGCCCGCGAGGCCGCTAAGCACGAGTTCTGGGAGAACCCGGCCAGCGGACAGCGAACCACGATTCCGCGGCATCGTGAGATCAAGTGGCCGACCGCGCGAGGTGCCTGCCGTCAGCTCGGGATTCCGCCGCCCACCGGGGGTCGTTGAACGGATCGGCGGCCGCGAGACACAGCTCTAGGCTCGGGCACGCTCCGAAAGCCGGGCCGGCCCGGTGCGAACCGCCGGGTACCCTCTGGAGCCATGGCCTTCACGAGGATCACAGCGCGGCCTGAGCAGATGGGCGGCGTGCCTTGCATCCGAGGCCTGCGCCTGCCGGTGGCCACCGTCGTCGGGATGACCGCGGACGGGATGACCGATACTGAGATCCTCTCCGCCTTCCCGGATCTCGAGGCAGCGGACATCCGCGAAGCACTCGAGTTTGCGGCCGAGCCGGTTCGCGAGCGGGAGCTGCCGCTCGCTCCCGCAGGTTGAGGTTCTTGATCGACAATGCGCTCTCGCCGGTTGTAGCGGAGGCTGCGGGCGGCGGGCCATGACGCCGTGCACGTCCGCGACTATGGGCTCGGGGCCGCCAGCGACGAGGAGGTATTCGCGCGCTCTGCACAGGAGGAGAGCGGTGGTCTCGGCAGATACTGACTTCGGCACGCTGCTTCGCTGCGCCGGGAGCGCCGGCCTTCGGTCGTGCTCTTCCGACGCGGAGCGGAGCGACAACCCGAGCGCCAGGTGGCCTTGCTGCTCGCCAACCTGAAGGCCCTCGAGAACGATCTCGTCGATGGGTGCGTCGCCGTGCTTGAGCCCGGGCGGCTGCGTGTCCGGCGTCTACCGATCGGCGAGGGATAGGGATCGGCGAAGCGCTGAGCTCTTCCGATGAGTAGGACCGCTGCGGGAGCGTGGCGCGGGTCATCGCTCGGCCGGCTCGGCGCAGCGTCCGCCCGGGTGTCGACCACGAGGGGCCCGGGAGGAACGTCCTCTCGCCTCACATCTCGTCCAGGGCAGCAAGTAGCCGATCGACCCTCCTCGTCGGATGCCTCCCTGTCGCGGAGCGTGTTGAGGTCCTCGACCCTGCCTGCCTCCCGCTCCGCTGCGAGCTTGCCGACCTCGATCGACGTCCAGAAGTCTCCGGCGTCGAAACCCATCACCAGCTGATCGCCACGAACGATGCTCCGGAGGTTCACCGACCGGGCCTCCAGGGTCTTCGGGTCATAGCTGACTTCTCCGCGGAACTCCGACTGCCGCCGCAAGCCTTCCTGAATCCTGTCGGCGAGCTCGGTCTCGAAGCTGATCGCGATGCGCTGGCCGCCGGTGGTTCGTAGACGCGCGGTGTTGCTCTCGAAGTCGGCCTCAACCAGAACGCCGACCAGGCTGTCATCGCGGGCGCTCGGCGCCGCGGACACGATCTCAAAGAGCCTGTCTCGCGCCGGCCGGTCCAGCGTCACCATCTTGCGCCCCGTGGGACCTTCCTCCTCGAGCGTCAGAGATTGGAACCGCGAACCGACACCGACATCGTCCACGAGCCGGACGAACGCTTCGGCAACGTCCACCTGCTCGGTTTCCTCACCCGCCGCAGTCGCCAGTGCGCTCCCGAGCGCGAGTGGCCCGAGCGAAGGAACATCGACGTTCAGTGTGTCGGCGTTCGCGGCTTCCTCGGGAAGCTCGAGGACCCCCACAATGCTGCCTCGCTCGATGGACAGCAGCCGGAAGCGAGTGGTTTCCTCGATCGCCCGACCCCGGCGGCCGGTCGGCTTCACCTGACGTCCGATCACATGACCGGCTGCGCGTGCGACCGCGCGCTCGACACCGAGCAGCATGCGCGCGACATCCCCCGCCGCAACACGACCCAGCTGCGCGTCGTCTCCCGTCACGCGGACTCTGAGAACCGTGCTCGTCGAGCAGCCTAATTCGCTGGCGCGGGCGGTGGGCCTTCGGAGGCCTCTCGGGCTCGGGCGGCGCGCCGACGTGTAGAGCACGTCGCCGTCGCAGTCGTTGTCGACCTGGTTGAAGACGAGCGTCCTGATGGCGACAACGACGGGGGATTCCCGACGCTCGCTCGCGGCGTGAGCCGGACATCCCTCTAGCACGGCCGCTCCGCCTCCACAATCCCCAGGACGCGCTGTCCTTCGTAGGAGCGTCGCAGGATCGTTGCCGCCCTTTCCTTTGGCCAGCCAAGGTCGAGCAAGAGGTTCGCTTGGAGCACCATCACCAAGCGCTGTAGGAGAAGGCCCAGATCGTCGCCATCCCGCACGTGCTCATGGCGGACGTCCTGGTGGACAAAGTAGTTGCGGGTCTCGACGAGCTGATTCACGTGCGCCGTGGTTGCGGCGCTGCTCTGCGGGAGTAGGGTGGCCGCCCGCCGGTAGAGCAACGTCAGCCGCCGACGCTGCGACGGCTCGTTCGCGTGCTCGATCGGCGAGCGGTAGACGTTCCGCTCCTCGTCTGTCTCACACTGCGCGAGCATCGCCTTCGACACCTCTGCGTGGCGCCCGGCCGTCAGCGCGTGTTCGTCGTGGAACGCGCGGTGGTAGCCCTCCGCCGCACTCGTGAGGTTAAGCACGGCGTTCTCGAGTTGAAGGCGGGTGTTCAGCGCACCGAACAGGAACTCTGCGGTCGGCTCGAGCCGGCGGTGCATCTCAAACCACTTCGAAAGCGCAGCGTTGGCCTCGTCGCCAAGCTCGCCAAGCTCGCCAAGGCTGAAGAGCAGCCGCCTGTAGTTCCATCGCGGCGCGTCGGCAATAGAAGGCTCTCGCGCTGGACGATCTCGACCTCGCGGGTCTCGGTCCTCGGAGGCGCGTCGGGCTTCCACCAGGCGGCTCGGCCTCCTCCTCGAACAACGCGATGAAGCCGTCGGTACGGCTCGGCTCGCGCATAGCGAACACCAGCAGGTCCCGCAACGGCCGCAGCCACTCGCGCATCCACGTCTCGAAAGCGGCGGGCTTGTCGAGCACAACCTCAACCTCGCCCGGCCGCGTGCGCACACGGTCGTGCACGCCATCGCGCCCCTCCCATGCTAAGCGGAACGTCAGGCGGGCGCCCGGGACCGCGACATCTCGCGCAAAGACCGCTTCGTCTCCCGCGCTGCGTTCCTGCTCGGCGAGCCCGACTGGGCCGCCGTGAGGGTGCCAAAGGAACTCCCTGAGGCCAGGGAAGCGCAGGCGGGCTCGGTCGATCCGAAGTTCCGCGAGGTCCCTCAGGTGAACACCGAGCGCGAATACATCGCCGACGACCTCTCGCGTCGCGTGCGCTCCGAGCGACCCACGCTCGTGCTCGATCCGGGCGGGAAGCAGAGAACAGCGTCTGCCGTTGAGCGTCTCCCCCCATAGTGCAAACGACGCCGGGACGGCGAACAAGTCGCCCGAAGGACCGAACGCCTCGATACGGAGGCCCTCGTCGGGAGAGAAGCGCAGGACGCCGTACGCGGGCCAGGGATCGGGGAACAACCGCTCGCCACCGGCCGTTCCGTGCCACTCCGGCTCGGGCACTTGGACCCCGGCTTCTTGCGACGTTGCGCTTTGAGCCGCAGCCGCCTCCGCGGCGGCTCCGCTGACTTCTGGCGTGTGACGCTCCGGCGGTGCCTCCGGCTCGCACGCCGGTGCTGGCGTCCACCGCCCGGGCAGCTCCCACGGATGCGTCCAGCTGAGCGTCACAGTACCGTGACGGTACCGACGGCGGACGACCGTTACGAGTCCAAGCGCAAACCGCTCTAGGATCCGCTGCTTGAGGATCGCACGATGAGCGTCCGGCTCGAATGGGACGGCAAGCCGACGCACGTCGACCGGCTCCGCCTCCCCTTCCAAACGGTGGAAACGATCAACGAGTCGCGCGCAACTCGTCAGCGAGACCGGGGCGCTCTCTTTGGCGAGCCCGACGCTTCCGAGCGGACGAAGAGGAACCTGCTCGTCTGGGGCGACAACAAGCTCGTGATGAGCAGCCTCCTCAGCGAATACGCCGGCCAGATCAAGCTCGTCTACATCGA
>JBBJLW010000068.1:0-6696 GCA_037720595.1 Gaiellaceae bacterium | reverse complement strand
CTGGCCCCGCTGGCCCTTGAGCTGTCGAGGACCCATGTGGCTGCTTGACAGTGGGTCCCGCCGGCGGTTGACACTTCAGAGCCGCGAGCGGCGCAGCCCGTAGCGGCACTTTCAGGTCCCTCGGTGCCGGTGTGATAGCGGGCGAGGCGGCGACGGGCGCGCCTCGAGCCGGGCCGTGGCGGCCCAGATGAAGGTCCGCTTGGGGCGAGCGATTCGAGTATCGATCGTGTTTACCCACGATCGCTATGCGCTCATGTATCAGAAGCGACGCATCGCCGCTCTGTCTAAGCGTGATCGGAACTGAACGGCCACAAGGGCATTCGACACCTCTATAGGGGAAGGTACTTACATGCATGCTATCACAGGACAAGCTGCCGTGTACTCTCGATTCTATGTTCACAAGCCACTTCGCCTGCCGGGGTGATACGTCCGTCTGACGCCTTCAGCGTCGGCTCATAATTCAGAAACCTTACCGAGAGGAAGTGAATGGAATTATGCGTGCGAAGAGGATCGGATATGCCCTCGCAGCGACAGCGCTTGTCATGACGGCAACCAGCCCGGCCTGGGCCGGTAGAGCCTATGGGGCCTCGGATTACTCCTACGTGGACAACAACAACCGGAACGTTGTGATCTGCGACCGGGAAGCGGATGGACGGACCGCGTACGTGTCTGGGCGGTCGCGGGCGGGGAACTTCTTTCGGGTCAACGATCAGGACGGGTCGTCTGGGAGATGCTGGTACAGGACGATCGATTCGGGTGTTCGGTACCACATCACGTGCGAGGACATCAACAACGCGCGGGATGCCTGCGGCTCGCGGTCGGACCACTGAGCTGCGACAGTTCGTTACGTGGTAGCCCAGGCTCCTGGTATGAGAACTGGTCGGGTGGTTGGAGAGGACGCTGCCGTCCATCCAGCCGCCCGCCCCCGACGAAGAGGGGTGAGTGGGCAGGCTCACGGTAGAGGATCTCTCGCTGGAGGTGCCGGCGCGTCGCTTGCTGGCCGGGGCCAGTTTCGGTGTGGCCGCGGGTGAATGCGTTGCGGTTGTCGGGCCGTCGGGGGTGGGGAAGACCTCGCTGCTGAACTGCGTGGCAGGCATCGATACCCCGGCTGCCGGGTCGGTGCGGAGTCAAGTCCCAGGACGTGGTGTAGGAGGATCGGCTCACGTTCGTCGGTAGACGTTTAGTTGCTCAGGCTGCGGTGAGCTCGGGGACCTCCTCTCTGTCGGGAGTGGTGTTGCGATGGAGCCGCTGCTCGAGCAGCGGCTCCATCGCGGCGGTCGACAGGTAGCGGCGCCCGACGAGCCACTCGTCGTTCTGCTCGAGGCAGAGCATCCCCACGAGCCGGATCAGCGAGCGCTCGTCGGGGAAGATGCCGACGACATCGGTGCGGCGGCCGATCTCCTTGTTGAAGCGCTCGAGCGGGTTCGTCGAGCGCAGCTTCGACCAGTGCGCCGCCGGGAGGGCGTAGAAGGCGAGGATGTCGTCCTCGGCGTCGCAGAGCATGGCGGCCACCTTCGGCAGGCGCTGTTCGAGCGCGGCGATCGCCTCGGCGAGCCGCTCGCGAGCTTGCTCGCCGGACTCGGCCCGAAAGATCGGCCGGATCAGGGCGGCCAGCAGTCCGTGCTGGTCGCGCCGGGCGTGCCCGAGGCAGTCGCGCAGGAAGTGCACCGTGCAGCGCTGCCAGGGGCAGCGAAGCAGGCGGGCGATCGCGGCCTTGAGCCCCTCGTGGGCGTCGGAGACGACGAGCTTGACCCCTTGGAGGCCGCGAGCGATCAGCGAGCGCACGAACTCGGTCCAGAACGCCTCGGTCTCCGCCTCCCCGACGTCGATCCCGAGGATCTCGCGCCGACCCGACTCGTGCACGCCGTAGGCGATCACCACCGCCTTGGGCACGACGCGGCCGCCGTCTCTGACCTTCTCGACCTTCGCGTCGAGCCAGAGGTAGGGGTACTCGCCCTCCAGGGGCCGCTGCCTGAAGGCCTCGACCTGCTCGTCGAGCAGGGCGCAGACGCGCGAGACCTCCGAGCGCGATACCCGCAGCCCGAGCGACTCCACGAGCTGATCGACCCGGCGGGTCGAGACGCCGCACACGTAGGCCTGCTGGACGACCGAGAGCAGCGCCTGCTCGCCGCGCTTTCTGGGCTCGAGCAGCGCGTGCGGGAAGTAGCTGCCCCGGCGCAGCTTCGGGATCTCGAGCTCGACCACCCCGGCGCGCGTGTCCCACTCCCGGCGGCGATAGCCGTTGCGCTGGGTCATCCGGCCCTCCGGGTTGCGCTCGCCGCGGGCGGCGCCGACCAACTCCGAGACCTCCGCCTCCATCAGCTCTCGGGCGACCAGCCGCAGCGACTCGCGCAGCACGTCGGCGTGCTCGTCTGCCATCACCTCTCTGACGACCTGCTCGACCGTCATGCTCTTGCTCTCGGTCATCGTGGTGCTCTCCTCTCGTCGAACGGTGGAATGTCCGACGATCATGGGCGCCGCGGTGGCCGGAACCTTCTTCCAGGGCCCGAATCCCGGGCGACCGAAACCCTCGGCCACCCTCGCCGAGGCCCTCACAACGGCTTACAGGGCCTCGTCTCGTTTCAGATCCCGGCGATTCCGTCCGACCGCGTCCTACACCACGTTATGGGACGTGACCCGCACCGCCTTCTGCTGCCGCAGGTCGGAGGCGACCGCTACCCAGCGCGTCTAGTTCTCTTGTGACCTGACCGCGATGATGTGTATTCACGCTGCGTCAGAAGAGGGACGGTGGCGGGTTCGGTCTCACGGCCTCGGCCTGTGCAGCCGCTTCCAGCCGGCTGGTTGCGCTTCGAGACGGCGGGCGACACGCGCGGGTGGCGAGCGCATGGGCGAGGTCCTTCTCGCCTGGCACCCGGAGCTCCTCCCAGGCGACTATCCACCCTTCAGGCGTTCGGTCGGCGAGCTTGGCCGCCTTCAGCAGTTCAAGCGCCCGGTCCACGTCGGACGCCAGCACGCCGCCGTACCTGTCGCGCAGCTCTGCCGCAAGGTCGGCCGCACCGACTTCGAGGCGGACCGGGCGAGGGGTATCGCCCGCCATGGTGGGGAACGTCTTCGCCCAGAGGTGGGTCGCCAGGTAGAGCGGGTCTACTGGATCGTTGATGAAGGCGCGGGCCGCCTTGATGTCGCTGAACCGGCTAGGGCGCGCCTTGAAGTCCCCGTTCTCTTCGAACCACTTACCGAGGCCATCGCTCCGGTCGCGGTCCCGGAGCATCCCATTCCTTGGTTCGAGGAGTCGCTGGAAGATGTACCGGTCCTCGTCGAAAGCGAACTGGACAACGCACGGAGCCACCGACGGCTTGTAGGGGTGGTTCGAGTCAGCGAAGCGTTTAACGATGATCCGCTTGACCGCCGCGACCCCGACGGACTGCGGGACGACGAGGAGCACGTCGGTGTGCGCGATGTCCGCCAGACTCGTCCCATCGGGCAGCTGCCGTAGGGCGTCGTACTTCGCAATCTGGCGACACAGGCTCTCGACGCTGCTCTCGTGCAGCGCCAGTCGGGAAATCTCGCCGGCGAGTCCAGTCCCGTCCTCGAACACGACCGTGAAGTCCGGCGTGAGTGGGCTGTCCTCGCCCCCGGGGATGCGAGGGAACCGCTCGAAGTGCCGAACCGTCTCGGGCACCTGAGACTCCGACGTCGTGAAGGCCATCTCGAAGGCCGACACGACGTCAACAGCACGGTCGTATGTGGTGAACCCGTACAGCAGCCGGTCGACGCACTCGGCGAGGTCGACGGCTGGCGTCACGCTCAGCCCGTCGTGAAGAGTTCTTCTCGTGTGGGGGGCGTTGACGCCGCTACGTCCGCAATTTCGCGCGCGGCGAACCGCTCGGCGAGGTGCTCGGTGAGCCGTGTGAACGCGCCCACGCTCGCACGGTAGCCAGGGTAGATCAGGACCCGGTCGTCGACTGTCACGAAGGCGTCGAAGTTCGACCCATCGAGGTAGTCCGTGACGGCGACATGCAGATACGGGTTGCGATGCAGGACCGCGATGCCGACACCGCGCTGCTCGGACAGTGCCTCCAGCAGGTCGGAGACAGACTCCGCGTTCGCGAAGATGCCGGTCGGCATCTGCACAGCGATGGCATGCTCCTGGCGCGCGTGCGGTTGGCGCTCACGGCCGGTGAGCAGTGACCGCCGCCGCGCTGCCGCCCCAACGAGTGCGGTCAACACGATGTCCTCGAATAGACGGAAGCTGCCGCCATAGAACGTCGCGCCAGCCTGTCGGCGCATGTGTAGGGACAGCAGATCCCCAACGTGGACCGTCAGCGTCCGTACGGACGCGAGCTCCTCGAGCTCGCCGAGCGCCTGTGTGTAGGTCGGTCGCGGGGCACGCCGTCCCTCGGGCCAGCCGCGAGTGTACGAAGAGCCGTCGCTGAGGACGCGAGCCGTCAGCCGGCTCACGTCCACGCGACCATGCTCAGCTAGCGCCGCACCGACGCCCTCGAAGTCAGACTGGTTGAGCACGACGGGGACAACCCGGGGCGCGGAGTTTGCGAGCCAACGCTCGACGCGCCGCCACCGCTCGTCGGTGACGGGCACCGTCCCGAGCAGGTGGTACACGCCCTCTTCGGTCGTCGGCCATACGGCAACGGTGTACGCGCGGTCTGCCTCTCCGATCCTCAGTACGGCGATGGGCCCAGCCCAACCGAACCCACTGACCGCCCCGGCGCCGAGCTGCGCCAACCGTTCACCAGGCTCGCATCCGTCCGCGATGACGGTTGCGACTGTCAGCTGGTCCTCGCGTTCACCGCGGAACGTTGCGTCAACGAGGTCGCGAAGCGACGCTGGGGCCTGACCGCGCTCGGCGCCAGCCCACAGCGCGCTGTCGAACGGCCTTGGCATGGCGGTCGCGGTCGCGGTCACGTCGGGCACAAGAGTACTGTCGGACGCTGCGCCACAAGCCGGCGGCGCTGCGATCGCTTCCGGCGCCCAGCGCGGCATCGCGCCGGCCCGGGTGTTGCCGCGCTGAGGATTGCGTGACCGGAGCAACTCGCACCGCGGCGCGCGGAGTACGCGTGGGGGCTATTCGTCGCGCAGGCGGGCCAGCAGGTCGTCGTCGCGGAAAGTGGTGAGCCAGGGGCCAATCATGGCACGGGCCGCTCGGTAGGGGTCGCGCAAGTCGTCAACGCTGAAGCGGTCACCGTCGGTATGGTGGGAGGGGACCTCGGCGGTCGGCTGGATCCCCTCGTGCGGCTCGCCGAAGCGTCCGCCGCACACGGCGCGTTGAGAGGACACTAGGCGACCGGAGGGCGCGGCGCCGATGACGAGGGCCACATCGACGGCCACAAGACCGGGCAGCTGCCACAGAAGCGACGCGCCCATGCGCAATGAAATAAGCAGCTCGGCGGCTACCTCCGGCTCTCGGGCGGCGTGGAAGATCAACCGACCACGGTCGTCGACGACGGCCGTCGGCCAGGTACGATCAACGGTCAGCACGGACGTCTTCGTTGAGAAGACGGCGGCCGCCGTCGGTCGCACTGCCAGCGACGCGGCGTCGGTCGACGACCGCTCCGCGCCCCATGCATGCGGGGCGGTGGCGCTCCAGCCTCGCTGCAGACGGCTGAGTAGCAGGCTCGCGCTGTCCGGCCAGCCGTGGGCGACCTGAGCGCCACGGCGCACGGCCGCCTCGAGCTCGACACGGGGGTCGCCGGCGGCGGGATGGCGGATATCGTCGGGCACTGGGGCGACGACGAGGTGAAGCAGCAGCATGCCGTCGTAAAGCATCCAATGGTCGGGCCCGCCCAGCCTCGGCGAAGCTATGTCGAGGACTTGCCTTGTCGTGCGCCGGGGTAGCGCAGCCGCCGTTCGCACTGTGTCGGGCGCCGCCTGCCCGGCTGTAGATGCCGCGGTGGCGGCGGGATCGTTACCGCCGTGGCTAAGGCCGTCGCGTTCTCGCTCGAGGTCGGCCAACTGAGTTTGTAGCTGAGTCCACGCTCGATACAAGGGGAGGTGCGGCCCCTCGTCGGCCTCGGGCGCTGGGATGCGCGAGAGCGTTTCGTGCAGGACGTTGATGCGCTGGTCTAGCAAGCGCAACTGCGCCCCGGCGGAGGTGCCCGTACCCCCGCCCGTTTGCCTTTGTTCGGCTGGCGCCGGATCGGTCAGCGGGACTAGATCAGGCAGGGTGCCTAGCGGCGGCACCTCGTGCATCGGGACGCCCAGGAGCAGGTGGAGTAGAGGCGTTAGGGTCGCCGGCGAGAGGTCGTCAAGCGTTACCCTCGCGATGCCGTGGAACCGGGCGGGGATGGCGTCGGCGCCACGCATGGACGGCAGCACGACAAGCACAAGCTTGCTTCGCAGCTCGTTTTGGTCGCGCCCGAAGGTGCCAAGCAGCGCGTCGGCTTCGGCGACGGCCCCGGCACCCTCGGTCGGGGCGTTTCGACCCTCGAGTCGGGCGCGCCACGCCGGGCTAACGATGCCGAGCACGATGTCAGCGCTCTGCACCTTCGCCGGGCCCCAGCGAGACCAGTCCACTTTGCGGTCATGCAGGTGGTAGAGGTCGATGTCGACGTCGATGCCGAGCGACCGCAGCACCGTGACGAATGACGACACCTCCTGCTCCCAAGTGCAGGCGCGGTCGTCTGACCAGCCCGGATCGCCGTGGGCCCAGGAGGCGAAGACAGTATGGCGGGCATCGGCCACCGAAGTCACCGTGGACTACTCATGGGGCATCGGCGT
>JBBJLW010000020.1:0-65548 GCA_037720595.1 Gaiellaceae bacterium | reverse complement strand
TACGAGTACGAGGTCAACGCCGGCTCGGTGGCGCTGACGGTGCAGAGCTCGCGCCGCGTCGACGGCGATCGCATCAGGGTGCACATCCCGCCCGACGCGTGCGCAGTGGTCGAGTGACGGCGGTCTCTCCGGCCGCCTGGCCCGCCGGCTTCGCGATCCACGAGCGCGAGGTCACACCCGATCCGAAGCTGGTCGAAGCCCTCCGAGGCGTCCCCACCACGATCGTCAGCGACTGCCTCGGCAGTTGCGTCGGCGCGATCGGGCTCGAGCCGTTTCACGGTAACCGGTCGCTCGGGCTCTGCGGCGTCGCGCTCACCGTGCGTGTCCGTCCCGGCGACAACCTCATGATCCACAAGGCGCTGACGCTCGCGCAGCCGGGTGACGTGCTCATTGTGGACGGCTCGGGCGAGCTCTCCCACGCGCTCGTCGGCGGCCTGATGCGCCTCGCGGCGCTGGCGCGAGGCGTCGCGGGCATCGTCCTCGACGGCGCGATCCGCGACGTCGCCGAGTGGGCCGAGGGCGAACTGTCCGTCTTCGCACGCGGTCATTCGCACCGCCGCCCCAGCAAGGACGGTCCGGGCGAGATCAACGTCCCGATCAATTGCGCGGGCCTTGCAGTCGCGCCGGGCGACCTCGTGCTCGGCGACGCCGACGGCGTTATCGCAGTCTCCCCCGACCGTCTTCCGCGGCTGGTCGAGGAAGTGGGCGAGAAGCAGGCGCAGGAGGACGAGCAGCAGCGACATCATCTCGCTTCGCGCGCCGATCCCTCCCTGTTCGCGCGAGACGGCGAGCGCGTCGACGCGATGCTTCGTGCGAAGGGCTGCCCGGTGTGACGCCCTCGACCGAGCAGCCGGCCGTAACCCCGCTCGCCGGCCTTCCGCGGCGCTACTACGAGCCCGAGGCGCCGGGTCCGCTCGCCGGCGTCCGGATCCTCGACCTCACGCGACTCGTCTCGGGCGCGCAACTCGGTCTCATCCTCGGAGACCTCGGCGCCGACGTCGTCAAGGTGGAACGGCCGGGGACCGGCGATCCTTTCCGTCGCACGACCGTGGACAGCTACGACGCGTACTGGAAGGCCTACGGTCGCAACAAGCGCAGCGTCACGCTCGACCTCTCGACCGAGCGCGGCCGCGAGCTCCTGCTCCGGCTCGCGGAGAAGGCCGACGTGCTCGCGGAGAACTTTTCGCCGGGCGTGTTGGAGCGGCTCTGCGGCGGGGCGGAGGGGTTGCACGAGCGCAATCCGAAGCTGGTGATCGTCCGGATCAGCGGCTGGGGCCAAACCGGACCGCGGGCGAGCCAGCCGGGCTTCGGGACTCTCGCCGAGGCCTTCTCGGGGTTCACCTTCCTGAACGGCCCGGTCGACGGCCCGCCCGTACAGGCGCCACTGTCGCTGGCAGACACCGTTGCCGGCACCTACGCTGCGTCGGCGACCCTCGCAGCGCTCTGGAGCGTGCGCGTGAACGGCACGCCGGGCCAGGTTGTGGACATCTCCCTCTACGAGCCGCTCTTCTCGATCCTGGGTGCCGACGCGACCGCCTATGCGGGCCGTGGGCACCTCCGCAGCCGCGGCGACGGCGCCGGCGTTTCCTCCGTGCGCGGTGTCTTCCAGACGAGTGACGACCACTGGGTGGCGATTTCCGCCGCGACCGACGAAACCGCCGCGCGCTTCTTTGCTGCGATCGACCGCGAGGACATCCTCGCCGACCCGCGCTTTGCCGGTGCCGAGTCGCGGCTCACGCATCGAGAAGAGCTGCACGAGGCGCTCGTGCCCGAGTTCAGGCGCTTCACGCGCGCACAGATCCTTGCGCTTGCCGCCGCGCACCGGCTGACGATCGGGCCTGTCCTCGACATCGTCGACGCGCTCGCCGACGAGCACTACCGCGCACGAGAGACGATCGTCGAGATGGAGGACGGCGTCGTGCTGCACAACGTCGTTCCGCGGCTCTCGGGCACTCCGGGTGCGATCCGCCTGCCGGCGCCGGCGCTCGGGGAGCACAACGCAGCCGTCTACGGCGAGCTCGGGATCGACTCGGAGGAGCTTGCACGCCTGGTCGCGGACGGCGTCGTGTGACCACGTTCCGGCCCCGCTGGCGATCGCTCCTGTACGTCCCGGTCGTCTCCGAGCGCTTCGTAGCCAAGGCGCACGAGCGCGGCGCCGACGCGATCATCCTCGAGCTCGAGGATGGAGTCGCGCACTCCGAGAAGGCTCGCGCCCGCGGACTGGTCGCCGCGGCGGCTCCGCGAGTCGGTCAGGCCGGCGCGGACGTCCTCGTTCGAGTCAACCGTCCGTGGCGCCTGGCCGTCGCCGACCTGGAAGCTTCGATCGGGCCTGACGTGCGCGGGCTCGTGCTCCCCAAGGTGGACTCCGCCGAGCATGTGCTCGCACTCGCCGAGATCGCGGCGAGCGTCGAGGCCGAACGCGGCCTCGAGGACGGCCACACGGTCTTCTTCCCACGCATCGAAGGGCCAAAGGGCCTCCTGAACGCCGTCCAGATCTGTGCGGCGCACCCTCGCGTCGTCGCGGTCGGCCTGGGCTCGAGCGACTACACGATTGCCACGGGCATGGTGGCCGGCGGTCAGGGAAACGTGATCGCCAGCTTCCTCGTCGTCAACGCGGCCGTCGCCGCGGGGATCGTCCCGATCGGGCTGACGGGCGCGATCGTCGGCTTTGGCGACCTCGACGCGTTCCGCCGCTCGGCGGAGGAGTCGCGAGCATTCGGGCTGCGAGGCGCGCCGTGCGTCCATCCGAGCCAGGTCCCGATCCTGAACGAGGTGTTCAGCCCGACCGCCGAGGAGCTCGCGCGTGCCCGCCGCGTCGTCGAGGAGTACGAGCAGGCGCTCGCGGCCGGCGAGGGAGCGATCACCGTCGACGGGGAGTTCGTCGACGTGCCGTTCTACGAGCAGGCCAAGCGGCTCCTCTCCGGGTAGAGCCGTGAGCCGCCGGCTGCTCTTCGCCCTGCTCGCGATGGGCATCGCGCAGGCGGCGGTGTACCTGATCCGGCCGACCACCTCCTACCGGCTGCTCGCCTACGGCGAGGGCGTGCAGTCGGTGGGACTCGTGGCGGCCGCATTCGCGCTCCTGCCGATCTTCCTGGCGATCCCGCTCGGACGCATGTCGGACCGGCGTGGCGCGCCGCTCCTCGTGATCGGCTGCGCGGTTCAGACCGTAGGGTGTCTCGCGCTCGCCTTCTCGGCGACGACCATCACGATCGCGGCCGCGAGCGCGGTGATCGGCCTTGGCCACCTCGCGCTCGCGCTCGGCTCGCAGGACGTCGTGGCCCGCGAGTCGCACAGCGACCGGCACGACCACCACTTCGGTCTGCTGACGGCTGGTGTTTCGCTCGGCCAGCTGTTCGGCCCGCTCCTCGCGGGACTCCTGCTCGGAGAGAGCGGGACCCCCTCCGTCGGCGCCACCACTCGATGCCTGCTCGTCGCGACGGGGATCCTCGTGGTGGCCACGCTCTGCGGGGCGGTTGCCGACGGGAGCCGCGGGACGGCCTCGGCGCGCACGGAGTCGCGTCGTGGCAGCGTGCGGACGATCGTGCGGACGCGTGGCGTACCCGCCGGGATCTTTGCGAGCATCGCGGTGCTCGCGGCCGCCGATGTCTTCACCGCCTACATGCCGGTCATCGGCGCGGAGAGCGACATCGGGCCGCGCGCGATCGGCGTCCTCCTGGCGCTCCGGGCCGCAGCGTCGATCGCGGCGCGGGTGGGGATCGGGGCGACCGTCCGGAGGATCGGCAGAACCCGCCTGATCACGATCGGTGCGGCTGCGGCGGCCGCGGCTCTCGCGGGGATGACGGTGGCACAGGAGGTCTGGGCGCTTGCGGCCCTCAGCATCGTCGCAGGCTTCGGGATGGGTTTCGGGCAACCGCTTTCGATGACGCTCGTCGTCCAGCTCGTCCCCGACCATGCGAAATCGACTGCACTTGCTGTGCGCCTGACCGGAAACCGCATCGGCCAGGTGGCGACGCCCGCCGCAGCAGGCGTGGTGGCGGGAAACGCAGGTGCGAGCGCGGTCTTCTGGCTGCTCGGCGCGATCTTGGCGGTGTCGGCGCTCGCGATCCAGCGATGCGCTCCCGACCGGCCGGCGGACGTGGAGAACGTCGAGCCTTTGATGGAGTGATCTCTTCAGGTCCAGCCGGCGCGACCGCTACGCCCTGAGGAGTGCGAAGCCGTGAGGCGGAAGCGCGTCAGGGCGTTCGCAACGCGCGAACGAGGGTTGGCGCGAGCAGCCCGAGCCACTCGCGCCAACACGCTTAGAGCTCCTTTCAGAATGAAGCCTTGAGCCGGCGGGCCGCGCTGTGCGGCACGATCGCGGCGTCCTCAGTCGCCTCGATAGCTGGACTATCGAGGCTCCCTGCGTCCTTGCGCTCGCACCGCCCAGCACACCCCGCCGACGAAACGTCATTCTGAAAGGCGCTCTAGCGCTGGACGATGCGGTGGACTTCGAGGTATTCGATCGACGGCGGGCGCCCGCCAAAGCCTGCTTCCTCGCGGGCAGCGGCGACCTTCTCGCCCCAGGCCTCGGCTTGTTCACGCGAATCCCAGACTTCGAAGATTCGGATCTTGCCATCTTCGCCGATGGCGCCTACGTGAAACGAACCTCCGGGCGGCGGCGTGTCGCCGACCCCCAGACGTTCCCTCATCTGGTCGTACTCGTCAGGTGTTATCTGCGTTTCGATGATCCGTGCGATCGCCATCGGGCCTCCTCGAATTGACGTGAGGACACTACTCCTCTTCACCGGCCCCGTTGACCCGCCGCGCCTGAGGAGGACGAAGACCTGATCGAGACGCCTCCCCGCCAGATGGGGAGGGTTACATCGTGGCTGGTCGCGCGCGGGAGCGACCGCCCCTAACTTCGAGTGGCGCGGCGTGCGAGACCGTCGGCGCGCGAGCCGGCAAAGCGGACGGCGAACCGCTCGCCGCAGGCCGTCTGGATCGCTATGGAGACGGCGAGCACGATCACGCCGCCGGTGACGCCGGCGAGAACATCGGAGAGGTAGTGAACGCCGAGGTAGAGGCGGCTGAAACCGATCAGCGCTACGAGGATCAGCGTGCCTGCGATCAGGATGAGACGGCTGCGGCGGGTGCGGAAGTAGTCCCACGCCAGATATGCGAGCGCTCCGTAGGCGGCGGTCGAGATCATCGCGTGACCGCTCGGGAACGAATAGGTGTCCAGATGGACGAACCCGACTTCGGGACGGGCGCGGTGGAACGACAGCTTGAGGATGAGGTTCAGCAGCTCGCCACCGACGAGCGCGACGGGAAGCAGCGCCGCTTCGGCGAGATGTCGGCGCCGATAGAGAACGACGCAAGCAACGGTTGCGACCGCCAGCGCCACTGCAGGGCTGCCGAAGAACGTGAGCACGCGGAAGAGGTCGATGCCGAGGGTGCTCCGTTCGTCCGATAGCCACCGGGCGAAGCTCACGTCCCAGCGGGCGAGCGGGTCGTTCGTCAGGTAATCCTCGGCGATTCGGGCGAACGCCAGCGCCGAGAGAAGCGCTGCTACGAGAGCGACAGCAAGACGCCGTTGCTTCTGCTCGTGCCACAAGGACACAATGACGGCAGCCGTTCGCCCCGCTGCCCGACGCGTCGTTCCGCCGTCCATTCGTCGTGCGTGTGCCGGCAGATCCATTCGAGGAACGGTACCCGACAGTTCTCCCCAGACCGTACGCTTTGATCGCATGCGCAGCGATTTACCTTCCGGCACCGTGACGTTTCTGTTCACGGATATCGAGGGCTCGACGCGGCTCTTGCACACACTCGGCCCGGAGGATTATTCGGAGGCGCTTGCCGTGCACCGTGCGTTGCTTCGGTCGGCGTTCGCGGGGCAAGGCGGTGTAGAAGTCGATACGCAGGGCGATGCGTTCTTCGTTGCGTTCCCTACTGCGCCTGGCGCGGCGGCCGCCGCCATCGCCGGACAAGATGCGCTGTCCGACGGGCCGATCCGAGTGCGAATGGGACTGCACACAGGCGCGCCGACTCTGGCGGCGGAGGGTTATGTCGGGGTCGATGTTCATCGGGGAGCCCGAGTGGCGGCGCTCGCGCACGGCGGCCAGGTCTTGCTGTCGGCGACGACTGAGGCATTGCTCAACGGTGCGGATCTCCTGGATCTGGGTTCGCACCGGCTCAAGGACTTTGACGGGGCGATTCGCCTCTACCAGTTGGGTGCGGAGAGGCATCCGCCGCTCCGGACGCCCGGGACGGTGCTGCTGCCGACTCCGGCGACAGCGTTTCTTGGCCGCGAGCGAGAGCTCTTCGAAGCCATCTCTGTCCTGCTCGGACGCGATCCTCGCGTTTTTACGATCGTCGGTCCGGGCGGGACGGGCAAAACGCGGTTCGCGCTCGAGCTCGTTCGTCTGCTCTGCGAGGAAGCTGAAGGGGGCTCGATATTCGTGCCACTTGCTGCCCTCCGTGACCCGGGACTGGTTCTTCCCACCCTCGCCGAGGCGGTTGGCGCGGAAGCGGCGAGTCCGGAGTCGATCGCCGTCCGGGTGGGGGCGAAGCGGACACACGTCCTGCTCGACAATCTCGAGCAGCTGCTCCCGGACGCCGCCCGCGCAATTGCCGGCCTTGTCGAAGCTGCGCCGGAGCTGCGGCTGATCCTGACGAGCAGAGAGCCGCTTCGGATTGCGGCCGAGACCGAGTTCGACCTGCCGCCGCTCGCTCCGGACGAGGCCGTCAGTCTCTTTCTCGCGGCGGCGGAGCGGGTGCGAGCCAACATCTCCCATACCGTGGCGGTCGACCGGCTCTGCGAGCGGCTCGACCGCTTGCCGCTCGCGCTCGAGCTCGCCGCCGCGCGAACCAAGCTCCTCTCTCCGGAAGCCTTGCTAGAGCGTCTGGGCGCGCGCGTCGACCTGCTGCGCGGGGGTCGCGACGCTGACCCTCGGCACGCCACCCTCGCCGCCACGATCGCCTGGTCGTACGACTTGCTCGACCCGGACGAGCAGCAGCTGTTCAAAGACCTCGCCGTCTTCCGAGGCGGCTGCACACTGGAATCGGCCCAGGCGGTGTGCGAGGCGGACATCGACTCGCTTGCCTCCCTGCTCGACAAGAGCCTGCTCCGCCGACGAACCGACCCGGACGAGACGGATCGCTTCTGGATGCTCGAAACGATCCGCGAGTTCGCGATGGCGCGACTCGCAGAGTCGGGCGAGGAGGACATCCTTCGTCGCCGCCAATACGACTCGCTTCTCGAGCTCACGAAGCGCGCCAATACGGGAGAGGGGATCACAACCGGCGGGCCCGGCCGGTGGCACCTCGACCTCGTAGCGCCGGAGGTGGACAACATTCGGGCGCTTCTCGACTGGGCCGCCGACCACGCACCCGAGCATGGCCTCGAGCTGACGACCGCCCTCGAGGCCTTCTGGGTCGTCCGAGAGCCCGTCGAGGGAGCAGCCCGGCTCGAACGTTTCCTTCAAGCCACCCTGGACGCCCCGCAGAAGCTCCGCGCCGATTCCTTGCGTGCGCTCGCAGGAGTGCTGGACATTGTCGGTGAGTCCGAACGGGCCGCGCCCCACTACCGCGAGAGCCTCGCACTTTTCGAGCTGCTCGACGATGAGCCGAACGCCGCAAACCTCCGCTTCCGCGTCGCCGCCAACCTGACGAATCAAGGCGAAGGCGAAGCCGCCGCGGCCTCCATCGAGGAGTCGCTGGAGGAGTTCAGGCGACTTGGCCTGAGGGTCGGAGAGGCTCAAGCACTCGGTTACCTGGGGGTGGTCGCTGCCCGAAGAGGGGAGCTCGCTTCCGCGGCCGAGCTGTTCGCACAGAGCGCGATGATCGCACGCGAGGTCGATTGGCCCTGGTGGGAGATCTTCCAACATATGAGCCTCGCCGATTGTGAGCGGCAACGAGGGAGGTTCGCCAAGGCGCAAACGCACGCGAACAGCGCTCTTCAGCTCGCACTCGACATCGGGGATCGCATGAGCGCAGTCTTCGCCGCTGCGGAGCTCGCGTGCGCAGCCGTCGCCCAAGACAACGCGACCCTCGCTGGGCGGCTTTGGGGCGCGATCGAGAGCGAGGAAGCAAACGCACCCATCGGCCAGTGGGCGAAGGAACGCGAAAGCTACGAATCACTCATCCTGTCCACCACAGGCCCGCAGTTCGAGCAGGCTCGGCAGCAAGGAACACTGCTCTCGCTGAGCGAGGCATCCCAAAGCACGGAATCATGAGGGCAGGCGCACGAGTGGAAGTCGAACGCATTGGCAATGAGGCTCCCGAACCGCGCACACCTCCCGACCCTGGCTGATCCACGAGCTCATCCGTGACTTCCGGCTCGAGGGCGTATGGGCGCTGCCGACGCCGGGCGGTCCGGACGACTTCCCTCGGCTGGTACAGGGGATCGGATCGGGCGACCCCTCGCAAGGCTCATCCTGCGTCGCCCGCATCCTCGTCGCGATCCGGTGGAAGGTCGGGGGGCTGCTCGGCTGGGACGGCCCCGATACCGGCCTCGGCTCCAGGGTGTCGACCCTCCGTGACCTCTGCCGGTGGATCTGCGCGACGCCCCCTCCGGCCCGGACTTCGACGCGCTCCCCTTCACTTCGCTGTACCTGCTCGACGACGAGTGGGCGGCCGAGATCGCCAACCGGACCATGCACGGGGCGGCGCAAGCTCGACAACGAGTGGTCGGCGACGCTCGACCGCCACATCAGTCGTCGTGCGTAAGCGGTTGCTGAAAGCGGTTATATCTAGGCTGCGTTCATGAGCGGCACACGACCGACGATCTACGACGTGGCGCGCCTCGCCGGTGTGTCGACGGCGACCGTCTCGCGCGCGCTCAATGGCACGGGACAGATCGCGCCTGCAACAAGCGCGGCGATCGACGCTGCCGTGAAGCAGCTCGGCTACCGGCCGAACTCGGTCGCACGCAGCCTCGTCACCAAGTCGACACAGACGATCGCGCTACTCCTCCCGGACATCGCGAACCCGTTTTACGCGGCCCTCGTCAGCGGAATCCAGCAACGGGCGCTCGAAGCCGGCTCGACGATGCTCCTCTGCACGACCGAAGGCGACGCCGAGCGGGAGGAGCAGTACCTGAGCCTCCTGCGCGCGAAGCAGGTGGACGGTGTGCTCGTGGACGGCCTCGTGCTGCCTCCGGAGAGGATCGCCGACTTCGTTCGCGAGGGCCTCCCGATCGTCTGCCTCGACCGCGACATCGACTCCACCTTCGTCCCGCTCGTCCAGGTGGACAACCGGCTCGGGGCGAAGCTGGCCACCCAGCACCTGCTCTCGCTCGGGCATACGCGTATCGCGCACGTCGCCGGCGCGCCGGGGCTGCGGATCAGCGCCGAGCGTGTGGAGGGATACCGCGATGCCCTCGTCGCGGCGGCCGTCGAGCACGATCCGGCGCTCGTCACCGCCGGGTCCTTCACCGAAGAGGGCGGGTACGAGGCCATGCGGCCGCTGCTGGCGGCCTCGACGCTCACGGCTGTCTTCGCGGCCAACGACCTCTCAGCGCTCGGGGTGATGCACGCGATTGCCGAGAGCGGGCGCCGCGTACCAGACGACATCTCGGTCGTCGGGTTCGACGACCTTCGGCTCGCGGCTCACACGACGCCCCCGCTGACGACCATTCGCCAGCCGGCGTTCGAGATCGCGCGGCGGGCGACTCAGCTCCTGCTCGACCTCGCAGCCGGGCGCGAGGTGCCGCAACGGTTGCACTTGCTCGAGCCCGAGCTCGTCGTCCGCGGCTCGACTGCCCCGCTCGCTTGACAGAGCCTTGTGTAAGCGCTTACGGTAACCGTTTCCATGGCAGCAGGTCTCCATGTGGGCGTGATCGGAGTCGGCAGGATCGGCGCCTTTCACGTTCGTACGCTGCGGGCGCTCAATGATGTTTCGGCGGTAACGCTGACCGATGCCGACCCCACCCGCGCGAGCAGGGTGGCGAGCGAGGTCGGTGCGGAGGCGGTGAAGACACCCGAGGCCCTCGTCGAGGCCGGCGTCGACGCACTCGTGATCGCGACGACGACGCCGGGGCACGCGCCGCTGCTTCGGCTCGCCGCAGAGGCGGGTCTCCCCGCGTTCTGCGAGAAGCCGGTTGCGCTCGACGTCGAAACGATGGACGATCTCAGCGCAGAGATCGAGCGTGCCGGAATCCTCGTCCAGATCGGTTTTCAACGTCGCTTCGACGCGGGCTACCTCGCTGCGCGCGACGCGGTTGCGAGCGGGGCGTTGGGCACCCTGCTCGTCGTCCGCGCGGCGACGCACGATCCCGCGCCACCGGACGAGGCGTACATCGCCTCCTCGGGCGGTATCTTCCGCGACCTCCACATCCACGACTTCGACGCGGTGCGCTACGTGAGCGGCCAGGAGATCGTGGAGGTGTTTGCAGACGGCGCCGTTCGTGAGACGCCCTGGTTCGAGCGCCACGGCGACGTCGACACTGCCGTCGCGACCTTCCGGCTCAGCGGTGGCGCACTCGGGATCCTCTCGGGGGCGCGCCACGACGCCCTCGGCTACGACGTGCGGCTCGAGGTTTTCGGCACCGCCGACAGCATCGCCGTCGGCATCGACTCCCGAAGCCCGATCCGCTCCGTCGAGCCCGGCGCCGTGCGGCCGCTCGAGGCGGGCTACCGGAACTTCCTCGAGCGCTTCGAGCCGGCTTACCGCGCCGAACTCGTCGCGTTCGTGGAGGCAGTGCGCCGCGGGGGCGAGAGCAGGTGCACGCTGGGCGCCGCGCGCGCCGCGCTCTGCGTTGCGCTCGCCGCGGACCGCTCGCGTGCCGAGCGGCGCCCGATCTCGATCGAGGAGGTGACTAGCGCGGGAGCCCTCGCTGGTTGAGAATCGCAGCATTGGAGTTGCAACCGACAAAGGAGACGGGACACGATGAACGACGACGTTCTCGAGACGTTCGAGGAGACGGGGCTCTCACGCCGCGGGCTCCTCGTCAAGGGAGGCCTGACCGCAGCCGGTCTGACCGCGCTCGGCGGGCCTACCGCAGCAGCGTTCGGCGCGACTTCGGCGACCATCAAGGTCGCGGTCGTCACGCACGGCGACACGGGCTCGTTCTGGTCGGTGTTCAAGAAGGGTGTCGACCAGGCCGCGAGGGATCTGAGGGGGCGCGGCGTCAGCGTCACCCAGGTGTACGCGAACAACAACGTCGCGAAGCAGGTCTCGGGTATCAATGCCGCGATCGCCTCGGGAGCGAAGATCATCGCGACGTCGGTCCCGGATGCGAGCGCGCTGAAGGACCCGCTCCGGAAGGCGGCGGCGAAGGGGATCCAGATCATCACGGTCAACTCCGGACTCGGGGCGTTCGACGATCTGTCGACGTATGAGGTGCACGTCGGTCAGACCGAGGACATCGCGGGCCAGGGCGCCGGGAAGCAGTTCAAGAAGGCAGGCGCCAAGAAGGTGCTGATCGTGATCCACGAGGCCAGCAACTCGGGGCTCCAGCAGCGAGCCGACGGCGTCAAGAAGATCATGGGCGGTTCCGCCGTGAAGGTGCTGACGATCCCGAATGCGAAGGCGGACATCCCGGGCACGAAGGCGAAGGTCAAGGCGGCCTTCACGGCCGACAGGTCGCTGGACGCGTTCCTCGGGCTCGATCCCGACGTGACCATCCCGTGCACCGACGTCGTCCGGTCCGGGACGAAGGTGGGCACGTTCGACGTCGGCGGCTCGATCAGGCTGATCCAGTCCGGGAAGATGCTGTTCGCGATCGACCAACAGCAGTACCTCCAGGGGTACCTACCGGTCGTCTTCGCAGTCCTCTATGCCACGAACTTGAACACCGTCGGTAACGGTGCGCCGGTGCTGACCGGGCCCGGCATCATCAACAAGGCGAACGCCGCCCGCGTGGCCGCGCTCGCCAAGAAGGGCACCCGCTAGGAACCCGGGCGGGCGGGCGACCTCGACGTCGCCCACCCAGCCGGATCCGCAGCCGCGATGGCCGAGAAGACCGCGACGCCCGACGAGCGACTCGTCCGCGTCGGACCGCTTGCGCGTGTGCTTACGCGACCCGATATCGGCGCCCTGCTCGGCGCCGTCGCGGTGTTCTTCGCGTTCGCGTACTTCGCACGCGCGGTGAACTGGATCGGCGAGCCCGCCATCGCCGCGAGCTGGACCGATCAGGCCGCCCAGTTCGGGATCGTCGCCGTCCCGGTCGCGCTGCTGATGATCGGGGGCGAATTCGACCTCTCGGCCGGAGCCATGATCGGCAGCTCAGGGCTCCTCCTCGGCTACCTCGCCACGTTCCAGGATCTGAACATCTGGCCCGCGATGGCGATCGTCCTCGTGTTCGGCCTTGCCGTCGGGTTCCTGAACGGCCTGGTCGTGATCCGGACGAACCTGCCGAGCTTCATCGTCACGCTCGCCACCTTCTTCGTCCTCCAGGGCGTCAACGCCGCGCTCACCCTGAAGCTCACCGGTACGACCGCGATCCAGGAGATCGACAGCGCGACCGGCTTCGAGAGCGCACGCCGGTTCTTCGCGTCGGAGCTGACGCAGTACGACTTCAAGGTGAAGGTGCTCTGGTGGATCGGGCTCACACTCGTCGGCGCCTGGCTGCTGGCGAAGTCGCGCTTCGGCAACTGGATCTACAGCGCCGGCGGCGATCCGGTTGCGGCGCGCAACGTCGGCGTCCCGGTCGCACGGACGAAGATCACGCTCTTCATGATGACCTCGGGCGTGGCGACGCTGATGGGGATCATCACGGCATTCGAGCTGCGCTCGATCCAGGCCAAGGAGGGGATCGGGCTCGAATTCGTCTTCATCATCTGCGCGGTCGTCGGCGGCTGCCTGCTGACCGGTGGTTACGGCTCCGTGATCGGCACGTTCTTCGGCGCTGCGATGCTCGGGATGGTGCAGCTTGGGATCATCTTCGCGGAGTGGGACAGCAACTGGACCTTCACGTTCCAGGGCGCGATCCTCTTTGCCGCCGTGATGCTGAACACGATCATTCGCAGCCGCGCTCAGGGGGCGAGATGACGGCGGCGGGCCACCTCCTCGAGGCGGACGCGATCTCGAAGTACTACGGCAACGTCGTCGCTCTGAAGGAAGTCTCCATGCACGTGGACGCGGGCGAGGTGACGTGCATCCTCGGCGACAACGGTGCGGGCAAGTCGAGCTTCATCAAGATCCTCTCCGGTGCTCACCGTCACGACGCCGGGCGGCTGCTCGTCGACGGCGAGGAGGTGCAGTTCGGCTCGCCGCGGGACGCGCGCGCAAAGGGCATCGCGACCGTCTACCAGGACCTCGCGATGGTTTCGCTGATGTCGATCTGGCGGAACTTCTTCCTCGGAGCCGAGCCGCGAAAGGGGATCGGGCCGCTGAAGTGGTTCGACGCGGCGAGCGCGAAGCGAATCGTCCGCCGGGAGCTGAGCGAGATGGGGATCGACATCCGCGACCCGGACCAGTCGGTCGGCACGCTCTCGGGCGGTGAGCGGCAGTCGGTCGCGATCGCACGGGCGGTGTACTTCGGCGCGCGCGTGCTCATCCTCGACGAGCCGACGTCGGCGCTCGGCGTGAAGCAGGCGGGCATGGTCCTCAAGTACATCCTGCAGGCGCGCGACCGCGGCGTCGCCGTCATCTTCATCACGCACAACCCTCACCACGCGTATCCGGTCGGCGACCGCTTCGTGATCCTGAACCGCGGTCAGAGCCTCGGAAACTACGCGAAGAGCGACATCGACCAGCCGGAGCTCGTGCGCCTGATGGCGGGCGGCCGCGAGCTGGCCGAGCTCGAGCACGAGCTCGAGACGATCAAGGCGGAGCTCTGAGGCTCACTGCAGCACAGGCGCTCGTCCGCTTTCTGGCTGCCCAGTACGTCGAGCGCGACGGGGTCGAGCAGCGCTTCTTCGGCGGCTGCTTCGGCATCTTCGGCCACGGCAACGTCGCCGGGATCGGCGAGGCTCTCTACGCGAGCCCCGAGCTGCTGACCTACCACCAGGCGCGCAGCGAGCAGGGGATGGTGCACACCGCCGCCGGATACGCGCGAATGAAGAACCGCCTCGGCGCGATGGCGTGCACGACGTCGATCGGCCCCGGCGCGACGAACCTGGTCACCGGTGCCGCTCTGGCGACGGTGAACCGGCTGCCCGTGCTGCTGCTGCCGGGCGACGTGTTCGCCTCGCGCGGGCCCGACCCGGTGTTGCAGCAGCTCGAGCTGCCGTGGGCCGGCGACGCCTCGGTGAACGAGACGCTCCGTCCGGTGTCGCGGTACTTCGACCGGATCTGGCGGCCGGAGCAGGTCGTGCCGGCGGCGCTCCAGGCGATGCGCGTCCTCGTCAACCAGGCAGAGACCGGAGCGGTCACGCTTGCCTTCCCGCAGGACGTGCAGACGGAGGCTTTCGACTGTCCGGACGGCTTTCTGCGAAAGCGCGTCTGGCACGTCCCGCGCCCGCTACCCGACGAGGCGACGATCGCGCAGGCCGTCGCGCTGATCCGCGCGGCGAAGCGGCCGCTCCTCGTCGCCGGCGGCGGTGTCGTCTATTCGGAGGCGACAGACGCTCTCCGGCGCCTCTGTGACGAGACCGGGATCCCTGTGGGAGAGACGCAGGCCGGCAAAGGGTCGCTCCCGTACGACCACCCTTCGGCGCTCGGCGCGCTCGGCGTCACCGGCACCTTTGCCGCCAATCGCGTCGCGGCCGATGCCGATCTCGTGATCGGCGTGGGCACGCGCTGGTCCGATTTCACGACCGCGTCGAAGACGGCGTTCCGAAACGACGACGTTCGCTTCGTAAATGTCAACGTCGCCGATCTCGACGCGGCCAAGCATGCCGGCCTCGCGCTCGTCGGCGATGCCCGCGCGACGCTAGAGCGGCTTGCGGAGAGGCTCGCCGGCTGGTCGGTCGACGACGCCTACCGCGCCGAGGCCGCCCGCCTCAACGGCGAGTGGGACGCGGAGGTGTCGCGCCTGTACGCGCTCGAGCACGAGCCGCCGGCGCAGAGCGCGGTGATCGGCGCCGTCAACGATGCGGCGCATCCGCAGGACGTCGTCGTCTGCGCCGCCGGGTCGATGCCGGGCGACCTGCACAAGCTCTGGCGGACGCGCGATCCGAAGGGCTACCACGTCGAGTACGGGTACTCGTGCATGGGCTACGAGATCGCCGGCGGGCTCGGCGTCAAGTTGGCGGCGCCCGAACGCGAGGTCTACGTCCTCGTCGGGGACGGCTCGTACCTGATGCTCTCGAGCGAGCTCGTGACGGCGGTGCAGGAGCGGCAGAAGCTGATCGTCGTGATCGTGGACAACCACGGCTATAGCTCGATCGGCTCATTGTCCCGCTCGCTCGGCACGGACGGGTTCGGGACGCTCTTCCGCCACCGCTCGAACGGCTCGCTCGGGGTCGACAGCGGGGGGTCAGCGGATCACCTGCCGATCGATCTCGCCGCAAACGCCGCCTCGCTCGGCGTGAAAGCGATCCGCGTCGCGACGGTCGACGAGCTGCGCGCCGCGCTCGAGGCCGCGAGGACCGAGGCGGGCCCGGTCGCGATCGTGGTCGAGGTCGACCGTTACGAGGCCGTACCCGGCTACGAGAGCTGGTGGGACGTCGCGGTCGCCGAGGTCTCGAGCGTCGCCTCCGTGCGGGAAGCCCGGGAGCGTTACGCGGCTGCGCGCGAGGACGAGCGGAGTCACGTGTGATCCAGGCAGTCGTGATGGGGCGCGTCGGGATCGACCTCTATCCGAACGAGCTCGAGACCCGGCTTGCTGACGTGCGCACGTTCACCCGCTTCGTCGGTGGGTTTGCGGGGAACGTCGCGACCGGGCTGGCCCGGCTGGGCGTGTCCACGGCGATCGTCTCTCGCGTGGGCGAGGACGGGCACGGCGACTACGTCCGCTCGTGGCTCGCCGCGCAGGGAGTCGACGTCCGTTTCCTCGCCGTCGATCCCTACTGGCAGACGCCGCCGACCTTCTGCGAGGTATGGCCGCCGGATCACTTTCCGCTCACCTTCTACCGGAAGCCGACCGCGCCCGACTGGCAGCTCGCGCCGGTGGACTTTGACGCGGACGAGGTCGCCGCAGCGCCGCTCCTCTACGCGACCGGAACGGGACTCGCACAGTCGCCGAGCCGCGAGACGACGCTTGCCGCCTTGCGCGCGCATCGTGGGACGACGATCTTCGACCTCGACTGGCGACCGAGCCTCTGGGACGATCCGTCCGCGTATCCGGCATTCGCGGCAGAGGCCGTCGCGGCGGCCGACATCGTGATCGGCAACGAGGAGGAGGTGGACGCCGCTCGGGTAGAGGCGCCCACGCTCGTGCTGAAACGCGGCGAGCGCGGCGCGACGGTGTTCGAGGACGGCGACGAGTCAGACGTGGCGGGCTTCCCCGTGGACGTCGTAAACGGTCTCGGAGCCGGTGACGCCTTCGCGGCCGCGCTCGGCCAGGCGCTGCTCGCCGGGCTGCCGCTCGTCGAGGGCGTACGGCGCGGCACGGTCGCAGGCGCGCTCGTCGCGTCGCAGCTCGCCTGCTCGGAGGCGATGCCACGGCTCGAGGAGCTCGAGGCGGCACTCGGATGAGCGAATTGCTCCTCAGGGCGGGCGCGTGGGAGCACGTGACCCCGAACTCGGCCGGGTGGAGCTACCTGCACTTCGGCGTGCGCGGCGGCGCGTTCTCGTCCGAGACGGGAGCCGCCGAGATCGTGCTCGTCCCGCTCGCCGGCCGCTGCCGCGTCGAAGCGGAGGGCGAGACGTGGGAGCTCGGCGGCCGCGAGCACGTCTTCGCCGGGATGCCATGGGCCCTCTACCTGCCCCGCGACACCGCCTACCGCGTCGAGGGCGAGGGCGAGGTCGCGATCTGCGGCGCGCTCTGCGAGACGCGCCGCGAGCCAGTGCTCGTGCGGCCCGAGGACATCGAGATCGAAGTGCGCGGCTCGGGCAACGCGACTCGGCAGATCAACCACATCGTCAAGCCGGAATTCCCCGCCGAGCGGCTTCTCGTCGTCGAGGTGTTCACGCCGGCCGGCAACTGGTCGAGCTACCCGCCGCACAAGCACGACGAGGACAACGCTCCCGGCGAGGTCGTGCTCGAAGAGACGTACTACTTCCGAACCCGAGCGCCCGAGGCGTTCGCGGTGCAGCGGCTCTACAGCCCGCGCCACGGGCTCGACGTCACAGAGACCGTCCGCCATGGCGACGTGATGCTCGTCCCGTACGGCTACCACACGACCGCGGCCGCGCACGGCTACGACCTCTACTACCTGAACGCCCTGGCCGGCGACAAACGCTCGATGGCGTCGGCCGACGATCCGGCCCTCCACTGGATCCGCGAGGCCTGGGCCGACCTCGAGCCGGACCCCCGCGTGCCTCTCGTCCGGTGATCCGCGTCGCCAACGCGCCCGTCAGCTACGGCGCGTTCGAGCTGACGGTAGGGATCCTGCCGAACGTGCCGGGGCCCGACCTGGTGCTCGACGCGATCGCGGCGGCCGGTTACGAGGGAACGGAGCTCGGCCCGCCCGGCTACCTCGGCGAAGGCGAGCAGCTGCGCGAGCGCCTCGACCGCCGAGGGCTGAAGCTCGCCGGCGCTTTCGTCGAGCTCCGCTTCGGCGACGGCGACCTCGCACCGCTCGTGGCCACGCTCGACCTGCTCGAGGGGTTCGACGCGCAGCCGGTTCTGTGCGACCGGGGCCCGCGCGACGGGGACGTCGCTCTCGACGGCGTCCGGCGAGCCCTCGAGTTGGCACGTGCCCGCGGCTTCGAGCCGAGCTTCCACCACCACATGGGCACGCGCGTGCAAACGCCGGCAGAGATCGAACGGCTACTCGAGAACACGGACGTCGCGATCCTCCTCGACAGCGGCCATCTCACGGCCGCGGGCGGCGACGCCGTCCAATCCGCGCGCGACTGGCGGGATCGCGTCGCGCACGTGCACGTCAAGGACGTCCGGCTCGCCGTGCTGGAGGGGGCATCCGGATGGGACGGGGCCTGGCGCGGAGGGGCCTTCTGCGAGCTGGGCACAGGAGACGTCGATCTGGAGGGGTTTTTTGCCCAGCTCGCCGGCTACGCCGGCTGGGTCGTGGTCGAGCAGGACTGGGTGCCCGCGCCGGGCGACGACCCCAGGGCCCAGATCGACGCACAGACGCGAAACCGGCGCTGGCTTGCCCAGCACGTCGGTCTGTGAGGCGTCCCGCTACGGCGAGAACTCAACCAAGCCGGCGCAAGAGCGGGATCGACGCCACCGACTCCGAACTCGCCCGGCGAAACCGTTTTGGTGATGAGACGGAGGGGGAGGGATTTGAACCCTCGATCCGCCGTTAAGACGGATAACGGTTTTCGAGACTAAATTGAAAGCGCGAATTTGCAGGTGATTTACTAGCCGTGCGCCAGTACGTGCGCCAGCCAGCGGTCGTCACTGTAGGCCCGCATCCAGCCCTCATCCCTCAACAGATCCGAGGGAGTGGGTCGCCCACCAGCATGTCGACGACTCTCCTGCCGCCGAACGCGGTCTCGAGGACTACGAGGCCGGGCTGCTCTTCGCGGACGTGACCAATGATCTCGGTGTCGATCCCCAGCTCGTGCGACGCCAGCGCGGCGAAGGCGGCGGCGGCTGCCTCTGGCGCGACAACCGCCATGAGCTTCCCTTCATTCGCGACGTAGAGCGGATCGATCCCGAGAATCTCGCAGGCGCCATTGACTTCCGGGCGCACCGGCAGGCGCGCCTCGTCGATCACGATGCCGACGTCCGCGGTGAGCGCGATCTCGTTCAGCACCGTCGCCAGACCGCCGCGGGTCAGGTCGCGCAGGCAGCGCACGCCGCCGGTGGCGTCGAGGAGTCCGTGGACGAGCTCGGCGAGCGAGGCCGTGTCGCTCTCGAGGTCGACCTCGAGCTCGAGGTTGCCGCGCGCTACCATCACCGCCATCCCGTGATCGCCGAGCGTCCCCGAGACGAGGATCTTGTCGCCGGGGTGGACGAGTGAGGGCGAGAGCTCCAGCTCGCGCTCGAGCACGCCGACGCCGGCGGTGTTGATGTAGACCCCGTCGCCCTTGTCACGCTCGACGACCTTCGTGTCGCCCGCGGCGATCGCGACTCCGGCGGCACGGGCCGCAGCGCCCATCGAAGCGGCGATCTTCCGAAGCTCGGCCGTCGGGAAGCCCTCCTCGATGATGAAGCCGGCGGTCAGGTAGAGCGGGCGGGCGCCGATCATCGCGAGGTCGTTCACCGTGCCGTTCACCGCGAGCTCGCCGATGTCTCCGCCGGGGAAGAAGAGCGGCTTGACGACGTAGGAATCGGTCGTCAGCGCGATCCGGGTGCCGTTCTCGGTGAAGACCGCCGCGTCTGCGAGCGGAGCGAGCAGCGGGTTACCGAGCTCCTCGAGGAAGAGCGCCTCGACGAGCACATGGCTCGACTTGCCACCCGCTCCGTGGGCGAGCGTGATCAGCTCGTCGGTGAGCTTTGGCTTCCGACGGCGCCGCCGCTCGATCGTCTCGAGCACCTCCTGCTCACGACCGTTCATGTCGTGAGCGTCTCTAGTCGGCGCGAGAAGCGGCCGTAGTTGTAGTAGGCCGCGCAGGCGCCCTCGCTCGAGACCATGCACGTGCCGATCGGCTTCTCGGGTGTGCACGCCGTGCCGAAGACCTTGCACTCCCACGGCTTGATCACACCTTTCAGGACCTCGCCGCACTGGCAGGCCTTCGGGTCTGCGACCCGCACCCCGGGAACGTCGTAGCGCAGCTCCGCGTCCCAGTCGGCGAAGTCGTCGCGGAGCTTCAGGGCGCTCTGGGAGATGAAGCCGAGCCCACGCCATTCGAAGGTCGTCCGCAGCTCCATCGTCTCGGCGATCGCCTCGAGCGCCCGCTCGTTCCCGCCTTCTCGAACCACGCGGGAATACTGGTTCTCGACCTCGGAGCGTCCTTCTGCGAGCTGAACCATGACCATGAAGGCGGCTTGGAGCACGTCGAGGGGCTCGAACCCCGCCACGACGAGCGGCTTGCCATGCTCCCGGGCGATGAACCGGTACGGCGTCGTACCGATCACCGTCGAGACGTGCCCGGGGCCGATGAACCCATCGAGACGGAGGTCCGGCGAGGCGAGGATCGCGCGGATCGCCGGGATGATCGTGACGTGGTTCGCGAAGACGAAGAAGTTGCGGATTCCCTCGGCCCGAGCGCGGAGCAGGGTCAGGGCCGTCGACGGCGTCGTCGTCTCGAAGCCGATCGCGAAGAAGACGACCTCGCGGTCAGGGTGCTCGCGCGCGATCCGGAGCGCGTCGAGCGGTGAATAGACCATTCGCACGTCGGCGCCGCGCGCCTTCGCCTCCAACAGCGATCCGTTGCCGCCGGGGACCCGCATCATGTCTCCGAAGGTCGTGAAGATCACGTTCGACCGCTCGGCGAGCGCAATCGCGTCGTCCACGCGTCCCATCGGGATCACGCAGACCGGACAGCCGGGCCCGTGAATCAGCTCGACCGCCGGTGGGAGCAGGTTCTCGACCCCGTGCTTGTAGATCGTGTGGGTGTGACCGCCGCAGACCTCCATCAGCTTGTACTGCCTGCCCGGCTCGACGAGCCCCGCGATCTGCTCCGCGAGTCGCTGCGCCAGGTCGGGCGACCGATACTCGTCGACGTATTTCATCGCCTCGGCCCCACGACCTCGAGCAGCAAGTGGCAGACGGTGGCGTGCGCCTCCTGCACGCGCGGGATGTAGTCGCTGTCGGCAACGAGCAGGTGGTCGAGCTCCAGCTCGCGAAGGCGCCCTCCGCCGGCGCCCGTGATCGCACAGGTCAGGAGAAGCTGCCGCTGCGCCTCCTCGAGCCCCGTGAGGATGTTGCGGGAGGAGCCGCTCGTCGAGATCGCGACCGCGACGTCGTTGCTCCGGGCGAGCGCGATCAGCTGACGTGCGAAGACGTTCTCGAAGCCGACGTCGTTCCCGACCGCGGTGATCGTCGCGACGTCGTCGACGAGGGCGAGCGCGGGCCAGCCGAGCGCCCGGCAGTCGTGGGCGAGATCCTGGGCGTCAGTCGACGAGCCGCCGTTGCCGAAGGCGAGCAACCGTCCGCCCCGCTCGAGCGAGGCTCGAATCGCCTCTCCGCAGGCGACCACCGCCTCGAGGTCGATCCTGCGCCGCAGCGCGATCGTGTCCGCGCCCTTCTGCAGAGTCGAAGCCCGCACGTCGGCGAGGACGGTCGGAAGATCGGTCTCGCTGCTCTCGAGGAACGGATAGAGAAACTCGGTCAACCGATCCGCTCCAGCGCGACCCCGGCATGGCAGAGGATCGTGTCGCCGACCGCGACCCCCTCGACGAGCTCGATCGCGACCTGCTCGCGCGCGCCATCGCGCTCGATCGTCGCGGTCTGATTCGAGATCTCGACGACGCGTGCCTCGACAGCGATGTCCCCGCAGGTGATGCAGGCATCGGCGAGGAGGCCCGGGTGCTCGAAGAAGACGTGAACGAGTTCCCAGAGCACGTGATAGGCGGTCTCCTGCACCTCCTGGACGATCGCGGGGTCACCGCTCGCGACGGCGAACGAGAAGTCGGCGTCGATCGGCTCGGGACCCGTGAAGGCGATCGTGAGCAGGCCCGGCCGCTCCAGCAGCTCCTCTACCTCGGGGTCGCCGCCGCCGTGGACGAGCCCGAGCGCGATGTCGCCCGGACGCGCGAGCTCCGGCGCAGCCACCGCGGGGAGCGCCCGCTTGCCCACGATCACGGGGTGCATGAACTCGACGGCGATATGGGCCGCATCGGTCGCTGCTGCTCCGCTGCCGCACGCGACCAGGGTGGCGCCCGTCGAGAACGCTCGCGCCATCGCGTGACAGGCGAGCGCAAGCTGCTCCTGCTCGGCCTCGAGAAAGGCGCTGAGCACCCGCTCGCGCTCGTCGATCTTCCTCACCAAACGCGAGGCGCCTGGCGTCATTCGATCGAGCTCGCGTGCAGCTCCTTCAGCTCCTCCTCATAGGCGGCGCCGAGCTGTTCGAGGAACTCCTGGGTCGCCTGCGCCTCTGCCTCGTCGATCTTCGACATCGCGAAGCCGACGTGGATCAGGACCCAGTCGCCGATCCCGACCGCATCGGGGCCGTTGGCGAGCAGGGCGACGTTGACGTTCCGCCGCACACCCGATACCTCGACCTTCGCGATGTGGTGCTCGGGATCGACGACGTCGACGATCTGGCCGGGAATCCCGAGGCACATGCTAGGAAGTTTGGGCTTTCGGCCCCGTCATCGGCTCCATCGGGGCTTCGGGTTCCGGGTCGGACGCCGGTGGGCTCTTGACACCGGCGACGGTCTCGAGCGCTCCGGCGACCTGCTCAAGTGCACCGTTGATCTCGCCGAGCACCGGCCCGATCGGCCGGGTCTGCATCTCGATCGCGCGCACACCGAACGTGACGAGCCCGAGCGTCTTCGAGATCTTGCGCAGCGTCGCCGCGATGGTGACCAGGTAGAGGGCGAGGACAACGACCAGCAAGACCAGCTCGACCAACGTGGCAACGATTAGGGCTGTCTTCAACGTTCGCTCCTTTCGGCGAGGCGGGCGTGCTCGCCCAGTTCGGCGAGGAGATCGCCCCCGCGAGCCTTGGTCGTCTGCAAGAGGTGAGTCGTCTGCGTGTTCTGCGCGACGAGCTTGCCGGCCGTCCAGATCGCGGTCGCGCCCTCGTCCACGTCGCGCACGGTGCGGCGGAGCACCTCGAGGAGCGTCCAGACGACGACGGCGATCACGAGCCCGATGACGAGGCCGAGACCCCAGGCCAGCTCGACCCCGTTGCTGAGAGCGAGCAACATCATGCCTTTCCGAGCTTCTGCAGGTAGGCGACAGCCAGGCCGGGCACGGCCGTCGCGAGGTCGCGCGTGCGCACCGCCTCGTCGACCCCGTCGAGATTGCGGGTGATCCCGAGTCCGGCGTCGAGGATCGCACGGGAGTAGCGCTCGATCTCGAGCGCCGGGCGAACGACGCGGTCGAAAAGCCAGACGACGAGGAGCGCAACGACGAGTCCGAGCGCGAGCCCGATCCAGGCGAAGACCACGACCGTGGTGCTCACGCCGACAGCTCCTCGCGCACCGAGCCCAGGTCGCGGACGATTCGGACGAGCGCGTGATTGGTGTTCGCGACGTCGTACAGAGCGGCAGTGTTGGCCTGGGCGCCGTCGAGCGCCTCGACGATCGCGCCCGCCTGTCCGACGATCCGACGCGCGAGCAGGATGATCGCGATCAGAAGCACGGCGACGAGCGCGACCACCACGACCCCGAGGACGGAGCCGATCACCCACCACCCTGTCGTCGAGACGGCTAGCACGCACGGCCTCCAAGACTCAATGCATTTGGCACTTACCGGACAGCGTAACGCACTACGCCCTGTCGCGAATCAGGGTCGCGAATCAGGGTCGCGAATCAAGCCTTGTCGCGAATCAGGCTCTGCGCGTAGCGCGCAAGCGTCTTCGCCTGGGTCAGGTCGACCCCGTGCACGGCCTTCGCATGCTCGATCGCCTTTGCTAGCACCTCATCCTCGGTCTCGCCCTCGATCCTTGCCCCGCAGACGACGCCGCCGTGGCTGCACTCGAACGTCTTCGTCATCACCCACCTCCTCTCGTTTGACGTGGAGGGTTAGCGCCCGCAGTATGCCGGAGACATCTACCGGTAGTCCGCTTCACGAGCAGGGGGATCTGGTGGCGACGAGAGCAACGACGAAGACGCCTGCCGAGCAATTGCTCGAGCTGCTCGGCCCGGTCGATCGTTATCACGATCATGCTGCGAACGGCGACTTCGGGATGCCTGCGCGGGTGACGATGGAGGATTACCTCGAGCCTCACGCCTATGCCGGCCCGCAGAGCCGGCTCGGTCCGCTCGAGAAGGTGCACGCTTTCTGGTTCGCAGGCATGAGCTGCGACGGCTGCACCGTCTCAGTCACCGGCGCCCAGGCTCCCAGCGTCGAGAGCCTTCTCCTCGGCGCCCATCCCGGCCTGCCTCGCGTGATCCTCCATCATCCCGTCGTCAACATCGAGTCTGGGCCGGCCTATCTACGAGCGCACGAGGATGCGATCAAGGGCGAGCTCGACTCCCCGTACGTGATCATCCTCGAGGGCTCGATCAGCGACGAGACGACCGCGCACGCGGCCGGGGGTTACTGGTCAGGACAGGGCGAGGAGCCCTGGGGGGCCGACGGAGAGCTGCGGACAGTCTCGACCGACGAATGGATCGCGAGGCTTGCACCGGGCGCCGCTGCGTCGATCGCGATCGGCACCTGCGCGACGTGGGGTGGGATCCCGGCGGCCCACGGCAACCCGACCGGCGCGATGAGCATGATGGACTTCCTCGGCAAGGACTATCGCAGCGCCCTCGGCGTACCGGTCGTCAACGTCCCGGGCTGCGCGCCGGTCGGGGACAACTTCACCGAGACAGTCGCCGCGATCCTCTACTTCCTCCAGGGCTTCGGCCCGCTGCCGGAGTTCGACGAGCTCGGCCGGCCGGCGTGGCTCTTCGGGGAGACCGTTCATCGCCACTGCGTCAGGGGCGCCTACTACGAGGAGGGCTCGTTCGCGGACGAGTTCGGAGACAAAGAGTGCCTCGTTGAGATCGGCTGCTGGGGCCCCGTCGTCAACTGCAACATCACCTCGCGCGGCGCGATCAACCACGCGGGCGGCTGCATGAACGCGGGCGGTGCCTGCATCGGCTGCACGATGCCGGGCTTCCCAGACAAGTTCACCCCGTTTCACAAGGCGCCACCGGGATCGCGCGTCTCGACGCTGACCTCGACGGCGGTCGGCCGGATCATCAAGCCGCTGCGGATGTTCACGAACGACCACCTGAACCGCGAGGTGCGCTGGGATGTCGAGGGCGCGGTCCCGAGCGGCTGGTCGGCGGAGCGATCCGAGCCCGGCAAGGTGCGCGAGGCCGGGCACAAGGTCTACGACGCGATGCGGCGACGCGGCGACACCGGCAAGAACCAGGGCGAAGAGTGGGGCAAGGCCAAACGAGAGGACTCCTGACGTGTGCTTCAAGAATCTCCCGGTCGAGTTCGACGAGAGCGGCGCCGCTCGGCTGATCGGCGGAATCCCGGATCCGTACTCGGTCACGGTGACGCGGCCCGAGGTCGCGATGAGCGACGAGCAGCGCGAGGAGCAGATCAAGCGCCTCTCGGCCCGGAACGGGCACATCAAGGACTTGAACATGGATCCCGTCACCCGCGTCGCGGGCGCTCTGGCGATCAACGTCGTCGCCGATCTCGATAACGGCCGCTACCTCGACGCCCGCTCGCAGGCCACACTCTTCCGGGGCTACGAGGTGATCCTGATGGGCCGCGACCCACGGGATGCGATCTTCATTTCCTCGCGCGCGTGCGGCGTTTGCGGCGGCGTGCACGCCCATGCATCCGCGTATGCGATCGAGATGGCGATGGGGCTCGAGGTGCCGCCGCTCGGAACCGTGATCCGGAACATGCAGGAGGCGGCGGAGATGGGGTACGACAACCCGCTCCACCTCTATCTGCTCGCCGGGCCGGACTACTCGGAGGCTGTCGTCAAGGCGGTCAACCCCGAGCTCTGGCCGAAGGCGAAGGAGTGGCGCTGCCGCGGCGTGGAGTACCACGGGTTCAAGACGATGGCCGACCTGATGACCGCTCTGAACCCGCTCACCGGAGCCCTCTACCGCGAGGGGCTCGAGTTCACGCGGATCTCACGCGAGATGTTCGTGATCCTCGCCGGCAAGTACCCGCATCCGCAGACCGTCGTTCCCGGTGGTGTTTCCTCGACGATCTCGCTCCAGACCCTGAACGAGTACCACTCGAAGCTCGGGCGGATCTTCGATTACGCGAAGCGGATGCTGGCCGTCTGGGATGAGATTCCGGACTTCTTCTATAGCTGCGACGAGCGCTACAAGATGGTGGGCGCACGGCCGATGAGCCTGATCGACACCGGCTTCTGGGACGATCCGCACGCCTACAACTCGAGCTACGCGGACTGCAACGACTGGGGCGAGCGCCGCTGGTCGACGCCTGGCGTCGTCATCGACGGCGAACTCGTGACGACTCGGCTGACCGACATAAACATCGGCTTCGAGGAGTTCGTCGAGCACTCCTACTACGAGCAGTGGGCCGGCGACCGCTACGCGACCGATCCTCGCGGCGACCCGATCAGCCCTTATCACCCCTGGAACAAGCAGACGCTGCCGAAGCCGAGCGAGAAGAGCTGGAAGGACAAGTACACCTGGGCCTGCGCGCCGCGCTGGGACCGGAACGTCGTCGAGGCGGGGGCGTACGCCCGGATGTTCATGACCGCAATGGCGCAGAAGCAACCCGCTAACGACTTCATCCAGGCGACTGGGCGCAGCCTGAAGCTGAACGTCCCGAAGGGACTGACCCCGGAGATGGACTGTGAGTGGCACGTGCCCGAGGTCTGGAACGCCTTCGAGCGCAACCGCGGGCGCGCCTACCACTACGTCTTCTCGCAACTGGTTGGCCTCGCGAGCCTGCTCGAGGCCTATCGGCTCTTCAAGCAGGGCGAGCGGAAGGTCGCAGCCGTTCCCCCCGACCAGCTCGACAAGCACATCCCGAAGGACGAGCGGATCGGCGTCGGCTGGTGGGGTGCCGGGCGCGGCTACCTCGCCCACCACCTGGTCATGGATCACGGGAAGATCGTCAACTATCAGATCTGCACGCCCTCGACGATCAACGCGTCACCACGCGATCCGTGGGACCAGCTCGGACCCTACGAGGAGGCGGTGCTGAACACGCCGATCATCGAGGACACCTCCGATCCTTCGAAGTTCACCTCGATCGACATGCTCCGGACGATCCGCAGCTTCGACCCGTGCATGCCATGCACGACCCACGTCCACACCGGGCACGGGACGGTCGTGCGCGAGGTGAACACCTGCGCTTGCGGCGCTGAATAGCATTCTGATCGGTGGGGTCGGCGAGCTCTATCAGGGCGATCTCGACCTGGGCCGGCGCGTGGTGGAACGCCTGGCAGCCGAGAATCTCGGCCCGGGCGTCCTCGTCGAGGAGCTCCACTACGGCGCTGTCGCCGTCGCGCAGCGGCTGGAGGATCTGCGGCCCGACCTCCTGATTCTCGTCGGAGCGGTCGCGGGCGGGCGCCCACCGGGAACCGTGGAACGCCGTGAGTACCGGCCGCAGCTGATCGGCTCGGCCGAGGTTCAGCGGGCAATCGGCGATGCGGTGACCGGTTACGTGGGAATCGACCTCGTCTTCGAGGTCGCCGCCGGCCTCGGAGCTCTGCCGCCACGCGCCGTAGCGATCGAGGTCGAGCCGGCGCAAATCGATTCGTCGGAGGAGCTCTCACCCGAAGTCGAGGCCGTGCTCGAGCAGGCGCTCGAGCTCGTCAGGGCAGAAGTGGCTCGAGCACGCCCAGGTTCTGCGGCGGCACCGCCACCCGGCGACCCTCCGCATTCTCCAGGATCAGCGAGCCGTCCAGAGACGAGCTGACAGCCCTCCCGCTCGCCTCCGGGCCGGAAGGGCCCGTCGGGATCAGCCGCGCGCGCACGTCTCGACCGATCGTCTCGCAGCGCCGGAGATAGGCGGCGAGAACGGTTGCCGTCGAGGCGGCGAGACGCGCCTCGATCGCCTCGACGATGCTGGGCACGAGTCTCGGCTCGAGCTCCCTCACGAGCACGTTCGCGACCACCCAGTCGACGCCGAGCGGGTCGACCTCGACGTAGACCCCGACCGCTCCTGCGCTCGTCTCGCCACGGTGAACCTGATCGGGCCAATCGATCCGGGCATCGGCACCGAGTGCGTCCGCGAGGCCCGAGACCACCACCGTGTAGAGCCACCCCTCCCGCGCAGCGGGGATCCGGGGACGTGGCCGGAGGACGAGCGAGAACGCGAGCCCGTCCCCCACCTCCCACTCCATTCCGGCACGGCCGCGAGGCGACGCCTGATAGCCGGCCGCGACGACCGAGCCGTGCGGCGCGCCCGCTCGCGCCCACGCCAGAGCGTCGGCCTCCGTCGAGAGAAGCGCCGGGTAGAACCGGAACGGTCTCTCGCCGAGCACCTCGGACAGGGCCTCGCCTAGCCCCACGGCACGCCGAGGTCGGCCGCTGTCCGCGCGAAGATCTCCTCGAGCCGCAGGAGCTGCGGTACGTGAAATCTCGCTCCCGCCCGCGCCACGTCGTTGCGAAACCGCTCCCGCACCTCGTCGTCGAACGCCGGGAGCGTCTCGAGCGTCGCCCGGACGAGTGACTCGAGCGCGAGAGGCGGCAGCTCGAGCAGAGCTCCGAGCCACGCCTCCGCGAGCTCGATGCTCGTGCCGCCGATCCACACGCGGGCGTCCGCACGCTGCTCGTCGGGCGGCCCGTCCGCGGAGCGAACCAGCTCCTCGCGGACGAGCGCCTCCCAGCTCTCCCGTGACCCACTCTGGAGCACCTTCAGGAGGTCGTCAGTGACCGGTCCCAGCCGGGCGAGGACAGCGCGCGCCTGCTCGACCACCGGTTCCGGCGGCTCGGCGACGCCGAGCGCCTGGCGGGCCGCGAGGCGCGCGCGGGCCGGATCGCCGAGGCGCTCGTACGCAAGCGCGAGATTCGCCTTCGCCATCGCGAACTCCGCGGGCCGCAGCGAGCGCGGATGGGCTCCGGCGGCGCCACGGAACGACTCCGCCGCCGCGTCGGACTGCCCCGCCTCGAGTCGAGCGAGCCCGAGGGCGTTCAGTGCGCCTCCGTAGCCGACCGGGTCGCGCTCGGCTCCCGCCGCGGCGCGTTCGAGCACATCGATTGCCTCCTCCACCTCGCCGAGCTCGAGCAGCGTCGCTCCAAGCTCACGCAGGGCGGCCGCCTCCTGCGCGCCGAGCAGCTCCGCCGCTCGCCGAAAACAGTCGGCGGCCACCGCGGGATCCTCGCTGCGGCGAACGAGCCCGAGGTTGAAGAGCGCCGCTCCCCGCTCCGGGTCCAGGCCCGCCTCCGCAAAGAGCTCGGCCGCGCGCTCGAAGGTGGCGCCCGCGAGCTTCGTTTCGCCGGCCAGTCGACGCGCGGCACCGAGCGCGTTCAGGGACTTCGCGTGCTCGACCGGCAACGCCGCCGGATCGAACAGCTCGACGGCGCGTGCGAGCGAGTCGATCGCCTCCTCCACCCGGCCGGCGTCGGCGAGCAGGGAGCCCAGATGGAATCGCGTCACGGCATGCTGGACGGGATAGCGGGCCGGGTCGTACTGGTCGAGCCGCTGCTCGAGCTCCAGAATCGCGTCCATCCACCCCTATCCTCTCGGAGATGAGGATCATTGTCGCGGGCGTGGGCAACGTCCTCCGCGGAGACGACGGTTTCGGGATCGCCGTCGCCGCCCGTCTGCTCGAGCGGGCCTCGCCCCCGGAGGTCGAGATCCTCGACATCGGGATCGGCGGGATCCATCTCGTCCAGGAGCTCTTCGCCGGCGCCGACGCGCTCGTCGTCGTCGACGCCCTCGATCTCGGCAGGCCCGCCGGAACCGTTGTCGTGCAGAAACCCGAGATTCGCGAGGTGGCTGGGCCGGATGACCTCGCCGACGTCCACTATGCCACCCCCGAACGAGCGCTCATGTTCGCGCGCGGCCTCGACGTCCTGCCGGCGAGCGTGTGGCTGGTAGGCGCCCAAGTCGTCGACGCCGAGCGGGTCGGCCAGGGGCTCTCGCCGGAAGTATCGGCGGCAGTCGATCCGGCCGCCGAGGAGGTGCGCCGGCTTGTGAGGACACTCGGCGTCTCCTGGATCTGATTTACACTCTTAGGAGTGAAGCTCGCGGTCGCAGGCAAGGGTGGATCCGGGAAGACGTCGATCTCGGGAACGATGGCGCGCCTGCTGGCCCGCGACGGCCGCAAGGTCCTCGCGATCGACGGCGACTCGAGCCCGAACCTCGCGCTCACCCTCGGGATCCCGCAGGAGCAGATGAGCTCGATGCCGACGCTTCCACGCGACCTGCTCGATCGGTCGAACGGCGGCGCCGTTTTGAAGAAGACGCTCGAGGAGATCTGCGCGTCGCACTCCGTTCAGGGTCCGGACGGCGTCACCCTGCTCGTGATGGCGCACCCGCAACATGCGGGGACAGGGTGACTGTGCGGCATGCACGCTACCGTGCGTAGCGTTATCGAAACCGCCCCGGCCGAGGACGTGTGCATCCTCGACACGGAGGCCTCGCCGGAGCATCTCTCGCGCGGAACCGCACGCTATGCCGACGGGCTGCTCGCAGTCGTCGAGCCGTACTTCAAGTCGCTCGAGACCGGCCGCCGGATGGCCGCGCTCGCGAACGACCTCGGGCTCGAGCGCGTCGCCCTCGTCGCCAACAAGATTCGGGACGAGCGCGATCTCGCAGCCGTTCAGGAGTTCGCCTCTCAGCACGGGCTCGAGATCGCGGGTGTCGTGCCTTACGACGAGCAGTTCGGCGGCGCCGAGCGCGCCCGGGTGGCGCCGCTCGACTTCGACGATTCCTCACCCGCGGTCAAGGCAATCGGCAAACTCGCGCGCGACTTCGTGGGCACCCGTTGAAGCGCGTGTTCCTCGTGGCGCCAGGCGGCGGCGGAGCCCGGCTCCGGGCAGGAGCCGACGCCAGCGAGGGACGCGCGTGAGCGAGCTCGACGCGCTCAGGGTGCGAGAGGAGGTACTCCAGGCGATGTACTGGATGCGCTCCGAAGGACTCGGAGAAACACCATCCCTCGCCGAGCTCGCCCGCTTCCTCGCCGTCCCGGCGGGGACGCTCTCGCCCTACCTCGAGCGGTTCGTCGCAGAGGGGTACCTGGAAGCGGCCGACGACGGCTTCAGCCTGACGGCGACGGGAATCGACGCCGGCAAGCGCACGTTCGCGGAGGAGTTCGCAGACCTCACGCGGCCGGGTCACGGCGAGTGCGACGCAGACTGCTGGTGTCATGACTCGCCCGAGGAGGCGGCACGTTGCCTTGAGGATCGGGTGCAGCATGCGCACTGAGGACACGGCGCCCGCTCTTCCGAAGAGCTTCCTCCGACCGTGTCTTCTCCTCCTCCTGCGCGAGCAGCCCGCGCACGGGTACGAGCTCCTCGAGCGGCTGCGACCGCTCGGCTTCGCCGGGGACGATCCCGGCGGGCTCTACCGGACGCTGCGAGCGCTCGAACGCGACGGGCTCGTTCACTCCGCCTGGGAGCCGTCGCAGTCGGGTCCCAATAGGCGGATCTACGAGTTGACGCGAGCCGGAATGGAAGAGCTGCACCGCCGCTCCAAGGGACTCGTACGGGCCCGTTCGACGCTCGACATCTTCCTCAGCCGGTACGGCGAGTTCGTTGCGCTCGAGAAGGTGCAGACGGCCCGCTCGACGCGTTAGGTCGCGGCGAGCTCCCAGTCGAAGCAATCCGGGCAAAGGCGCTTCCCGCGCAGAAGTCGTACGCGCGTCTCCATCGTCTCCTCCCGGCAGCTATCGCACTCCACCGACACGTGAACTCGCGCCTTCCTGGGCGGAGCGTCGTCGACCGGGACGACGGTGAAGAGCTCATCCGGTTGCATGGCGAGGATCACCGCGGACCGCTCGTGATGGAGTTCCCAGAGCCGCTCCCGCTCGGCGGGCGTGGCGTTGCCGGACCCCAGCCGCTCGAACAGCTCCTGGTGCTCCGGGTCGCGTTTACGGACACCCGCCTTCCCGGAGACCCGGATCGCCTTTCCGTCCGAGCGTCGCCAGAAGGTGTACGCGTTCTTGCCGAGGTCGCGATGAATGAGGTTGCCCTTGCCGAAGGTGCAGCCCGTCAGGAACTGGATCGCGTCGACGGCGCACATGTCGGTCTCGACCGTCGCGACGACCTCCTCGTCCTGCGCGTGCGCGCCGATCTCGCGCAGGGCGATCTGCGCCGCCTGGATCCCTAGCGCGAGCCCGGGACACATGTGGCCATGGAACTCGACGATCCGCTCAAGCTCCTCTGCTCTGATCACCCCATTGGACAAAGCCTCACCATTCAACCGGCGCGAACGTCCCAGGGGTAGATGCGCAACGCACTTACGGATCGGGCTATAGCCCCCGTACATTTGTCCCTCGTGCCGCGCGTCTCTCCGACAAACCTCGTGGTTTCGGCCGCCCTCATCATGCTGCTGATCCTGTCGGCAGGACCCGGGGCGGCGGACACTGCGACGGCCCCGAAGCCGCTCTTCGGCGGGACGCTCGTCGTCGCCGCCGGCGATCCGGGGCCGCTGAATCCGGCGATCACGAGCTCGGGCCAGGCTCATCCCGTCACGGGCCAGATTTTCAACGGCCTCGTCCGCCTCGACCGCTACTTCGCGCCGACGCCGGATCTCGCCCGCTCCTGGAAGGTCTCGAAGGACGGGAAGACCTACACGTTCCAGCTCACCCCGAACGTGCGCTGGCATGACGGCCGACCGTTCTCGTCCGCGGACGTCAAGTTCACCTATGACGAGATCTTGCTCAAGCTGCACCCGCGCACCCGAACACTCGCCGAGGTGGTCGAGCGGATCAGCGCGCCGAGCAAGAACGTCGTCGTCTTCCGTCTGAAGCAGCGCTATGCACCCTTCCTGACCTGGCTCGACGAGGACAACGGCGCCATCCTGCCCAAGCATCTCTACCAGGGCACGGATCCGCTGACGAACCCGGTCAACCTGCGCCCGATCGGAACCGGCCCGTTCAAGTTCGAGTCGTACACGCCTGGAGACCGGGTCGTGCTCATCCGCAATCCGACCTACTTCAAAGCGGGGCTGCCGCGCCTCGACCGGCTCGTCTTCCGCAACATGCCCTCCGCGCAGGCCGCGCAGGCATTCGAGGCAGGCGAGGTCGGTGTCTACATGTTCCCAAGCGGCCCCGACGCGCTCCGCTTCCTGAACCGGCCGGGCGTGACGGTGACCGAGCGCGGCCGCGAAGGCTTGGCCCGCGTCGTCCCGCTGATCCTGAACAACCGCAAGAGCCCGTTCGACGATGTCCGGGTGCGGCGGGCGATGGCCTACGCGCTCGACATCGAGTTCATCACGCGCACGGCCTACGCGGGAGTGCTGAGACCGGCGAAGAGCCCCCTCACGCGGTTCATCTCCTGGGCCTACACCTCGAAGGTGCAGCAGTACCCGCACAACGTCGCGCGGGCGAACGCGCTGCTCGACGAGACGGGCGTCCGCCGTGGCTCGAACGGCGTCCGGTTCCGCACGTCGCTGATCTACGACGCAGGCTTCGCCCGCCAGGCCGAGCTGATCAAGGCGCAGCTCGGCGAGGTCGGCATCGTCGTCGACCTGAGGCTGATGGACATGAACTCGTGGGTGCGGCGGCTCTACATCGACAAGGACTTCGACATGGGGTACACGAACTTCACCCACCCGGCGGATCCCGATGTCGGCTGGAAGCGCATCTACGTCTGCTCGAACTACGTCAAGGCCCCTTTCACGAACGGGTCCGGATACTGCAACGCCGAGGTCGACAAGCTCTTCGACGACGCCGTCGCGGAGCTCGACCAGAAGAAGCGAGGCGACATCTACAAGAAGCTTCAGCGGAAGCTCGCGAGCGACGTGCCGGTGATTCCGATCGCGGACGGGATCGGCCCGTGGATCTACAGAAGCTCCGAGTTCCGCGGCTTCGGCAACTCCGGCTCAAAAGAGCAGTTCGCCTTCGGCGAGAAGGTCTGGTGGACGAAGGGAAGCTCGAGTAGACGCTGACCGCACGGCGGTGCCTCCCCGTGGCTCGTTCGCGGTCTTCCTGTTCCGTCGGCTCGTCTCGGGTGTTCTACTACTCGCCGTAGTCACGGCTGCGACCTTTGTCCTGATCAGCCTCGCGCCCGGCGACACTGCACAGGTCTTCGCGGGCCAGCAGGGCGCCGATCCGGAGTACCTCGCGCTGATCCGTGAGCGGCTGCAGCTCGACCGGCCATTGCCCTACCAGGTCGGTTCGTATCTCAAGGCGGTAGCGCAGGGAGACCTTGGCTTCTCCTTGATCCAGGGCCGGCCCGTACGAGACGCGATTCTCGCCCGACTGCCTGCGAGCCTTCTGCTCGCCGCTACGGCACTGGCACTCTCCGCGTTGTTTGGAATCGTGCTCGGCGTGATAGCCGCGGCCCGACGCGGCGGGACGATCGACGCCACAATCACCGTCTTCTCGCTGCTCGCCTACTCGCTTCCCGTTTTTTGGCTGGGACAGCTCCTCGTCGCCCTGTTCGCCGTCCGGCTGCGCTGGCTTCCCGCCGGGGGGATGCGGTCGGCGGACGACCCCGGCGGCATCGTCGACGTCACTCGGCACCTCGTGCTTCCTGCGACGACGTTCTCGCTGCTCCTTGTGGCGCTGATCGTTCGCGTCGCGCGCACCGCGACTGCCGAGGCGCTCGTCGAGGACTACGTGACCGCTGCGCGCGCGAAAGGTGCGTCGGAGCGACGTGTGTTGTTCGGGCATGCGCTTCCAAACGCGCTCCGCCCGGTGGTGACGGTTCTGACCGGCTATCTCGGGATCGTCCTCACCGGCGCGGTTCTCGTCGAGACGGTGTTCGTCTGGCCGGGGCTCGGGCGCCTCCTCTACGACTCCGTCCTTTCACGCGACACGCCGATGCTCGCCGGGCTGCTCCTCTTTTCCGCGTCACTCGTCGTGCTGGCGAACCTCCTCGCCGACGTGGTCTACCGCGTGATCGATCCACGGACTCGCTTTCGATGATGCTGCGACCTCTTCTCGGCTCACGGCGGTTCGTCGTCGGCTCGCTCTTCGTGCTCTTGGTGCTCGCCGCCGCAGTGTTCGCAGCTATCGCAGCGGGCGATCCCTTCCGAACGAGCGAGACGATCCTCGCCGGGCCGTCCCGTGCCCATCCGTTCGGTACCGACGAGCTGGGACGCGACATCTTGACGCGGATCCTCAATGGCGCAGCAACGACGCTGAAGGTCGCCATCGCTCCCCCTCTCGTCGCCGCCGTGCTCGGCACCACGGTGGGGCTGGCGGCGGGTTACTATGGTGGTCTCCTCGACGAGGTCCTGCTCAAGCTGATGGAGTTCACCCTCGTCGTTCCCCGCTTCCTGATCGCCCTCGTCGCCGCGGCCTTCTTCGGCGGACACCTCTGGCTCGTCGGTGTCGTCCTCGCGGCGACGTTCTGGCCCTCCACCGGACGACTCGTCCGCGCGGAGGCGATCTCGCTGCGGGAGCGGGAGTTCGTCGAGGCGAGTAGGTCGGTCGGAGCCGGCAGCTTTTGGGTCATCACGAGGCACCTCCTCGTGCTCGTGGCCCCGGTCGTCGCCGTCAGTACGTCGTTCCAGGCGGGGCAGGCCGCGTTGATCGAGGCTGGCCTCGCCTTTCTCGGTGTCGGCGACCGCAACCTGATCTCCTGGGGAGCGATGCTCGCCGACGCCCAGTCGTACCTCGGGACCGCCTGGTGGACGTCCGTCTTCCCCGGGATCGCGCTCGCCCTGATGATCCTGGCTCTGAACCTGCTCGGCGATGGCCTCGCGGACACCTGGAACGTCCGCGGGCGCGTCCGGCTCTGAGCCTCGACAATCGCCTCGTGGAACGCCGCCGCAAGTCAGTGACCGAGAACGACCCCACGCGTGTCCCCAAGGCGAGCTCACACGACCACGGCCATTCCCACGGTCTGGTGGACTCGTCAATCAAGCGCTCGCGGGCAGGACTCCGCGCCGTCGGGATCAGTCTTGGCGTGCTCGGCGCGACAGCTCTCGCCCAGGGCGCGATCTTTGCTTACAGCAACAGCGTCGCTCTTCTCGCCGACCTGATCCACAACGTCGGCGACGCGCTCACCGCCGTGCCGCTCGGGATCGCGTTCCTACTTCGCAGCGCGCGGGCCGAGCGCATTGCCGGGCTCTTCGTCGTTCTTGCGATCCTGATGAGCGCTCTCGTTGCGCTCTACCAGAGCATCGTCCGCCTGATCGACCCGCAACCACTGACCCACCTCTGGGTGCTCGCCGCCGCCGGCGCGATCGGGTTCATCGGGAACGAGGTCGCTGCCTACATACGTCTGCGTGCTGGCCGCCGCCTCAAGAGCCCGGCTCTTGTTGCAGACGGGTACCACGCTCGAACCGATGGGCTCGTCAGCCTCGGCGTCGTTCTCAGCGCAATCGCGGTCACACTCGGCGCCGACATCGCAGACCCGTTGATCGGGCTCGCAATCACGCTCGTGATCCTCCGGATCACCTGGCACTCCTGGCAGACGATCCGTACCAGCTAGGCCCGTTCCGGCGGCGACAAAGTGCGCTCCGGGATCTTGCCCGGAGCGCACCCTGTCCTCAGACCTTCGAGGCACCGCCCTTGATCTCGCCGCGCCAGGCGCCGTCCTCAGTCCCACGCGACTCGATCAGCTGCTTAAACCGATCGAGGTCGCCCCGGACGCGCCGCGCGTCGAGTCCCGCAGCCGAGCCGACCTTCTGCCGGACACCCTCGGGCGCGTACGTCATCGTCAGCCGGATCGTCGATCGTGTGTCGCCGGCGGGTGTGAAGCTGACGCTGCCGCGAGTTTCCTTCCCGTCGGTGCTCTCCCAGACGATCCGCTCGTCGGGAACCTGCTCCAGGATCTTGGCGTCCCATTCCGCCCTGCTGCCGCCGATTGACGCCACCCAGTGAAGGCGCTCGTCGTCGATCTGGCTGACGTCGTCGACGCCTTCCATGAAGAGCGGGAATTCCTCGAACTGCGTCCACTGGTTGTACGCGGTCGAGACCGGGACGTCGATCTCGATCTGCTCCTCGATCGTCGTTCGCCCCCCGACAGACGGCAGACTGATCGACCCAGCCATCGATCCGTACGCGTCCTTCGCCCCGCCGAGGCGCTCGAGCAGCCAGGAGCGGCTCTGTGGCATGGCGACGGCGGCCACGGGCGCGAGGACGAACGCCGAGCGTACGAGCCTCCGATTTCTGCGCTTACGCCGCATCCGAGCGTTAGCTGCCGACAGCTGCCCGACCACCTCAGCCAGATGCGCGTGGAGGTAGCGGTTTGATGCCAGCTGCCGGAGCTGTCCGCGCGAGCGCGCTTCGCGCCTTGCGGCTACTCCATGCGCGAGTGCGGTGCCAAGACGCTGACGAATCTTCTCGTCCGCGACGAGCTGCTCGGCCAACGGCGCCACGTTTCCCAACGACTCTACGGCCTTTGCGACCTTGCCTTCCCGACGAAACATCTGGACCTCCCTAATCGTTTCGTTCATCTCTTCCTGCAGGAGGACCTCTCAAACGTTCCCAGCCGGTTGCGTCCTCGACGAGCCCGCAGGTCGAGACCTCGGTTTGCCAGGAGCGTTTCCTCCGCGTGCGCGTATGACTCCGCCAGTGGCCGGGTCCAACCACATCGTGCTGAGAGTCGTGAGAGTTTGCTTTGAGATGGCGTAAACCTGCCGACTGCGTCTCTCTGCAATCGTTGCCGATTCGGAAAACCGTGCGCCAGTGAGGCTCCAAACCAGTGGACGCTCATGGACGTCCATGGACTGTCGCTGCGCGCGGAAGCCCCGCACCCAGCCAGGTCGGAGCGGCTCCCTACTTAGAAACCGCTTATCTAAGCGGAGGGGGAGGGATTTGAACCCCCGCGAGGCTTGCACCCCGAACGGTTTTCGAGACCGCCGCATTCGACCGCTCTGCCACCCCTCCGTGCGGGCACAGACTACTCGTCGAACCAGTTCCGTTCCCCGTGGTTCAGGCGCGAGGAGGGCGAGGCGGCGCAGGGGGCCGGCTCCGTCCGTCGCAGGACGCGCCCAGGCGGGGAAGCGAGGCGGAGAAGGAGGGATTCGAACCCTCGATGGAGGAGTTCACCCCCATAACGCCTTAGCAGGGCGCCGCCTTCAGCCACTCGGCCACTTCTCCGTGGCTCGGGATGGTACCGCACGGCCTGGCTCGCAAATCAGGCTTCGAGCACGAAAGGGAGGCGGACGCATTCCCCGTGGGGAGCGCGTCCGCCTCGAGGCGATGGCCCCTCGCCGCCAAGGAACCATGTGCCTCTTCCTCGCCATCGTGGTCGAGCCGGAGCGCTTCACACCATCACCCGTTCGGCGTTGACAGGCTCGGTTCACTCGATCAGGGGATCTCACGGTGACGCGACGGGGGCCGATGAGATCTACGCCGTCTGTGGGAGCCGCAGCCCACACGAGCGGCGGAGCTCGAGGCCGCGTGGCGCAAGCCGCGTGGCCTTGCTCGTTCTCATGCTGCCCTAGATCTCTTAGCCGTCGGGGTAGTCGTGCACCCGGGCGATCAGCTCGCCACGACGCAGCACCTTCACCTCGGCGCCGTGCAGGCGCACCTCGAAGCCTGCGTCCTTTGGGAAGAGCACCTTGTCGCCCGCCTCGACGCCGTTCGCCTCGGCGCCGATCGCGGTCACGATCCCCGTTCGGCAGAGCGCCTCCGCCGAGGCCGGGATAATCAAGCCGGTCCGCGTCTCCGCCTCCTCGTCAGTCGGTTGGATCACGACGTAGTCGTCGAGCGGCTCGAGCGAGAGGTCGATGCGCTGCGGATCTTGAACCACGAAGCCAGGATAGAGGGCGACTCGGGAGCACCGCGAGGCTCCAGGCCAACTACAGCCGGCCCGCCTCGATGATCCGGTCGAGGAACTGGCGGGTTCGGGGCTCCTGTGGGTTCGAGAAGATCTGAGCCGGCGGCCCCTGCTCGAGGATCACGCCCGCGTCGAGGAAGCAGACGCGGCTCGCGATGTCACGTGCGAACCCCATCTCGTGCGTGGCGATCAGCATCGTCATTCCTCCGGCGGCGAGCTCGCGGATCACGTTCAGCACCTCGGCTACGAGCTCCGGGTCGAGCGCGCTCGTGACCTCGTCGAGCAGCATCACCTCTGGCTGCATCGCGAGCGCGCGCACGATTGCGACGCGCTGCTGCTGGCCGCCCGAGAGCCGGTCGGGATAGTCGTCGCGCTTGTCCGCGAGCCCGAAGCGGCCGAGCAGCTCGTCGGCCTCGGCCTCGGCCTGCCGCCGCGTGAGCCCGCGCGCCTTCTGCGGCCCGAGCGTCACGTTGCGCAGCACCCTCATGTGCGGGAAGAGGTTGTACGCCTGGAAGACGATTCCGATCCTCCGTCGCAGGGCGTTGACGTCGACGCCGCGGGCGGTGATCTCGTCGCTCCCGACGACGATCCGCCCCTCGTCGATCGGCTCGAGCAGGTTGACGCAGCGAAGCAGGGTCGACTTGCCGGAGCCGGAGGCGCCGATCAGGCAGACGACCTCGTGCTCGGCGACGTCGAGGTCGATCCCCTTCAGCACCTCGAGCTTGCCGAACGACTTCCGCAGCCCCTCGACTTTCACCGCGCTCATACGAGCCCACCCGCCTGGCGCCGCCGCCGGTCGCGCGCGACGAGCCAGTCGGTGAAGCGCGCGAGCGGGATCGTGATCGCGACGAAGAGCGTGGCGGCGACGAGGTAATGAGTGAAGTTGAAGTCGGCGGAGACCTCGATCTGCGCCTGCTTGAACGCCTCCACCGAGCCGAGGATCCCGACGAGCGCGGTGTCCTTCTGGAGTCCGATGAAGTCGTTCAGGAGCGGTGGGATCACCCGCCGCACCGCCTGGGGAAGCACGACGGAGGCGAGCGCCTGCGTGTGCGTCAGCCCGAGCGACCGGGCCGCGGCCTCCTGGCTCGGGTGTACGGATTCGATCCCGGCCCGGTACACCTCCGAGACGTAGGCCGTGTAGATCAGCACGAGCGAGACGACTCCCCAGAAGGTCGTAGACGTGGGAACGCCGTCGATCGCAAGCGCGGGCGCGCCGAACCCGAGCAGCGCGATCACGAGGATCGTCGGGACGCCGCGGAAGAAGTCCGCGTAGGCGATCGCAAGCGCGCGGAAGGGGAAGAAGACGGGCCCCGGCAGGCTGCGGACGACCGCAAGGACGAGCGCGAAGACGAGGATGAAGGCCTCCGCGATCAGGAAGATCTTCACGTTCAGGAGGAACGCGCGGGAGATTGCAGGGAACGACTCGCGATAGTTCCCCCAGTCGAAGAACGCCGCCTCGACCTCCGGCCAGCCGCTCGACCGCGTGACCCCGTAGACGAGCCCACCGAAGAGAACGGCGGTGCTCAGAAGCGCGAGGGCGACGGCGCTCCCTGCGCCGCCGCCCCCGAGCAGCTTCGACCTGCGGTTCAGCTTAGAACTCGATTCAGAATGAGGAGCCATCTCCGCGGGCCATCATTCCGAACCGAGTTCCTACTTCAGGACTGGCGCGCCGGTCACCTTGGCAAGCCAGATCTGCTGGATCCGCTTGAGCACGCCGGTCTGCTTCATCTGCGCGAGCGCCTTGTTGACGCAGCCGGCGAGCGAGTTGCCCCGCTGGAAGACCATTCCGAAGCGCTCCTGGTTGCCGACAGCGGACGTGAACTGACCGATGATCTTGCCGTTCGGCACCTGCACCGCGGTCACGTAGAAGGCGGTCGGGAGGTCGACGACGAGCCCGTCGATCTGGCCGTTCTTCAGTGCCGCGACCGCCGCGTCGTTCGTGTCGTAGACAGCCGGACTCCGCGACGGCTTGATGCTCCCGACGATGTACTGGTAGCTCGTCGTCCCGAGCTGCGCGCCGAGCTTGTACCTGCGCAGGCCCGCCTTCGAGCGGACTGCTGCGATCGGCTTCCCCTTCAGTCCGACGATCGACTGGTTCACGTTGTAGTACGAGGAGCTGAAGGTGAGCACCTTCGCCCGCTCGGGCGTGTACGAGATCTGGTTGATCGCGAAGTCGAAGGCTTTCCGGCCCGGGGCGATCGCCTTGTTGAAGGGGGTGTAGACCCAGCGGACATCTCCCCTAGCGAAGCCGAGCCGCTTGGCAACCGCGTACGCAACGGCCGGCTCGAGCCCCTTGCCCTTGTTCGGATCGTTGATCTTCCACGGCTTCGTGCCCTCGCCGCCCGCGAACCACGGCGGGTAGGCGGGATTGTCCGTGCCGATCGAGAGTCTGCCCTCGCTGACGAGGTTGAGGCTCGCTTTCCCGCAGCCGGGAAGGGCGGCGGTGGATGCCTCGCTATGACCGCCGGTTGCCGCCGCCGCGAGCGCCGCGCCGAGCACGGCGAGCGGGATCAGGATCTTGCGCATTCTCGTACGTCTCCTCTGGATAGCGCGGTCGGAAAGAGGCTTCGAACCTACCACGCTGTAGGTTTGTCGCAATGGCGTCGCCCTTCGTCGAGCTCGAGGTGGGCGAGCGAATCGTCAAGGTGACGAATCCGGACAAGGTGCTCTTTCCGGCTCGCGAGGAGACGAAGCTGGATCTCGTCCGCTACTACCTCTCAGTGGGTGAAGGGATCGTGCGGGCGCTGCGCGAGCGGCCGACGCAGTTGCGTCGCTTCCCTGACGGCGTCGAGGGCGAGCAGATCTACCAGAAGCGGGTGCCCGAGAAACGGCCGGATTGGATCGAGGTTGCGCGCGTCACTTTCCCCTCCGGCCGGCACGCGGACGAGCTCTGCGTGACCGAGCTCGCACAGGTGGCGTGGGCGGCGAACCTCGCGGTCGTCGACTTCCATCCGTGGCCGTCGCGCCGGCAGGACGTCGACCGACCCGACGAGCTGCGGATCGACATCGACCCGCAACCGGGCACGAGTTTCGCCGACGCGAAGGTCGTCGCCGCGGTCGTACGCGAGGTGCTCGCAGAGATCGGTTGGATCGGCTGGCCGAAGACCTCCGGCAACCGCGGCGTCCACGTCGCCTGCCGGATCAAGCCGAGCTGGGAGTTCCCGGTCGTCCGCCGCTGCGCCCTCGCGTTCGCGCGCGAGGTCGAGCGGCGGCTGGCCGAGCTCGTGACGACCGCCTGGTGGAAGGAGGAGCGGGGCGAGAAGGTCTTCATCGACTACAACCAGAACGCTCGCGACCGGACGATCGCCTCCGCCTATTCGGTGCGGGGACGGGCCGACGCGACGGTCTCGGCCCCTGTCGGCTGGGACGAGCTGCCGGACGTCGAGACGGAGGACTTCACGCTCGCGTCGATGCCGCCCCGGTTCGCCGCGCTCGGCGACGTCCAGGCCGCGATCGACGACACCGTCTGCGACCTGCGCGTCCTGCTCGAATGGGTCGAGCGGGAGGAGGCGGACGGCAAGGGCGAGGCGCCGTACCCGCCGAACTTCCCGAAGATGCCTGGCGAGCCGCCGCGGGTGCAGCCCTCGCGAAAGAAGAAGGCCGAGGGATAACCTACGGGCCGGGTTCGCTCCGAGTCGGGTTTGGTTCGCGGCCCCTTTCGGTGATGTTGACCAGCGCTGCGCGTGAGTGAGGGAGCGATCGGCCGACTCGGGCCAAGCCGACCCGTTGCCCTCTTCGATCGTCCGGACAAAGTCTGGGTCTGGGACAGGTAGATCGGATTCTGCTGGGGAGGTTCCAGCGTCGGAGCCGATGAGAAAAAGCATAGCTCGCGGGGGCGACTCAACCAATGTACGGACGGACGATTACCAAGCCGACCAGATAGATGATCTCGACCGCGAGCAGGCGTTGCGTCCAGCGAACCCAGTAGAGCTTCTCATCGATCGACGCTGCGTTGGCGTCGACCGCGTCGAGTCGATTGAGGATGATCTGATGCTGTACCCACTCTTTCGTGCGGTCGATGCTTTTCCCATAGTGGGCGAGGTTCTGGGTGTTACGCCAACCCCTGCAGACTCCAGGTGCGTAGCCCGCATCCTGCGATTGATGCGAAGAGCAGGAGAGCGATGGCAAACAGAGACGAAACCCAACTTGTCTTCCGTCGGCGGCCTCACCGTCACGACGATTCCCACCGTGATCGCCGCAAACGAGTCTTCGCTCGTCTGGCTCGGCATCACGAGCCAGGCCGCGAGGTAGAGGAGCAGCCCGGTGCCGCCGGCGAGAGTAAGGAGGCTCACGTTGTTAGACACGATCACCGAAACCATTCCCGGCGACGAGTCGCAGCCGCGGCGGCTCGTCCGGGTCACCGACGGCCCCTGGCTTGGCGGAGTTTTGCGCCGGGCTCGGCCGTTATTTCGACGTCAACCCGCTCGTCTACCGGATCGCGTTCGCCGCCCTCTTGGGAATGCTCACGCTTCCGGGAAGTGCGGCCGAAGCGGTATCCGGCAAGACCTGAGGCGACCCTGATCTTCGACCCTTATGTAAAGCTAGCTTGACATCGCACTCATGTCAAGCTAGCTTTACATCATGAAGAACGCGATCAGGGAGCTTCGCTCCGCGCGGAGCCTTTCGCAGGCCGAGCTGGCGGGGGCCATGGAGGTCTCGCGTCAGACGATCAACGCGATCGAGACGGAGCGGTACACACCGTCGCTTCCGCTCGCGCTCGCGCTCGCTCGCTATTTCAATTCGACGGTAGAGGAGATCTTCGATGACGGCACTGCGTAGGACGACGTCACAGGGACAGTCGGTTTCGGGGGAGGTGCGCCGTGGAGGGTGAAGCGCGTCGTCGCACACCGCCGGCCGGATGGGTCGTCCCGCTCCTCGTCGCAGCGACCGCGATTCCGACCTTCGCCGCATTCTGGATCGGCAACCGGCCCGCGCTCGGTGCGCTCTGGGCTGCGGCAAGCGTGGGGTTCGGACTCGTGCTCGCGTTGGGCGGCAGGAGCGACACGATCCGCACGCTCCGCGGCACCGAGGACGATGAGCGGACGATTCTGCTCGAGTACAAGGCCACGACCGCCACGGCGATCGTGCTGATCGTCGCGCTTCTAGGGCTCTTCTTCGCGGCGGGGTTCCGCGGCGAGAGCGGACTCGTCTACGGCGTGCTTCTGCTCCTGGCCGAGGCGGCACACCTCGTCGCACTGGCTGTGCTCACGCGGAAGAGCTGAGCTCGGTCTCGACGGTGGGTGTCGTCGGTGCCGATTGTCTCACCTGGTGCCCTCGAGAATTTCACCGACCGACTGCCGAGCGGAAGTAGAAGTCGAGCATCGCGTCCAGCGGCGCCGCATCCCGCAGGAGCCGGCTGCGCAGCGCGGCACCTTCCCAGCAGTCGACCAGCAGGCAGGCCATCAGTCGAGGATCGGCATCCGCCGAAACATGGCCACTCAGCCGAGCCTCTTCCAGGCAGACGGCCATGCGGTCGGCCATCTCAGAAAAGCATCCCTCGATCTTCTGGCGGAACACCTCGCTGATGCCCGACAGTTCTTGTCCGAGTCCACCGAGCAAGCAGCCCATGTAACCCTGGTTCCGGTATTCCTCCTGGGTCAGGCCGAAGAAGCGTTGGAGACGCTCGAGCGGTAGGCATTCAGTGTCTCCAAGGCAGGCATCGAGGGCGCCATGAACGTCCAGCATGTACTGGTCGATGACCTGGAGCGCGAAGTCCTCTTTGTCCTTGAAGTGGTGGTAGAAGGAACCCTTTGGAGTATCAGTCGCCGTGAGCAAGGCCTGGATGCCCAGATCGTTGTAGCCATGCTCCAGGAGCAGGGCCAAGCCCGCATCCAGCAGGCGCTGTTTGGTCGCATGCGTCAGAAGCAGCGGCCGCTAGCCCTGTACTTTCTCGATCATGTGCGCGATCACATGGCTGTGCTCGCGCTGAGGACTGAACATGACGATCTCCGCGTCTTCGTCGACTTTCACATTGTGTCCGGGCGGCCAGTAGAACAGGTCGTTTGCGCCGACCGTCTCCTGCCCGTTGTTCGCATCGGTCGTCGTGAGGCGCCCGCTCAAGACGAAGCCCCAGTGGGGGCACTGACAAAGATCGCCTTCCAGACCTTGGAAGAGTGGGCTGGTATCAACACCCGCAGAGAGAGTGAAGTACTCACCGCTGAGCGTTTCGAATCCGCGTACGTCGCCGAAATCCATTCGCTGGCGAATCACGGCACCTGGAATCTCCAGCCGAACGTCAACGTCCTCCTTCGCGACCCGCATGCCATTTTCTCCTTTCGACGCACCGTCTTGAACTAGACCGATCGGTCTATTCAGCCAAACATACACCTGCTGCGGGCGGTGTCAAGGAGGCGGGATGGTTGACTCTGGCCGGTTCTGTCTCGCCGTCGGCAAGCTAGCGGGGTTCGTTTTAGTCGCTCCACCAGTCCGGCACGACCTCGGACTCGCGGGGGTCGGTGCCCGCGCCAAAGGCGAGATACTCGACGCCGTCTGGTCCTGCCTCGACGGCCCGCATCGTGTCCTTGGCGATTCGGATCGCGTCCCACTGGCCGAGCTCGACGATCTCGTCCTCGACCTTGATCCGCGCGGAGCCGCTGACGACGACGTAGACCTCTTCCTGGCCCACGTGCTTGTGTCCGAACGGGATCCGGAAGCTCGGGGCGAGCGTCATGTGGCTCAGGCCGAGCGTCTCGCCGTCCAGATCCCTGCGGGCGAAGCGTGCCTCGAGCTCCGCCGGCATCCCGAAGTTCGGAGCCTGGTTCTCGACGTCTTCCTTCAGGTTGGTCTTCGTGTAGTCGCTCATGCGCCCGATTCTAGAAGAGACTCGACCGTCGGATCGCCTGTGCGGCGCGCGGGTCGCACTTCGCGCCACGTGCACTGCGCCGGATCCTTGTCGGGTCGGAAGCGGATCAGCTTCGTCCCGTGGCGGAAGCGATTTCCCTGCACCTTGTCGTAGCGGACCTCGGCGACGAGCTCGGGGCGGAGCGGCGTCTCCTCGAGCTCACCGGTTCCCCAGCGATTCGGCTCCGAGAAGCGGCGGTCGTTCGTCTCGTCGAGACGTGGGAGCACGAGCGCTGCGATCTCGTCGTGGTTGCGCGCGCCGATCGCGGCCGAACCGACGTAGTCGAGATCGCCGTCCTCCCGGTAGAGCCCGAGGAGCAGCGTCGCGAGCCTGTCCGGACGCGACTTCCAGCGGACGCCGACGACGACGCAGTCGGCCGTCTTGTGCTCCTTCACCTTGACGACCGCCTCGCGCGAGCCGGGCAAGTAGGGCGAGCCAAGCCGCTTGGCGATCACCCCGTCGAGCCCGGCGGCCTCGAAGCGGTCGAGCCAGGCGGTCGCAGCCTCGAGCTCCCTGGTAGCGGGGGAGATCCAGAATCCCGCGCCGCGGCGCAGCAGCTCCTCGCGCCGCTCCTCGAGCGGTCGCGGATGCACAGCCTCGCCGTCCCAGAGCAAGAGGTCGAACGCGATGAAGAGCGCAGGGATCTCCGCCGAGAGCTTGCGGATCCGGCTCTCCGCCGGATGAAGGCGCGTCTGCATCGAGTCGAAGTCGAGGACGCCGTCGCGTGCGATCACGATCTCGCCGTCGAGCGCGGAGTGGCGAGGCAGGAGCTCGCCGAGCGGTCGCAGCTCCGGGAAGTAGCGGAGGAGCGGCCGTCCGTTGCGCGACCAGAGCGCGAGCTCGCCGCCGTCGTTCTCCAGCACGCCCCTGAAGCCGTCCCACTTCGGCTCGTACTGCCAGCCGTCGCCAGCGGGCAACTCGCGCACGAGCTCCGCCTCCATCGGCGGGAACGGGACGTTTGGGCCGGGCACGTTTTCGTCGCTCACGGGGAGGAAGGCTAACGGGCATGAGCGAGCTGGATGGAACCTGGAACGTGGAGCGCGTGAGCGGTTTCCTGCCGCCGCTCCTCGGCGTTCGCAAGCAGATCGAGGGCGACCGCGGCCGCACGACCGTCGGCCCGGTCCGTGCCCCGTTCGACGTCGTGGGTCGCGAGCTTCGCTACGTCGGTCCGTTCAGAGGCTTCGTCGACGTGCTCGAACCGGCCGGAGCCGACTGGGCGGGGCGGGCGCTCTACCGAGGCCGCGAGTACGGACGCTTCCGGCTCGAAGCGCGAAGCGTCAGATCGCGCTGACGGGGTCAGGCCCCGTCTGCGGGCGTTGATGCGATCAGTGGAGCCAGGGTGCGAGCAGGGTCTCGATCTCGCGACAGCCGCGCGGCGACTCGAGTCGTGCTCGTTCCTCGCGGCCTTCGACGACGACGAGTGTCGGCAGAGCCTTGACCTCGAACCGTTCGACGAGGTCGGGACGCTCGTTCTCCTCGACCATGTGCAGCTGGAACGTCCCGTGGTTGCGTCGTCGCTGCAGCACCTGGGCGAGAAAGCCCTCGACGCGGCGGCAGTGTCCGGAGACGGTCGACGTGAAGAAGACGAGTCTCGGTTTCGTCGCCTTCTCCCGGGCGACCGGTGTCTCGAGTGTCGCCATGCCCCTCCCGGTGCCCGCTGTTCGCGCTTCGCTAACGCCCGCGGGGGCGAGCCCTCTACGATGCCGCGATGCGAAGGGTCGGGATCACGGGGCTGGGGGCCGTCACCCCCATCGGTCTCGATGCACCCGCTACCTGGCGCGCCGCCGTTGCGGGCGAGAGCGGGATCGACTTCATCCAGGGATTCGACACGAGCGAGTATCCCGTCCGCATTGCCGGCGAGGTCAAGGGCTTCGACCCGGCGAGCGTCGCGCCCGCGAAGGAGGGGAGGCGCATGGAACGGAACGTCCTGCTGGCGCTCGGAGCGGCGCAGGAGGCGTGGCGGGACTCCGGGCTCGAGAGCGTCGATCCGGCGCGCGCGGGCGTTGTCGTCGGCTCGGCCATCGGCGGCCTGCCCGGAATCGCCGAGCAACATGGCGTCCTGCGCGACCGCGGCCCCGACCGCGTCTCCCCGTTCTTCCTCCCCAGCGTGCTCGTCGACTCCGCGAGCGGCCAGATCGCGATCTCGCTGGGGCTACGCGGGCCGAACTACGCGCCCGTCTCGGCATGCGCGACCGGGTCGCACGCCGTCGGCGAGGCGGCGGAGATCATCAAGCGAGGCGATGCCGACGTCGTGCTCGCGGGAGGCAGCGAATCGTGTATCCACCCGCTTGTCTTGGCCGGCTTCTGCGCGATGCGCGGGCTTGTCGCGGAGGACGAGGATCCGGCCCGCGCCTCCCGGCCCTTCGACGCGACGCGCGCCGGGTTCGTGATGGCCGAGGGCGCGTGCATCCTCGTGCTCGAGGATCTCGACGCGGCTCGGGCGCGCGGCGCGACCGTGTACGCCGAGGTTCTCGGGTACGGCGCCTCGAACGACGCGCACCACATGGCCCAGCCGGATCCGGACTCGATCGGCGTTGCGGAGATGATGCGTGCGGCGCTCGAGCGCTCGGGAACCGAGCCGGAGCGCGTCGGCTACATCAACGCGCACGGCACCTCGACCCCGCTCGGCGACGCTGCGGAGACACGAGCGATCAAGGCGGTCTTCGGCGAGCACGCCCACCGGCTCGCCGTCTCCTCGACAAAGTCGGTGACGGGGCATTGCTTCGGAGCTGCCGGGGCGATCGAGACGATGATGTGCGCCCTCGCGCTGCACCACCAGCTGCTCCCGCCGACGATCAACTATCGCAACCCGGATCCGGAGTGCGATCTCGACTACGTCCCGAACGAAGCGCGTCCCCTAGCCGGAACCGGGGCCGAGCTCGACGTTGCGCTGTCGAACGCAATGGGGCTCGGCGGCCACAACGGCTGCGTGCTACTCGGCCGCGCCAATTTGACGCCGTAAGGTTTCGAGCCAAGCGACGCAACTGCGTCTTCGTTGCGACCGCGCGGTCATGCGCTCGCCGAGCTGTTCACCCGGCGACCGCCTCGGCCGTGAGCTCATCGAGCGACTCGAGCACGGCGTCGGCGAGCGCGAGCGCGTCCGCCGCGGGTGGGTAGCGCCGGTTCGGAAAGGCGACGACGCGCATGCCCGCTGCGTGCGCGGCACGGAGTCCGTTCGCGGAGTCCTCCACGGCGGTGCAGCGCGACCGGTCGATGCCGAGCCGATGGGCGGCTTCGAGGTAGACGTCCGGGGCGGGCTTGCCGTGCGCGACCTCCTCGGAGGAGACAGTCGTCTCGAAGCACTCGGCGATTCCGGCCTGCCCGAGCACGGCCTCGATCAGCGGCCGGTTCGAGGAGGATGCGACCGCCAACCGGAACTCGACTGCGAGCCGCCCCGCGGCGGCGACGGCGCCGTCGATCAGCGGCAGCTCCTCGGCGTAGCGCTCGAGCATCCGCCGGACGACCTCGTCGTTGATCACGCCCGGTGGCTCGGCGAGCTCGAGCTGGTCGCGCATGTAGCGCGACCACTCGGGCGAGCTCATGCCCATCATGTCGGCCTGCGCGGAGTCGGTCCAGCGCCCGCCGCGCTCGCGGACGAGGTCTTCGCGAACCTCGTCCCAGATCTGCTCGGTGTCGACGATCACGCCGTCGAGGTCGAAGATCACCGCCTCGATCATGCGTAGTCCCCGTCGACGCGGACGAGCGCGGAACCGGACACGCCTGGCTCTGCCCGTTCGACGCGACCAACGAAGAACGTGTGGTCGCCGGCCTCCTGTTCTGCCTCGACCGCGCACTCGAGCCAGCCGACGGCGCCGGCGAGGAGTGGCGCGCGCGCGCCGGCGCGCACCTCGATCCCGTGCCAGAGCACGATCGGCGGAACGCCGCGGGCAAAATGGCGCGCGAGCTCGACCTGATCGGCGGCGAGCAGCGAGACCGCGAAACCGCCCGCCGCGCGGAGCAGCTCGTGCAGCGCCGCCTGGCGCGCGATCGAGATCCCGACGAGCGGTGGCTCGAGCGCCAGCGAGACGAACGAGGCGACCGTCAAGCCGAGCCGCTCGCCCTCGAGGTCGACGGTGACGACGACGACGCCGAAGGGCTGGCGGCGGAGGACAGCTCTCAGCTCCTCGCCCGCGGCCACCTGCCGATCATAGGACGAGGCTCGAAGCTCCGGACGTTGTCCCGATCAGACGATCAAACGGCTTTGCAGAGCCCGTCGCCGGCGTAGAACGACTTCTGCTCCTCGTGCCTCTGGAGGTCGAAGGCCTGGTCGTAGGTGCCCAGGGAGTCCGATTCCCAGTGAATGTCGGGAGTGACGCCGGGGCCGATGATCGTCGCACGGTAGTGCGTGCCCGCGCCCACCGGACGCGCCCCGTGGTCGTAGAACCCGTAGCAGAACTTGCCGCTGCCCTTGTGCATCAGGAAGCTGTTCTCCCGCTTCCAGCCCGCGCCGTAGGCAGAGTCGTACGTGTCGACATAGAGGTTCCGGCCGAAGGTGTCGAGCGGCTGGCCGGTGGACGTCGTCTTGAAGCCGTGGACGGGAGCGCCTCGGTAGGTGAACGAGCCGAAGATGTGCTCGAACTTGCGATAGGCCCAGTTGAGCTTGACCGTGAGCTGTGGCAGCTCACCGCGCCAGTGGGAGAGTCGCAGCTCCCGGACGGCCTGCTCCGCGTTCGGGGCGAGCCCGTAGTTCGGCAGCAGCCGCTGCCAGGACTGCACCGCCCAGTACGAGCCGTCGGGCGCCTTGCACGCGGTGACGAGCCACTGCAGCTCGGGGCCGTCGTAGGGGCGACAGCCGTTCTTGAAGGTCTTCCAGACGGCGCGCTTGTAGGTGCCGTAGCCGCCCGAGTAATCGAGCTTGAACGAGACCTGCGGGCGCGCGGTCGTGGGCGCGATCGCGTTCTCCGCGCCCCAGGCAAGGACGTTCCAGCGCTTCCCGCGCGCATCGAAGCTGAGGAGCGCCTGGCCGTTCGGCGCGACCTGGAGCTTCACGTTCGAGGCGTTCCGATCGATCAGCTCGGAGGCGGATGCGGTTGACGCGAAGACGACCGCGGCGACCGCGGCGACTGCGGCGACCGCGGCGAGCGCGGCGAGCGAGGCAAGGCGAAGCAGCAGGTGACCGCGTGGATCGGCCGACATCTGCTCTTGATGTCGGCAGGCCCGGCAACGAGCCGCTCACTCGCGAGAGTGATCTGCCGCCGGGAGACGCGAGGAACGGGTCGTGATCAAACCCAGAGCGATCAGGCCGGCCGCGAGTCCCAGGTGGAGCCAGTTGTCACCGTTGTTGATCGGCACCCAGTCGCCGGCGCCGACGATCCCGATCAGGAAGAGGACGACGTAGAGCGCGCCGCTGCCGAGCAGGTACGTCCGAGCTCCGATCGGCGTGGCGGCCATCAGGATCCCGACGCCGAACAGCGCGTGGACGATGTTGTGGAGGACGCTGACCTCGAAGAGACCGAGCAGCTCCGCGTTGCCGAGATCGCCCGCGAACTCCAGGCCGTCGTAGAGATTGGTCGTGATTCCGGGGACGAAGCCGGCGATCCCGACAAGCAGAAAGGCGATTCCCGCCAGCCGGGCGACAGTCTGGACAGGCGTGGCGTGGTTCATTCCTACCTCCGGACGAGTAGCTGGTGCGGCAGAGCGCGATTCCGCGTGGCTCCGCGGTCTCCTGCCCACGTTCGGGCAAGTACGCCGGAAGCTCGGCGCCTAGGCGGTGCCGGCGCGGGACGTCCGAGCGGGCGTGCCCGCCAGCCCGTCAGCCGCGCCGAGCCTGCCTCGAGAGACGGCTGAAGAGCAGCCAGGCGAGGCCGGCGCCGGCGACGTAGCCCAGCGCGCTCGCGCCCGCCGCACCCTCGGCGCCGTAGCGCGGGATCAGGAGGAGCGAAAGCACGGTGGTGACGACCATCGCGACGACGGCAACGGCAAGGCTCAGATTGGGACGTCCGTGCCGGAGCGAGAGGTAGACGACGAGCACCGTCACCGGCGCGTACGCAACGATTCCCGGCAGGAGCAGAGCGAGCGGACGTGCGGCACCCTCGAAGTCGTGACCGAAGAGGAACGGGATCAGGAACGGTGCCGCGCCACCCACGATGGCCGCGCCGCCCGCGGTGTAGACGAGTCCCTTGAGCGCCGAGCGGCCCACGAGCCGGCTCGCGTCGCGCTCGTCGTCGTGCACCGCGGGCCCTGTGATCGCGGTCGCGATCGCCGCCGGCACGAGCCACAGCGCCTCGGCGGCCTGCATCGCGATCGAGTAGACGCCAACTGCGGCCACCCCCTCGTACCACTCGAGGATGAAGAGCTCGATCCGGTAGCCGATCAGGTTCACGACCTGAACAGCGCCCAGCAAGAGCGCGAGTCTGAGGATCGTCCGGCCGTGCTCGTCGAGAATCGGCTGCGGCCCGACCGGGAGCCAGAGGTCGCGGGCGACGACGAGCGCGAACGCAGCGGTCAGGACGTGCGCGAGCGTCCAGGCGACGAGGGCCGCGCGGACGCCGCCGCCGAGCGCGACGACGAGCACGAGCATCCCGGCGAGCGTCAGGAGTGGCGAAAGCCCCTGCACGTAGTTCCAGATGCGGACGCGAGCCAGCCCGAGTAGGACGCCCGAGACCGTCTGCCAGAGCACGTTCGGGACGAGCGCGAACGCGGCGATCAGGGCGAGCTCCGCGCCGATCGCGTCGGTTAGCCCGCCGGAGACGACGACGAGGACGCCACCGACGATTCCAAGTGCGATCGCAAGCGCGAAGGCGCGATAGACGAGGTGCCGCACCTCGAGCTCTCGCTCGCGCAGCCGCGTCGTGACCGCGAGCCCGAGCTGGCCGAGCAGCCGCGAGAGAATCGTCACCGTCAGGACGACGAGCACGAACGTGCCGCGGCCCGACGGGGCGAGGAAACGGCTCTGGACGATGACGAGGACGAGCGCGAGCGGGGTCGAGAGTCCCCGGAAGAGGAGCGTCTCGAGCGTGTTCCGACCGACCTGTCGCTCTCCGGGCACATCGCGCACGAGATTGGGGGAGACCGGCGGTGTGCCGTCGATTGCGGACGCCGGTCGGGCGGCCCCGCTCGTCGCGCGCTGCCTCCCGAGACTCACGAGCCGCATCCTCGCAGGCGGGATGGAACACGGCTCGTGGGCCGGTGTGGGCGCGCCCGGCCGGGGAGTGCGGCGCTCCACGACCACGATCCGCTCGACCACGAGGCCCCGCACGGTGGCAGGACGCTCGGGCGGCACGGTCGCTTGGGCGCGCCCGGCCTCAGGGTACGTTCAGGCTCGTCGCGCTGTCGAGGACGACCCTTCTACCTAGCGGATTCCCCACGTTTGCGTCTCCGAGGATCGCGGCGCCGGCACCCGCCGGGATGACGAGCGCAAACGTGCAGGTAACTGATGGCGATGGCTCTGCTGATAACGGTCTTCCCCCGATCCGACGTGGCGACCGCCCGGCCACTGTAAGCCCGGTTCCTCGTCGGCCGAAGCGCACGCCGAATGCGTCAGACTCTTCGCGGCGGGCGTGTGCCCGGCCGGACGGGGGAGGGGTGAATGGAGTTCCGGATCCTCGGTCCGCTCGAGGTTTCGAGCGAGGCCGGGCCGATCTCGATCACCGCGCCCAAGCAGCGGGCGCTCCTCGCCCACCTGCTCCTACACGCGAACGACGTCGTGTCCGCCGACGTGCTCATCGATGCGCTGTGGGGCGAGCGACCGCCGGCGTCGGCGCGCAAGCTCCTTCAGGTCTACGTCTTCCAGCTGCGAAAGTCCCTCGGGGAAGAGACGCTCCGGACTAGCTCGACCGGGTATCTGGTCGCGGTCGACGAGTCCCGGCTCGACAGCGTCCGCTTCGAACAGCTGCTCGACGAGGGCAGCCAGGTTCTGGGTGACGGCAATCCGGCTCTCGCCTCCGCGCTCTTCGGCCGTGCCTTGTCGCTCTGGCGCGGGCCGGCGCTCGCCGACTTCGCATATGACCCGCTCTTCCAGGCGGAGGCGCGGCGCTTGGAGGAGCTTCGGGTGGCGGCGCTCGAGCAACGGATCGAGGCCGACCTCCAGCTCGGGGGTCACGACCGCCTCGTCGGGGAGCTCCAGGCGCTCGTCGTCGAGCATCCGCTTCAGGAGCGGCTCCGGGCTCACCTGATGCTCGCGCTGTATCGGAGTGGCCGCCAGGCCGAAGCGGTCGATGTGTACGCGGATGCACGGCGCACGCTCGTCGACGAGCTCGGCGTCGAGCCCGGCCGGGAGCTGCACGAGCTTGAGCGGGCGATCCTGAACCAGGACCCGGGGCTCCAGCCGCCGCCGCCCGAGCCGTCGGCGGCGGTAGCACTGCCGACGCCCTCCTCCCGGCTGATCGGCCGCGAGCACGAGCTCGACGAGGTCGAGCGATTGCTTGCGTCCCCCGACGTCCGCCTCGTCACGGTCACCGGACCGGGCGGAATCGGGAAGACGCGCCTGGTGCTCGAGGCAGGCGGCCGCGTTCGCGACCGGTTCGCGAACGGCGTCGTCTTCGTCGGCCTCGCGGCGCTCTCCGATCCCGGGCTCGTGATTCCGACCATCGCCGAGACGCTTGGAGTCAAGGAGCAGGCAGGCGCCCGGTTGTCGGAGACTCTCGCGGCTTCGCTCAGCTCCCGAGAGCTCCTGCTCGTGCTCGACAACCTCGAGCAGGTGCTGGAGGCCGCGCCCTCGCTCGCTGATCTGCTCGCCGCGGCGCCACGGCTGAAACTGCTCGGCACGAGCCGTGCCCGGCTGAGGCTGTCCGGCGAGCACGTCTACTTGTTGCCACCCCTCGCGGTTCCGGAGCCGACCGAGCTCGACGACCTGCGTGCCGTCTCGAGGAGCCCGGCCGTGGCGCTCTTCAACGACCGTGCGAGTGCTGTGAGACCGGGGTTCGTCCTCACCGACGAGAACGCCTCGGCGGTGGCCGAGATCTGCACGAGGCTGGAGGGCGTTCCGCTTGCGATCGAGCTCGCCTCGGTGCGAGTCAGGATGCTGACGCCGCACGCGCTGCGCGACCGTCTCGGTCGACGGCTGCCGTTACTGACCGAGGGAGCCTGGGATCTTCCCGCTCGCCAGCAGACGCTGCGCGCCACGATCGACTGGAGCTACGAGCTCCTGAGCTTGGCGGAGCAGTTTCTCTTCGTTCGGCTCGGCGTGTTCGTCGACGGCTGGACTCTCGAGACGGCAGAGCTCGTGTGCGCGCCCGCAGACGTGCTCGAGACGCTCACCGGGTTGCTGGACAACAGCCTCGTCGGCCATGTGGCAGACGTCGACGAGCCGCGCTACCGGATGCTCGAGACGGTGCGCGAATACGCGCTCGAGCGACTCGGAGAAGGTGACGACGCCAGCCAGGTCCGCAGTCGTCATGCGCACGCGTTCGCCGCCCTCGCCGAGCAGGCGGAGGGAGAGCTGGCCGGACCCGACCAGGCGATCTGGCACGAACGGCTCGAACGGGAGCACGGCAACCTCCGCGCTGCGCTCGGCTGGCTCCAGGAATCGGAGCAAGGGGAGCTCGAGCTGCGTCTTGCCGCCGCCCTCGGACGCTTCTGGTACGTACGCGGGCATCTCAGCGAGGGCCGGCGTCGGCTCGAGGACGCGCTCGCTCACGTCGGAGCCGCGGCGGCTCCCGAGCTCCGGGCAAAGGCGTTGCGTACGGCGTCGGCGATAGCCCACATCCAGGGCGAGTACGCAAGCGCTCGAGTCCTCGCCGAGCAAGGTCTCGAGCTCTACCGGCTGCTCGACGATCGGCCCGGTGTCGTCCGTTCGCTCAGCAATTTGGGCGCGATGCTGCTTTCGGAGGGGAAAGCCGACGACGCGGTCTCGGCGCTCGACGAGAGCGTCGCGCTCTCGCGGAGCCTCCCGGAGCGGCGGATTGCGGCGCTCGCGCTGAACAACCGTGGCGACGTGGCTCTCACGCAGGGGGACTACGACGCGGCGACGGTGTTCTTCGACGAGAGCCTCGCCCTTCTCCGGGAGGCCGGCGATACGGCGAACATCGCGCGGTCCCTCTTCAACCTCGGCGCGGCGGCACTCGAGAGCGGGAAGGTCTCGGAGGCGCTCGAGCTCTTGCGTGAGAGCGTCTCGATGTCGGCGGCGGTCGGCGACAAGGAGGATGTCGCGTGGTGTCTCGTCGGTCTCGCGGCGGTGGCGACGCAGAGTGGAGATCCCGACCGAGGTGCCGCCGTGCTCGGCGCCGCGGACGCGCTGCTCGAGGGCATGGGCGCGTTGATGAAGCCGTTCGAGCGCGGGCTGCAGGGTCGCACCCTGGCGTCGATCCGCAAGCGGCTCGACACCGCCAGCCTCGACGAAGCCTGGGCGCGGGGCCGCGGGCTGGCTATCGAGCAGGCGGTTGCCTACGCGATCGCCGTGCCCGTCTGACGACTTACCGCTCGGCCCGGTTGTCGGGCCGGAGAACGTGAGTGCCCCGCAGGTCTCGGAAAGTCGGCGGCTGTGCCGCCGACGCATCTCCGGCGAGCCTGCGAACGGCCGGACGCAACCGCTCGTTCCGGAAACGCTCCCACGCCGCCTGCGACTCCCAGACTTCGATGATCCGAAAGCCGGAGTCCGTCGGCCCGGCGACATGCACGATCAGGCCGGCGGGCACCCCGTCGCCGAGCACGGCGACGAGGCGCTCGTAGTTCTCCCACTCCTCCGCCACGTCCTGGACGTAGGCATACGTGCTCTCCTTCACCAGCGACCTGCCGCCTCAGGAGACCTTGAGATTGGCGAGGCCGCCCTTGGCGTCGCAGATGGCGATGAGCCGTAAGGAGGCACGTGCGGACGTCGCGGTGAGGAAGCGTCCCTTCACCGTCCAGACCGTCAGGCTGCCGACGTTGTTCGCGCCCGCAAACGTCCCGTCCGGCTTGATCGCCACCGTGATCGCGTATCGGTTCGAGATCGTCTTCTGGCTGCCGCACCACCAGGTGAAGCGAGCCGTTTTCCCAGTCGCCGCCACCTTCAGATCGATCGGCTTCGTCAGCGCCGTCAGGCCGGCGGCGTGCAGCGTTCCCTTCAGGAGCACTCCTTTCTGCGGGAGGGCGGCCGACGCGAGCGTCGGGAGGGCGAGCAGCGCGACGGTGGTACCGGCTGCGAAGACTGCTGTGATGCGATGCATGGGCTCCTCGTTTCATAGTGGCGGTCGCGGGCTGCGACCTTTGGTGTGATCAGGGTTCCGGTCAGCGGTTTAGCGGTGGTAAAGCGGAGCGGTGGTGAGGCCGCCGCCGGTACGGCTGCCTCACCACTAACCGAGGTGTGCTCGCCGTCAGGCCGGGTGGGACTGGAGGTTCCCCGACGTGACCGAGACGGTGCCGGAGTCGTAAGCCCCGATCTGAGCTCGGAATGTGTCGGGGCGGGCCGGCTCCGCGTTGTCGTCGACGCGGAGCCGCAGCGTGGCGGCAGCGCCGTTGAGGCTTCCCGTCGTCTGAACGATTGCCGTGGTCCGACCTGGACGATCCACGTCGGGTTCTTGGCCGTAAACGTCCCGCCGCTGAACCTGAGAGCGATCGAGCCCCGCGGGCGCGGCGTCTTGTCGTAGCGGTAGTCGAAGGCGATCGAGATCGATCTATTGGTTGCGTCTTTGCCGGCTGCGTCTCCGGTGAACATCGCCGCCGGATCGAACAGGACGAGCTCGGTCGATCCCGCAGTTGCTCCCTGCCAGTACGCGTTCGACGCGGGCACCGCGATCGTCACCGACCAGATGTCGACGGAGAGCCCTGTTGCCGATGTCGTCGATGCGCCGCTCGCATCCACCGCGGCCGTATAGGTGAACGGCAGGCTCGTGAGCGTCGGAGTGAGCGCGAACGCGGCCACGGCGAGCGACAGGTCGCCTGGAGAGCCGTCGGGTTGCTCGGTCGCCGTCGACGCCAGGATCGGCGTCGCTCCAAGCGCGAGCAGCGTGGATCCGCTGTAGCTGAACGACAGCGTCTCCTTGGTGATCGTGAACGAGTCCGAGTCGCTGCTCGGCAGGTACGTGCCGTCCCCGGCGAAGCTCGAGTCGACCGACACGGTCCCGGACGCCTGTGTGATTGTGATCGACCCGGACGCCCTGCCGTCGCCGTCGGTTGCGGGATCGGGACTGGTCGACTGCGTGCCGAGGGAGAAATGGATCGCCTTCCCCGCGATCGGCAGTCCGGTCGCGGCGTCGGTGAGAACGGCTGAGACCGAGGCGGGATCGGAGTAATCGGCCGTCGTGCTGCCGCTGTACGCGAGTGTCGTCGAGCGCTTCACGACTCGAACAGTGATTGGCGAGCTCGACGTGACGGTGCTGTCGGTCGTGCTGGTTCCCCTGGCCTTCAGCGTGTAGCTCCGGGTCGGGGTGTCTGCCGGAACGGTCAATTGCACCGTCGCGGTTCCTGCTCCGCCGGCACCGATCGACTGCGTCGACGCAGCGGCTGTCCAGCCGCTGGGCAGATCGGCGAGCGTGAACGAGAACGTGTCCGTTGTCTCGCCGGTGTTCATCACCGGGAACGACACCGGGTTTGCCTGAAGCATGGTGACGTCGGTTACGGCGCTCGTCGGGTCGACCAGGACGCCAGGGCCTCGCACGTCGAAGTAGGCGCGCACCGAGTTGCCGCTCGAGCCGATCGCCCGCACGGCGACGTTCGATGCGGTGCCGTCGCTCCACGGCCGTGACATCGTGCGTTGCGGTGTCCGCGTGTCCGACGGGTCCCACGCGTCGTCGGGCCCGCCGTCGTACTGCGTCGTGTCCGCAGCCATCTGGTTGGGGCGCATCAGCTGATAGGGGTTCGGGATCGGCGGCCCGAAGAGCGTGTCGCCCACCCGCCAGATCACTAGACCTCGATCGGACGCGTCCTTGTCGTAGGTGCCCGCGGTCTTGGTGCGGTTCTCGACCAGGAAGTAGTCGTTCGTGCCCTTGTCGGGGTCGTAGAGCAGATACGTCTGCCCGGTCGCGTCCCAGCGGCCGACATCGTAGAAGCCGTCCTTCGCCACCACCGTCGGCGTGACCCAGCCGAAATGCAGCTTGTGCCACGAGTTGTAGTCCCAGAACGTGGTCGTCGGATAACCACAGGTCGCCCCGGTGATATCGAGCTTGCCGGCCGAATACTCGTGGTCGTCGTGATCCAGCGCCTGGTGAGAGATCTCGTGGATGTGCGTGACCGTGTTGGTCAAGGTCGTTCCGCTCGACCACGCCTTGGGAAAGTTCTTCCCGTCCAACGCCGACCCGGTCTTGATCGAACGCGTCGCGCCGCAGTTGTTCGTATCTCCCGGCGTGGGGTTGCCTTCCTGGACGAGGAAGACGATCAGCTCGTCGTCGGTGACGTTGCCGTCGTTGTTCCGGTCGAACGTCGCGTAGTTCACCGCGCTGTCGGCCGCTTCGATCACCTTCCGGCCGCGGATCGCATCGCCGTGCTGACCTTCGTCCCGATACACCCCCTTGTCGGCCGGGTTCGCGACGAAGTCGGCATAGGAGCCGAGATCGACCGTGACGACGCCGTCGTTCGCGGTTCCGGAGCTCTCCGCCGCGGCCGAGAGGATCAGCCTGCCGACCGAGCTCACTCGGAAGAAGTCGGACACGCTGCCGAAGCCGCCGCCGAAGAACTGGGTCGCGATCGAACCGGCGTCGACGTTGGCCGTGGCTGCAACGTCGTCGAACTCCCCGAGCACGACCAGCAGCGGCCGGTCGTTGTTCCCGGAGGCGGGACTCAGCAGCGCCGCATGCGGCGAGCCCGGATGAGCGAAATCGAACGGCGGCGACGGGTAGGTCGCTGCGGCCGCGACCGTCGCGGCTGTCAGCGCTGCGGCCGTCGCGACGACGAGCAGGATCCCCTTCGGGTAACCCTTGATTCTCTTCATGACTCCTCCTGTTGAGTGCTCCGAGGGCTTGCTCATCCGCACTTCACCGTCCCGGTGACGCGTGCTCCGGTGGCGGTGCGACCTTCGAAGGTGCCGCCGGTCGAGGTCGAGTTCGGTCGCGCGGTCGTTCTCGTCGTCGAGAGGATCGTCTGCGTGCCCTGCCAGTAGATCTCCACGAGCGCCCGAGCCACCGGGACGCCGGTTGCGCGGATTGCGAAGCCGAACTGCGCTGGGAACGGCTTGCTCCAGGCGAGGAAGAGCGTTCCGAGCTCGAGCTTGAAAGAGTTGGTCGTCCAGACGCACGTGCCCTTGCGGAACCTGATCGTCCTACCGCCGACCTCGACGGTGGCGCTCGCCGGCACGCAGAAGACCTGCGCCGGCTTGCCCGAGATCAGCACCTGTTTGCCTGCAGCGTTGCAGGCTGTCTCGGCGAGACCGCCTGCAGGCGCGGCCACGGCACTCGTCATGCTTCCCCCGGGCATGAGGCTCGCTGCGACGGCGACGACCGTGATGCCTCTTCTCATCTCAGACCCTTCCGTTGTCTCGGCCACACGGCGCGACCCGGTGCGATCAGGATGCGAGCGGGCGGTTCAGGCCCGGTATAGGGGCGGGCTCGCTCGTCGACCGAAGCGCTCGCCGAATGCGTCAGACTCGTCCTCGCGGGTGCATGCCTGCAAGACGGGAAGGATGAATGGCTGAGATGGCGGCTCCCTTCGTCTTCGGACTCGTGCTCGCCGGCGGCGAGGGAAAGCGCCTGGCGCCGCTGACCGCCGATCGCGCGAAGCCGGCAGTGCCGTTCGGTGGCAACTACCGGCTGATCGACTTCGCGCTCTCGAACCTCGTCAACGCGGGCTTCCGGAAGATCGTCGTCCTCACCCAGTACAAGAGCCACTCGCTCGACCGGCACATCTCGACGACCTGGCGGCTCTCGCCGCTCCTCGGCAACTACGTCACCGCCGTGCCGGCTCAGATGCGGATGGGCCCGTACTGGTTCGCCGGGTCGGCGGACGCCATCTACCAGAACCTGAATCTGCTCTACGACGAGCGGCCGGATCACGTGGCCGTGTTCGGCGCCGACCACATCTACCGGATGGATCCGCGGCAGATGGTGGAGCAGCACATCGAGGGCGGCGCGGGCGTGACGGTGGCCGGGATGCGCGTGCCGATCGAGCATGCGAGCGAGTTCGGCGTGATCGAGGTGGGTGAGGACGGCCGCGCGATCCTGGCGTTCCGCGAGAAGCCGTCGGACGCAGTCGGGCTCGCCGATGCCCCCGACCAGGTGTTCGCCTCGATGGGCAACTACGTGTTCAGCTCGGACGTCCTGATCGACGGCGTCGTCGCGGATGCAGCCGACGACGACTCGAGGCACGACATCGGCGGTGACCTGATCCCGGCTCTAGTCGCGCGCGGCGAGGCTCAGGTCTACGACTTCACGACGAACGAGGTGCCGGGCGTGGACGAGCGCGAGCGCGGCTACTGGCGCGACGTGGGAACCCTCGACGCCTACTACGACGCGCACATGGATCTCATCTCCGTCGACCCGGTCTTCGACCTCTACAACCGCGAGTGGCCGATCCTGAGCTGGCCGGATCCGCTTCCTCCGGCGAAGTTCGTCTTCGAGGACGAGGGTCGCACCGGTCGAGCGATCGACTCCCTGGTGTGCGCCGGCGTGATCGTCTCGGGCGCGACCGCGCGCCGCTCGATTCTCTCGCCAGGTGTCCACCTGCACTCCTATAGCGAGGTCGAGGGCTCGATCCTGATGCACGAGGTCGACATCGGCCGGAGCGCGATCGTGCGGAACGCGATCGTGGACAAGAACGTGCGCATCGCGGAAGGTGCTCGCGTCGGGGTCGACCCCGACGCGGATCGCGAGCGCTTCGTCATCTCCGACGGCGGTGTCGTCGTGATCCCGAAAGGCGCGACGGTCGAGGCCTGATGCGGGTCGCGATGCTCACGCGCGAGTATCCGCCCGAGGTCTACGGGGGCGCGGGCGTCCACGTCGAGTACCTCGCGCGCGAGCTCGCCCGGCTCGAGGAGGTGACGGTTCACTGTTGGGGCGATGACCGTCCCGAGGGCGGCGGGCCGCCGGCTGTGGGCTATCGGGCGTGGGAGGCCTTAGACGGTCGCGAGCCACACCGACCCGCGTTGCAGGCGGTTTCGATCGACCTCGCGATGGCCGTCGGAGTCGAGGGCGCCGAGCTCGTCCACAGCCACACCTGGTACGCGAACCTGGCCGGGCATCTCGCGCGCTTACTCTACGAGATCCCGCACGTCGCCACCGTGCACAGTCTCGAGCCGCTGCGCCCCTGGAAGGCCGAGCAGCTCGGCGGAGGCTACGCGCTCTCCTCCTTCTGCGAGCGCACCGCGCTCGAGGCGGCCGACGCGATCGTCGCCGTCTCCCAGGGCATGCGGCGCGACGTGCTCGCGGTCTACCCGGCCATCGACCCCGATCGAGTCGAGGTGATCTACAACGGCGTCGATACAGCGGAGTACCGGCCGGACGCGCAAACCGACGTGCTCGAGCGGTACGGGATCGATCCCGAGCAGCCGTCGGTTGTCTTCGTCGGTCGGATCACGCGGCAGAAGGGCGTCCCCTACCTACTCGAGGCGGCCCGAGCTTTCGACGCCGAGGCGCAGCTCGTGCTCTGCGCCGGCGCACCCGACACTCCGGAGATCGGCGCCGAGGTGGAACGGCGGGTGGCGAGCTTGCGCGCCGAGCGTGGCAACGTGACCTGGATCGACGAGATGCTGCCGAAGCGCGACGTGATCCAGCTCCTGAGCCACGCTCACGTGTTCGTCTGCCCGTCGATCTACGAGCCGCTCGGAATCGTCAACCTCGAGGCGATGGCCTGCGAGGCTCCGGTAGTCGCCACCGCCACCGGAGGCATCGTCGAGGTCGTCGACGACGGCGTCACGGGCCTTCTCGTGCCGTACGAGCCGCAAGACCCCGCGGGCTTCGCGGTCGGGATCGCGGCGCGCGTGAACGTGCTGCTCCGCGACCCCGATCGCGCCCGGGCGATGGGCCGCGCCGGACGAGAGCGGGCTCTCGAGCGATTCGCCTGGCCCGCGATCGCCGAGCAGACCTCGGCGCTGTACCACGCGGCGCGCGAGCGGCTTTGAGGCCCAATAGCAATCTCGAATCGGTGTTGTCATCCGGCGGCGAGTAACTCGCGCGCGGAAAGCGGCGGGGGTGGGATTCGAACCCACGGAGCCCGTGAAGGCTCAACGGTTTTCAAGACCGTCCCGTTCGGCCGCTCCGGAACCCCGCCCGCTGCCGAGTCTAGAGGCGGACGAACGAGGGTCGTGGGGGACGAGCGCTAGCGGGCGAGCATAGGGTGGGTCGAGATTGATTCGATTGAACCTCAGAGGATTGCGGTGATGGAGAGCAACCGATATCTGGCCGAGCCGTCCGGTGAATCGCACCAGGCGGCGCGGCATCACTCAGAGGTCGCCCGCGATGTCTCGATCGTGATTGTCTGCCACAACAACCGGGGGGAGATCGACCGCTGCGTCGAGAGCGTCCTCGATCTCGGGTGCTCCGTCTTCCTCATCGACGCGGCCTCGAGGGACGACAGCGCGGCACATGTCCGAGAGCGTTACCCCGCAGTGCACGTCGTCGAGCTCGCCGAGAACCGCGGCTTCGGAGCGGCGGCGAACGACGGTTTCGAACTCGCCAGGACACGCTACGTCCTGCTCATCAATGCCGATGCCTGGCCGGAATCGGGTGCCGTGGAGTCGCTCGTAGCGGCTGCCGATCGGACACCTTCTCTGGGCGCGATCGGCCCACGTCTCGTCTACGCCGACGGCTCCGATCAGCGATCGATCTTCGGCTATCCGCAGAGTCCGACGACCCTCGGCGCATTTGTGGCGCTTCCGGGCGTGATCGACCGGCTCTACGCTCTCTGGCAGCGGATTCGAGGAAGGAAAGAGCGCCGACGGGCGGCCCACGACGTCGTCGTCGTCCCGCACTCGGAGTTCGTTTCCGGCGCGGCGCTGCTCGTCAGGCGGGAGGCGTTCGTCGCCGTCGCGGGCTTCGACCGCAGGTTCTTCATGTATTGCGAGGAGATCGATCTCTGCCGGCGCCTTCGGCATACTGGCTGGACGATCGCGTTCCACCCGAGGGCGACATTTGCCCACGTCGGCGGCGCGTCCACGAGCCAGGAGCCCGAGCGAATGTACGGAGAGCTGATTCAGTCGTACCTCTGCTTCATCGCGAAGCATCGCGGTCTGACGGCGGCGAGGCGTGCGCGAATCATGGCCCTCGGGGCGCTCGCCCTGCGCGGGTTTGTGTCTTCCGGGCCCGAACGCAGACGCGCGCGCGCCGCGCTGCGACGCCTTCGTGTGGCGGGCGCACAGTCGGCACTGGAGAGCTTCAGCAGAAGCCCGTCGTGAGCCCCGGGGCGGGTGTCTCGCTGTCGGTGGCAGCCGGGCCGGGATTCGGCCACTGTTGGTCATGGCGCTTGTGAGGCTTCGCTTTCTCCTCACGAGCTGGCGCATCACGTTCGCGTCGCTCTCGCGCTCGACGTTCTTCATCGTCAGTGCCGTCGTCCAGCCGGTCATCTTCGCGACGATCGCCTTCTATATGGCAGCTCCCGCCGAGGGCGAGCAGCTTGTTCGGGTCGGTCTGGGCGCTGCGCTGATCGGAGCGTGGTCGGCGACCGTGATCGGGTCGGGGTCGCTGCTTCATTGGGAGCGCTGGCAGCGGACCCTGGAGCTGCTCGTGACGGCGCCCGTGCACATCGTGTACGTGATCGTTCCCATGACGCTGGCGACGGCCAGCCTCGGCCTGTACTCGCTGACGGCGACGCTTGCCTGGGGCGCAATCGCCTTCGACATGCCGCTCGAGGCGGACCACCCACTGCTCTTCGTCGTCGCGGTGCTCGCCACCATCGTGAGCCTAGGCCTGCTCGGCGTCCTCCTGGCATCCACGTTCATCCTCTCGCGGCATGCGACCATCCTCGCGAGCTTTCTCAGCTATCCCGTCTGGCTCCTGACGGGCCTTCTGGTCCCCCTCGCGCTGTTGCCGACCTGGGTCGAGCCCATCGGCTGGGCTCTCGCTCCGACCTGGGGGCTGCGCGCGATGCAGGACGCGGTCGTCGGCGGCAACCCGTGGCCCGAGATCGTCGCGTGCGGAGTGCTGGGAGTCGCGTACCTCCTCCTCGGGTCGGTCTTCGCCGATCTCTTCCTGCGGCTCGCTCGCCGCCGGGCGACGCTCTCGCTCGCATGACCGCGGTGCGTGTCTTCTTCTTCGGCGGCGCATTCGCGTACCGCGCGCTCTTCAACTGGATCCATCCCGCGATGTTCATTCCAGCCCTGATCGGGCTCCCACTCTTCCAGATCGTCTTCTTCGTGTATCTCGGCCGGTCGAACGGCCAGGAGCCCGACTCGTTCTTCATCGTGGGGAACGCCGTTCAATCCTGTGCGATGGCGAGCGTGTACGGAGCGGTCATGGTGATCGCGAACGACCGGCTTTTCGGCACGCTGCCCTTCGTCGTCGCGAGCCCGGCAAACCGCTTCGCGCTCTTCTTCGGTCGCGCCGCTCCCCTGGTTGTGAACGGCCTTCTCATCTCGGTGTTCGGCTTCCTGGTCAGCCGGGTGCTGTTCGACTACCGCCCGGTGTCCTCCGCCTTGCCGGAGCTCTTCTTCGTGCTCGTCATCGTCGTCGCGTCCTGCACTGCGTTCGGACTCGTGCTCGGAACCGCCGGGCTTCGAGCCCGCGAGCCGATTCTCGTGGCCAGCTTGACGTACTCCCTCATGTTGCTGCTCTGCGGTGTGAACGTCCCGGTCGACCAACTTCCCGCGGGGCTGGAGGCGGTCGGGCGGATCCTGCCGCTCACGCACGGAATCGCGGCCGCCCGAGAGCTCGCGACTGGGGCCGAGCTGGGCGACGTCGCGGGATCGATCCTGGCGGAGGTCGCGATCGGCATCGCGTACGCCACGGTCGCGTTCGTGCTCTTTCGCGTCGTGGAGGCACGGGCGCGACGCGACGGTACGCTCGAGGCAGTCTGAGGCCTCGGTGACGACGCTCCTGATCGACCTCGACCTCGAGGCCCCCCCTCGCGAGCCCGTCGCTCTTTCGGGCCACCAAGGTGTCCGAGCTGTCGTTTGGCGCGGCACAGAGCCCCTCGGACAGATCGCCTTTGCCGCGGCAGGGGATGTCTCACCCGAGCGGCTGCTTACGGAGGCCCGCCGCCAGCTGGGTGACACCCCGAGACCGGCTCTGCCAGCTGTAGACGTGGCGCAGCTGCCAATGGTGACGGTGGCCATCTGCACACGCGACCGCCCCGGCGATCTCGAGGGGTGTCTGAGCGCACTCCGGGCACAGGCCGATTCACCGCCGCATGAAATCGTGGTTGTCGACAACGCTCCGTCGAACGAGCTCACGCGTGAGCTCGTTGGGCGGTTCCCCGCGGTCCGGTATCTGGTCGAGGAAATGCCTGGACTCGGGTTCGCGCGTAACTGCGCCCTGCGAGAGGCGCGAGGCGAGATCTTGGCCTTCGCGGACGATGACTCGCTCCCGACGAGCGGCTGGCTGCTCTCGGTCGCAACGGTATTCGCACTGAACCCGGATGTCGGAGTTTGCGGAGGCCCAATCGTGCCGGCTGAGCTCGAGACCGAGGCTCAGGAGCTGTTCGAGCTTCGCTGTGGTTTCCCACAGGAGTTCGATCGGCGCGTCTACGGCGAC
>JBBJLW010000019.1:0-65722 GCA_037720595.1 Gaiellaceae bacterium | reverse complement strand
TCGCCTGTCGCGCGGGGCAGACCGTGTGCGGCTACGGCGTAGGCGCCGACGAGGTCGTTCCGGGAGGCGCCGCGCGCGAGTTGCGCGACGAGTGCGAGTACGGCGCCGCCGGCGACGACCGCGTAGAGCGGCAGGAACGGTCGCAGTGGCCGTCGCGCCACCGCGCGCAGGAGTAGCGGCGCGCTCAGCGCAGCGAGCACGACCGCGAGCCCCTGCACGCGGACGAGCGCCGCGACTCCGCACGCCGCGATCAGGACGGCCTGCCGCGCGATGCTCGGCGTCTCGAGGGCGCGTACGAGCGCCCAGGCCGCGAGCAGGAAGGCCGGATAGAACGCGTTCTCGGACATCAGCGTCCCGGTGTACGCCAGCGAGGGCAGCGCCACCGCGAGCAGCGCTGCGAGGAGCGACAGAGAAGAAGGCAGAACGCGGCGCGCGAGCAGGAACGCCGGAATCGCCGCCAGCGACATCGCAACCGCGTTGATCGTCCGCGCAGCCGCGTAGGCAACCGGGAGCGAGTCGTAGAGCAGGTACGCCGGTGCGAGCAGCAGCGGGTAGAGGACGCTGACGATCCCGTACGGCTCGCCGCGAACCTCGATTCCCTCGCCCGCGGCGAGGCTGCGCGCGTTCTCCTGGTACTGCAGCTCGTCGGTGAAGATGAACGGCGCGGGCATCCGGCTCCCGAGCCAGGCGCGAAAGACGATCGAGCCTGCGACGATGCCCGCGAGCCACACCCAGGTCGGGACGCGGCGCAGGCTATCGACCAAGCTCGACCTCGGCCAGGCGCCGCGCCAGCTCGGTCGCCTCCGCCGAGCCGGGCTCGATTCCGACCTCGGCGGCTGCTCCGGCAACGTCGCCGAGCACCGCGTTCGCCACCGCCTCGCCGCCTGCCGCCTGCTCGAGCGCGGAGGCGTAGAGCTCGGCGACGTGCTCGAGGTCGTGTTCGCGCCCCGCCAGCTCGAGCGCGGCTCGCGACATCGCCTCCCGAGCGCCCTCGTTGCCGGCGAGCAGCTCGAGGGCTGCGTGCAGCGTCTCGGCCTCGCCGGCGCCGACTGGAATCTTGAGCGCAACCTCGTCCGGGAGCTCCGAGAACCAGCCCACGTCGCTGACGACGACCGGCTTGCCGAGCGAGAGCTGCCGGATCACGCTGCCGGACGTCTCGCCCATCGTCGGCGCGCGCAGATTGACGCAGACGTCGCACGCCGCCATCAGCGACCAGAGCCGCGCCTCGTCGACGTAGTCCTCGCGCAGGATCCCGTCGCTCGAGAGCCCGAGCCGCTGCAACCGCCGGTCGAGGTCGAAGCCGGGGGAGACCGCGCCGACGAGCAGGAGGCGCGCCTTGGGCCGGTCGCGGCGCAGCCGGGCGAACGCCTCCAGCAGCTGCGGGATTCGCTTGCTCGAGTTCAGGTTCCCGAACGAGCCGACGAGCGGCGAGCCCTCGTGACGCTGGGGTTGGAGCTCCGGGACCGGCCAGGCGGGATGGGGGACGCGCCAGATCGGGCCGTCGAACCCGGCCACGCGAGCGCGATCCTCGACGTGGTGCGAGTGGACGATCAGACCGTTCGCGAGGCCGAGCACCTCGCCGGCCAGGTGGAACTCCTGGGGCCGGCTCTCCCAGAGCGGCGGGATGCGCTTGTCGAGCACGCCGTGTCCGAGCAGCCGGCCGACGACCCCGCCCTCGCGCTCCATCGCGTCGAGATAGCCGTGGCCGTCTCGCCGTCCGATCGTCAGCCCGGCGACCAAGTGGTGGAGCACGAAGTCGTGGAGGACAACGACACTGATCTGGCCGCTGGGCCGCCGCCGCAGCGCGTCCACGATCCAGCCGTGCGCATCGGGGTTGTTGCCGACGTGGTAGACGGAGAGATCGGTGCCGTGAGCCGGGCGGGTTCGGCCGCGGCGGACGACCTGGACGTCGAGCCGCCGACGAAGCGCAGGCAGCAGCAGGGCGGAGTAGTCGGCGATCCCCGAGCGCTCCGGCGGCATCGGGCTGTAATAGGAAACCTTCACGCGAGCAGGCGGTCGACGCAGCTGTCCCAGGTGACGCGGGCCGCGATCGCGTGACCGGCGGAGCCGAACGCCTCGGCGTCGCTGCGGTGCTCGCGCAACCAGCCCGTGGCTTCGGCGAGTGCGGGGGCCTCGGGCGCGGCGACGAGCCCGGTGCGGCGGTCAGTCACGATCTCGAGCGGTCCGCCCGCGTCCGTCGTCGTCAGCACCGGCTTGCGCGAGAGGAAGGCCTCGAACGGCACCATCCCGAAGTCCTCGTCGACGGGCGCGTAGTAGACCGCGAGACACCGGGCATAGAGCGACGCGAGCTCGGTCTCGTCGGCGAGCCCGGCGAACTCCACCCGGCCGTTGAGACCTCGGTTGTGCGCAAGCCCCTCGAGCCGGCTCCGGTCGGGGCCCTCGCCGGCGATCACCACGCGCAGGCCGGGATCGAGTGCGGCTGCCTCGATCAAGAGGTCGATCCGCTTCGCGCGGTCGAGCCGGTTCACCGAGAGGACGAAGTCGCCGTACTCCTCGCAGCGGTATGCGAGCTCCTGCGGCGGATGCGGCATCACCTCCGCCACGAGACCCGTCGAGCGCTGGATCCGCTCGGCCACGTTTCGCGAGGTCGCGAAAAGCCGCTTTGCTTCGCCGAGCGAGATCCGGTCCAGAGTTTGAACCGAGCGCCGCATTGCTCGGTCCTCGGGTTCTTCGCCGAACTGCCCCAGATCGGTTCGATCGAGCTCGTAGGCCTGGCGGAACTGGTGCAGCACCCAGGCACGTTTGTTCGGGTGCCGGACGCAGTAGGAAGGGAACTTGGTCGTCACGACGAGGTCGATCGGTGCCCCGTTCGATTCCTCGAGGTCGGCGAGCCGCCAGAGGAACGCCTGGCTCAGTACCTTCGTGCCCGGGTACCACTTGAAGGGAATCGTCACGAGCGCGGTCTCGTGACCGCGAGCCTGCAGCTCCGCGACGAGCGTGTCCGTAAAGATCTCGGCGCCGCCTCTGACGAACGGAATCTGCGGCGCGCAGACCGCGATTCTCATGCGCGATTCTTCAGTTCGGCTTCGAGCTGGGCGACGCGCGCCTCCAGGTCGTCGATCAGCCTCAGCGCGGAGGCGTTGAAGGAGCGCTGGTCGTAGGCGAGCGGCTCCACGTACCAGCGCATCAGCTTGCGCAGCACCGCCTTGGCCGGGTTCGCGAGCCTGCCGCCGAGACCGGGGCGGAGCTGGAGCGGCCGGTCGGCCGACACTGGCCAGAGTCGCTCGGCGTCACCGCGCGCTGCGAGGCGATCCTCGTCGTCGCCGGCACCGCTCTGTCCGGGAGCCGCACCGGATCGACGCACTTCCTCCTTGAGCTGCTCGAAGAGAGACGCGACGTCAATATCTCCATTAGAGGAAATCCCTGCAGAGCGCGCGTTTTCCTCTTGTCGCCCGGGCATCGGACGATTGTACCCCGCCCCCGGGATAGGCTGGCTCGATGCGCGTCGGAATCAGCCTGCTGACGCTCGTTCCGGGCGAGGTCGGCGGTGCGGAAACGTCGGCGCGCGGGCTCGCGGCCGGGCTCGCGGAGGTCGGCACGCTCGATTATCGGGCCTTCGTTCCACCCGTCGCCCGCGGTGCCGGCGAGGGCTTGCCCGAGACGGTGGTGGAGGAGTATCGCGCCGCGCGGACGGTGCCTCAGCGGGTTGTTGCGATGGGTCTCGGGGCGCTCCGCCAAGGGCGGCTCCGCCGGGTCTACGCCGGCCTCGACACGGTGCACTATCCGCTCACGATCGCGCTGCCCTCGCTCGACGTCCCGAGTGTCGTCACCGTCCACGATCTCCAGCACCTCGACTTACCGCACCTGTTCAGTCGCGCGGAGCGGCTCTTCCGGCGGCGAATGCACGAGGGCTCCGCGCGAAAGGCGGACGCCGTCGTCGTCCCGAGCCAGTTCGTCCGCCGGGCCGTTGTCGAGCACCTCGGCCTCCCGCCGGAGCGGATCCACTCGATCCCGTGGGGAATCGATCACGCACGCTTCTCGCCCGGTCATCAGCGGCGCGAGGGCTTCCTGCTCTACCCGGCGCGACCGTGGCCGCACAAGAATCACGAGCGCCTCTTCGAGGCGTTCGCGCTGCTGCGCCGAGAGCGCCCGGAGCTCGAGCTGATTTTGACGGGCGGCGGGCACGAGAGCCGGGCGGTTCCCGTCGGCGTGACGGTGAAGGGGCTCCTCTCGGCGACTGAGCTCGTTTCGCTTTACCGCCGCGCCGCGTGTCTCGTCTTCCCGAGCCTCTACGAAGGCTTCGGCCAGCCGCCGCTCGAGGCGATGGCGTGCGGCTGCCCCGTCGCGGCGTCCCGCGCCGGCGCGCTGACCGAGGCCTGCGGCGACGCGGCGGCGCTCTTCGATCCGACCGACGCTGAGGACATGGCCGCGGTCGTCTCGGCGGTGCTCGAGAGTCCCGAGCGTCTCGTCGCAATGGGGCTCGAGCGGGCGGCGCAGTTCACCTGGGCGGAAACCGCACGCCGGCACGAGGCGGTCTACCGCTCGCTCATCTAGCGACGGCCCATCCTGCCGCGGCGGTAGTCGCGCCAGGCGCGGAGCACCGTCCAGAGGGCAGCGCGGCGCTTCGGATGGGCGAGCGCCTGGAGCAGGTGGGTGCTGACGATCACCGCTCGCCTCACTCCTTTGTGGCCGCGCCCGAGGGGCCTTCGGCGCTCGCAGACCGCGAGCATGTTGCGGCAGTGGTAGTAGATGCTCGTGGTCGAGGCAGTCCCGCCCGTGGAGGCCGTGACGCGGTGCCACGCTCGCGCTGAGGGGACGAAGACGACGCGGAGGCCGGCGTCGCGGATCCGCAGGCACCAGTCCACGTCCTCCAGGTAGGCGAAGAGCTCCTCGTCGAGGAGTCCGACCCGGTCGATCGCCTCGCGCGAGACGGTGAGGAGCGCACCCGTGCCCCAGTCGACGTCGCGCTCCTCGTCGTAGCTGCCGTCGTCGCGCTTGCCCGCTCCGCGCACGCGGCCGCTGTAGCCGAGCCGCGGCTCGAAGCTGCCGCCGGCGTACCAGAGGACGTCTCGTGGCTCGTGGACGTAGACCTTGCCGGCGAGCGCGCCCGCGTCAGGACGCCGTCCGGCTGCGGCAACGAGCGCGTCGACGAGGTCGGGCGCGGCCGTCGCGTCGTTGTTGACGAGCACGATCCAGTCCGCACCGAGGTCGAGCGCCCGCCGGATCCCGACGTTACAGCCGGCCGCGAAGCCCAGGTTCACGCCGGCCCGAATCAGCACGACCTCGGGGAACCGCTCCCCGATAGCCTCCGGTGACCCGTCCTCCGAGCCGTTGTCGACGACGACCGTCTCGACGCCCGCGAGCGACTCCAGGCAGGCGAGGGTGTCCTCGCGGCCATTCCAGGAGAGGACGACCGCTGCGACCCGCATCTAGGCGCCGCGGACGAAGTGCGCGATCGAACCCGCGTCCGCCTGCCGATCGAGCTCGGGGTCGGCTCCGACCTCGCCCATTAGCTCGACGACTCCGGCGTAGTGGTTGCCGTAGCCGTGGGTGTCGACGGCGTCGTGGAAGAGGATGCTGCCTCCAGGCGCCACGAGCTCGCGCCAGCGCTGGTAATCCGCATGCGCGCCCTCGTAGCTGTGGTCGCCGTCGACGAAGACGAGCTCGCAGGGGCGCGGGGGTGGCTCAGCGGTGCGGGAGTCCGCGACGAGCAGGTGGACGCGCTCGGCGAGGCCGAAGCGCTCGAGCGCGGCGCCGAGGTCGCGATCGAGCTCCGGCCCGCTCAGATCCGCCCGCAGGGCGACGTGGAGGTCGTACGACCAGAGCTCCGCCCCCTCCGGCAGAGCGCTCGCGAGGAGCAGCGTGCTGCCACCCTTGAAGCGTCCGATCTCGGCGACCACCGCGCCCGGGGAGACGTTGCGCGCCAGGCGATAGAGAAGCGCCGCCTCGTCGAGCTGCAGCGACGCGATTCCGTGACTGAGCTGGTTCGAGGAGAAGAGGAAGGCGAGATCCTCGAAGCCCGCGAGACGTTCCGGCCAGCGCTCCACGGTCGAGTACCGGGCGCGACCCGGATCTTCGAGCACGGCCGCGTGGATCAGCGTCTTGCCGACGGCGCTGCGGCCGGCGCGGCCGACCGCGCGCTTGATGGTCTTCCTCAACACGGCCGCGACTCTAGTCGAGCGCCCGTAGGTAGGCCCAGGCCGCGCGGAGCCCGACCGACCGGGTCGCGACGAGCAGCACGACGAAGAGGGCGAGCCCGAGGATGGCTGCCACGACCGCGCCGGCGACGACCTCGGCGGCGCCGAACGCGAGCACCGCGAGCCCGCCGGTCAAGAACGCGGCCAGACCCAGGCCGTGCGAGGCTCCGGCCAGCACGCGCGCCGAGAGCAGCGCGAGGAGCGCGATGAGGATCACGAGCGTCGTCAGCGTCAGCGCGAGGACGGCCCCCTCGAGCTCCCAGGCACCGATCGCGAGCCACGCGACGAGGACGTGCAACGCAAGGGTGGCGAGCGCGACGGTCGGCAGCCGCCGCTCGCGGGCGGCCACGAAGAGCAGCGGGAACGTGATCGTGACCCCGACCGAGGCTGCCATCCAGAGACCGAAGAGCGCGATCAGTCGCCCGAGCTCGTCGCCGGTCCGGCCGCCGTAGTCGGAGCCCAGCACGGCGCCGACGACGCGATCCCCGACGAGCGCGAAGACGCCCGCCGCGGCGGCGACCGCCGCGAATGCGATCCAGGAGGTCCGGACGACGTGCTCGGTGGCGCGGCGATCGTCCAGCTCCCCGCGCGCGAGCGGGACGCTCGAGACGAGCCCGAGCGAGGAGGCGGTGACCGCGACGAGGCTCGCCGCGACGAGGTAGGCGTAGGTGAACGTCGTCACGGCACCCGTTCCCAGGTCCGAGACGAAGCGGAGACAGACGACGAAGATGCCCTGGAGCACGAGCGGGAGCGAGACGGCGCGCGCGAGCTCGACCAGCCTGCGGCCGATCCCGAACGCACGGACGCGGCTGAGCGAGACGCGGCGTGCCAGCGCGAAGGCCGGAATCGCGAGCGCGAGCGCCCCGTTCAGGAGCATCCCCCAGGCGACCGCCGAGATCCCGTGCTCGTCGACGAGGAGCAGGATGAGCGCGATTCCCGCCGTGCTCCCGGCGGCATAGCCGGCCGCCGCGGTCCCGTAGCTGTCGTAGGCGGCGAGGCCGCTCGCGGCGAGCGCAGCGTAGACCTGCGCGATCGCCGCCGGGACGACGAAGCGCAGCGTCTCCGCAGCGGTCTCCTGTGCCACGGCCGGCAGCCCGCCGGTGAGCTCCCCGGCCAGCCAATCGCTTGCGAATAGCGTCAGCGCGAGCGCAGGAAGCGCGATCACGGCGATCGCAGCCGCGTAGGAGCCGAGCTCCCGCTCGACCGTCCCGGCGGCGCGCGCCCGGGCAAGCGGCGGCAGCACGGCGACGCGCATCGCAGTCCCGACGAGTACCAGCACGAGAAAGACGGAGTAGGCGGCGAAGAAGCCGTCCGTCTCCGGGCCACGCCCGAACTCACGCGCGATCACGACCCCGACCACCGCCGAGAGGCCGGTGACGACGACGAGCGAGACCGCGGTGAGGGCGCCGCTTGCGAGCGCGCTCCGGCGGGAGGGGTCGGTACGCTCCATCGGCCGCGAGAGCTTACGCCCGCGTCCCGAAACCATGGCCTCCGACTCGATCTGGACCGAGAACGCACTTGCCGACCTCCGCCGGGAGTTCGGCGAGGTCTACGGCGGACGCACCGTGCTCGTGACCGGCGCGGACGGATTCATGGGCTCGCACCTCACCGACGCGCTCGTCGAGCTCGGCGCGAACGTGCATGCGTTCGTCCGGGCGACCTCGAGCGGCGCGGTGAACAACATCGGGCACCTGCGCGGCCGGCTGAAGGTGCATTTCGCCGACCTCACCGACAAGACCTCCGTCGACTACCTCGTCAAGGAGCTCCGCGACACCGCCCCGGACCGGCCGTACGTCTTTCATCTCGGCGCGCAGGCGCACGTCGGGGAGTCGTGGCACCGCCCCTACGAGACGGTGATGGCGAACACGATCGGGACGCTGAACCTGCTCCAGTCGGTCGTCGACTGGGGCCTCGAGCTCGAGAAGTTCGACACCGCGGGCACCTCGGAGGAGTACGGCAACGTGCGCGAGTCGGTTGCGCACCACCATGACTTCGACAACGCGGGCGGGCTGATCCTGCACGAGCGCTCGCCGATCAACCCGAAGTCGATCTACGCGACCGCGAAGGTTGCCGCCGACTTTCTGACGATGAACTACCACGACGCGTTCGGCGTCCCGGGCGTCGTCACGCGCATGTTCAACAACTACGGCCCGCGCCAGAATCCGCGCTACGTGACCGGCACGATTATCACGCAGGCGCTCGAGCGGCCCGAGATCGAGTTGGGCGCACTCGAGCCGCTGCGCGACTTCTGCTTCTGCACCGACGGCGTCCGCGGCCACCTCACAGTCGCGGCGAAGGGCATCCCCGGAGACCACTACGTCTACGGCCAGGGGGCGAACATCTCGATGGCCGATTGGTGCGAGCTGATCGTCCGGACCGGGGTCGAGCGGGGTTACTGGCCGGACGACCGGCACATCGTCACGAACCCGGCCCGCCTGCGGCCCGGCGTCACCGACGTGCTGGCACTCAAAGTCGGCTACGAGAAGCTCCATCGCGAGACCGGCTGGGAGCCGAAGGTTTCCTGGGAGGAAGGCGTTTTCTGCACGATCGCGTGGTACGCCGAGAACCGCGAGCGCTGGCTCGGTCGTGTCGACTGGCAGGCAGCTCAGCCGTCGACACTGTCGACATAACACGGGCCTCATAGGAGCGGGTTAGGCTCTCCCGGATGCGGGCGCTCGTCACAGGCGGAGGCGGTTTTCTCGGCTCGCGGCTCGTCACCAGGCTGGAGGCGGACGGGCACGAGGTGGTGGTCGCGCGGCGCTGCGACTACGACCTGACCTCGATGGACGAGACGGCGCGTCTTTTCGCCGACGCGGAACCCGAGCTCGTGTTCCACCTCGCAGCGGAGGTCGGTGGGATCGGCGCGAACCGTGCGAACCCGGGGCGCTACTGGTACGCGAACCTGATGATGGGCGCGCACGTGCTCGAGCAGAGCCGCCTGCACGGCACGGCGAAGGTGGTCGCTCTAGGGACGATCTGCGAGTACCCGAAGCACACGCCGGTGCCGTTCAGCGAGGACGACCTTTGGAACGGCTACCCCGAGGAGACGAACGCGCCGTACGGGATCGCGAAGAAGGCGCTCCTCGTCGGCGGTCAGGCGTATCGCGACCAGTACGGGATGAACGTCATCCATCTGCTCCCGGTCAACCTCTACGGCCCCGGCGACAACTTCGACGCGGCTACCGCACACGTGATCCCCGACCTGATCCGGAAGATGCACGAATCATCTGAGCGGATCGTCCTCTTCGGGGACGGCTCCCCGACCCGCGAGTTCCTCTACGTCGACGACGCCGTCGACGGGATCGTGCTCGCCGCGGAACGCTACGACGGCGCCGAGCCCGTGAACCTCGGCTCCGGCGCGGAAATCGCCATTCGCGACCTCGTCGAGCTCGTTGCCGACGCCTGCGGATTCGTGGGCGAGGTCGCCTGGGACGAGTCGAAGCCGAACGGGCAGCCGCGCCGCCGGCTGGACGTCACTCGTGCCGAGGCACTTTTCGGTTTCCGCGCGCACACCGATTTTCGCGCCGGTCTCGAGCGGACCATCGTCTGGTACCGCGAGCATGCCCCGGCGCATGCGGCAACCTGAGGCGACGCCCACGCCGCCGCTGCTCGAGCGCGGCTGGAGCGGTTTTTCGCAGGCCGGAGCGGTGCTCGAGCGCGCGGCGCTCCGGCTCGCGGATCGGCCGCTCACCGTGCTCGCCGTTCTCGTCGCCGTCCACTGGCTCGCGCTCGTCGTCTACGCGCTGAACGTCCGCCACAACGGGTTCGTCTTCTACCAGGGCGGCGACCAGATCAACTACTCGACGAACGCCTGGCTGCTCGGGAACGCCCAGCTCCCTCCGGCAGTCATCGGCTACGGCTGGGTCGTCTTCCTGCTCCCGTTCGGCTGGCTCGCCGAGAGCGACTACGTCTCCTATCTGCCCGCGACGATGGGGCTGAGCGTGTTCGTCCTCGCCCCGATCGCGCTCGCCTGCATCTATGCGCTCGCCTCCCGGATCGGCGGCAGGGTGCTCGGTCTCTGGGCAGCGGGGCTCTGGGTCTCGGCGCCGTACCTCGCGATCCCCTTCTTCCGGGAGGACTATCACGACCGCTACGTCGAGCAGTTCCTGCCGCAGGCACTCGGGTTGACCGGGCTAGCGGACCACCCGTCCATGACCTGCCTGCTCGTCGCGGCCTGGCTTGCCGTGCGTGCCCTCGATGCGGGCGATTGGTCGAACGCTGCGCTCGCCGGGCTCGCGGCGGGCTTCGCAGTCGCGATCAAGCCGTCCAACGTGCTCTTTCTCGCTGGGCCCGTTCTGCTCGTTCTGCTGGCGCGGCGCATCCGTCTCGCGCTTCCGTACGCCGCCGGGCTCCTGCCACCGCTCCTCATCCTGCTGCTCTGGAAGGTTCGGGGGCTGGGCGACCTTCCGGTGTTCGCGTTCGAGCAGACGCGGCTCGCGGCCGGCGCGACTCTCCCGTCGCCGCTGGGGGTGAGCGTCGACATCGGCCGCTACGTCGACCTCGACTGGACGAACTTCCGCAGCAACATGGCGCATCTGCGCGAGTTCTTCTGGAGCGCTCGCGTCCTCCAGTGGCTGCCCTTCGCGGGAGTTCTGGCCGTCGCCCGGCGGTCGATACCGGTGGCGGGCTGTCTTGCGGGCTGGTTCGCCGCCTTCCTCGTCGTCAAGGGAACGCCGGCGCAGTCGACGGTCGAGAGCGGCAGCTTCTTCCGCCTGATGATGCCGGCCTATCCCGCGTACTTCCTGCTCGCGGCCTCGATCCCGCTTCTCGTGCCGGGCGTTGCCCGGAGGATTCCGGCGCGGCTGCTCCCCGGCCGTCCTGGGGCCGTCTCGCGGCGCCTGCTCGGGGTCGTGGGGGTGGTGTTCGTGGCGCTGCCGCTGATTGCGATCTCTGTCGCCCGACCCCTCTCGCGTGAGCAGCCGGACGCGGTCACGATCGGGCCGATCCTGACCCCCGTCGATCCGTCGATCGAGGTTGTCGTCCGAGCCGACGGATCGAGCCGGACGCTCAGCTGGAGTCATCGCGACTTCGGCGCCACCGAGGTCTTCTACCGCGTCTTCCGCACGGCGGCCGGTGGCGCCGACTTCGACTGCCTCGCCGAGGGCTCGCCGGACTGCCGGCTGCTGATGCTGCCGCTCGGCTCGACGCGCGAGCCGACGTTCACCGACGGCTCGCCGCCCGAGGGCGCGGTCTACCGGATCGGCGTCGCGACGAACTGGCAGAACGATTCCGAGGGCGGCGACGTGATTGCCCTGAGCCCGCCGCTCGCCGCCGACCCGTGACGGTGCTCAGTCTTCTGACGCGCTCTGCTGCCGCTCGAGCAGCGCGACGCGCTGCGCCAGGATGGTGGTCTGGTCGGACAGGCGCGAGATCACGGTCGAGTAGTGGAGCAGGACAGCCAGGATGAACACGGTCGCGACGGCGAAGAGGACGGCCGGCGGGTAGGTCGAGACGCCGACCCAGCCGGCGATCGTGTTCAGGCCGCCGCGCCAGGCGGAGAGGACGAGGAGCACGGCGCCCGTCGCGAGCCAGAGCAGCGCGTAGCGCTCGCGCAGGCGCCGACTGCGGATCAGCTCGAAGACGATCAGGATCAGCAGGATCGAGGCGATCGTGGCCGCGATCGAGACGCGGAGCGGCGTTCCCCCGTTCACGCGTCCTCCAGCGGCACGGCCGTGCGCCGGAAGACGCCGACGAGCAGCGCGAGCGTCACCTTGAGGACGTAGTAGGCGGAGCGGAGCGCCGTGATCGAGGAGGAACCATGCTCGCGCTCGCGCATCAGCACGGGCACCTCGAGCAGCCGGAGGCGATGCTTGACCACCATCACCGTCGCCTCGACCTCGGGGTAGTCGTGCGGGTAGTCGTCGGCGAACAACCGGATCCCCTTGGCGTTCAGCGCCTGGAACCCGGAGGTCGTGTCGGTGACGCGCTGGCGGACGAGCAGCGAGACGATCCCCGCGAAGAAGCGAATTCCGGCGCGCCGGGCGAGAGGCGGCCGGTACGAATCGCCAGAGCCGGCGAACCGTGAGCCGACGACGATGTCAGCGTCGCCGCGGAGTACCGGCTCGATCAGCTTAGGGAGCTCCGAAGGGTCGTGCTGGCCATCGCCGTCGAGCCGGACGGCGAGCTCGTAGCCGCGCGCGAGCGCATACATGAAGCCCGTCTGGACGGCGCCGCCGATCCCGAGGTTGAAAGGTAGGCGGATGACCGTAGCGCCGGCTGCGGCGGCGAGCTCGGCGGTGCGATCGGTCGAGCCGTCGTCGACCACGAGCACGTCGACGCCGGGGTCGAAGGCGCGGATCTCGGAGACGACCGGCCCGATCGCACCTTCTTCGTTTCGCGCAGGGACGATCGCGATCCGGCGCACGTCAGACACGGACTGCCGAGCCGACGCCGGCGAGCTCGAGTAGCTGCTGGGCGCGCCGGACGTACGTGTGCTCGTCGAGCACACGCTCGCGCGCCTGCGCGCCCATCGCCTCGGCCTGCGCCGGATCCGCCAGCAGCGCGCGATAGGCCGAGAGCGCCTCGTCCGCGTTCTCCACGATCAGCAACTCCTTGCCCGGGTCGAACCAGAGCTCGATTCCCTTGTGCGGATTCGAGACGATCGCAGCGCCGCTCGCGGCCAGCTCGAAGGGCCGGCACGTGGAGGAGGCGTGGACGGTCGCGTGCGAGCGACGCGTGATGTTGAGGTTGATCCGCGCCTGCGAGATCGCCCGCGCAAAGGTGTTGAACGAGACGTCTCCCATCGTCCAGGCGCCGCCGGTGTCGCCCTGGAAGTCCCGCCCGCCGAGCGCGAACTCGAGCTCCGGCGCCGCTCGGCTCGGCTCTCCCACCATCGCCGCCATCCACTCGCGCCGGAACTTGTCCCCGTAGCCGTAGAAGAAGACGTCGTGCACTTTTTCCTCGGGGCGCGGCGCGAAGAACTCGGGATCGGCGCCCCAGAAGACGGTTTCGGCGCGGCGCGCGCCGAGCTCGAGCAGGCGCGGCAGCCCGCCCTCGGAGTTCGAGATCACCAAGTCGTACTCCGAGGGATCGGCCCCGTGGTAGTAGTTGAAGCCCGTGTCCATCCCGCCGAACTCGGGCAGGCTCATCGGCACGTCGCCGTCGTAGAAGATCACCGGGACGCCGAACCGCTCACGCAGGTAGGTGGGGATCCCGCGCAAATGCGCCATCGGGACGGTGAACACGATCACGGCGTCGACATCGCGCTCGCGGTCCAGCACCTTCGTCAGGTGCCGTTTCCAGCGAGGAGTGACCCAGCGCCAGATCGTCTCGCGCGTTGCCTTGTCGAGCGCGGTCTCCTCGGGCCGGTCTTCGGCGCGGCGGAGGTAGCGGTCGCCCCTGAGCCGTGCGAGACCGTCGCGGGCGGCAGCGAAGCTCTCACCTTCGTAGTAGGTCGGATTCGGCGCCGTCCGCCACCACGGCGATTCGACCGGCCGGCCGCGGTAAGGCGTCACGATCAGGTCGACGCCGACCTCGTACAGCCCCTTCCAGAGCTGCCACCAGGCGGGCGTGCAGCCGTAGCGGAAGTCGAGGTCGACCGCGGACGCGACCGCGAGGATCTTCGGCGCCTTCACACGCGTGAGTCTAGGGAGCGGGGATGAAGGATCGGTAAGCCCGTCTCCTTCGGCCACGTCCGGGGTCAAAGCCCAGCCGTGTCTCGAAAGGACAACTCGGGCCAGAGAAGCGCTGCTCTTCGGCAGTAGCGGCGGCTACACGGACGTGTCCGGGCTTTGACCCCGGACTCGTCCCGGCGGGACGGTCAGTAGGCGCCCCGCGCACCGAGCACGGCCGGGATCGTCTTGACGAGGATCGAGATGTCGAGCCAGATCGACCAGTTCTCGAGGTAGTAGAAGTCGAGCCGGACGAGATCGTCGAAGGAGAGGTTGGAGCGACCCGAGATCTGCCAGAGGCCCGTGATCCCGGGCAGCACGAGGTAGCGCTTGCGGTGCCAGCTCGCAAGCTTGTCGTAGTCGCGGAGCGGCAGCGGCCTCGGGCCGACGAGACTCATCTCGCCCCGCAGCACGTTCAGAACCTGCGGCAGCTCGTCGAGGGAGAGTCGGCGCAGTACCGCTCCGACCCGCGTCACGCGAGGATCGTCGCGGATCTTGAAGAGCGCGCCCTCCGCCTCGTTCTGCGCTTCGAGGCGCGACTGCTGCCGACTGGCGCCCTGCACCATCGTCCGGAACTTGAACATCGCAAACTCGTGCTCGCCGACGCCTACGCGACGGTCGAGGTAGAACACCGGGCCGCGCGAGTCGAGCTTGATCGCCGCGGCGATCAGCAACCAGATCGGCAAGCCGACGGTGACGACGAGCAGGCTGACCACGCTGTCGAAGGTGCGCTTGACAAACCAGTCGGCCCCCGCGAGCACGGGTGGCCGCAGCTCGAAGAGCGGCGCGCCCTGGCCGGGCACGTACTCGCCGCGCTGCACGAGCAGTTCCGTCGTCTTCGGCGCGAGCCGGACGCGGACGCCGCGGCTGTGGGCGGCTTCGACGATCTCGAGCACGCGCCCCTCGTCGAGATCCTCCTCGGCGAGAATCAGCTCGTCCGCTCCCACGCGCGCGAGGATTGCCGGAAGGTCGGCCAGCGCGCCGAGCACACGCAGGCCCGGCTCGCCGGCGTGCGTGATCGCGCCGACGAACTCGTAGTCGATGTCGCCGCGGCCGCTGCCGAGCGTGCGGTGCAGCGCCGCCAGCGCCTCGCCGTGACCGACGAGGATCACGCGCCTGCGGACTCCCGAGAGCCGCAGCAGCTCGGCCGTCGCCGACGCGTAGGCCGCGCGGAAGAGCCCGATCGTCAGCGCGCTCAGCGCAGTCGCGGCCGGGATCAGCCCCGAGGTCGTGAAGTCGTAGTCCGTGCCGATTCCGAAGGCCAGCACGACGAGCGCGATCAGGACGAGCGAGGAGACCACCCTGCCCGCGCCGCCGCGCCGCTCCCGCGAGGCGTAGAGGCCGGACTGCCAGAAGACGAGCACCGTGATCGGCGCGAGGAAGGGAAGCCACGTCGACGGGCCTTCCCAGAGGAGGCTCCAGAGGATGTCCGTCTCCCCGTAGACGAGCTCGCGGAGCACGAGCGCCGCGTAGATCCCGAGCGCGAGCCCCGCGATGTCGAGCGTCGCGAGCACGGCGATGCTGAGGAGGCGGCGGCCGAGCTTCCGGAGCGGCGCACGCGAGAGCGCGTACGGCCGGCCTGCCCGCACGTCGACGGGCGGCTCCTCGGGTTCGGGCGTCGGCGGGCCGGCGGTTTGCGTCGGCGAAAGGGGCTCGAACGCCACGACGGGCCATTGTAAGTCCAATCACGGTCGGTTCCGGGGTCGTGAGTAGGGTTGGCGCCCGTGAGCGAGGTCCCGAGCATGCGCCGACGAAGCCTCCGCGCTCTTGTGGCGGGAGGCGCGACGGAAGACGGGGCGCCAGGCGACCGGATCTTCTTTCTCAGTCACTGGTTCCGCGGCCACAACAACCCGCGCTACGCCGAGCTGCTTCCGCGGCTTCCGCGCATCGACGCCTATCTGGCGATGCTCTCCGACCGTCGCGCGCTGCGCGGTTTGCAGTACCGGATTTTGCTGCGACCGCTGCGCTCCCGCCTCGAGCCGCACCTCGTCCGGCTCGGAAATCGGCGGTATCACGGCCTCTTCACGACGGACAACGAGCAGATTCCGTACTTCCACGGGCCGGTCGTCTCCGACGTGGACGATCCTCGCTTCACCGAGCGCGATGCCGGCCAGCTCGGCAGTCCGCAGGTTCAGGCATACGTCGTCACGGAGGAGCGGGCGGCGCGAGCCTTCGAGGCGCTCGGGGTCGAGAAGCCGCATTACGTGATCCCGCAAGGCGTTGACCTCTCGTCGTTCCGCCCCGGCGATGTCGAGGCCGTTGCGCGGAGACACCGCGGGCCAGGTGATTTCGTCGTCGGCTACATGGCCGCGTGGCTGCTCGCCGCCGGCGACCGCGGCGGCGAGAATCCCCTCTACAACGTGGAGCACCTGTTCGAGCTCTGGAGCGAGATCCGAGCTCGGGTGCCGCGGGCGAGGCTCTGGCTCCTCGGCGGCGCCAGCAGCGAGATCGAGGAGCGCGCCCGCGCGCTTGGCGGGGTCGTCGTCCTCGGGCGCGTGCCGCGGGAGCAACTCCTCGCGCACGTCGCCAACTTCGACGTCGGGCTGTATCCCCGCACGAAGGATCAAGGAATCCAGTCGGTCAAGATCGCCGAGTACATGGGGGCGGGGGTGCCCACGGTTGCTTATGACTACGACGTGACCCAGGTCGTGCGCACTGCGGCCGCCGGCCTACTCGTCGGCTCGCCACGGGAGTTCGTGGACGCAGTTGTACGGCTTGCGGAGGACGACGCCGAGCGACGTGGCCTTGCGGAGACCGCGGGCGCCTACGGGCGCTCACTCGACTGGCGGCTCCTGGCCGAGCGCTACAACGAAGTCTTGGATCGGCACATCCCGGTGAGGTAGGGCCGCCAGCTTGTCGAGATCGATCGCCGTTCGTCGGCGACCGAGGACGGTGAGCGCGAGCCGCAGCGCGGCGGCACGGCGCCGGTCGAGCAGGTCGGTGTCGTGGAAGTAGACGTGCACGACGGGCTCGGTAGGCCCGCGGATGCTCAGCGCCGCCCGGGCTGCCATCCCGAGCGAGTGGGTGGTCGGCAGCTCGAGCAACTCGCCGCCATCGGCGAGCGCGAGCCGTCCGGGTGCGCCGAGCGCAAGCCTGGGCGCTCCTGCCTCGAGATACGGCGGCCGGAAGCTCGTAGCGGTGCAGTCCGCGTAGCCGAGCGAGGCGACGGCACGCGCGACGGACTCGTCCAGGTACCAGCCGCCGCCGCAGAAGAGCGTGGGTCGGAGGCCGCGGTCGCGCAGCCACTCGCCCTCGCCGCGCACGCGTTCGCCCGGATCGCCGCCAGTCGGCCGCGCGTGCGTCGGCGACGTCCAATGCGTGTGGTGGCCGAGCGGGCCGCGAGTTGCGGCCGAGCGCGCCCGCTCGAGCCAGCGCAGCTCGTCCTCGCCGGCCGCAGGATCGGGCGGGCGCATGAGCGCCGCGATCCGAAAGCCGCCGGGCCGAGCGGCCTGGAGCCGCGCGAATCTCGCCCACACCCGGTCGTCCAGCGGTCGCTCGACGTGGCAGGAGGCCACCGCGTACCGTGTAGCCGAGATGTGCGGCATCGCCGGCCTAGTATCGCGGCACGCGCCGCCCGACCCTGCGCTCGTGGAGCGGATGATCGACGCCCTTCACCACCGCGGCCCCGACGAGCGCGGCGTCGACGCGCTCGGCCTCTGCGTCCTCGGCCACCGGCGCCTGAAGGTGATCGACCTCGACACCGGCTCGCAGCCTGTCGCGAACGAGCAGGGCGACGTGATGTGCGTCTTCAACGGCGAGATCTACGAGTTCCGCGCGCTCCGGGAAGAGCTGACGTCCATGGGACACAGGATTCCCGGGACGGGCGACACGCCGGTCCTCCCGCACGCCTACGAGGAGCACGGGACGAAGTTCCCGCGGCATCTACATGGGATGTTCGCCCTCGCGCTCTGGGACGCCTCGCGCGACCGGCTCGTGCTTGCGCGTGACCGGATCGGCAAGAAGCCCCTGCTCTACGCCGAGCTCCCGGACGGAACGCTTGCCTTCGCCTCGGAGCTGAAGGCGCTGCTGCGACTGCCCTCGCTCTCGCGCGAGCTCGATCTCGATCGGCTCGATGCGTTCCTCGCGCTCCAGTACGTCCCCGGGCCCGAAACGGCTTTGCGCGGGGTGAAGAAGGTGCCGCCGGGCCACGTGCTTGTCTGGGAGCGCGGCTCGGTCACCGTCGAGCCGTACTGGAAGCTGCAGTTGGAAACGGTGGAGCGCTCAGACGAGGAGTGGCTCGAGCTCGTTCGCGAGACCGTCGGCGCAGCGGTCCGAAGGAGGCTGCTCGCCGATGTGCCGCTCGGGGCGCTGCTCTCGGGGGGAATCGACTCGAGCATCGTCGTCGCGTTGATGGCTCAGGCGTCCCCGGAGCCCGTGCGCACGTTCACGATCGGTTTCCCCGACGCGCGCTACGACGAGCGCACGTACGCCCGCGCAGTCGCTGAGCGCTACCGCACGCAGCACGAGGAGCTCGAGGTCGAGCTCGACGCCGTCGAGTTGCTGCCGCGCGTCGCGTGGGCCTTCGACGAGCCCTTCGGCGACGAGGCGGCGCTGCCGTCGCTCCTCGTCTCCGAGCTCGCGCGCGAGCACGTCACCGTCGCGCTCGCGGGCGACGGCGGCGACGAGGCCTTCGCGGGCTACGAGCGTTACCGAGCGCACGGGCTTGCGGCGACGCTCGGTCGCGTGCCCGTCCTGCCGGGGCTCGGCGCCAGGGCGCTGAGGGCTCTGCCGTCGGGGCGGACGGAACCTCGCTCGCCGGCGTTCCGCGCGGCGCGTTTCGCGGAGCTCGTAGCGGCCGGTGACGAGCAGCGGTACGCACGGCTGACCGAGGTCTTCTCGCCCGAGCAGCGCGACCGGCTCTGGACGGACGAAGCGCGGGCCGGTCGCTATGCGCCCACTGCTCCTGCGGGCGACGGGATCCGGGCGCTCCAGCTCCACGACATCCACACCTATCTCCCCGGCGACCTGCTTGTGAAGGCCGATCTCGCCTCGATGGCGCATTCGCTCGAACTGCGCTCGCCGTTCCTCGACCATGAGGTCTTGGAACTCGGTCTCTCGCTGCCCGACCGGCTCCGGACGAAGGGGCTGCAGGGGAAGATCGCGTTGCGGAGGGCATTCGCGGCGGATCTGCCCGAACGTGTCGCCGGCCGCGGCAAGACCGGGTTCGGCGTTCCTCTCGGCCGCTGGTTCCGGGACGACCTGCGCGAGCTCGCGTCCGACCTCCTGCTCGACCGCCGGGCGCGCGAGCGCGGCCACTTCCGACCGGCTGAGGTTAAGCGGCTCCTGCACGAGCACGTCTCCGGACGGCGCGACCACGGCCACCGGCTCTGGTGCCTGCTGATGCTCGAGCTCTGGCTGCGCTTCTACGTCGAATCGGAGCGGCCACCGGCCTCCGCGCTCGACACGCGCGTCGACTCGCTCGCCGCTCGCTGAGGATGCGCCGCAGCCACGCCTACGCGCTCGTCGCGGCCGTGTGCGCGCTGCCGCGCCTCGCCGTCGTCGCGATCGAGCGCGGCGACATCCTCCTCGCCTACACCGAGAAGAGCGACGACTTCGCGCGCACGCTTGTCGCAAGCGGGACCGTCGGCTTCATCCCGGGCGTCCCTTCCGCCTACACGCAGCCGCTCTACACCTTCTTCCTCGCGCCGATCTACTGGGTCTTCGGGCGACACTGGCTCGTCGTCGGGATCGCGCAGACGCTCGTCGCGGTTGCGACGGCGCTGCTCGTCTACGAGATCGGGAGGAGGGTCGCGTCGGCGCGGGTCGGGGTCGTCGCGGCCGTGCTCGCGAGCCTCCACCCGTACCTCGTCTGGCACGACGTGCACGTGAACCGCGAGATCCTCGACACCCTGCTCGCCGCCGCGCTCGTCCTCGCGACGCTAGTGACCGCCGAGAGGCTTGTGTTGAAACAACACAAGCGATCTTCGACCCACGGAGCGGTGGGGGACGAAGAGGAGGTTGTGTTGCTGCAACACAAACTCTGGTGGCTCTGGGGAGCCGGGCTTGGCGGTCTGCTGGGGCTCGCGATCCTCGGCAACTCGCGGCTCGTGCTCCTGCCGCTCGTCGTGCTTGGCTACCTCGCCTGGCGGCGGCGATCGGCGCGGACGATTGCCGCCCTCGGCGTCGCGGGCGCAGCGGCCGCCGTCCTCGTGCTGGCGCCGTGGGTCGTCCGGAACGAGCTCTCGGTCGGCTGCTACGCGATCACGACCGACACTCGCGCGCTCTGGAAGGCGAACAATCCGGCGACCTACGACCTCCTCGCGGACGGAAAGTGGATCGACGACGTCCCGAACATCCCCGGCGTGCAGCTCTCGCCGGAGTTCCAGGCGGCGATCTTCGCCGATCGTGGGGAGCTGATCGAGGTCGACGAGTGCGCGCAGATGCGCTTCTACCGCGGGCTTGTGATCGACTTCTGGCGCGAGCACCCCGGCGAGAAGGGGAAGCTGGCGGTTCAGGCTGCGGGAATGCTCTGGAACCCGACCTTCAGCGTCGAGCGCGAGGAGCGGAGCCAGGGGCTCGTCGGCGTCGCGAAGGACTGGGGCGAGCCGCTCTACATGGGCGTGCTCTACGTGCTGGCCGCGATCGGTCTCTTCCTCGTCTCACGCAGCTTCGCCATCCTCGCCGTCGCGCTGCTCGCCTACAACACGCTCGCCGCGATGGTCTTCGTCGGCAACGTCCGCTACCGCGTGCCGTGGGACTTCCTGCTCGCGCTGCTTGCGGCGGTCGCGCTCGAGCGGGTGGTTCGGCGGCTACGCACCCGATGAGAGTCGTTCACGTGCACCGGATGCGCGGGATCGGCGGCTCCGAGCGCCACCTGCTGACGCTACTCCCGGCGCTGCGCGCGCTGGGCGTCGACGCGCGCTTCGTCGGGCTCGACGACCTCGAAGGCTGGGATCCGCAGCCCTTCTACGACGAGCTCGACCGCGGTGAGGTTCCATACTCGCGCCTCCGCTCCGTGCGCGGGCTGCCCGGCGCGATTGGGGACACCGACGTCCTGCACACCCATCTGATCCACGCCGACGTGCTCGGCGCGCTCGTCCGCGGCGGCCGGGTGCTCGTCGCGACGAAGCACAACGACGACCCATTCCGCGCCGGGCCGTTTCGTCTCGTCGAGCGCGCGATCACGCTGCGGGCGGCGCGCGTGATCTGCATCACCGAGGCGCTGCGCCGGTTCAACGTGGATCGGGTGGGGCTGCCGGCGGAGAAGCTCGCCGTCGTTCCCTACGGCCTCGACGAGCCACCGGCCGCGTGGGGGCAGAATGAGCTCGAGCTGCCGGAGGGGAAACTCGTCGTCGCGGTGTCGCGCCTCGTACCGCAAAAGGGCCTCGATGTCGCGGTGGAGGCAATGGCCGGGATCGACGCGACGCTTGTCGTCCTCGGCGTCGGGCCCGAGCGCGAGCGGCTCGAGGGGCTCGCCCGCGGTCGAGGGGTGCGGCTCCTGCTTCCCGGACGCGTCGGAGACGTGGCGGCGGTGCTGAGGCGTGCCGACCTGCTCGTCCATCCCGCCCGCTGGGAGGGCTTCGGGCTCGCGCTCCTCGAGGCGATGCTCTGCGGGCTCCCGGTGGTGGCGACGCGCGTCAGCTCGATCCCCGAGATCGTCGTCGACGGCGAGACGGGCCTGCTCGTCCCTCCCGACGACCCGGCGGCCCTCGCCGCCGCGCTCACCCGCGTCCTCGCGGATCCCGGCGAGCTCGGCGCGCGCGGCCTCGCCCGCGCCCGTGCCGAGTTCTCCGTCGCGGCGATGGCCGAGCGCACCGTGCAGATCTACGTCGACGTGACCCGTGGCCGGGCCGCGAAGCGGCCCCTTTAGGGATCTTCGCGCGATGCGCATCCGCCATTGCGGATGCGCATCTTGCGCAGCGACTCGAAATAGAGCAGCTCGGTGCGGTCGGTGCACCGCTCCTCGAGGAAGCGGTCGAGCGCTCGCTCGCGGCCGGCTTCGCCCATCGCGCTCGCTCGCTCGGGGTTGGACGCGAGCTCCACGATCGCGCGCGCGAGCGGCTCCGACTCGCCGGGCGAGACGAGGAGGCCGGTGCGGCCGTCCTCGACCAGCTCGCCGAGGCCGCCGATCGCTGCGGCGATCACAGGTCGCGCTCGCTCCATCGCCTCCAGCGCGACCATCCCGAAGCCCTCTCCGAGCGACGGCACGACGCTGATCGCCGTCCGCTCGATCGCCGCCTGGATCGGGTTGACCTGCCCGAGGAAGAGCACCGCGTCCTCGATTCCGAGTTCCCGTGCGTAGGCACGCAACGCCGGCTCGAGCGGTCCGCGGCCGGCGATCTCGAGCTCGAGCTCCGGGATCTCTGCCCGGGCATCCCGAAAGGCGCGCAGGAGCACGAGGTGGCCCTTGATCGGGATCAGCCGGCCGACGCAGAGCAGGCGCGGCGCCGCGCCGTCATAGGGTCGAGCGTCCGGCTGCGGGCGGATCCCGTAGTGGACGATCTCGAACGTCTCCTCGGCGAAGCCCTCGGTCTCCTTCAGATAGCGCGCGAGCCCACGGGAGATCGCGATGTGGCGGTGAGAGAGCGCGGCGATCGAGCGATCCGCGAGCGCGAAGCCGCGGCCCTCGCGGAACTCATTGAAACCGTGCTTCGTGCTCACGCGCACCGGCACGCGCGTCGCCGTCCCCGCGAGCTGACCGTAGACGTCGCCGTGGACGAGGTGCGTGTGCAGGATCGTCGGCCGCCGCCGCGCGAGGTAAGCGCAGACTCGGAGGAACGCGGCCGGGTCGACGTCGGCTCCGAGCGGGATCGCGTCGAGCTTCACTCCCTGCGAGGACAGTGCGCGCGCGAAGTCCCACGCGCCCTGTTCGTGCTCGTGCAGCATCAGGAAGCGCACGTCCCAGCCGCGCGCCACGAGCGAGGGCAACAGCGAGAGCAGGTGCGCCTCGGAGCCGGAGATGCCGGCGACCTTGGCGAGGTGGAGGACGCGGACGTTCTTCATCGTCTACGCACGACCGCGAGGACACCCTCGGCCCACGAGTCGACGGAATGGCTGGCGACGGCGCGCTCGCGCAGGGTTCGACCGATCGCGGCTCGCTCCTCCGCGGTGAGCGCGGCCAGAGCTCGCAGCCGCCCGGCGAGATCCTCCGGCGACTCGCGCTCGAAACGGAGCGGCGGCTCGATCCCGGCGAAGAGGTCGTCGAACGACGGGTTCGACGCGAGCACGGGGAGACAGCTGCCGCAGGCTTCGTAGACAGCTTTGTCGGGTGCGCCCGCGCGCATGTTGTTGACGAGCACGTCGGCCGCCGCGTGCACCTCGCCGATCTTGTTGCGCGGCACCGGCTCGTGGATCGCGGCGCGGCCGTCCAGCCCGAGCTCGCCCACCAGCCGCTCGAGCTCGGCGCGGTGCCCGCGTTCCTCGTCGCTGCCGGAGGTGCCGTAGACGTCGAGCCGCGCCTCCGGCACCTCGCGGACGGCGCGCAGGATCGTCTCGATTCCCTTCGCGGGCGAGGTGCGGCCGAGCACGATCGCGCGCAGCTCGTCGCTGGAGGGACGCTCGCGGGACTCGAGCGCTCTGCATTCCAACCCCGCGTAGTCGATCCCGTGTCCGAGCGCGACGAGCTTCGGCGTCTCGAGCGCGAAGGAGCGACGATCGACGCTGAGCACGTTGGTCGACGCGGCAGTCGCGGCGCGCAGGAGCGGGCTCGCTCGCCAGTGCGCGAACCAGAGCAGCACCGGCACCCGCAGCGGGCGGGCGAGCGGCGCCGCCAGCACCGCGTAAATCGGGCACATGTGAGCGAGCACCGCGTCGGCCCCGCGCAGCTCGGGCGCGAGCGCGCGTGCGAAGCGGAGGCCGCGCGTGGCCTTGCTCCCGCCGCCGAACGTCCTGACGCGGCAGTTCGCCGGCAGCGAGCCGGGTGCGTCGCCCAGCGAGAGGACGACGAGCTCGTCGACGCGCGCCGCGAGCGCACGGAGCTTCGCCACGGTCGCCCCCAGAACGGGATCGGCGGGGTCGACCTGCTGGGTGATGACGATGAACTTCACGTTCTAGAAGAAGTCGAAGTCGCCGAGCGCGAAATGCCACGGCCCGGACAGCCTGCCCTCCGGACGCAAGGACTTGCCGATGAACCGAATCGACTTGTGGGTGGGCAGAAAGCCCGCCTGCAGGAAGGCGGCCCGGTGCGCACGGGCCGGCGGTGGGAGCGCGATGAGTGCGTCGGCGCCGCCTCGAACGTCGTCCAGAGCGCGTCGCAGGAGCACGACGACGGCGGCACGCTCTCCCGGCGGCGCGATCAGGTCGGCGAGGAAACCGCCGGCCACCCCGTGCCGGTAGGCGTAGCCGAGCACCGCGAGCGCCGCGAGCCGGTCGTCTCGATAGGCGCCGAACAGCCGGTACTCGCGCGGGGCGCGCGCGAAACGCCACTCGAGGTAAGCCGCGTCCTTGACGAGATGGTTGCCGAAGGCGGGCGCCGCTGCCCGCCAGAGCTCGTCAGCGTCTGGCCCGACCTCGGTCAGCGGCTCGATCCTCAGACCCGCGAGCTCACGCGGAGCGGGGTCGAGCTCGCGCAGACCCCCGGGCGGTCCGGGCCGGCGGAGGAGGTAGCGAGGAACCGCGCTGGGCCGAAGGATGCGGGCCCACAGCCGGCGCGACGGGAGGTCGATCCAGCCGAGCGGGCCAACGAAGATCCGATGCGAGGCCGCGTTCGGGAAGGTCAGCGTCACCGGCGAGCCCGAGGCGGCCGCCTCTTCCTCGTTCACCGCCTCGAGGGCCGGAAAGATCCCACGGCGCCGGTAGCCGGGATCGGTCGCGACGTGAACGGGCATCGCCACCCTTGTCTCTTCACCGTCGAGGATCATCCGGAAGAAGCTCATGGCCGCGACCCCGACGACGTCGTCACCGTCCTGCATGAGCGTCACGAGCCGCGAGCCCACGGGGTTGTCCTCGAACCACCAGTCGAACTCGTGGGCGGGCATATGCGACCCCCACACGCGATCCATCAGCGCGAAGAGCTCCTCCTGTCTCGCCGGCTGGTACGGCGCGGGTGTGAGGGTCACTTGGACGACGTGCCGAGCGCCGCGTTCAGCGCCCGCCGCGCGTGCGTCCCGGCGACGGTGTCCTTCAGCGAGATCAGGTCGCACGCGCCAGCGAGGACAAGTTCGAACGTGCGCGGCGGGTACGGCTCGACGTTGTAGCGCCGCAGCCGGAAGCGGTCGCTCGCCGGGCCGTTCGCGCCGGAGACGGACGTGAACCCGAGGTCGTAGCCGGCCTGGCGGAGCAGGCTCAGGTGGACGGGCCGGTAGTGCGCCTCGGAGCCCTTCACGTAGGCGAACGCGCGCACCGGGCGGCCGAGCGCCTCCTCGAGCCGCAGCTTCGAAATCGCGATCTCGCGCGCCGACTCGTCGATCTCGAGCTCGGCGAGCGGCCGGTGCGAGATCCCGTGCGACTCGATCCGCACCCCGGCCCGCTCGAGCTCGCGCAGCTCGCCCCAGTCGAGAGTGCGGTTGATGATCCCGCGCTGGACGAGATGCTCGTCGTGGGGCAGCGGGCGCCGGTCGCCGACATAGCCGAGCGGCGCGAAGAGGACGGCCGGATAGCCGTGCTTCTGCAGCGCGGGCAACGCGTTCTCGAGGTTGTCGCGGTAGCCGTCGTCGAAGGTGATCAGCACTGCCTTGGGCGGTAGCGCCGCGCCGTCGACGTAGTGGGCGAGCACTGCCTCGAGTCCGACGACCGTGTAGCCGAACTCGGCCAGGAGCGCCATCTGCTCCGCGAACCGGCCGGTGGGGACGGTGACCGGGTTCTCGAGCTGGTCGTTGACCTTGTGGTACATGAGCACGCGCAGCGTCCGGTCGGCGGCGCCGTTCGCGGGGGTGAGGGTCGTCGTTGTCTCCCCGATCGTGCGGTAGACCGCGTTCTTCAGGAGCTGCTTGGCGCGCTCGGCTCTCACGCGGGAAGTCTAGTGACGTCCTGGACGAGCACCCGCAGCCGGCGGGCGAACTCCTCCGGAGTCGCGATCGAGCGGTTCGCCGCGGCGTGCGCACCTTCGCCGAGGCGTTTCGCCAGCTCCCGGTCGGCGAGAACGCGCACCAGCGCTCCCGTCAGCGCCTCGGCGTCTCCGGGCTCGACGAGCAGGCCGTTCTCGCCGTCGCGGACGAGGTCGGGGATCCCGCCCACGCGGCTGACGACGACTCCACGGCCTCGGCAGAACGCCTCGACGAGGACGCGGCCCATGCCCTCCGAGCGCGAGGGCAGGACGAGTAGCGTCGCGGCGTCGAGAGCGGCGGCGACCTCGACTGTCGTCAGCGACGGGCTCCATGCGATTCCCTCGCCGGCGGGGGCCGGCAACGAGCCCGATCCGACGACGTGCAGCCGCGCCTCCGGGACGCGCTCTCGAACGGACGGCCAGGCGGACGTCAGGACGTCGATCGCCTTCGAGCGCTCGAGCGTGCCGACGAAGAGGGCGCTCGGCGTCTCGGGCAGGGGCGCCGGCGGGCCGAGGAACGGCTCGAGATCCATGTAGGCCGGGAACTCGGCGTCGGGCTCGCGACCGGCCGCGCGGACGAGCCCGGTCGTGTAGCCCGAGATCGTGCGGATGCCGTCCGCCCGGCGAAGGCCGACTCGCGCCAGCGCGTCCGCGAGCGGGTCGAGCAGCCGGCGACCCCGCGAGCCGTAGAGTCTCGTCGGCGCGCTCCAGTCGCCGTGCACGTCGGCTATCACCTTCGTCGGCACTCGCGTCAGCGCGCGCGCGAGCAGGACGAGCGCGGCCTCCTGCAGACCTTGCGCGAGCACCGCATCCGGTCGAAAGCCGCGCAGCTCGCGAGCTATGCGAAGCGGAAGCGCGACGTAGAACGCGAGCCCGTCGAGTCGCCCGATCGGAAACGTCGGCGCCAGCGCGAAGCGCTCGTCGGTCGTGCGCCCGGTACCCATCTGCCGCCACTCGAGCTCGCCCGAGAGCGCGTCGTAGCGCCGTTCCAGGGTCTCCGGGAGCGGGAAGGCGAAGCGCGTGCGGCCGACGAAGAGCAGCTTCATCCGGCCACGCGCTCGACCAGCGCGGCCACGTTGTCCGCGTACTCGGCGGCGGTATAGCGCCAGGGTTGGGAATCCTCGAGCGCCTGCGCGCCGAGCCGCTCGGCGAGCGCGCGATCCGAGAGCAGCCGCACGAGCGCGTCTGCGATTCCCTCGACGTCGTGCGGGTCGACGAGGAGGCCGGTCCCCCCGTCGCGGACGGCATCGGGAATCCCGCCGACGCGCCCACCGAGCACCGCTCGTCCGCGACACAGCGCCTCGAGGATCACTCTCGGCGTCCCTTCCGAGCGGGAGGGGAGCAGCAGGCACCACGCGTCATCGAGGGCGGTCACGACCGCGGGCGTCGAAAGCGACGCCCGCCACTCCGTCTGCCCGGGCAGCTCGGCGACGAGCCTCTCGACCGCTGCGCGCATCGGACCGTCCCCCACGAGGACGAGGCGTGCCTCGGGCACACGCGGTGCGGCGAGCCGCCAAGCTGCGACGATCCCGTCCACGTTCTTGTAGCGCTGGAGCACGCCGACGAAGAGCGCGGCCGGGCGCTCCTGTAGCGGCACGGTCGGCAGTTCGGCGAACGCCGAAAGATCGGTGTAGGTTGTGAACGTGGCTGCGGGCTCGACCCCGTGCCGACGCGCGAGCTCGGTCGTGAAGGGCGAGAGCGTCCGCACGGCGTCGGCGCGGCGAAGCGACCAGGCCGCGACCCGGTCGAGTACCGGCGCGAGCGGCTGACGCAGGCGCGAGCCGTAGAGCCGGGCGAAGCTCGCCCAGTCGCCGTGCAGCTCGACCACAACGGGCACGCGCCGCCTCGCGAGCATCCGGCCCCCGTACGCGGCGGTCGCTTCGAACGGGCTCTGAGCGAGCACCGCTTGTGGCCTGAAGTTCCGCAACTCGCGCGCGATCCTGAACGGCAACCGGGCATAGAAGACGACGCCGTCGAGCGCGCGAGAGGGCAGCGGGTGGTGCAGTCGGAACTCCGGTCGATCCACCCGGTTCCCGCGGGTGCCGGTCGCGAGCACACGCAGCTCGAGTCGCTCGCCGAGTGCGTCGAACTTGCGGGCGAGGCCAGCGGAGAGGGGAAAGCGATAGCGCGTCCGCCCGACCATCACGACACGCGGTCTCACGAGCCGGCCGCCCGAGCGAGGATCTGCTCCAGCTCGGCGTAGACCCGCTCCGGTCGCAGGTGCTCGACGGAGCTCGGCGCCGCCGCTTTCAGCCGGCTCCGAAGTTCCGCATCTTCGAAGAAGCGCCGCAGCGCGCCTGCGAACGCGGCGGGATCGCCGGGCGGAACGAGCAGGCCGTTCTCCCCGTCGCGCACGACCTCGGCGACGCCGCCGACCGCGGTCCCGATCACGGGCGTCCCTACGGCGAGCGCCTCGACCACGGTGTGCGGGAAGTTCTCCCAGGCCGAGGAGAGGACAGATGCGTCGGCGGACCGAAAGAGCTCCAGCACCTCGGTGCGCGATCGGGCGCCGAGGAAGCGGACGCGCCCGTCGAGGTCGAGCGCGGCGGCGTGCCGCTGGAGCCGCGCCAGCTCGGGGCCGTCGCCGACCAGCGCGAGCGACGGGCCGTCGACTTGGGCGAGCGCGTCGAGCAGGACGTCGAGCGCCTTCTGCGCGTTGATCCGCCCCGCGAAGACGAGCAGCGGTCCTTCGAGGCCGAGGTCGGCGCGCACCTCCTCGGCCCGGCGCAGCTCCGGTAGGGGAGGAATCGCGTTCGGGAGCACGGTCACCTCGTCGGGCGCGAGTCCCCAGCCGAGCGCCAGCTCGCGCAGGAACGCGCTCGGGCAGACCACGTGGGAGGCGCGCCGCAGCGCGAGGTCGCGAGCGAGGCGGAGCGCCGCGATCCGCGGGCCGCGCGCGTCCTGGAAGGCGGCCAATGAGCCCGTGAAGACCCCCTGTCGTTTCGCGCGCTCGTAGGCCGCGTCGGCCACGAGCTTCAGCACGAGCGGGCGTCGCGCGAGCGTGCTGCCGGCACCGGCACGGGAGATCATGCTCGTCGCGTAGACGACGTGGGCGTGGCGCGCCCGACGCGCGATCAGCGCAGCGACCTGCGCATGTCGAAGCCCGACGGGAGTGGCTCGAAGGACGGCATGAACCGGAAAGTCCGGCGCGGGCGGCGGCTCGTCCGCGGTCGTCACCACCTCGACGCCGTGCCCGCGGGCGCGCAGGAAAGCCGCGAGCTCGGGTGCGTGGCTGGCTGGGCCGCCGACATCGGGCGGCCAGATCCCGGTGACGACGAGGACGTTCACCGCCTCGAAGCTACCTGCGTCAGAAGCTCTTCGAGCCTGCCGTAGATGCGCTCCGGCCGTAGGTGCTCGACCGAGGGGGCGGCCGCCGACCGGAGGCGCTCCTGCAGCTCCGGATCTCCCAGATATCGCCGCAGCGCGGCGGCCAGCGCTGCGGGATCGCCCGGCGGTACGAGCAGCCCGTTCTCGCCGTCGCGCACGATCTCGGGCACGCCGCCGACCGCCGTCGCGACGACGGGCGTCCCGACTGCAAGCGCCTCCACGAGCGTGTGCGGGAAGTTCTCCCACGCCGACGAGAGCACCGACGCATCGGCGGCGCGGAAGAGCCGCAGCACCTCGTCGCGCCCGAGCGCGCCGAGAAAGCAGGCCCGCTCGCCGAGTCCGAGCTCGGCCGCTCGACGCTCCAGAGCAGTCCGCTCGGGCCCGTCGCCGGCGAGCAGCAGCGTGACCCCCTCGAGCTCGGCGAGCGCCGCGAGTGCCACGTCGAGCGCCTTCGCCGGGCCGAGCCTGCCGGCGAACGCGAGCAGCGTCCCTTCGATCCCGAGCTCGGATCGAGCCTGCATGCGCGTCGGCAACTCGGGGAGCTCCGGCGTCGCGTTCTCGACGACGACGACCTGCTCGCGACGCAGGCCCCAGCCGAGTGCATGCTCGCGTAGATACGTGCTCGGGCAGACGACCAGCGACGCGCGGCGCAGCGCGGTGTCCCGCAGCGCTCGCAGTGCCTGCACGCGCGGACCGCCGCCGAAGAGCTGGAAGCCGTCGAGGTCGCCGTCGAAGAGCTCGAAGCGCCGCGCCCGTTCATGGGCGGGATCGTCCGTGAGCTTGACGACGACGGGGCGCCGCGCCGCTCGCGCGCCAGCAACGCCTCGCGTCAGCACCGAGTTGACGTAGACGACGTCGGCCGCGTGCGCGAGCCTCGCGAGCTGAAGCGCGAACGTCGCATGGCGAACCCCTGGCGGCAGCCCGCGGCCGACCCAGCGCACCGGGTATTCCTGGACGGCTGGACGGCTTACGGCGGTCGTCAGCACCTCGACGCGGTGACCGCGCGCGTGTAGGCACGCCGCCAGCTCCGGCGAGTGGCTCGCGGGTCCGCCGACGTCGGGCGGCCAGATCCCGGAGACGATCAGTACCCTCACGCTGGCGTCTCGCGGCGGATCCGTGCAAAGACGACGGCCCAGGCGAGCGCGAACACGACGGTCGCGACGAGCGTCGCGGCAGCCGCGCCGGTGGCGCCCCACTCGAGGCCGAGCACGACGACGAGCGGCAGCAGTACCACGGTTTCGAGCCCGTGCGTGACGAGTCGCAGGTTCGGCCGCCCGATCGCGACGGGGAGCGACTTGGTCCAGCCGATCGCGAGCTGGAGGCCGGCGGCAACGAGGATCAGCCGGGCGGCGTCGGTCGCGTCCAGGTACCGCGCGCCGAAGACGAGCCGAATCAGATCCGGCATCAGCCAGAGGAAGATGGGCACGACGACGAGCATCAGCGGCGTCGCGATCACCGTGTAGCGGCGGACGCCGGCGAGGACGCGGGCCTCGGCGCCTCGCTCCCAATCGCGGGTCTGCTCGGTGAGCAGGATCAGCCGGACCGGCGAGCTCGCGGCGGCGAAGCCCGACTGCGGGGCCTGCGCGATCCGGAAGATGCCGACCTGCGTGGGTCCAGCCGCGACACCGAGGAGCAGCGGGGCCAGCGCCGCGCGCAGGGAGAGGAGGCCGGTAGCCGCGCTCGACTGGAGGACGAAGGAGACGATCCCCTTTCGATCCTCGCCGAGCCGCTCGGCCGGCACCTGGGGAAAGCGCCGGAAGGCTGCGAGCCCCACCATCCCCACGAGGCAGGTGGAAACCGCCTGCGCGATTCCGATTCCGATCACCATCTCGACGACGCCGTACTGCGCGCCAACGGCGATCGCAATCAGCCGCAGTCCGGTCGAGACCGTTTGGAAGAGGCCGCGCAGGTCGTAGCGGCCGCGCAGGAGCAGCGCCGTCGCGGAGACGTTCTCCGGCGACTGCAGAAGCGGGAGCGGCGCGGCGGCGACGAACGCCCAGGTGAGTCCGTCGCTCGAGAAGATCGTGTCGGCGAGCGGTGCAAGCGCGAGCAGCGCGAGCCCGGCCAAGAGGCCGCCGAGAAGCTTTAGGCGCAGCGCCGAGCGGAAGAGCCCACGCAGCCGTCCCCACTGCTCCGAGGCCGTGTAGCGAAAGCCGTACTTGGTCAGCGATTCCTCGACGGTGAGGTCGAGCAGGACCTGGAAGAACCCGGCCGCCACGAAGACGGTCGCGAAGAGGCCGAAGTCGTCCTTCGAGAGCGACCGCGCCGCCACGACAGTGCCGAGAACCCCGAGAACAGTGGAGCCATAGAGGCCGGCGGCGGTCGCAAAACGGCGCCAGAGAAGCCGCGAGGGCATCTACTACTTGGCGCAAGCTGAGCATCCGCGGAGGCGAATGCTCATCGCGCGAAGACCCCTGAAGGGGCCGCTCCGCGGCCCAAGACGTTCTCCTGTTTCACATCAAGCCCCTGGTGGAGGCCAGTATAGTGCTGCGGTTGACGGCGTTTTCCCGCACGGCTGCGCACGTCCGGCAACCGGCCATCGCCAGGCTCGGCGCTTTCTTTCTCGCAGCCTCCGTGCCCGTGCTGCTCCTGCACGTGGACTACCAGCCGCAGGTCTCGCTCGACCTCGGCGGCGCTGACGCATCCGTCAAGCTCTCGGATCTCGCCGTACTCGCGCTCGCGGCGGCGGCTGTGGCCGCGCTTGCGCGCGACGGTGTCGGCTCACTTCGCCGGGGCGCCGTCGTCCTCGCACCCGGGTTGGTTCTCCTCGCGTGGGTCGGCGTCGGCGTCGTCGTCGGCGCGGTCTCCGACCGGCCGTACGCGACCTCCACGCATCTCGTTACGGCCGCCGGGTTCGCGGAGTACGCGCTGATCGCGGTGGCCGTGCCTGCGCTGGTGCGCTCGGCCGAGACGCTTCGGCTCGTGCTCTGGGCGCTCGTCGGTTGGCTCGGGGTGCTGGACGTCGTCGGGCTCGTGCAGTTCGTCGGCGGGGGGGACGCCGTCGCGGGTGCGCGCCAGCCCTCCTGGATCGGCTACCACGACTTCGCGGCGGCGGGAGCCGCGGCGCTCGCGATCGGACTCGTCGCGGTCGCGCTCGGAGAGGAGCGCTGGCCGGTCGGACGGCTGCGCGAGGCCGCGTGCACCGCGGGCGCGCTCGGGCTCGTCCTCTCCGGCTCCGTCGGCGGATCTCTCGGGCTTGTCGCGGCTGCAGTGCTCGTCGTCGGCGCCGCCGCGCTGCTGCGCTCGCTGACCGTGCGGCGGATCGGCGCAGTCTGCGCGATCGTGCTCGCCACTGTCGTCGGCGTGGTTGCGCTGCGGGGCGGCGACCTCGCCCAGTTCGCGCGCTTCGTCGGTCTGCTCGACGCTCAGGAGACGACGAGCGACGACGTCCAGACGTATTCGCATCGGACGCTGCTCGGCTACTTCGGCCTGCGGGTCTTCGCCGATCATCCCGTGGCCGGTGCGGGCTGGCAGGCCACGCAGGAGTTCTCCACCCTGGAGCCGTACCTCGCGGATGCCGAGCGCCGGTTCCCGGACGTTGCGGCGCAGGCCTTCCCGTCGGCCGCGGAGCCGTACGGCGTCCAGAACGCCTATGCGCAGGCGCTCGCCGACCTCGGTCTCGTCGGGCTCGCGTTCTTCCTCGCTGCGCTTGCGATTCCGGTCGTCGTCGGAGTTCGCGCCGCGCTTCGGCGGGCGATGACACCCGGGCCCGCGCTCGCCGGCGCCGCTGTCGTGCTCGCCTGCGCCGGGGCCTGGACGGCGCAGGGGCTCGTCGCCGGCCTGCCGCTCGACGCGCTCACCTGGTTCGGGATCGGACTCGTGGCTGCAACCCTTTCCCGATCGCTCGCCGATGGCTGACTGGCCGGGAGCAACACGGCGCCAGCCGTCGCCGGCCTCGGCGACCTACGCGGTGCGCGCCCCGCTGGCCCTGTGGCTCGAGCGGGAAGGAGTCGAGTCCGCCGGCAAGCGCGTGCTCGACGTCGGCTGCGGAGTGAAGCCGTACTACCCCTACTTCGCGGCGGCCGCGAGCTATGTCGGCGTCGACGTCGTCGAGAATCCGGCGGCCGACCTGCTCGGGCCGGTCGAGGCGCTTCCGGTCGAGGACGGCTCCTTCGACGTCGTTCTCTGCAACCAGGTGCTCGAGCACTGCGACGATCCTGCGCAGGCCGTCAGGGAGCTCAGGCGCGTGGTTGCTCCCGGCGGGCGGGTGCTCGCGTCCACCCACGGGGTGCAGGTGTACCATCCCTCGCCGAACGACCTCTGGCGCTGGACGCATGCGGGGCTCGAGCGGCTCTTCCGCGAGAACGGGGAATGGGCGGCGCTCGAGGTGCGACCAGGGGCCGGGACGACCGCCTGCCTCGGGATGCTGCTCACTCACACCATCGAGCTACTCGCCGGCCGCGCACACCTGCGCCCGGCCGCGCGGCCGCTCGTCTGGGGAGTCAACCGGCTCGCCGGGGCGATCGATGCTCGCGTCGAGTCGCTGCGCGAGCCGATCCCCGGGACGATCTTCGCCAACTACCACGTCGTCGCCGCGGCCCCGGCATGAGTCGCAAAGTCCTGGTCACCGGCGGCGCCGGCTTCATCGGCTCGCACCTCGTCCGCGGCCTCCTCGAGCGCGGTGACGCGGTGCGCGTGCTCGACAACTTCTCGACGGGCAACCGCGACAACCTCGAGGGCATCGACGTCGAGGTCGTCGAAGGCGAGTTGCGCAGCTACGAGCGGGTTCACAACGCGATGCGGGGGATCGAGGTCGTCTTCCACCTCGGCGCGATGGGCTCGGTGCCGCGCTCGGTGCAGGACCCGCTCACCTCGAGCGCGGTCAACGTCGAGGGAACGCTGAACGTCCTGCTCGCCGCGCGCGACGAGGGCGCCCGCCGGGTCGTCTTTTCGTCTTCCACCTCGGTCTACGGCTCGACGCGCGAGCTGCCGACGACCGAGTCGACACCGCCCGATCCGATCTCGCCCTACGGGGTCGCGAAGCTCGCCGCCGAGCGCTACTGCGTCAGCTTCAGCCGCGTCTACGAGTCGCTCGAGTCGGTCGTGCTCCGCTACTTCAACGTCTACGGGCCGCGGCAGAGCCCGTTCTCCCAGTACGCGGCGGTCGTTCCGCTCTTCGTCACGGCGATCGCCGCCGGTGAGCCGATCACGATCTTCGGCGACGGCGAGCAGTCCCGCGACTTCACCTACGTGGGCAACGTCGTCGATGCGACGGTGAGGGCCGCCGACGCCCCCGATGCGAGCGGTCGGATGTTCAACATCGCCTCCGCTGCGCCCGCGAGCGTGAACCGGGTCGCCGAGCTGATCGGCCAGATCCTCGAGCAGCCGGTCGAGCGGCATCATCTGCCGCCGCGCACCGGCGACATCCGCGACTCGTGGGCGGACATCTCGGCGGCGCGCGAGGTGCTCGGCTGGGAGCCGCAGGTGAGCCTCGAGGAAGGGCTTCGCCTCACCGCCGACAGTCTTGTCTGAGCCGGAGGAGAGGGAGCCGAGCCGGGTCCTGCGCGTGATCGCGCGCCTGAACATGGGCGGGCCGGCGCTTCACGTCGCCTACCTCTCGGCCGGGCTCGCGGAGCGCGGCTACGAGACGACGCTGGTCGCTGGGACGCTCGCGCGTGGCGAGGGCTCGATGGCGTACGTCGCCGAGGATCTCGGCGTTCGCGTCGTCAGGCTCGACGCGCTCTCGCGTGAGATCGCTCCGTTCGGCGACGCGCTTTCGGTGATCCGGCTCGCGCGGCTGATCCGCGAGCAGCGTCCCCAGATCCTGCATACGCACACCGCGAAGGCGGGTGCGGTGGGGCGCCTCGCGGCACTGCTTGCGGGAAAAGCGCGGCCGCCGATCATCGTTCACACCTTCCACGGCCACGTTCTCCGCGGCTACTTTGGCCCGCTCCGGTCGCAGGCCTTCCTCCTGCTCGAACGGCTGCTCGCGCGAATGACCACCCGCCTGATCGCGGTCAGCCCGCAGGTGCGCGACGACCTCGTCTCGCTCGGCGTCGCGCCGGCGGAGAAGTTCAGCGTCATTCGCCTCGGTGTGGAGCTTGGCGAGCGAGTGCGGACGGAGGTTGCCGGCGGCGAGGCTCGCGCGCGCCTCGGAATCGCGCCCGAGCGGTTCGTGGTCGGCTGGGTCGGGAGGATGACCGGCGTCAAGCGCACCGACGACGTACTCGAGAGCCTGGCCCGACTACGCGAGCGCGGCGTCGACGCCGTACTCCTGATGGTCGGCGACGGCCCCGACCGCGACCGTGTCGAGCAGCGTGCGAGCGAGCTCGGAATCGTGCGCCACTGCTTCTTCCTCGGCTATCAGGAGGACGTCTCGGGCTGGTACCAAGCGTTCGACGCGATGATCCTGCCCTCGGCGAACGAGGGCACGCCGGTCGTCGTGATCGAGGCGCTCGCAGCCGGCTGCCCGGTCGTGGCGACGAGCGTCGGCGGCGTCCCGGACGTCATCCGCGAAGGCGTCGACGGGTTTCTCGTCCCGGCCGGCGACGTCGAGGCGCTCGCGGAGCGACTCGCTCGCCTGGCGGGCGATCCCGAGCTACGCGCCACGATGGGCGAGGCCGGCCGCGAGAGCGTCCCGGCGCGCTACGCGGTCGAGCGTCTCGTCAACGACGTCGACGAGCTGTACCGCTCGCTGCTAGAGCTGGTCGGAGTCGAGCACGACCTCGAACATCTCGACCGAAGAGCGAACGCCTGACCCGCGTGGCGGCGACAAGCTGTTCATGTACTCGTTCACCTTGCCTAGGTCGTCCTCGGTCTCGCAGAACGAGACACCCTCCCCGCGACCGCTCCAGCCCGACGCGCCGACTAGTAGTACCAGCCTCCCGGACCATGGGGTTGCCGAGTTAGGTCCTGCGTTTTTGCACATGCTGCTCCGCTCGCATGGGCGAGTGTTGCGGAATGCCCCCCGACGGGCGCTTAGTTTCCTCTGTGCGAACGGAGGCGATGCGCTCCATCAGCAATGGCGTACCGCAACGCCGTGGCTGCTGCGATAGCCGGGGGCTGCCCTTCGCATAGTCTCGCGCAGTGCTCTACGAACCAGCGCAGTTCGAGCGGCTGACTGACGAGCCGTGGGACCCGGCGCGCGCCGAGGACGCGATCGCCACGATCGTCGCCGACGCCGACGCGGCGTTCCATCCCGATGCGCTCTGGCCCGCGCACGAATGGGACGGGCGGGAGGAGCCGCTGCCGCTGAAGACTCTCTACGTCGGTGCGGCCGGCGTGATCTGGGCGCTCGACGCGCTGCGGCGACGCGGCCACGCCGAGACCTCGCTCGACCTCGCCGCGGCCGCGTTGCGCACGCTCGAGCTCGAGCGCGCCGAGCCGGACTCCACGGCGGATGAGCATTACCACCCGGCAGCGCTTCTATGCGGCGAGACAGGGCCACTGCTCGTCGCCTGCCGGCTCGCCCCCGACCCCGCACTCGCGGACGACCTTCATGGCCTCGTCCGGGCCAACGTCGCCAACCCGACCGACGACGTGAACTGGGGCGCACCCGGGACACTGCTCGCCGCCCTGGCTATGGGCGAATGGACTGGCGAGCCGCGTTGGGAGGAGGCGGCGCGTGAGTCGGCTGCGGCGCTCCGCGCTCGCCGGGGCGACGACGGGCTCTGGAGGCAGGACGATGAATACCGCGGTCTCGGCACGCTGCACGGCGTTGCAGGCAACACGCTCGTCCTGCTCCGGCTCGACGCAGATGATGCGCTTGCCGCTGAGACGGCCGCCGTGCTCACCCGGCACGCGTTCCGCGAGGACGGCCTCGCCAACTGGCCCGGGTCACCGCTTTGGCCGCAGCTCGCGCGGCCGCGAGATGGTCAGATCTGTCTCCAGTGGTGCACCGGCGCTCCCGGTGTCCTCGCCGGCGCCTGGGAGTACCTCGACGAGGCGCTCGTGCTCGCCGGCGCCGAGTTGATCTGGCGGGCCGGCGCCCACGGCGACGAGAAGGGCCACGGGATCTGCCACGGCACTTCGGGCAACGGGTTCGCGCTCCTCAAGGCGTTCGCGCGCACCGGCGACGAGCGCTGGCTCGAGCGTGCTCGCCGCTTCGCCGTCCACGCGCTCGGCCAGGCCGAGCGGCTCCACGCTGCGAACGGCCGCGGCCGTTACTCGCTCTGGACCGGCGATGTCGGTACCGCCCTGTTCGCGGCGGCTTGCCTCGACGTCGACGCGCGCTATCCGATCCTCGACATCGTCTAGGACGGCCACCGACCGTAGTGGAAGCGCTTCAAGCGCCCTGTCCTGGACGTGTCTAGTTGAGACCTAACTCGCTACTGACAGCTCAGGAGGCTCGGCTGGGCGAGTGTTCCGGAATGACGCCAGAGCCGCGCGCCAACATCGGGAATGTCAACTAAGTTTGGTCGTCAACTCTCCGTGCGACTGCAGACCGTCGGCGCAAGCGTCCCATCCGCCTTTCTTACGACGCCGGCTCGACTACCCTCGTCACGACCCAGCGGTGCTTGCCGATCTTCCGGTTGCGGACGAACCCGATCTTCTCGTAGGTCGAGATGGCGCCGTTGATGAGGAAGCCGGCGGGCACTGAGTCCGCGTCCTCCGGGTATCCCTCGACGGTTCCCCCGCCCAAGGTTGCGATGAGATCAACCGCCCCGGCGAGTGCCACAGCTGCCACGCCCTGACGCCGTCGCCCTTTGCCGACGTAGCAGCAGGCGATCCGCCAGTCCGGCAACGTCGTCACGCCCTTCTCGTAGGCGGCGCGGCTCTTGATCCGGGGCACCTCATCCGGCGCGCCGAACTGGCACCAGCCCAGGCAGTCGTCCCCGTCGAAAACAAGCGCCGCATGGGTCGTTCCTGCCCGCACCCGCTCAAACTTCCGCTTGCGGTTCAGTTCCGGCGTCGTTTCCTTGCCGACACCCTCGGGATGGAAGCCCATGCACCAGCAGCCGCCAAAGACACCACCGTTGCGTTCCACGAGCGCGGCGAACGCGTCCCACGTCGAGTTGTCGAGAGCCTTGACCGTGTACGTCGGTCTCCCCATGAACCCCCAGCCTAACCGGCTCGGATGCTCGCCTCGTATCCGCCGCAAGCGAACGGCAGAGTGGCCTGGGCCAGCGTGCTTACGCTCGGGGCCGAATCCCTAGCCGCCGAGCCGCTGGAACGCGGCGAAGCTCGGCTTGCGAGTTCCCGTCGCCGTCAGGAAGCCGGACTGCCAGCCCTCCTCGAGCCGGGCTCGAGTCTCGTCGCGGAGCAGGAACCAGAGCATCATGTCGATCCGCGGATGGCGCTTCGCGATCCCGAACGCCTCCGTCAGATATTGCGCCTGCCTGGCGAGCGTGACGCCGAAGATCGGGTCGGGCGGATTCGTCTGGTAGCCGTACTCGGTGATCCAAATTCGCTTGTTGCCGTAGAGAGTCGTCACCTCGCGGATCAGCGTGTCGAGGTTGCCGAGCGTGATCGCGGTCGGTGCCTGGCCGCGTGGCGGGGTCGGCGGCGGCGTCGTTGGTGTCTCGCTCGGCCCGCCGTAGTACGGATGATGGGCGTAGGCGTCGAAGCCCGTGGCGCCGGCTTTCTTCATCCCGCGCAGAAAGGCGATCGGCGCCAGCGCGGGCCGGTCCGACGTCGGATTGTTGTTGCCGCGCGGCGCCGTGATCCCGCAGGCGACCTTCGAGGCGCCGACCGTCGTCACGGTGACGCCCTTGACGATCGCGTTGCAGATCCTCGCGTAGTCGATCGGGCTCTGGGCGACGTAGCCGCCGGCGACCCTGCGGTACTGCGGGCGGAGGAAGGCCGGGTTGTTGGGCTCGTTCCAGGCGAGCCAGAAGCGCACCGCCGGCAGGAGCCGCCCGTCGGCGCCGGGGTAGCGGCCGTTGTACCGCGTCGCCGCGGCCGCCGAGAAGCGCTGGAGGTCGAGCGAGTTGCGCGGCGCGACGTTCACGCCGGCGGCGGAGTTCGCCCACGGCGGCGTGCCGATGATCGCGAAGACGACCTTGATCCCGTACTGCGCCGCGTAGTTGACGGTGCGGTCGTAGGTCGACCAGTCGTAGGCGGGATCGGCGGGGTTGGCGCCGTTCGCCGGCCGCCGCTTCGCGACGCCGTTCTCCCCGCCCCAGAGGAGATTGATCCGAATCAGCTGCGTGCGCAGAGTCCGAAGCACCGGGAAGACGGTGTCCGGGTTGCCGTAGTGGATCTGGGCATCGTCGAAGATCCCACGCTGGAGGAAGCGCGATGCGCTCGCGGAGGGCACGGCGACGCTCGCGGCCACGACGAGCGAGGCCGCGACGAGCGCCAGGCGGCTAGGCAATGGGCGCTTCTCGGGGCAGCGACGTGCGCAGCTTGCGGAGGCCTTCGTCGAGCTCGACCTGCGGCTCCCAGCCGAGCACCTGGCGGGCACGAGTGATGTCCGGCTGGCGCACCTTGGGGTCGTCGACGGGCAGCGCCTCGAAGACGATCTCGCTCGTCGTCTCGAAGACCTCGATCACCTTCTCGGCGAGCTCGAGGAGCGTGAACTCGTTCGGGTTGCCGATGTTCACCGGCAGGTGCTCGCCGCTCTCCTGGAGCAGCATCAGCCCGCGGATCAGGTCGTCGACGTAACAGAAGCTGCGCGTCTGCGAGCCGTCGCCGTAGACGGTGATCGGCTTCTGCTCGATCGCCTGGCGGACGAAGTTCGGGATCGCGCGGCCGTCGTAGGGCCGCATCCTGGGCCCGTAGGTGTTGAAGATGCGGACGATGCAGGTGTCCACGCCCTGCTGCCGGTGATAGGCCATCGTCAGCGCCTCCGCGTAGCGCTTCGCCTCGTCGTAGACCCCGCGCGGGCCAATCGGGTTCACGTGGCCCCAGTACGTCTCCGGCTGCGGGTGCACCTGCGGATCGCCGTAGACCTCGGAGGTCGACGCGAGCAGGAAGCGCGCGCGCTTGAACTTGGCGAGGCCGAGCGCGTTATGAGTGCCGTAGGAGCCGACCTTGAGCGTCTGCAACGGCAGGCGCAGGTAGTCGATCGGGCTGGCCGGGCTCGCGAGGTGGTAGACGAAGTCGACGGGCTCCTCGACCCGGATCGCATGCGTCAGGTCGTGCGGGACGAAGACGAAGTCGTCGCCGCGCATGTGCTCGATGTTCGCGAGGGAGCCCGTCTCGAGGTTGTCGACGCAGATCACCCGATGCCCGGCGGCGAGCAGCGCGTCTGAAAGGTGCGAGCCAAGGAAGCCGGCTCCGCCGGTGACCACGGAAGTCGGCATCGCGCCCGACTGTAGCGTCGCCCCCGGATCCCTTCCCGGATTCTTACGATTTCCTAGCAATAGTGCTCGCCGCGCCGCCTTCTAGACTTTCGGGATGGGCCGACCGATGACCGAGCCGAGTCGCCGTGCGCTCCTAGCCGGCTTTCTCTCGATGTTGCTGCCCGGTACGGGGCAGCTCCTGCGCGGCGCCCGCCGGCGCGGAATCCTCCTCCTCGCCGCGACGGCGCTACTCCTCCTCGCGCTGCTCGCGGCCGTTGCCTGGCGCGGCCGGGCCGGACTGCCGGTGGTCGACCGCCGGCTCGTCGCGACTCTGCTCGCCGCCGACCTCGCTGTGCTCGCCTTTCGTTTGTTCGCGGTCGTCGATGCGGCGCGGGGTACCGGGACCGCCGCAACCCGGGTCGTGCTCGCCGCTCTCGTGGTGGCGACGGCACTCCCGCACGCCGCCGCGGGCTACGTGACCGTTCGCAGCTACGACGTGCTCGAGACGGTCTTCGCGAGAGAGGAGCCTCGTGACGTGCTGCCTTCGCGCGGCCTCTTCGTCGGGGCGCTGATCGCCCCGCAGCCGCGCTATCCCGGGATCGCGGCACCGCCGAGCGCACCCCGGCCGGTTCCCGTCGCCGAGCCTCGGTACGACCTTCCGCTCGGCGGCTCGGGTCAGGTGCTGGCTCGTCAGCAGCCGGTGCAGGGGAAGCCCTGGACGACGATCCTGCTCCTCGGCACGGACGAGGGACCGGGCAACTCGGGGGCGCGCACCGACACGATGATCCTCGTCGCGATCCAGCACGGGGGCGGCCGGGCGGTCGCGTTCGGGATTCCGCGCAACTTCGTGGACGTGCCGCTCGGCGGCGAGCTGGCCGGCAAACCGAAGCGATTCGAGCAGCCGCTGAACGCGCTCTACGGCTTTGCGCGGACGCAGCCTGCGCTCTTCCCGGGCGGGCGCGACCCGGGTGCGACCGCGCTCAAGCAGTCGGTCTCGACGATGCTCGGGATCAGGGTCGATTACTACGCGCTTGTCAATCTGCGCGGTTTCGCCGATCTCGTCGACGGGCTCGGCGGGGTGCGGATCCTCGTCAAGGAGCGTCTCGTCGACGAGGTGACCCGGCCAGCGTGGGGTGAGCCGAAGCCGCGGATCGACGTCGTTCCAGGCCGCCGCTACCTCTTCTACGGCCGCGAGGCGCTCGCCTACGTGCGCTCGCGGAAGGACTCGAACGACTACATGCGGATGGCACGGCAGCGCTGCTTCCTGTCGGCTATGGCCGATCAGCTCGACCCCGTGCGGCTACTCCGCAACTTCCCCGGGCTCGCGCGGACAGTGGAGACGAACGTGGCGACCGACGTGCCGTTGCGCAGGCTTCCCGCGCTCGTCCGGCTCGTCGGTGGAATCGACCCGAAGGAGACGCTGACCGAGACGTTCGGCGCGACCTACATCGCGAGCCGGCGCAAGCTTGACAACTACCCGCTCCCGAAGCTCGGGCTGATGCGGACGGCCGTGCGGGAGGCGATCCTCTTTCCCGAGCGCGCGAGCGCCGAGCGCGGGCTCGTGTCAGCAGGCAAGAGCTGTTGAACCGCGATCGGAGAGCTAGCCGCTAGCCACGCTCGGGATCGTCGGCGTTCACGGTGACCACCGACTCGAGCAACATCTGGTTCGGGATTCGAATGGATTGTCCGTCGGCTCCATCGAGCACCGTGGCAGCCGACTCGATCCGCTTGATGCGGCCGCTGAATCCCGCCACTTCGATCTGATCGCCGACGCGATAGGCGTTCCCGATGTAGCGTCCGGCGCTCAATTGTCGAGCGACTTCGCGCCCGCCGAGGCCGAATGCCAGAGCGAACGTGGCGCTGATAGCGACGATGATCAGCGCGACAAGCCCCGTCAGGATGGTCGTCGGAACGCCGATCTGCGCGAGCGCGGTCAGCGCGAAGAGCGCGACGATCGCGGCCTCCGTCACTTGACGGAGCGGACCGGGGAGGTCCATCTGAGTCGCGAGTGCCTGGACACGCGCGCCGACGAACTCGGCCACGACGAATCCGGCGAGTACGAGCAAGAGCGCAACGAGTAGTTTCGGCAAGAAGAGGATCAGCTCGTTAAGCGCGAGCGACAGGGCCGCGAGCCCGAGCAGCGAGAGGGCTGCGACCACGGTCACAACGACGATCGCGATCCGGATCGCCGTCGCCACCAAGGCCGAAAGGGAGCGGTCGATCCCGATTCGGGCCAGAACGTTGGGCACACCGAGGCGCTCCCCGAGCCGGTCGAGCCCGGCCGCGCCGAGCACCTTTCGGATGATTCGGGCGACGATCGGGGCCAACACGAAGCCCACGATGAGCAGGACGATCGCGCCTGCGAGGCGGGGCAGCGCCTCACCGAACGAGGCTGCCGCCCGATCGATGATGTCAGCCAGGAGCATCAGCGGTTCGCTCCTCTCCGGGTGGCGAGCAGGATCGCGAGAGCCTCCCGAACCGCCGAGGTGAGGCCGCCGACCGCGCTGAGCAACTCGCGCAACACGCTCTGGACGCGCACATGTCGCATCACCGATCCGACGAACGCGCGGTCGTCGCCTCCCGCCTCCCGTCGAAGCACCTCGAGCAGGAGGAGCAGACGCTGCTCCGCCGGCGTGGGCGACTGCTCAGGCGGAAGCTCGCTCATCGGGCAGCTCCCAGTCGTAGGTGTTATGACGAAGGATCTCGATCATCTCTTGCCGAGCACGAAAAAGACGACCTTTGACGCTGCCGAGCGGCGTCTCGGTGACGGCAGCGATCTCTTCGTAGCTCAGGCCCTCCAGATCGCGCAGCACGAGCACGGTCCGGTGGGTTTGCCGCATCTGCTGCAATTTGAGGCTGAGCCGTTCGCGGCGCTCGGTGTCCTCCAAGTCGTGAGCAGGAGTGCGACCAGAGCTCGGCACGCTCTCGGCGTCCTCGACAGGGAGCGTCGTGCTTTCCGGATCCCGTGCCGCAAGCGAGCTCAGGGCGGTGTTGTGCGCGATGCGTAGCAGCCAGGCGCGGAAGGGCGAGTCTCCCCGGAACTGGCCGAGGCGGTGGAAGGCGCGGAGGAAGGCATCCTGCGTCACGTCGTCGGCGTCGTTGTGACCGATCACGCGGGCGACGACGCGATGAACGAGCCCCTGGTGTCGGTGCACGAGCGTCTCGAAGGCGCTCATGTCGCCCCCGAGCGTTCGCTCGACCAGTTCCTCGTCCGGGTCCATGAAGGGCGAGAGTCTAGTCGGGCGAGCACGCGAGACACGCTCGAGCGTCCAAACGGTCTTCACACCTCGTACGACCAGTGCAAGCGCGTTCCGGTTACAGATCGCCGTAACTTTCCGGGCCCCCCCGCGGTCTTGCTCTTCCAACCGGGTGTGGTGTGCCCGATGTGAAGAGGGAGGAGTTCTCAGATGATTTTGGCGAAATTGAACATCGGCGACAGTGTCGAGCGCGCGTTCACGGTGTTCTTCGAATGGTTGCCGGCTCTGATCGGCGCGCTCCTGATCCTCGTGATCGGCTACATCGTCGCGAAGATCGTGGGCAAGCTCGTCAGCCGCGTGCTGAAGGGGGCGGGGCTGGACAGGATGCTGCATAAGGGACAAGGGGGGCAGTTCGTCCAGAAGGTCACCTCGAGCCCTTCGAAGCTGCTCGGCAGCATCGCGTTCTGGGCGGTGATGCTCGGGGTGATCTCGCTCGCCGTTTCGGTGCTCGGGATCGAGGCGCTGACGAACTTCGTCGCCGCCGTATATGCGTACCTGCCGAACGTGCTCGCGGCGCTGCTGATCTTCCTGGTCGCAAGCGCCATCGCCGCTGGGATCGCGACGCTCGTGACCAGGGTGATGGGCGACACCGCTCTTGGCAAGGTCGTCGCAACGGTCGCCCCGATCCTGGTGATGACGATTGCGAGCTTCATGATCCTCGAGCAGCTGAAGATCGCGCACGACATCGTGATCACGACCTACACGCTCCTGCTCGGCGGGATCGCTCTCGCTGCGGCACTCGCCTTCGGGCTCGGTGGCCGTGAGGTCGCGGGGAAGATGCTCGAGGGCGCCTATCAGAAGGGTCAGGAGAACAAGGAGCAGCTCAAGCAGGACCTGGACAAGGGCATGTCGCGCGCGAAGGAAGAGGCGCAGGCCGCCAAGGACAAGGCGCAACAGCAGGACGGCGAGCCGTCTACCGGTGTCACCGAGCAGTACACGACGCGCCGCCCCGGAAGCTCTACCGGCTAGAGGTCATTGAGCCTCTCGCCGAACAGTGTCGTTGACCGACTACCGCAAAAGGAGACTTCGAAAATGCCGCAGGAACTGACGATGGAACGGCTGGAGCAGATGCAGGGTGAGGCGGTCTATTCCTCCGAGGGGGAGAAGATCGGCAGCGTCGAGGAGATCTTCTACGACGAGCAGACCAACACCCCGGAATGGATCGGGATCGGTACCGGGTTTCTCGGTACCAAGCGCGTGCTCGTACCGATCGAGGGCGCACGCCCCAGCGAGGACGGCATCACCGTGCCGTATGCGAAGGATCAGGTGAAGGACTCGCCTGACATCGACGGTGACGAGATCGGGCAGGACACCGAGGCCGAGCTGTACGCGTATTACGGGCTCGAGTACTCGGAACGGCGCTCGGACACCGGCCTGCCGGAGGGCGGGCGCGGGCGGGCGATGGATCAGGGCCCCTCACGGGGCGACGACGACGCTCAAAGCGTCGTTCGCGCGGAGGAGGAGCTGCAGGTTGGTAAGCGCGAGGTCGAGGCGGGCAGCGTCCGCCTGCGTAAGTGGGTGGAGACGGAGGATGCGAGCGTCGATGTCGACGTGAAGCGCGAGACGGCGAAGGTGACGCGTGAGCCGATGGACGAGGTGGTCAGCGGCGCCGAGATCGGGGAAGAGGAGATCGACATGCCGCTGCACCGGGAGGAGGCCGTCGTCCAGAAGGAGGTCGTCGGCAAGGAGCGGATCACGCTCGAGAAGGAGACCGAGACCGAGACCGAGACGGTGTCGGACGAGGTGCGCAAGGAGCGGGTCGACGTCGACGAGAACCGGTAGCGACACGCGAGATGCGAGGGGGGCGAAGTACCGCCCCCTCGCGCGTCCCGCACCCGCACCATCGAGGGGAGAGAAATGGCCAGCAACGACGATTGGACGCAGCCGCGACAGGCTCTCGACGTGCCACCCGAGACGCCGGACACCGCGGTCGTGATTCGCCACGAAGAGGTCGCAAATGTCGAGACGAGGTGGCGTGGTGTCGGCTCCGTGCGAGCGAAGAAACGAGTGGACACACTCAAGGTCAACGAGCTGATCGAGAGGAACCACGAACGGGTCGAGCTCGAGCGGGTGCCGGTCGAGGATGGAGACGCCGGCGGGATCGAGACGCTCGCGGACGGCTCGATCTCGATCCCCGTCTACGAGGAGCGGCTCGTGGTGACCAAGGAAGTCGTGCTCACAGAGCGAGTCCTCATCCGCAAGCACGTCGAGACTGTCAACGAACGGGTTCGCGACGAGCTGCGCAAGGAGCGAGTCGAAATCGAGACGGAGGGTGACGTCACGCTGGACGACAAGCCGTGAGGGGTGAGGCCAGGACCAGCTACCCGACCGAAGTCTTCATGCCGTCCGGAGGCTCCTTGTGGACGAGGCGATCTCGATTGTCGAAGCAGATCCACCAGGAGTCGTAGACAGTTTCTCCAGCGAACGCCTCGGTGCCGGTCTCCTCGGTGCCCGGCGCGAGGTAGGTGTAGCAGCGGCTTGCCCCGACCTTCAGGGTCGCATTGTTCGGCCCCTCGGACTCGCCGAATCGTGTGAAGACCGTCGCCTGGGGCGTTCCGAGGGCGAGCTCCTTGCCCTCGCTCGCGCTCAGCGGCGGAGGGAAGTCTTCGGCGTCCGTGGCATCCGCCGAGCCACACGCTCCCACGACGGATGCAGCCAGGAGGAGCACAGCGATGCGTTTCCCGGGCACGACCCGATCGTACGCCAGCGCGCTCCTTATTCGATTCGAGGCCGCCTAGCGTTCATGCCGCGCTATGTCGTTGGAGGTCGTCTTTGGTTTCCTGAGCGGCCTCGCGGCGCATCGGGATGTCGTCTCGTGTGGAACCGATTGGCGAAACTCGCCCCGCCTAGCGCTTGATGATCTTGTGAACCTCGAAGATCTCTGGTGCGCCTGAAAACTCGATTCCGGCATCGGCCAGTATCGGCATCAAGCGCTCACCGTACGCCTCGAACTGCTCCTGAGAGTCCCAGATCTCGCTGACGCGCAAGTCCCCATCTGACCCAAAGCAAACGTGGTAGTCCATGCCGTCTGGAGGAAGCTCGATTCCAGCCTCCTCGTGCCGCCGGATTGCGTCGTCGTACTTCTCGGTCGTCAGGGATGTGGGGTGGAAGCGGACAACGATGCTCATGACGCGATCCTCCATGCTCGGGGTCGAGCCGACCTTACTCCCGATCGCCAGGCGAACCGCGGTGACAGCGCGTTGGGTCTCTTCGGTCACGCTGTGGGACTAGTAGGGCGGCTGTTCCTCTCAGCGAGGCGCTCACGCAGGACGGACAGTTCGCGAGACGTTCCGTCACTGTCGCGGAAACGCCAGAACGTCCATCCATTCGTCGGTGGGTATTTGCGGCCTGGAATGTCCCCGATCACCGATCTTCTCGCCATTCCGGCTGCTATGGACAACGAGTTGTACGTGCTACCCGCGAAGGAGACCCGCCCGTCTGGCTCGATGCGTCCGAACAACTCTCGCCCTTTGTAGGATCGCCGAAGCTCGAGCGGGGGTGCGATGAGTCGGGCATCGATGAGCTGTTGGACGGAAACGTCGCTTACTTCTTTGGGGCGGGGGAGGCGTCGCTGCTTCGTGCGTTGCGGCTTCGACTCAGGCTCGAGGACATGGACGTGTCGGGAGGAGATCGGTTGCTCTCGCGCAGGGAAGTCGAAGGCGATCCGCGCACGACTAAGGGCATCCTTCACGTCGCCCTGTGTCAGCCCCTCCAACTGATTCGCAAGCCGCCGGATCAGCCACGGGCTCGGCTCGGGCGTGAAGAGACCGTCAACGGCGTCCTTCACTTTGCGGTCGGTTGCGTACGCCCGCCACAGACCTGTTAGCGCGTTCTGCCGGATGTGTTCCTTTGTAAGAAGAAGGAGTGCTTCTGTTGCGACCCCCGGATCGGCGGTTATCTGCACGGCTCGGAATAGCTTCTCCTCAACGGGTGCGACTGCGTGAGAGTTGTAGATGCGGTACTCGTCGCCGTTAGTCAGCACCACCCATTCGACGCCCGCGACAGTCGCGTAGCTGATGATTTGATCCGCCCAACGCCGATCGTCGAGGTTCTCGTCCAGCGCTTTCGCCTCGACGAAAAGCTTTGGCGTCCGGGCGAGCATCAATGCGTAATCGACCGGCTTGTCTCCAGGCCTGCGACGGAACTCGTGTCGTACTTCCTCTAGGTCTTCGACCTTCCATCCGAGCGCTCCCAGCACAGGGTTTATGAGGCCCAGCTTCGTGTTCTGCTCGCCAATATTTTTCCCTCGGTGGCGGGCGATCTTCTCGGCCACGGAAGCGAGTACTGGCTCGAGGTCAGCCGAAGCCGCGGATTCTGGCTCGGATGTCGAGGAAACGGCGTCGATCACGGCTCGTGGGAGCGTAAGTCGGACACGATCGTTTGTCCACCGCTCGACGACGCGGTGTGCGGGTTTCCCTCGGGTTTCACCGAGTCCTCCGAGAGCCGCGAGCCCGCTTCCGAAGGAGCCTCAGCGCAGGTCTTTGTTCGATTCGAGGCCCGCTACCGGCGATGTCGGGCTGTGCCGCCGGATGTCGCCTGGTGCCGCGATGTACCGTCGGAAACGGGCCGAGCAGACCGTCTATCCCGGCCCGTGTTGGCCCGTATCGCCCTGTCTCGCGACGTTTGGTTTCAGGCGGGTTTCGTTGACCCCCGCACGAGCGCGGCCACGGCCTCCGCTGCCTCCCGGTGCTGCGACGGGTAGCTGCCGCCGTAGTTGTCCAGCGTGAACCCGGCGCTGTGATGGCCCAGCCGCTCCTGCACGACCTTCGGCGGGACACCCGCCTTCCCCAGTAGCGCCGCGTGCGTGTGCCTGAGATCGCGCAGGCGGATCTCCGGCAGCCTGGCGGTCTTCAGCAGCTGCTTGAACGCGAGGCTGAACAGGGCCGGAACTACCGGCTCGCCATCCTCCCGCCGGAACACCAGCTCCGAGTCGGCGTAACCCCTGCCGAACGCCAGCCGATCCTCGAGCTGCCGCTTCCGGTGCTCACGTAGCACGGTCACGGTCTCCGGGTCGAGGTCGATCGACCGGCGGCTCTGGTCTGTCTTCGGCTCGGAGAACTGCATCTGGTACCTCGGCGCGATCAGTGTCTGCTCAACCCGGAGCCGCTGCCCATCGAGGTCGAGGTCACGCCAGCGGAGCCCGAGCACCTCCCCGCGGCGCATCCCGGTTGTGGTCGCGAGGTGGAACGCCGCATGGAGGCGGTGCTGCTTTGCCTCACCGAGGAACCGCTCGACCTGCTGTTCGTTCCAGAACGTCCGCGACTTGCGCGCGGAGACCTCGGCGGCTCGGGTGCTTGGCGGGTCGGCGCTGTCGGCGACGTTGCGGGTGACGATCCCCCAGCGCACGGCGTCCGAGAGTGCCTTCCGGAGGATGGTGTGGATGTAGCGCACCGTCCGGGGTGATAGCCCGCCCTCACGTTGCCGGTGGCCGCTGGAGAGAAGCTCGGCATACATGCCGTTCAGGTCAACCGGGGCGAGCCGTTGCATCGGCACGGAGCCCAGCCTCGGGATGATCTGCTTCTCGATCATCAGCCGGTAGCCGACCAGGGTTGACGGTCGGAGCCCTCGCGCTTCGGCGGTCGGAAGCCACCGCAACAGGTACGCCGCGAGCGTCTCTTTGGTCGGCTCGACGTACTCGCCGCGGTGCATTTTCGCGAGTGTGTCCGCGAGCCACCGGTCAGCGGCGGTCTTAGTCGGGAAGCCGTTCTTGGAGGTCTTCCGTCGCTTCCCTGTGAGCGGGTCGCGCGGACGGTCGTAATAGGCGGTCGCTGGCCGTCTGTTGGCGCTCTCGACGCCGTTCGGCTCTCGGGGTTGGTGGTTCGACGCGTGGCGCTCGGAGAACCAGTGGGAGCGTTACGAGGTGCCCGCTACGGAGGTGCCGCGGATCAGCCCTGGGTTCTTGGCGGAGGAGCGGGAGACGTTGGGGTCGTGGTTTTTCTCGCAGGAGTACGAGTGTCGGTTTATGGAGGCGGAGACGCAGGCTTTCCGCCGTGAGGACGTGGAGCGGGCTTTCGAACAGGAGGTTGAGCCGTGGTTGTTGTGAGTGAGACGAGCAAGGGCGAGAGGGTGGAGGTGCGGCGGTTCGTGACGGTCGGCTGTGATCTGGGGCAGCGGCGGGACCCGACCGCGATCTGTGTGACGGAGGCGCAGTTGCGGGAGACCGGCGGGAAGACCCGTCGTGTCTCTCACCCGGACGGGAGTTTCACTGAGTCCGCGGTGACGGAGGTTTTCTTCGCGGTGCGCTTCCTGGAGCGGCAGGCGTTGGGGACGAGCTACCCGGCGGTGGCGGAGCGGCTGGCTGGGATCGTCGGGCGGCTCGAGCGCGATCTCCGCGGTGCGCAGCTGGCTTTGGTGATGGACTCGACCGGGGTTGGTTTGCCGGTTGTGGAGATGGTTCGGGCGGCGTTGTCGGAGTCGCGCTGCACGGTGACGGGCGCGGTGCTGACCGGCTCGGAGCGGATGGATGGGAACGTGGGGGCGCGGGAGCTTCGATTGGGGAAGCTCCACCTGGTCTCGACGTTGCAGGCGCTCTTGCAGCAGGGTCTGATTGGGCTTCCGCAGACGGCGGAGGCGCGGCAGCTTGCGCAGGAGCTGTTGGATTTCGAGCTGCGGGTGAATGAGAACGCGAACCTGATCTCGGGTGCTTTCCGGACGGGGGCGCATGACGACCTGGTGGTGGCGTTGGGTTTGAGCTGCTTGGATGATCCGCGGCGGCGGCAGGTGGGGGTCTCGTCGATCGCGCTGTGGGACTAGACGTCGGTCAGGGTGGGCTGCCGCTCCTTGAATATGCGGAGCCGGACGTACCCGCGCATGAGTGGGTTGGTGAAGCGGTACTGGTTGTTCTTGCTCTTCGGGGCGTCTCGGTCGGACAGCACGTTCAGCTCCTTCAGCTTCGTCATCGAGGGGCTGATGAAGTTGAGCTTCTCGACGGACGGGTACCGGCCCGGATGCAGCTTGAGGAACTCCTCCCGGATGGTCTTGAATGAGACCTCAAGGTCATTCACGCTCGCCATTGCCTCCATGACTGTCTTCCGTACCCGCACCTCGCCACTCGTCTCAGCGGCGTCTATGTAGGTACGGCGGAGCGCAAGGTCACAGTCGGCAAGGATTGAGTCCAGCGCGCCCTCGAAGTGCTCGATGGTGACCTGTGCGCTGCCATCTTTGATCGCGCGCCGAGCACAGTGGAGGCCATAGAGATGGGTGTAGTACGGAAAGCCATCTGAGTACTGAACGATCTGGTCTCGCGCGAATCCCTCGAACTCAAGATCGAGTTTCTCCCCGCCGCGCTCGAGGATCTGATCCAGCTCTTCCGAGGGCATCCTCGTAACCTCGATCTGCGCTGTCCGCCGGGCAGTTGCTTCGTCGAGCCTGATGAGTTGCTCGGACGCCGTGGGAATCCCCGCGACGACAATCTTCACGTCGTTCTCGGCATCGATGCTTCGATCGGAGAAGAGTTTGAGCATCTCGGAGATCGCACGCGTCGTCTCCTTCTCGTGGCTCTTGCCGAGGACGTTCTCGAAGTTGTCGAGGAAGAGAACCCTGTAGTCGAGCAGTGCGAACGCCTCGGCCACGAGTGCTGCGATGTTGCGCGGGACCTTGGCCGTCCGGATCTCGCTCTCCTGGCCGACCTTCACCTTTCCGGTGATGAAGCCCCACACTGTGGCACCGAACTCAGCCTCGCCCGTCGTCTTTTTGATTCGCTCGATCTCCTCTTCACCGACCGCCCGCCCGAGAGCCTCACGCGCCATCTCTTCGAACGTCCCGCCGCACTCCACCCGGATGTACAGGATCTTCCGCTGGTTGCAGAGGTAGCGGATCAGAGACGTCTTCCCGACGCCAGTCAGGCCGAACAGCACGACTTGGCGGCCGCGTTCTCCCAGTACGGCCTCGACGCGATCCTGAAGATCCTCATGGCGGCGGGTCGCGAACATGTCATCGCGAACCGGCGTTGCTGGGGTGAAGACATCCTCCGGTCTGAGCTTCGCCACGGCGCGAGTGTAGCTCCTCTTACCGCAGCCACCTCGACGGGTTTCGAGCGGGTTTCACCGGAGGTCGCGGAGAGGCGTGAGCCCGCTCGGGAAGCGGGCTCAGCGCAGGTCTTTGTTCGATTCGAGGTCGAACCACATCGCGAAGAGCGTGAACTGGCTGCCCGAGATCAGAAGCAGCGCGACGAGGACGATCGTCGGGGTCGTGATCTCGTTTCCCATGAACCGGAGCACCACCTCGACGGCGCCCAGAACGAGGCCCGCCAGCGTCATCAGGATCCCGAGCGCATAGAAGAAGACGAGCGGGTGGAAGTCTCGGATCACGTACTTCTCGCGCAGCCGCCAGAAGAAGCCCTTCGTCAGCAGCCAGGAGATCCGCGGCACGACCTTGCGGATCTTGATCCCGGAGCGCTCTCCGATGCCGTAGATCGGTCGCGAGGGAACGTCGCGGACGCGCGCGTTCGAGACGTTCAGGTGCACCAGCATGTCGTTCGGGAACCCGTAACGCTTGTAGAGGCCGCCGAGGTCGAGGGTGCGCAGGGTGGCGAGCGAGATCGCCGTATAGCCGGCCTGCGAGTCGGCCACGTGCCAGTAGCCCGACGCGATCTTCGTCAGCAGCGAGAGGATCGCGTTCCCGAGGTAGCGGGACCGCGGAATCAGCCGCCACGCCTCGCCGGAGACGAGCCGGTTCGCCTTCGCGTAGTCGACCTCGCCGCGCGCAACCGGCTCGACGAGCCGGAGCAGCTCCGCCGGATCCATCTGGTTGTCGGCGGCCATCACGCAGGTGACGCCGATCTCCTCGGCGATCGCCTGCCGGTAGCCGGTGACGATCGCCGCCCCGACGCCGCCGTTTCGCTCGTGGACGATCACCTCGACGCGCGGGTCGCCGACGGCTCGCGCTCGCGCGGCTGTCGCGTCGGTCGAGGCGTCGTCGACGACGTAGATCCGGTCGACGAGCTCGGGAATCCCGCTCAGCGTCTCCGCAACGAGCTGCTCCTCCTCGAAGGCGGGAACGACGACCGCGACCCGGTGCCCGTCGACCATTCCTGGCTCAGACGCGCGTGGCGCCGGCCCTACGCGCCAGGAACGAGTCGGCCATCAGAGCGGCGATGCTGCCGAGCAGGAGGCCGATCAGCCCGCCGACGAGGGCTGCGTTGCGCCGGCTCTGCGCCGTCGTGCCCACCGCGACCGCCTCCTCGACCACCCTCGCCTTCTCGACGCTCTCCGCGAGGGCGAGGAACTGCTGTGCCGAGGTCTGCTGGTCGAGCAATTGCCCGCGCCGTTGCTCCGCGTTGTCGGCCAGGCTGATCAGCTCGAGCCGCTCGAGTGGAGGGAGATCCTGCGACTGCGCCGTCGCAGCTTCGAGGGCCGCGATCCGCTCTGCGACGGACTCGAGCCGATCGTTGATTCCTGCGAGTCGCTGCCGGAAGCTCGAGATCTTCAGATTCGGATAGTCGGAGACCTGGTCGACGACGTGGTCGGCAAGCGCGTTCGCCGCGTCGGCGACCCGCCGCGGTGCGCTGTCGCCCTGAACGGTGATCTGCACGAGCAGCGTGGCTGCGGCCCTGCCCTGGACGCCCGGCGAGATCGCCTGGGTCGAGACACGGCCGCGCAACTTGCCGACGCGGATCCCGCTCTTCCTGGACGCCTCCTTCAGCGCTGCCTCGGAGCGCACGATCTCTCCGACTTGCTTGGGCGTCGTGGCGATGCTCTGAATCGGGCTTCCGCCTGGGGTCAGCGGCTGGCCGACATAGACGAGCGCGTTCCCCTCGTAGACCTTTCCGCCGCCGAGCGCGAGCGCAAAGCCGATCACGAGACCGAGCACGAGCCCGAGCAGCGGCAGCCACCAGCGCGCCGCGATCCGGTTCCAGGCCGAGCGGAGGTCGACCTCCTGCTCGGCGTCCCAATCGGTGGATGGGTCTGTCTGGCTCACGCGGGCGACTCTATCTCCGCCGCTTCGCCGGAGGCCCAATCCCACTGGGCCCGCAGGCCCTGCTCGAGCGAGGTCTTGGGGATCCAGCCGAGCTCAGCGAGGATGCGCGTCGTATCCGCTCTGGTTCGCCGCTGATCCCCGGCCGCCGCCTCGGTGCGGCGCAGGTCGAGCGTCCGGCCGGCGATCCGCTCGAGTAGCGCGATCGTCTCGTTCATGGTCGCCTCCTCGCCGCCGCCGACGTTGTAGGTCGAGCCGGCCGGCGCGCGCTCCATCGCCACGATCGACGCCTCGACAAGGTCGACGACGAAGGTGAAACTGCGGCTCTGCTCGCCGTCGCCGTAGAGGGTGAACGGGCCGCCTGAGGAGAGCGCGTCGAGGATCCGCGGAAAGGCCATGTCAGGGCGCTGGCGCGGACCGTAGCCGTTGAAGTAGCGGAGCACGACCGCATCGAGCCCGAAGCTGTCCGCGTAGGCGCGTGCCAGGTGCTCGCAGGCGAGCTTCGTGATCCCATACGGCGAGACCGGCCGCGGGGGCACCTCCTCAGAGGTCGGGTAGCGCTCCGCCTCGCCGTAGATGGATGAGGAGGAGGCGAAGACGACGCGCGTCCCGGCTGCGGCGGCCGTTTCGAAGACTCGCTGGCTCGCGAGCACGTTGCGGCGCACGTAGAGCGGGAAGACGTCGCCGAAGCTCTGCACTCCCGGCTGGCCCGCTAGGTGGAACACCCCGTCGAACCCGGCGAAGTCGAGCGCGTCCTCCGCCAGGTCGAGGCGGCGCACGTTCAACCCGAGCGCATTTCGCTCCTTCAGCGCCGGGTCGTAGTAGTCGGTGAACGAGTCGATTCCGATGACCTCGTGGCCGGCTGCCTGGAGCGCCTCCGCGAGGTGCGAGCCGATGAAACCGGCGGCACCGGTGACGACGTATCTCACCGCTCCACCATCCCATAGACCCGCGCGAGGCCGACGAGGTAGAGGCGGTCGCGGTCGGCGACGACGGGCGTGTACTTCCCGTCCTCGAACGTCCACAGGAGCTTGCCGTTGCGCGCGTCGAGAGCGTAGGTGCGCTCCTTCAGCGTCGCGAAATAGACGACGCCGTCGATCACGGTCGGCGAGCCGGAGATCTGCCCGTTCGCGCGGAAGCTCCAGACGGTGTCGCCGGTCGCCGCGTCGAGCGCGACGAAGCGGCCGCTATAGGAGCCGGCGTAGACCTTCTTCCGCCAGGTCGCGGGCGAGGAGTAGACGAAGCCGCCCGTGCCGTGCGACCAGATCAGCTTCCCGGTCGTGGCGCCGAACGAGTAGACCTTGCCGTCGGTCGAGCCGATGTAGACGCGGCCGTAGGCGAGCGCCGGCGTGGAGTAGAACTGGCCGCGCCCGCCGAGCCGATCCTGCGACTTCGTCCGCCAGATCAGCTTGCCTGTGGCGGGGTCGAGCGCGTAGAGGTAGCCCTTGTAGGTCGCCGCGTAGAGCCGGTTGCCCGAGAGCGAGACGCCGCCCTTGATGCGCCCCTGGCCCTGAAACGTCCAGCGCACGCGGCCGGTCTCCTCGTCGAGCGCGTAGACGCGGCCCCGCCAGTCGCCGACGTAGACGAGCCCGTTCGCAACGAGCGGCGATGACTCCGTCGGGCCGAGCCGCGTGCGCCAGCGGATCTTCCCGAAGCCTGCCGCAAACGCGATCACCTCGCCCTCGAGTCGGCCCACCTTGCGGTCGCTGTTGCAGGGCGGGCGGTTCAGGAATGCCTGGAAGACCGTGTGGCCGTGGACGGCCGGGGAGGCGGCGACGCAGCGGCCGATCGGCCTCTTCCAAGCGCGCTTGCCGGTCGTCGCGTTGACGGCGAACATCATCCCGGAGTTGTTCGAGAAGTAGAGCCGGCCGTAGGCGATCGCCGGCGGGAACTCGAGCAGGTTGCGCGCCTTGAACGTCCACACGCGACGGAAGGGCGGGTGGAGGCCGAAGGCGGCGACGCGCTGGCGCTCGGCGTCGTAGCCGTAGGTCGGCCACACGACCTCGAGCTTCGCCTGCTTCGGAGGCTTCGGCGGGGGCGGAGGCGCGTCGGCGGGCTCCTCGGTGACGACGAACTCCTCGGTCGAAGAGCCGCGCACGTCCTCGGCGGCGCGGCGCTTCTGGATCACGTATGCCCCCAGAATGCCGAGAGAGACGAGTCCAAGGACGAGCAGCGCCGAGATCCAGCGCTTCACGCTTCGCACACGACCAGGAGGATGTCTCCGACGCCGTGCGGTCCCAGCCGACGGTCGACCGTGTTCAGCAATCGCTGGATCGCGGCAGGTGCATCTGTGACGTGAAAGCGGAACGTCTCGATCCGGCGCACGGAGAATCCGGCAGCGTGAAGCATCCCGCTGAATTCGTCTCTCTCGAAGTCACGGTGCGGGAAGTGGACGCGGCGACGGCGCCCACGCAGTCGGAGAAGCCTGACCAGCATGGTTCTCGGCCCGTTCAGGAACCGGGAAACGCGGTTCCCTCGATGATCGGTCGTGATCAGGAGGACACCCCCCGGTTGCAGCACGCGATGGAGCTCCCGGAGGGCTTGGATCGGGTCGAGCAGATGCTCTATCACCTGGGTGCAGAGGATGACGTCGAAGGCTTCGTCCTCGAAGGGCAGCTCCTCGAGATTCGCACGGACGAGCTCTGCGGGAACACCTGCCGCCGCGGTCGCGCTCGCGGCGGTGGCGAGAATCGAGTCGGCGATGTCGATACCGGCGACTCTGGGTGGCACGTAACCCAGTGAGCGCAGAGCAGCCAGGTATCGCCCGTCACCACAACCCGCATCGAGCAACGCTTCACAGGGGAGCAGCCTCCCCAGGACCTCGGTGATCCTCTCGAACTTCCGATCGAGTGCGCTCGACGAGTCCGGCAAGTGCGCATATTCGAGCGCGCCTCGTTGCTCGTAGACCTGCCGCAGTGCGTCGGACGGCTTGCTCATGACCTCGGCTCCACTGCCCAGATCCGCGAGTAGCCGTGCAGGAGCAGCCGCTTCCCGTTCCCCGAGACCGGCACGTACTCGCCGTGGGGGAAGCGAAGGACGACGCGGCCGGTCTTCGCCCGGACCCCGGTGATCCGGCCGTGCGTGCTGCCCGCGTAGGCGACTCCGGCGACGACGACCGCCGCGCCCGAGACCGGCCCGCCGGCGCCGACCGACCAGAGGACGCGGCCGGAGCTCGCAGCGACGCTGTAGAAGCGGCCGTTGTAGGAGCCGAAGAAGACGCGTCCCGCCCAGACCGCGGGTGTCGAATAGACGTAGGCGCCGGTCGAGACGCGCCAGAGGTAGCGGCCGCTCGTCGTGAAGGCGGTGAGGCTGCCGCCGGTCGAAGAGGGCACGAAGACGCGTCCTGCGGCGACCGCGGGCGTGCCGTAGATCCGGCCGTTGACCGAGCGGGTGAACCTCACCTTTCCGGACGCGACCGAGATGGCGATCAGCCGACCGGCGTAGTCGCCGATGTACAGCGTCTTGCCCGCGAGCGCGGCGCTCGAAGTGATCTTGGCGCCCATCGTCTGGCGCCAGCGGAGCTTCCGCCGCTTCAGGTCGAGCGCGTAGATCCGCCCGTTCCAGGCACCGAAGTAGTCGATCCCGCTCGCGATCACCGGCGAGGACTCGATCGGCGAGCCGATCCGATAGGACCAGCGCAGGCGGCCGTTGCGCCGGTCGAGCACGCGCACGATCCCGTCCATTCCGTGCACCACGACGCTCTCGGCCGTGACGGCCGGCGAGGAGGCCATCTTGCCGCCCGGCGGGTCGTAGGTCCAAACCACCTTGCCGTTGCGCATCGAGACGGCGTAGATCGTCCCCTTGTAGTTCCCGATGTACGCGACACCCTCGTAGACGACGGCGGGGAACTCGATCAGCGAGCCGAGCCCGCGCGACCAGACCACCTTGAACGGCGGTTTGATCGCGATTTCGGTGTGCGTTCCGGTCCGCTGCGCGTTGGCGCCGAACATCGTCCACTGGAGCGCGTCGCGATAGAGCCGCGCGGTCACCTGCCGCCGCTGCTTGAACGGCATCCGGACGGTTCGCGTCGCGTAGCCGGGTTTCGAGATGCGCACCTCGAGCGCCGTCCGGTGCTTGATCCTGACGGCGGCGAGGCCGCGCGGGTTCGCGTAATCGGCGCGCTTTCCGATCACGACGCGGGCGCCCTTGACCCGCTTGTGGGTGTCGCCGTCGACCACGGTGACGAGCACCTTCGTGCGCTTGGGCTTCTGCTTCACCGGGGGCTTCGGGCGTTTCTGGGCGACCTTGGGGGGCGGCGGCGCGGCCTCGCGCTCGAAGACGCCGTCCGGTACCGATGCGCACGCCGCGACGAGGACCACGAGGGTCAGGGATGCCGCGAGAAGGCGGATCACGCTTCGCCGGGCTCGCTGGCGATCGGCTCTGGGAGCTCTTCGGCGAACGGTTCCAGGCTACCGGCGGGCCCGGAGGTCAGACACAGGTGAGAGAAGAAGCGCGTCATCACGACCCCGGCGCGAAAGTCCCCGAGACGAGGCTCGGGCCGCTCGCCCTCGGCGAGCTGGAGCGCGAGCTCAGGGTAGCGACTGCCTGCGGCGAGGGGCAGCGGAAAGCCACCGCCGAAGCGTGGGTTGACGTCGGTGACGGGGAGCGACCCGTCCGGCTCGCGGAAGCACTGGACGTTCGCGGGGCCGACGATCCCGGCCGTCTCGGCGACGTGCGCCGCGTGTGCGATCAGCTCCGCGTCCTGGATCGTCGCGCCCTTGATCGACTCGCCGCCCTTCGACTGGATCATCGTGCGCGGGATCGCGTTCAGGCAGCGGCTCTCGAGGTCGCAGAAGAGGTCGATGGAGAACTCCTCGCCGCGGCAGCACTCCTGCACGAACGAGGGGACGGTGGTGTAGCCGAGGAAGAAGTCGAGCTCGGCGCGGTCGTGGGCGCGGTAGATGTGGCGCGAGCCGAAGCCCTCGCGCACCTTGACGAGCAGCGGCCAGCGCGCGTCGTCCGGTACGTCCTTCGGCAGCCAGCTCCGCGGACTCGGGATCCCGTGCCGCTCGAAGAAGGCGTGGGCGAGGTACTTGTCGCCCATCGTCTCGCAGACGTCCGGCTCCGGCACGAGGGCGAGGGCGGGCTCGAGCGCCTCTCTCGAGCGTGCGAGCAGGAGCTGGTCGAGGTCGGTGAGCGGGACGATCAGCTTCACGTCGTACTCCTCGACGAGCGCCGCGAGCGCCGGCACATAGGCGTCGTCGGCGACGCGCGGCACGAGCTCGTAGTGATCCGCGTGCCAGAGCGCCGGCGCGAGTTGGTCGAGGTCGGTCGCGATCGTCGTTGCGCCTGCGCGCGCGAAGGCAGAGACGATGTCGACGCGCTGGCCGGCGCAGGTGAAGAGGACAGCCGTCACGGTGCGCAGGTTATCCCGCTGCACTTAGAGTCGACGCGTGCCCTCGCTTCCGGCCACGGCGACCCGCGTGCTCGACGAGGTGCGCTCGGCCGGGCTCGACCTGTCCCGCGTTCCCGGGAGCTCGGCGAAGATCCGTCTGATCCTCGATCTCCGTGCGCAGCTCGGGGAGGCCGGAAGGCTCCGTGTCCTCGATGTCGGCTGTGGCGGGCTGAGCCAGCCGCTCAACCTCTGGGAGCCGCTCGTTCCGTTCGCCGACCGGCTGGATGTTGTCGGAGTCGACATCGACCATCTCGAGCCGACGCGACGGCGGGCGGAGGAGCTCGGCTTCCCGATGGCGCTTCAGCAGACGAGTGTGCTCGACCTGACGGAGACGTTCGGGCCGGCTTCGTTCGACGCCGTCGTGAGCACTCAGGTGCTCGAGCACGTCCCCGACTGGATCGAGGCCCTGCGTCAGATGCACGGCGTCCTGCGAACGGACGGACGCCTCTTCCTCACCTGCGATTCGGGCGACCTCGGGCGAGGGAGGGCGAATCGGGGCTGGCTCGCGGGGAAGCGTGCCTACGCTCGCGTGGCGACACGGGTTCCGGCGGTCGGACGGGCGCTCCGGCCGCTCGCGAGCGGCGAGTGGGAGCGCGGACAGCGGCTCGACGAAGTCGGAGATGGCGCGCGATCGGTCGGCCTCGAGGTGGAGCTGCTCGAGCGATACGCGCTGCGGGACCTCAAGGACGTCCGCGGCGGCTCGGGGGCCCGCCTGCTGGCGCTCGCCTTCGAGGAGGCGCTGCGCGAGGAAGCGGACACCGCACGCTTCGCCCACCTCTACCGCATCCTCTACCTCCGTGCGCGCCGGCCTGAGGCTCAGCCGCGCCAGCCGCCGGTCTTGCCCTTGTAGGTGCCGCCGAGGAGGGCGAGCGGCGTGCGGAGCAGGATCAGGAGGTCGGTCTTCCAGCTCCGGTGGTCTACGTACCAGAGGTCGAGCTCGATCCGCTCCTCCCAGGGGAGCGTGGCGCGACCGTGGATCTGCGCCCAGCCGGTGATTCCGGGTCGGATCTCGAGCCGCCGCCGCTGGCGCTCGGTGTACTGCTCGACCTGGTAGCGCAGGGTCGGACGTGGGCCGATCAGGCTCATCTCGCCGCGGACGACGTTCCAGAGCTGCGGCAGCTCGTCGAGCGAGCTGCGGCGGAGGAAATGGCCGATCCGGGTGATCCGAGAGTCGCCCGCCGCCACCGCGTACCCCGCTCCCTGCCGCTCTGCGCCGACGATCATCGTCCGCAGCTTCAGCAGCTCGAAGTCGGCGCCGTCGCGGCCGACGCGAGCCTGCCGGTAGAGGACAGGCCCGCCGTCGTCGAGCTTGACGGCGAGCGCCGAGGCGACCAGGAGCGGACTCGCAAGGACGAGCCCGGTGCCCGCGATCGCGACGTCGAGTCCGCGATTCACCGCGTCCCTTCCGGGACGTCCCACGTTGCCGGGACGCCCCGGCGGAGGTAGTTCCAGAGCGCGACCACGGTGGCCCAGGTGACGAGGACGTAGTAGCGGGCGACCCCGACGCCGACCCCGGCGGCGGCCAGCAGGAGGAGCTGGCCGGCGAGCGCGAGCTGATAGAGCCAGCCCTCGCGGACGAGCGCGACGGACGCGGCGAGCAGCAGCAGGTGAAGCGCGCCACTTCCGTAGCGGAGCACGCGGTGCGAGAGCATCTCGAGCCAGTACATGGGCGGTAGCCCGCGCATCATCCGCCCGCGGAGCGTGATCAGCCAGCAGTGCTCGAACATCCGCACCTTGCGCCGATACTCGGTCTCGTTCGTCGGCGTCGGCTTCTCGAATGCGTGAGCCGCGGGCTCGTAGACGGCGCGGCGGCCGCGCTGCACCAGCAGGTACGGGAACGCCAGGTCGTGGCCGAAGCGCGGATCGACCTCGACGTAGTCCTCGCGCCGCACCGCATAGATCGACCCGTTCCCGCCCGTGACCGAGGCGAGCTCCGACTCTGCGGCCCGGACGGCCAGCTCGTAGCGCCAGTAAACGCCCTCCTTGTTCGAGCCGTCCACGCGCTGGAGCTTCAGCTGGCCGCAGACGTACGCGACCTCGGGGTCGGCGAAGCTGCGCACGAGCTGCCGGAGAGCGTCCGGGGCCCAGGTCGCATTCGCGTCGGAGAAGGCGACGACCTCGCTGCCCGCCTCCCGGACGGCCCGATTCTGGGCTGCGACCTTGCCGCCGCGCTCGTTCACGATTAGCTTCACCCGCGGCGCGAAGCGCTCGACGCGCTCGTGAGTGTGGTCGCTCGACGCGTCGGAGCTGACCACGAGCTCGAGTCGCTCGGGCGGGTAGTCGAGCGCGAGCAGGTTCTCGAGCCGGCGCTCGACCACGGCCTCCTCGTTATAGGCCGCGACGATCACGGTGACGGACGGCGTCTCGTCGCCCTTGCGGACCGGGCGCGCGAAGAGCCGTGCCGCTGCGGCCGCGGCAACCGGATAGGCCGCGTGCGTCCAGACGAGCGCGCCGAGCGAGCCCCAGAAGAGCGCCTTCGCCGCGAGCACTAGCGCCCCCCGTCGACCCGGAGCTCGTCGAGGACGTCCCGGTAGCGCCGAACGGCGATCGAGCGGTCGCTCGCCGACTCGGCGAAGGCGCGGGCGCGACGGCCCATCTCGTCGAGGTCGTAAGCGCCGTTGTGAGCCGCGCGCAGCACGGTCGCGAGTGCGAGCGGATCGCCGGGCTCGACGACGACGCCGCAGCCGACCTCGGCCACGAGCTGGGCGGTCTCGCTCTCGGCCTCGGCGGCGGCGATCACGGGCTTGCCGGCGGCGAGGATCCCGTAGAGCCGGCTCGGAACGATGTAGCCCGCCAGGCCCTGGGCGAGTCCGACCACGTGGATGTCGGCGGCGGAGATCGGCAAGGCGCGCTGCGCGTAGGCCTGCCAGGGAAGGAAACGCACCTTGTCGGCCTCGAGCCGGCGGGCCAGCGCGATCAGCTCCTCCCGCCTCGCGCCGACGCCGATGATCGGCACCGTGAGATCGTCGAGGTCGCGGAGCAACGTCGTCGCGCGGATCAGCGTGTCGAGATCCTGCGCGTGCCCGACGTTGCCGAAGTGCATGACGACGAACTTGCCCACGAGCTTGTGCTTGCGCGCCCACTCGTTGTCGCGCGGTGCCGGCGTCGTCAGCGAGGCGTCGCCCCAGTTCGGGATCACCCGGATCCGGCCGCTCTCGACGCCCTTTTCCTCGATCCGCCGCTTCATCGTGTCCCCGATCACGACCACGCGGTCGGCGCGCCGCATCGAGGTGCCGACGAGCAGGCGCAGCGCTCGCACGAGTACCGGGTTGCGAAGCCGGCCGAGCGCGACGGCGATCTCCGGGAAGACGTCCTGGGCGATCACGAGCAGCGGCACCCGGAATCGGCCCGCGACGATCCGGGCGACGGCGCCGAGGAAAGGGGGATCTGTCATGCAGATCACGAGGTCGGGCCGCTCGGTCCTCATCCCCTGGCGGATCACACCCGCGACGTAGGTGAAGTAGTTCGTCGCGCGCCGGGAAAGCTGCGAGCGGTCGTACGCGGTCGACTGCACCCGCACGATCTCGACGCCGTTCCGGAGCTCGCGCTCGGGCAGCTTCGCGTTGACTGCGCCTGTGACGACGGTGACCTCGTAGTCGGCGGCGAGCGCCTCGCAGAGCTCCGTGAGCAGGTTCGCGGTCGCCTCGACGCCGGGCCAGTAGTACTGGTTGAGGACGAGCAGGCGCGGCCGGCGGGATGAGCCGTTCACGGGCGAGCCGCGACGGCGTCGGCCGCCCACAGCTCGGCGTTCTGCTCGTGGATCTCGCGCAGGATCCCCTCGACGCCGACGCTCGGCGCCCAGCCGGGGTAATCGCGGCGGAACTCATCCAGGTCGCTGATCCACCAGCGGTGGTCGCCGAACCGGGCGTCGTCGGAGAGCGTCCAGTCGAGCTTCCGGCCCGCGATCTGCTCGCAGAGCTCGATCGCCTCGAGCATCGAGCAGTTGCTCTCGCGCCCGCCGCCGACGTTGTAGACGGCGCCGGCGCGCGGGGCGGCATGGAAGGCCATGAAGGCGCGGACGAGGTCGGCGCTGTGCAGGTTGTCGCGCACCTGCTTGGCGCCGTAGCCGAAGACCGTGTACGGCTCGCCGGTGACGGTGCAGCGCATCAGGTACGAGAGGAAGCCGTGCAGCCGGGCGCCGGCGTGCCTCGGCCCGGTCAGGCAGCCGCCGCGAAAGCAGACGGTCGGTAGATCGAAGTAGCGGCCGTACTCCTGCACGAGCAGGTCGGCCGCCGCCTTCGAGACGCCGAAGAGCGAGTGGAGCGTGCGGTCGATCGGCATCGAGATGTCGATCCCGTTGAACCACTCATGCTCCTCGGGGAGCTCGAGGCGCGTCTCGAGCTCGACGAGCGGCAGCGCGTTCGGGCGGTCGCCGTAGACCTTGTTGGTGGAGGTGAAGACGAAGCTCGCCGTAGGCGAGTGCCGCCGCGTCGACTCGAGCAGGTTGAGCGTCCCGGTCGCGTTGACCGCGAAGTCGAGCGCGGGATCGGTCGCGGCCCAGTCGTGGGAGGGCTGCGCAGCGGTGTGGATCACGAGCTCGAGCCGGGAGCCAAGGTCGGCGAAGACCCCGTCGACGGCGTCCGCGTCGCGGATGTCCACGTCCAGCGAGCGGAACTCGTCGTAGGCGTCGACAAGGCCCTGGGTCTGCGGCGCGGTCGAGGCCGAGGCGCCGAAGAACTGCGCGCGCATGTCGTTCTCGAGCCCGACCACGTCGAAGCCGGCCTCCACGAGGAAGGTCACCGATTCGGAGCCGACGAGCCCGCCGGACCCGGTGACGAGCGCGACCGGCATCGCGCCAAGGGTAACGCGGCGTCGTGAGGCCAGCGTTAACGTCTGCTCCGTGCAGCCGCTGCGCATCCTGTTTGCCGCGCCCGCGTTCTGGCCGGCGGTCGCGTTCGGCGGGCCGATCTGGGTCGCGCGCGAGTTGACGGAGGGTCTCGCAGCGGCGGGGCACCACGTCGACGTGATCACGACGTCGCTTCGTTCGATCGGAGCGCCGCCTGCCCAGCGGCTGCGCACGCGTACGCGGACGCGGGCCGGAGTCCACGTCCACGAGCTCGCGACACCGCTCCGCTACCGCTGGATGGGTGTCACGCCGAGTCTGCCGCTCGTGCTCCGCTCTCTTCCCCAGCCGGACGTCGTCCATGTCTTCGGCTACCGCGACGTGGTCACGACACTCACGGGCGCGTGGGCCGGGATCCGCTCGATCCCGTACGTGTTCGAGCCGCTCGACATGTACGTGCGGCGCTATCGCAACCTGCCTCTGAAACGTTCCTTCGACCGGCTCCTCGGCGAGCGAGTGGCTCGAGGAGCGGCGCTCGTGCTCGCCGTCTCCGAGCTCGAGCGCGTCGAGCTGATCGAGGCAGGGCTCGATCCCGCGCGAGTCGTCGTCCGGCCGAACGGCTTTCCCGCGCCGCATACGGAGCGCGGAACGATTCTCCGGGCGCGGCTCGGGATCGGCCCCGAGGTGCCGCTCGTCCTGAACGTCGGCCGGATCAGCTTCAAGAAGGGTCTCGACCTGCTGCTCGAAGCGGTCGCTGGAATTCCGGACGTCCACGTCGCGATCGTCGGGCCCGCCGACGGCGCCGGCCCCATTGCGCGGCGCGAGACGGGGCGGGCCCGCCCCGCGCTCGCCGGTCGGGTTCACCTGGTGCCGCCGTTCGACGAGCGGCAGCCGCGCGAGCTCTACGGCGAGGCCGATGTCTTCGTCCTGCCTTCGCGCAACGAGAGCTTCGGGGTGGTGGCGGCCGAGGCGGCCGCCGCCGGGACGCCGGTCGTCGTCACGGATCGCTGTGGGGTCGCGGCTTTGCTCGGCGAGCGCGCTGCGCTGATCGTGCCGCCGGCTGTGGAGCCGATACGGGCGGCGATCGTGCGAGTGCTTGCGGACCCGGCGCTGCGCGAGCGGCTCGGTGCCGGCGGGCGAGAGGTGGCGCAGGAGGTTTCGTGGGAGTCGGTCGTGGGCGAGCAGGAGCGGCTCTATCGAGAGGCGATCGGGTGATCGACCTCGCCGTCGTTGGCCCGGATCCGCGCTTCGGGGGTGGCGGCGCCGCCCAGGTAGAGGCGTTCCTTGCCGGCGCCCGCGAGCTTGGGCGTTCCCCCGAGCTCCTCTCGGGGCCGCATCCCACCTTCGGCGGCAAAAAGCTGACGGTGGATCGCGTCGAAGCGCTGCGACAGCGTCGCTGGGCTCGGCGCCTCGCTCCACGTCTACAGGACGCGACGTCCGTCTGGGTCGCCGGCCCGCTCGCGACTCACGGGCTCGCGGCGCCCGTTTCGGGCCGTCGATACGGCTGCTGGCTCGGGGCGACGCTCGACGACGAGTGGGCGGCGCGCGCCCGCGGGCTCGACCCTGTGCGCAAGCTCGCCCAGCGGCTGAACGCCCCCTTCCTCCGTCCGCTCGAGCGCCGCGTGATCCGCGAGGCCGCGCGCGTCTATGCGACGAGCGCCGCCTCGAGATCGGTGCTCGCCACCGCCGGCGGTCTCGACGAGGCGGAGGTCGGGATCCTGCCGATTCCGGTCGATGTCGACAGCCTCGCGCCCGAGCCCGACGAGCGCTGGCTCGCGCGGCTCGAGGAGCCGGTCCTCGTCTTCATCGGCCGTGCCGACGACCCGCGTAAGAACCTGCCGCTCCTGCTCGAGGCGCTGCCGCTGATTCGCGCCCGCGTTCCCGGCACGAAGCTGCGGCTGGTCGGCCGGCCGCCGCGCCACGTCCCGGACGGAGTCGAGGCGCTCGGCGAGATCGACTCGATCGCCGGGCCGTCGCTCTTCGTCCTGCCGTCGCGGCAGGAGGGGTTCGGGATCGTCGCGGCCGGCGCACCCGCGCGCGGCGGCCCGGTCGTGACGACGCCCTCCGGCGGGCCCGAGCACCTCGTCCGCGACTCGGGCGGCGGCCGGGTTCTCTCCGGCTTCGAGGTCGAAGAGCTTGCCGAGACCGTCGCAGAGCTGCTCGGGGACGCCGCTATCCTCCAGCGGATG
>JBBJLW010000067.1:0-6970 GCA_037720595.1 Gaiellaceae bacterium | reverse complement strand
ACCTCCTGAAGCTTCGACTTGTCGGTCAAAGCGGAGGCTACGCCCGCCTCAATTCACCCGGTTCGTGGGACGGCACCCTGTCAAGGCCGGCACGACACCGGCGTGACCCTCGTTGTGTCCGAAGGATAGATCACGCTTAGGTTCGGACAACGATGAAGTATGAGCAACCATCGGAGCCGCGCTGGAGAAACGTCGAGTGCCAGGGCGGTTCGAACGCAGAAGCCCGCCTGGCGTCAGCGACGACCTCGACGACGGCTAGGGCCCGCGCATGAGCCACGGTGACGGGCCGGGGGGTACGCGGAGGGAACGCGGGCCTCACCTGACAGTGCTCGAGGCGGTAGCTGACCCTCCACCGCGACGACGCGTGTTGAGCCCACTGAGGTACCCGGGAGGCAAACGCCGGCTCGTCCCTTACGTCGCAGCGCTGCTGCGAGACAATGATCTGGAGCCGGACCTGTTTGTCGAGCCGTACGCAGGAGGGGCAAGCGTCGCCCTCGAGCTCGCAGACCTCGGTCTGGTCAAGCAAGTCGCCCTCACCGACCTGGATCCGTGGGTCGCTTCGTTCTGGCAGACCGTGTTCGACGACTGCGACTGGTTGTGCACGAAGATCGAGACGATCACGATCGATCTCGCGTCCTGGGATCGCTACAAACGCAGCAGGACTAGATCGCGCCGGTGGCAGGCACTAGCCTTCCTATTCCTCAATCGTACGAGCTTTAACGGCGCGTTGCACCCGACCGTAGGGCCGATCGGAGGTCGGAGGGGGCGCAGTGAGTACGACCTGTCTTGCCGGTTTCCGCGCGCGCGCCTCATCAGCCGCCTGCGCGCGTGTGAGCAGCTCGCGAAGGACGGCAAAATCGCGTGGGTGCGCTGCCAATCGGCGCTCGAGGCGATCCGCGATGCTCGAGCGGAGGTCAAGAAGACGGGCAGGACGATGTTCGCTTATCTCGACCCGCCATTCTGGGCGAAGAGCTCGCACCTGTACCGGTACGGGTTCGCGGGGTGCCAACACGAGGAACTCGCCGAGGCACTTCGGTGGGTGAAGGAACCATGGCTGCTCTCCTATGACGTCGCGCCTGAGGTAGTCGACCTCTACGCGAAGCACGACGTCCGACGCGCCACCGTCGAGCTGCTGTACACCGCCACGAAGCGTGCCGGCTACGAGGAGCTCGCGATCACCAACCAGGCGATGCTGCCTAGCGATACCCGGCTCTGGCAGACAAGGCTCAGTGGAAAGAGCGCCGTTCGGCGTCATTGGAAGCGCAAGGGCACTGATCCGTCCGGATCGCGTGCGAGGGTTCGGGATCTACCGTCATATCACGGAGGTCCTCTCGTGAGCCCCACTCCGACGGCGGGCACGTTGCTCTCGGCGAGCATCGCGTCTGCTTCGTCACCGATCCGCGAGCTGTTGTCCTACAGCGACCCGATCGGAACGATATACCGCCTAGTCGACTTCGACGAGGCGTTCGTCATCACTAACGACTCCTTCGTACACGCCGCCTTGGGCGTGCCCAGACACGCCTTCCTGCTCGCCGCCCCCGCCGAGTTGACAGGCCACGAGGAGGTCAGCCTCCCCGATGCGGACAACGAGGAGGTCGTCCTGCTCCGAGTTACAGGCAACGTGGCGCTTCCTCAGGAGGGGGACATGCAGTTCCTCCGCGCCGAGGCCGGGCTCGAGCTGATTGTCGACCAGGCTCGCGAGCGGCCCGCTGGTCGCGACGAGCTGATCGACGCCCTGACTGCCGAGCGCATGCAGACGTCAGGGTTGCGCTGCGCCGTGTTGGGCACCTTCTATGACACCGAGGGCGCCGATGGTCGGCGACTCGCATTCGGATCGGACCTCGACACGGTGTATGCGTCGACGCGGCTGCGGGTGCTCAAGCCGTGGGGAGACAGCCTGCAAGGCATCGTGTCCTTCATGGCTGATGACACTTCCAACGAGCAACGTCGGCCCTTCCGGATCGGACGCGTCCGCTACGCCTCGACCCGGCGCCGGGAGCGACTCGCCCGCGAGGCGCAGCGTCCGATCGACGTACCCGTCGATATCGACGTCGCCGACCTCGTCGCGCATAAGACCGCAGTCCTCGGCATGACTCGTAAAGGCAAGTCCAACACGATGAAGGTCATCGCGGCCGCTGTGCACGAGTACGGTCTCGCGCAGTCGACGCCGATTGGGCAGCTCATCTTCGACCCGGCAGGCGAGTACGCGAACGTGAATGTTCAGGACGGGACCGCCCTCGCCGAGATCGGTCGCGATCACGTCACGCGCTACCGGCTGGGTGCCACCGACGCGGAACTCGAGACAGAGGCGGGGCTCCGCCCCTTGGCGCTCAACTTCTTCGATGAGGACCTCATCGGGGTGACTTGGAGCATTGTCGGCCAGTTCGTCCAAAGCCAGCGCGACGCCGACTACGTCAAGTCCTTCGCAGCCGCCGACGTTCAAGGTCCCGCGAACCCGCAGGCCCGCGACGACTGGAAACAGGTCGCGTATGCCCGCCGCGCCCGTGCGATGGCCTTTGGGTCACTGCTTAAGGCCGGCCTGCAGCCTCCCCAGGGATGGTCGATGTGGATACCCCTCAAGGAGAGCGTCCGCAACGCGCTTATGGAGGCAGGCGGTGCTCGCGGCCAGAACCTGGACTTCCTCTCAGAGGTCGCGACCAGCCGCCGCGGTGACCAGGCCAGGCTCTCCGGTGGCCAGCTGCTTGCCGTCTGCGAGGGGCTCGCCGCAAACTTTCATGGACCGCGCCATCCCGAGATCGTCGACTGGATGGAAGTCCCGGACAGCCGCGTCGAGCACATCGCCGACGTCTTGATGGCGCGACGCGGCAGTGGCTACAAGATCCTGCTGCCCCTCGGCGAGGGTTACCACGCCCCAAGCGCTTTTGAGGATTACGCTCCCTCCATCTACGCTGAGCTGGTTGCTGGCAAGATCGTGATCGTCGACCTCTCGCGCGGCGGCGAGAGCGTCCTGCAGTACACGTCGGAGCGGATCATCGGATCGGTGCTCGATAGGGCCGCAGAGCGTTTTCGCACGGGCAAAGAGGCACACCGGATCCAAATCTTCCTCGAAGAGGCGCACCGGCTCTTCGACCGCGATCGCTTCCAGCGCGAAATGGCCGAGACCGACCCATACGTCCGGCTGGCGCGTGAAGCCGGCAAGTACAAGCTCGGCATGATCTACGCGACCCAGCAGGTGTCGTCGGTCGAGCAAGACGTTCTAGACAACACCGCCAACTGGGTCATCGCTCACCTGAACTCTGAGACGGAGATAAGGCAACTCACCGGCCGGTATGAGTTTGCGCGCTTCGCGGAGCAAATCCGCAGCGCCGAAGACATAGGGTTCGTGCGGCTCAAAACGCTGTCTTCACGCTTCGTGATCCCAGTGCAAGTGCGCAAGTTCGACCGCTCGGTTGTCGAAGGGGTTCAGGGCAACATCTCGGCCCCGGAGGTGGTCTGATGCCTCATACGCGTGCCGGCCGCTTCGAGCATGCCTCCTCGCTAGGTCACGTTCCTACGGTCCGACACCCGATGATTGCCGAGGCTCTTCGCCGCTACCGCTCGCCGTCGGATCGAACCCGGGATCTCGACGCGATCGCCGCACGCGTCATCGATCCCGCCGACCTGGAGCAGCGGGCGGCCGCCCCGCGGTGGACCATGGCCACCGACTCCTCGCCGTTCGAGCACGTAGTCGACCCCGCATTCCCGTCGACGCGCCTGGTCTTCGCGCAGATGTCCGCGGTGCTTGTCGACCTCGATCAGCTGCGATCGCGCGTCGGGCCTTTCGTCGACCCGGCCGCAATCCGGGATGCCCAGCACGCGACCGTCATGGCCGGCATCCTACCGAGCTCGAACCTGGTCAGGACCGACGGCACATCCCCGCTTCGAGCGTTCCGCGAAGCGGTCGACGACCTACTGCGCACCCGCCACGTCGAAGGACGCTCGCTCCTCGACGTTTTGGGTGAAGTGCAGGCCAACCGCCTTGACACCGGCGGAAGGGCACGCGGCTCCGTCCCTCACTGCCCCTCTTGCGGCATCGAGTTGTCGGATACCGACGGCTGTCCGGTGCACTTCGGAACGTCCGGGACCAGCTGTCCTGCCTGCGGAGATGCGGTCCTGTTCACCGATCTCCTGCGCGCTCATGAGACGTTCCGCGAGCACGGCGAGAACGGCGAGGCGTGCGGACGCGTCATGTCTGTGGTGGAACGTCTCATCACCTTGGGCTTCCTCGACCACGTTCACGCGCGAATGCGGGGAGCAGTCGGAGACCTCGCGCTGGTGACTGACGGCCCACTCGCACTGTTCGGCGAGGTCGCCAAGCTTAAGACGGGGCTTCTACGGCGCATACAGACTGTCGCCTCCGAGCTTCGGGCTGAGGGCTTGCGTCTGCCGGTGATAGTCGGCATAGAGAAGACCGGCGTCTTCGCCGAGCACGCCCGCGCCATCCGCAACCACATCCCGCCGATGACGTTGATGGCTCCCGATCACGACTACGTCGAGCGCTATATCACCTTTCGCGGCAGCCCACACGGCTCGGAGACCTACTACGGCCGACACTTCTTTTACCGGTCATGCGACCGACGGATATACGTCATCACCGTGCCGCCGCTCGGCCGGCCGGACGCCGTCCCCCACGAGCCGTTCCGTCCCCACGACTACCCAACGCTCGGAAGCACGTGCGCGCTAATCGAGTCGATTGGCACCCGCCTATACGACAACGCGACCATCCCGCTCGTGCTCGCACACCGCTTCGCGGCGTTTCCGGTCGAGACCGCGGGGCAGGTTCTTCGGCTTCACGTAGAACAGCACCTCGAACAGAAGGCCGACGCACCGTGAGCCAGCCACACAGCACACCGCGCCCCGAGATCGTCATCGGGCTGGTCGGCGCCGTCGGGACTGACCTGTACCTCGTAGCCGAGCTCACGAGCGCGATCGTGCGCAGCTTCGGCTACCGCGTCGAGGACGTCGTGAGTCTGAGCGGGCTGCTCAACGACATCGTGCGGAGCGAACCGTTGCCGAAAACCCCGCGCGAGGACTACATCGATTCGCGGATGGACGCCGGCAACTCACTACGCCGGGAACTCGAGTACGGCGACGCTCTCGCGCAGCTCGCGGTTGCCGAGATCATGCGACGGCGCCGCGCTGTTCAAGACGCCGCTAATAGCGCGCGAGAGCAGCCGCCCGAAGCGGTCGCCTATATCCTGCGCTCGCTCAAGCACCAGGATGAGGTTGCCTTGCTCCGCGAGATCTACCGCGAGCGCTTCGTCTGCATCAGCGCACACGCGCCGCGCGACGAGCGCATCAAGCGCCTCGCGGGCGACATCGCCGACTCACACGGGTCCACTGACCGGCATGACTGGGACGCTGAGGCGACGCGGCTGGCGCAGCGCGACGAGGCCGAGGAAAACGACCGCTTCGGGCAGGACGTGCGCGGCACCTTCCCGAAGGCCGACTTCTTCATCGATGCCTCCCACAGAACCACTGCGAGCGAGCAGCTCGAACGCTGCCTACGCGCTTGGTTCGGAGACCCTTTCGCCTCGCCCACCCCCGAGGAGTTCGGCATGTTTCACGCCCATGCGGCCGCGGTGCGCTCAGCCGATCTATCACGCCAGGTGGGCGCCGCGATCGCCATCGGAGGAGATGTGGTCGCGGTGGGCTCCAACGAAGTTCCGGCCTTCGGCGGTGGCGCCTACTGGGTCGGCCAGGAGGGTGACGCTCGCGATTTCATGCTAGGTCAGGACGCCAACGCGCGCATCAGGGCCGCCGCGATTGAGGAAGTCCGCAACGCGCTTAAGGACGCAGGCTGGCTGCGCAGGGACAAGAGCACCCACACAGCTGACGAATTTGCCGCGATCCTCCATGGCACTCGCGTCGACCAACTTACCGAGTTCGGCCGTGCCGTGCACGCCGAGATGTCGGCGATCCTAGACGCGGCTCGACGCGGCCAGTCCGTCAAAGGCGCCACGATCTACACAACGACGTTTCCGTGCCACAACTGTGCCAAGCACGTCGTCGGCGCAGGGCTGACGGAAGTCGTCTACATCGCCCCGTACCCCAAGAGCCTGGCGGAAGACCTCCACCCCGACACGATCGCCATCGAGCCCTCCGAGCCTCCGAACAATCTTGTCGTGTTCAGGCCGTTCGTCGGGGTGGCACCGCTGAGCTACCTCCCGTTGTTCGAGCAGGTCGGTAAGCGCAAGACGCCCAAAGGCGAAGCCGTCGAGTTCTTCCGCGCCGGAGCGCGCCCAAAGCTGGCGCTCGGCGGGGACCTGAGCTATCTCGAGCGCGAGGATCTGGCCGTCGTTTCTCTTGACCAGACGCTGCGGACCAAGAAGGTCCGCCTCAAGCGCAGGCGGGCTCTGCCCAGTCCAACGCTGAACTGAGCGATCTCAAGCGCCCGGGGCGCGCATCGCTCGCCCGCTCATCTGCCCCGAAACGGACTGCTGTCGCTCAGAGATGCCGGCTCGAAACAACTCGACCTTCCATCGCGGATAGCGCTGGTTCATGCCACCGCTCACTGCCCGCGGCACGGTCGCCGTGCGCTTAGGAGTGGAGGTTTGCTTACGATTCGCCATGGTCATCCCCGGAGATTGCGTCTTGACAGGCCGTTCAGGCGATCCAAGAGATCGCTTATGCCGGGCCTCAAGACGCCCGCGTAGCACAGGCGCGCGTCATAAGCGGGGCGACAAGACGTCAAGTCGTGCGTGCTGCCAGCCACCACGGCGTATGTATAGACCGAGCAGCCTGGCGAGTGCACCGGACGGAACCCCCGGTACCGCTATCAGCGAGCTTTTTTTTCGGGTTCGACACGCCTTGCCGCCGATATCGCCCTCGGTCCAGCAGGCCCCTAAGCGGTCCGCTCGCAATCGAGAGCTCTTGAAAGCGCCCATAGTGGCTCTCCCCGGTGGTCTGCGACGCACTAGTACCTTGTCCGCCTATTCCGGTTCACTTGACCAGCGGCTTGCCCGCGTAG
>JBBJLW010000040.1:0-21640 GCA_037720595.1 Gaiellaceae bacterium | reverse complement strand
AAGGACGCGGAACGGCTACTGGCCGAAGACGGGCTGCGCGGGATCCCGCTCGCCGTCGTGTCGGCGCGCACCGGCGAGGGGCTGCCCGAGCTGCGGCGCCTGCTTCGCGAGCGTGTGGCTGCGCGGGACGCGGCCATCGCGCGGCTGGGCGCGGACGTCGAGTCGGCGGCGGCCGGCTTCGACGCTGCGTGTGCCGAAGGACGGACGCATGGAGTCGGACGCGACGAGCGCGCACGTCTGCTGGCGGCGCTCGAGGACGCGGCCGGCGTTCCGACCGTCCTGCGGGCGGTCTCGGACGCGCATCGTCGCCGGGGTACGCTCGCATGCGGCTGGCCGTTCGTCCGCTGGATCAAGCGGCTGCGGCCCGATCCGCTGCGCAGGCTTCGGCTTCCCGAGACGCCTCAGGCGGCGATCCGGACGTCGCTGCCGCCCCCGACGGACGTGCAGCGTGCCCAGGTCGCGACGGCGGCGAGGGCGCTCGCCGATCGCGCCGCCGACGGGCTCCCGCCGCCCTGGCCGCGGCTCGTGCGCGACGCGGCGACCGCGGAGGACGAGCGTCTTCCCGACCGGCTCGACCGCGCCGTCGCAGCCGCCGAGCTCCACGTCTCGCGCCCGCGCTGGTGGAGCGGCGCGGCACTGCTCCAGCGGCTCCTCGTCGTGGCCGTCCTCGCCGGTTCGCTGTGGCTCTTGGCGCTTGCCGTTCTCGGCTACCTGCGGGTCGACGAGGTCGTGCCGCTCCCGGAGCTCTACGGGATCCCGATTCCGACCTGGCTCCTACTCGGCGGCGCGGCGGCGGGGATCGCGTTGGCCTTCCTCGCTCGACTCGTCAACGGCGCCGGCGCGAGCCGCCGCGCGCGTGCCGCCGGCCGCTCGCTGCGAGCCGGGGTCGACGGGGTCGCCCAGGAGCTCGTCGTCGCCCCGGTCGAAAACGAGCTCGCGATCCATGCCCGACTCTGTGCCGCGGTCGAGACCGCACGCGGCAAGCGCCGCCCCGGACACTGACCCGGCGCCGAGGGTTTGCGTCCACCCGAGCGCGGACAGAGACCGTCAGTGTTCCGCCTCCGCAACGTGATCCTCCTCTGGCTCGGCCGGAAGCTTTGGAACGCCGGCCAGAGCGCGTACCGCCGCCGCCAACGCGGTCGCTGACTCACGGCGTCACTCCACCCGCGCGGCGGCCAGCTCTTTCCAAGACGGGCCGATCCGACCGAGCGCGACGGCGCTCGTGTTGCCGGAGGAGTCGCGCGCGCTGACCGTCGCGTACCAGGGTCGCCGCAACGCGAGCCGGTGCGAGCCGTCGAGCGCACCGCGCGGTAGCCGCACCACGCGCGTGACGCCACCTCGCCGAAGCTCGATCTCGACGGTCAGCCAGGGCGTCTCGCGATCCTGCGCGCGCCAGAAGACCCGCCGTTCGTCCGCCGCGGCACGGAGATCCGGTGGAGTCGTGTCGCGCGCGACGACGATGGGCTCGAGTGGAGTCTCGGTTCGGTTTCCGACCCGATCGACGGCCGCGAGCTCGACCGGGTAGCGACCCGCCGACCGCTCGCCCGGCTCCCAGAGCACGGTTCGGAAACCAGGGCCGAGCCGGCGGGACAGGCGCTCGCCTCCGACCGTGATCTCGACGGAGGCGGGTTTCGAGAGCCAGAAGCGGATCGCGGCCGTGTCGCGGAACCCGTCGTGCGGCACCGGCAGCGACGGTGACGTTGCAGCGAGCGCGCGGATCGCCGGCGGCCGTCGCCAGTCGTCGCGGAATCGCGCGGCCTGGCCGGCCCAGCGGTCGTTGCCCGTGCTCCGTGCCAGCTTCCACAGGAGAGACGTCACATATTGGTGGTACGAGAGCGGAGCCTCGCTGCCGCCGAGCGCATAGCGCGACCAGTAGCCCGTGTCGAACGCGGGCAGCGCGCGCAGGGCCGTGCGGCGCAGATCGGCGGCGAGCCGCGCCGCGCGCTCGTCCTCGGCGAGTCGCGCATAGTCGGCGAGCGAGAGCGCCGCCTGGAGCTGCGCGTTCAGGACGGCGATGTCGCTGAAGGCGTAGAGGCGGATCCAGGTGCCGGTCGGACGATCGTTCAGCAACGGGCCGGGGATGGCTGCGAACGCGGCCCGCGCTTCCGGCACGAGTCCCGCTCGGGCGAGCGCCTGGGCGGCGACGGCCTGCGCCATGCCGGAGGTCCATGGTGGCTCGCCGCCGGCCGCGCGAAAGCCGTACTCCCACGTCAGCTCGTCCCCGTTCGCGTGCGCGCGGGCGAGCAGCGCGTAGGCGAGCGAAGTGGCTTCGCGCTGCCGGCCGGCGGTCACGTAGGCGTTGAGTTGCCCGAAGCTCCCGAGCGGATGGAACCGCAGGCCGCGGCCGGGGACCGAGCGATAGACGACGCCGAGCCCGTCGCTGACGTCGTGGCCGGGCGCGGGAATCCGGTCGCGCAGGAGGTGCTTCGCGTTCAGCTCGAGCGTCGCGAAGAGCGTGAGCGCGCGCGGGGCGTCGTAGGCGGGGGCCTGCGCGGCCACGTCCCGGAGCACCGCGGCGAGCGCCATCCGACGATCGGAAGGGAGCCGCTCGAGGATCCGAAGCGCCAGCAGCACGCGCTCCCGATGCTCGTGAGCGTCGAGCGGAGAGAGCCGCTGGGCGGCGACGGCGCGGTTGAGGCCTCGGAGGCTGCCACCCGCGTCGCTGCCGGCCGCGCGAGCCTCGCCGCCGGCGCCGAGCGCGAGTAACACGAGCAGCACCCCGATTGCAAATCGCGTCACCCTCTCTTTCTAGCGCGCATTTCGCGGTCGCGCTCGATGCGCTCCGGATCCGACTCGCAAACGGCAATCGACGCCGCGCGATGAAGCCGCGATTGCGGCCGCGTTGCGCTCGCGTTAAGCGCCTAACTCGTTGCGGCCGCTGACGTAGAAGTCCACGTATGGGCATCACACAGCCGCCGAAGCCCCAGACCGCCCAGCAGGACGCCGCCCGCCAGTTCGATTTCTGGCTCGGCGAGTGGGACTGCTCCTGGGGGGACGGCGGGCGCGGGACGAACACCGTCTACCTCGACCTCGGCGACGCGGTCGTCGTCGAGAGCTTCGACGCCCGCCCGACCATGGACTACCAAGGGATCAGCCTCTCCGTGTACGACCGGAGCGCCGGCTGTTGGAAGCAGACCTGGGTCGACACCGACGCCAACTACCTCGACTTCGTCGGCGCCTACGAGGACGGCGAGATGGATTTGCGCCGCAGGGCCGAGTTCGCGGCCGCCACCGCGATCTTCAGGGTGCGCTGGCACACGATCGAGCGCAACTCGCTCGAGTGGGAGTACGCCCGCTCCGACGACGGCGGCGAGACCTGGTCGTCCCTCTGGGAGATCGGCTACCGCCGCGTTCTCTAAGAGCGGCCAGTCTTCACGCAGACGTACTCCGCGTAGATGCGTCGTGAGCCGTAATCCGCGTGCTCGATCTCGAGTCCGGCCCGTTCGAGCATCGGCTCGAGGAGCCAGCCGAACGTGCTGTGCTCTTCACGTAGGTGCTCCTCGAGCTCCGCGCGTGTCCACCCATCGTCAGACCGCGTTTTGCCGCTTTCCAGCCAGGCGTGGATGAAGCGCTGGGCCTCGCCCGGGTCGAACGCAACACGATGTCGCGTAGCCGCAGGATCCCGCCTGGGGCGAGCATCCGAGCGATGCCGTCGAGCGCTACCGCCTTCCAGAAATCAGGGAGGTGGTGAAGCGCGTTGCGGGAGTAGACGAAGTCGGCGGGGTCGCCGACGTGCTCATAGCTGAGGAACCCGGCTTGCAGGCACTCGATGTTGGAAGCGCCATGCTCAGCGACTTTCTCTTTTGCTGCGGCGACCATTGCCGGAAAGACGTCGACGGCGACGACTCTCCTGCACATCGCCGCCGCCGCGAGAGCGAGCGTCCCCGTTCCGGCGCCGAGATCGACCAGCGTCGAGCGTTCGTCGAGGCCGAGGCCGCGCAGCAGCGTCACCTCCTCTTCCACATCGGCGTCGAAACCCGCCTTGCGGTCGTATCTCGCGACGTCACCGGGATCGCGATGTCCTTTGCCGGCGTGAGCGAGCTCGTCGAGCAATCCCAGTGTCCAGTTCATGCGGGACGAGACTATCGCCGAGCGGGGTCGGCGTTTATCGCCCCACCTCCGCTGTTCGATCCCATTCGCAAAGAGCGGGAATCCGTTCCCGACGCCGAAGGGGGTCGTCAGGTCCGGTCGGGATAATGACCCTCCCGTGCCCGCCCCCTTTGTCCACTTGCACGTCCACAGCGAGTACTCCGTCCTCGACGGGGCCTGCCGGATCCCGGCGCTCGCGAAGCGGGCGGCCGAGCTCGAGATGCCCGCTGTCGCGCTCACAGACCACGGCTCGCTGGCCGGCACGATCGAGCTCTACAAGGCGGCCAAGCACGAGGGTGTGAAGCCGATCGTCGGCTGCGAGGTCTACGTCGCCGACGACCGCCACTCGCGCACCCGCGGCTACGCACACCTGACGCTCCTCGCCGAGACGAACGAGGGTTACGCAAACCTCGTCAAGCTCTCCTCGCTCGGCTATCTCGAGGGCTACTTCGCGAAGCCGCGCGTCGACTGGGAGCTGCTCCAGACCTACGCGCCCGGCCTGGTCGCGCTCTCCGGTTGCCTGTCCGGGCGCGTCTGCAAGGCACTCGAGGAGAGCCGGCCAGGCGATGCCCGCACCGATCTCGACCGGCTGGCCCAGGTCTTCGGCCGCGAGAACACCTACGTCGAGCTCCAGAACGCTGGGCTCGAGGTACAGCAGCGCGTCAACCCGGAGCTTGTAAAGCTGGCCGCGGAGGCGAAGCTGCCGCTCGTCGCAACCGGCGACGTCCACTACCTCACCGCGGCCGACGCCTATTCGCACGAGGCGCTTCTCTGCATCCAGTCGGGCGACTCGCTGAAGAACCCGAAGCACTGGCGCTTCGACACGAACGAGTTCTATTTCAAGAGCCCGGAGGAGATGGCGCTCGACTTCCCCGGCCACGAGGAGGCAATGAGGCGCACGCTCGAGATCGCCGACCGCTGCAACGTCGAGATCGAGCTCGGCGCGATCCACCTGCCCGAGTTCCCCGTGCCGGGTGGGGGCGACGCGTTCGACTATCTCGTCCAGATCTGCGAGCAAGGGCTCGCGAAGCGATACGACAAGGTCACGACCGAATTGCGCGAGCGGCTCCAGTTCGAGCTGAAGACGATCCGGGAGATGGGCTTCGCCGACTACTTCCTGATCGTCTGGGACTTCATCCATTTCGCCAAGACCCACGGGGTCAGCGTCGGGCCCGGTCGTGGCTCGGCGGCCGGCTCGCTCGCCGCGTACAGCCTCGAGATCACCGACATCGACCCGATGCGCTACGGGCTCCTCTTCGAGCGCTTCCTCAACCCTGCCCGCAAGGACATGCCCGACATGGACATCGACTTCGCCGTCGAGGGCCGCGAGCGGGTGATCAACTACGTCGCCGAGAAGTACGGCCGCGACCGTGTCGCGCAGATCATCACCTTCGGGACGATGGCCGCGCGAGCCGCCGTCCGCGACGCCGGCCGCGTGCTCGAGATTCCCTACGGCGTCGTCGACAAGATCGCGAAGCTGATCCCGGAAGGCCCGGGCCAGACACTCGCGGACTGCCTCAAGCCCGGGTCGGAGCTGAAGGCCGCGTACGACTCCGATCCGTTCGCAAAGGAGATCGTCGACCTCGCGCAGCCGCTCGAGGGCCTCGTGCGCCAGGACTCGATCCACGCGGCCGGGGTCGTGATCGGGGCGCGGCCGCTGATCGAGGTCGTCCCGCTCCAGCAGAAGGGCGCCGACCAGGAGGTCGTGACCCAGTTCTCGATGAAGAACGTCGAGGCGCTCGGCCTGCTCAAGGTGGACTTCCTCGGGCTTCGGAACCTCGACGTGATCGACAAGGCCGTGGCGCTGATCGGCGGCGGTCTGGACATCGGTGCGATTCCGCTCGACGACAAGAAGGTCTACGCGATGCTCGCGAAGGCGGAGTCGAACGGCGTCTTCCAGTTCGAGTCGTCCGGGATGCGCGACGCGCTGAAGGTCGTCAAGCCGACGCGGTTCGAGGATTTGATCGCCCTCGTTGCGCTCTACCGGCCGGGGCCGATGGCGCACATTCCTGCCTACGCTGCCCGCAAGAACGGCCGCGAGCCCGTCACCTATATCGATGCGCGGCTGAAGGCGATCACCGGCGACACCTTCGGGATCTGCATCTACCAGGAGCAGAGCATGCTGATCGCGAAGGAGCTCGCCGGATTCTCGGGCGCCGAGGCCGAGACGCTGCGCCGGGCGATCGGGAAGAAGATCCACGCGCTGATGGCGTCCCTGAAGGACAAGTTCCTCGCCGGCTGCGCGGCGAACAACGTCTCGCTCTCGGTCGCGACCCAGCTCTGGAAGGACTTGGAGAGCTCGCAGGACTACTCCTTCGGCAAGGCACACTCGGCCTGCTACGCGCTGATCGCCTACCGCACCGCCTGGCTCAAGGCGAATCACCCGTGCGAGTACATGGCGGCGCTGATCTCGCCCGTGATGAACACGAAGGACCGGGTGCCGCTCTACGTCAACGCCTGCCACGAGCTCGGGATCGAGGTGCTGCCGCCGGACGTGAACTCCTCGGGCACGGACTTCGCGGTCGTCGAGGGGAAGATCCGGTTCGGGCTGAACGCGGTCAAGAGCGTGGGGGAGACGGCGGCGCGCACGATCCTCCGGGCGCGCGAGGAGGGCGTGCCGTTCGAGTCGATCTGGGACTTCACCGAGCGTGTCGATCCCCAGGTCGTGAACAAGCGCTCCCTGGAGGCTCTCGTCAAGTGCGGCGCGCTCGACTCGACCGGCGCCTCGCGAATGGGGATGCTCGCGTGCCTCGAGCAGGCGCTCGCCTGGGGCCAGAAGTACGCCGCCGACCGGCTGGCCGGGCAGGGCTCGATCTTCGACGCGATCGGTTTCGGCACCGGCGATCTCGGGGCTGGGGAAACCGACCCTGTGCGTCACCATCCGTCGATCTCCTCGGGCGAGTTCGAGAAGTCGGAGCTCTTGAGGCTGGAGAAGGAGACGCTCGGCCTCTACGTCTCCGAGCATCCGCTGCACGCTGTGCGCGATCAGCTCCGCCGCAAGACCGACTGCGCGCTCGCCGATCTCGAGCGGCGCCGCGACGGGGAGGTCGTGACCGTGGGCGGGATCGTCGGCTCGGTCAAGCAGTTGACGACGAAGAAGGGCGAGCCGATGGTCTTCCTCGCGCTCGACGACCCCACCGGCGGTGGCGAGGTCGTCGTCTTCAACTCGACCTACGCGGCGGCACGCGAGCTCTGCGTCGTCGACCGGATCCTCGTCGTCAAGGGGCGGATCGACCACAAGCAGCAGGGCGAGACCAAGCTGATCGCGCTCGAGCTGAGCGCGTTCGAGGGGGTGCCCGAGCGCACGGAGATCCGCTTCAAGCTCGACGCCCGCGCCGCGAGGGCCGGGCTCATCCGCGAGCTCGCCGACCTCGTGAAGGAGTTTCCGGGCGAATCGCCGGTCTACGTCTCGCTCCAGACCTCGCTCGGCCCGAAGACTCTCGCGCTCGGCCCGAGCCACAGGGTCACGATCGATTCGGACTTCCTCGCCGAGGCGCGGCACCTGCTAGGCGCCGAGGCGATCCAGTAGCCACGCTCGACCACTGCGTCATCGCCGTCTCCAACTGGGAGCGCTCGAACGCCTTCTTCCGCGACGTCGTGGGTGCGGAGCTCGTCGAGCACGGCGGCGGTTTCGCCTACCGTTTCGGTAAGCAGCAGCTGAACGTTCACGGCCCCGGGGGCCGTCCCTTCCCGGTGGCGCGAGTTCCGGTGCGGCCGGGCAACAGCGATCTCTGCTTCGTCTGGGACGGGCCGATCGACGACGCGGTCGAGCATCTCCGTACGTGCGGGATCGAGGTCGAGGAAGGCCCTGTGGCGCGTGCGGGCGCCCGCGGCGAGGGGACGAGCGTCTACTTCCGCGACCCGGACGGGTCACTGCTCGAGTTCATCTCGTACGCCTAGTCGAGCCCTTTCTCACGCAGCTCAGCGAGTGCCCGCTCCGACTTCTCGAGCTCGAGCCCCATCCCGCGGAGGATCTCCGGCGTCTTGGTGAACTGGACGTCCGCGTAGGCGACGACCTGGATCTGGTTGCCCCATGGGTCGAGGAACGAGTTGCCGCCGAAGACCTCGACGCCGGCCGCGCGCGCAGTAGCGAGCACGGCCTCGCGGTCGTCGACGACGAGCCCGAGGTGGCGGGTTGCGTCCGGTGCGGTCGAGCCGCCCTCCATCAAGGCGAGAAACTGGTCGCCCAGGTCGACGAACGCCGCTCCCTCCATCCGCCCACGCAGCTCCAGGTCGAAGAGCGCGCCGTAGAACGCGAGCGCCTCGTCGAGCGAGCCGACCTCGAGTGCGACGTGGTTGATGCCGACGGCGCGAGCCATGTCCGAAGCGTATGCGTCTCGGGCTCGAAGTCGCGGACACTTCCGCGACAGACACGTCCGGGGTCAAAGCCCGGACGTGTCCGGAACGGCCCGTGTCAGGAACCCGACAGCCGCTATCGGTGTAGAACCCGTGAGTGGTGAGCCGGCCACCGACAGAGGAAGAGCTGGTCGAACGGGCGCGCAGGGGAGACGGCGCTGCCTTCGGCACGCTCGTCCGCGAGCACGAGGAGATCGCTTTCCGCACTGCATACCTGATCACCCGCAACGCAGCGGACGCCGAGGATGCCGCCCAGACGGCGCTCGTAAAGGCGTTCTACGCGCTGGCGCGCTTCCGGCGCGGCGCGCCGCTCCGTCCCTGGCTGCTCGCGATCGTCGCCAACGAGTCCCGCAACCGGCGGCGCGGCGGCGGCCGCCGAGAGGCGCTCGCTCTGCGGGTCGGCCACGAGCTTCCCTCGGGTGACGCGGCTCCGTCCCCCGAGGGGAGGCTTCTCGCCGGCGAGGAGCGCGCGGAGCTTCTGGCTGCGCTCGAGTCGCTCGGCGAGGACGACCGGCTCGTGCTCTCGTGCCGCTACCTCCTCGACCTGACGGAGGCGGAGACCGCCGAGACGCTCTCGCTTCGTCGGGGGACGGTCAAGTCGCGGACGTCGCGCGCACTCGAGCGGCTGCGCGCGGAGCTCGGGGAGGGGCGATGAGCGAGCTCGAGCTTCGGCTTGTCGCGCTGCGCGACGAGGTCGAGTTCCCTCCGACTCCGCAACTCGCGAGCGCCCTCGAGCGCACCGTCACGCTCGCCCTGTCGCGACGCCGGCGCGACCTCCGGCCGCTGGCGCTCGCCCTTGGGGTCGTCCTCGTCGCGGCGCTCGGGGTGCTCGGGCTCTCTCCTGCCGCCCGCAGCGCCTTCCTCGAGCTCTTCCACCTGCGCGGCGCGACGGTTTCCCGCGTAGATCAGCTGCCGGAGGTCGAGCTCGTCGAGCGCGCCGAGCTCCTCGGCGTCCGCGTTTCGCTCGCCGCGGCCAGGAGACAGGCCGGCTTCGAGCTCGTCGACCTCGGTGAGCCGGACGACGTCTACCTGCGCGGCGACGGGCTCGTCACGCTCGTCTACGGGTCGGTCGAGCGGCCGAGGCTCTTGCTCTCGCAGGTTCGCGGCAGAGTCTGGGACGGCTTCGTCAAGAAGGTGGGTGGCCGGGGTTCGACAATCCAGGAGGTCGACGTCGAGGGCGAGCGCGGGCTCTTCGTCTCGGGCGATCCGCACTTCGTGATGTACCTCGACTCGGCCCTCCAGATCCATGAGGATCGGGCCTACCTCGCAGGGACGACCCTCCTCTGGAACCGCCGGGACGTCCTCATCCGGCTCGAAGCGGACGTCGAGCTGGACGAGGCGCTCGAGCTCGCCCGCGCAGTCGAGTAGGGAACCACCTTCGCGAGCGCGGTGTAGTCCTGGCAACAGCGATGAGGAGGACAGGATGAAACGACTCGTACTGCTCTTGGCTCTGGCCGCTCTGCTCTCGGCCCAGACCGCCCAGACAGCACCGACCGGCCAGACAGCACCGACTGCCCAGTCCGGGTGCTGGGCCACCGTCGGCCTGAGCTCGCTGCCGAAGGCGGGTCATCAGGCAGGTCAGCCGTGGCTCGTGAACGTCCGCGTGCTCCAGCACGGACGCACGCCGCTCGCCGATGCCAAGCCGGAGATCCGGATTCGCAAGGCGGCCGGCGGGAGGGTGACGACGTTCCGTGGCCGATCGACCTCGACTGTCGGCTCCTACCGCTTCCGCGTGGTCTTCCCGGCCCCGGGTCGCTGGGATCTCTCGGTCTTCGACGGCTTCGTCCCGAGCTGCGCCCAAGTCCACACATTCAAGCCGGTCACCATCGCACCGGCCCAACTCGATCCCTGAGCCAACGGAAGATCTCGTGAAGAAGCTCGTGCTCGCACTCGCGCTCGGTTTCGCCGCCGTTGCCGCTCCCGTGGCAGCCGGCGGCGGCTGGGCGACTGCGGGGCTCAGCTCGCTCCCTCCCAGCGGCCTGAAGGCAGGCCAGGACTGGCCGGTCGACATCACAGTGCTCCAGCACGGCGAGACGCCGCTCACCGGCGTGCAACCCTCGATTACGGTCCGCAACCTCGAGACCGGCGCCACGGCCGGCACGTTCAGCGCCAGGCCGACTGGCAGAGCCGGCGTCTACCACGCCGTCGTTCGATTCCCGGGTCCCGGAATGTGGTCGTACGAGGTCTACGACGGCTTCACCCAGTACGGCGGGGCCAAGACGCATACGTTCAAGCCGGTCGAGATCGACGCTGTCGGCTCGGCGTCGTCGTTCCCGACGCTGCCCGTTGGGGGAATCGCGCTTGGCCTGTTCTTCGTCGGCGTCGCGATCCTGCTCCTGCGCAGGCCCCGCGGCGCTCAGGAGCCAGCCGCAGACGGCCGCTAGCCGTCCATCACTCCGGCAGTCCCGTCACCGCGGCGGGGCTGCCGGAGCGCGCTCGCCTTTCAGAAGACCCCAGATCAGGAGATCGACCCGCCGACCCCGCTCGAGATTGCGCTTCCGCAGGGTGCCTTCGTAGGTGAACCCGAACTTCCCGGCGAGGTGAGGAATCGAGACGTTCTCCGGCAGGGCGGTGATCTCGATCCGTTCGAGCCCGACCCGGTCGAATGCCCAGTCGAGCATGAGCCGGAACGCTGCGCTGCCGACGCCCTGGTCGCGGGCGTTGGGCACCGTCCAACCGCCCATCTCGGCGCGGAGGTTCTTCCAGTCGCAGGAGTGGATCATGATCGTGCCCAGGAAAGCGTCGGTCTCGCGATCTGCGACCGCGAACTCCCACTGACGTAGCTCGGGTGGCTCGACCCACTCCTCCGCGAACCACCGTCGAAGCTTCTGGTACTTGGGCGCGTCCTCGTATCCGAGGAGGTTCAGGAGGTCGGCATCCTCGTCGAACGCGGCGAGATATGCCTCGACGTCACGCGCGCCGAGGGCGCGCACCTGCACCCGGCCGTCATTGAGCTCTGGGGGCGCCACGCCCGGGATGGTAGGGCTCTTGTGAACCCGAGCCGTGGGGTCCCGCATGATTCTTTTACGAAAGCTTCATCGGAATCACCACAAAAGGGGAGAACCGCATCGATTGAATGGACGAAGAGCAAGTACAACGATGCGGAGGCAGCACTGATATGGCGGCGGCGGAGCTCCAGACCACAGAAACGGAACAGCAGCGGATCGAGCGCTGGCGCGCCGACGAACTCGAGCGGGCCGGCTACGAGCCGTCCGCCGCGGTTCTGCTCGCCGGCCGGATGGACATCGACCTCCACTACGCGATCGACCTGCTTCGCGCGGGTTGCGCGCCCGAGCTGGCGCTCCAGATCCTGCTCTAGCGCACCGACCGGCGCGCTCTCCCGCCGGGCAGAGCCCGGCTCCGTCCACCAGCAGCACGTCGGAGCACTAGAGCCCAGCCGACACCCGTCCGACACCTCTCCGAACGCGCGTCCGGGCGGGCGGGCAGAATCTCCCTGCCGGTGTCCCTCCTCGCCTCGATGCTCATCGCCTCGATCCCGTCGCCCTCGTCGGGCACGCTCGATCTCGGCCCCCTGACGATCCACATGTACGGGCTGATGCTGCTCGCCGGGATCGCGGCTTGCATCGCGCTCACCGGCCGGCGCTGGGCGGCACGCGGCGGCGACTGGGATCTGATCTTTCGCGTCGCGGTCTGGGGCGTCGGCTTCGGGATCGTCGGCGCGCGGCTCTACCACGTCGCGACGAGCTGGGACGAGCTGCCGGACGAGTGGTGGGGCCCGGTTGCGGTCTGGGAGGGCGGCCTCGGGATCTGGGGCGGGATCGCCGGCGGCGTGCTCGCAGGCTCGATCATCGCGAGGCGCGCCGGTGCGAGCGTGCCCGCGTTGCTCGACGCGGCAGCCCCCGGTCTCCTCGTGGCGCAGGCGATCGGCCGGATCGGCAACTGGTGGAATCAGGAGCTCTTCGGCAAGCCGACCGACCTTGCGTGGGGGCTCGAGATCGACGCGGCGCGACGGCCCGACGACTACCTGCTCGACAGCACCTTCCATCCGACCTTCCTCTACGAGGGCCTCTGGAACCTCGCCGCTGCCGGCCTCCTGCTCGTCCTCGACCGCTACTACCGCTTCAAGCCGCCGGCGCTCTTTGCGCTCTACGTCGCGCTCTACACCGCCTTCCGCTTCTTTCTGGAGCAGCTCCGAGTCGATCCGTCGAAGGAGCTCGCGGGGATGCGCGTGAACGCTTGGGTTTCGCTCGTCCTCTTCGTCGTCGCGGTCGTGTTCTTCGTCTGGTGGCAGTTCCTCCGGGGCGGTCGGCGTCCCCGAGGCTTGAGGGAGCGGAAGCCCGAGCCGCCACCCGCGATGGCCGTCCCGCGCAGCCGCGTCCGATCCCGCCGCTAGCTTCCGGAGCGTGACCGCGGTCTTCGATTTGCCTCTGGACCTCGATGCGTTCGAGGGCCCGTTCGACCTGCTCCTGACGCTCGTCCTCAAGGAGGAGCTCGAGCCCGCCGAGGTCGACATCGCCGCGATCGTGACGGCGTTCGTCGAGCGGCTGGCCGAGAAGGATCAGCTCGACCTGGAGGCCTGCGGCGAATTCCTCGTCCTGATCGCCTCGCTGCTCGAGTTGAAGGCGCGCGCGCTCTTCCCCGACGAGGACGCGGAGCTCTCCGAGCTCGAGCCCGAGGAAGCCGCCGAGGAGCTGGCGCGCCGCCTCGCCGAGTACCGGCAGATGAAGGACGCTGCGGCCTGGCTGACCGAGCGGCTGGCCGGCGAGCGCGAGCGGTACTTTCGCGTCGGCCCGTCGCCGCTCGCGCCGCGCCCGGAGCGCACGCTCGCGGCGCAGGACCCGCAGCAGCTCGCCGTGGCTCTGCGCGCGCTCGCCGAGCCGCCGCCGCCCGTCTCGCTCTCGCACATGGGCCCCCGCTTCCCGCCGGTGGCCCAGTTCCTCGAGCGCTTCCGCGCCGTACTCAGCCGACGCCGACGCTTCGACTTCGACGACGAGGTTGGCGGCCTGAACCGCGTCGAGCAGGCCGTCGCGTTCCTGGCGTTGCTCGAGCTGCGCAAGACGGGCGAGGTCGCGCTCGCGCAGGCAGAACCGTTCGCGCCCATAAGGGTTTCCCGCGCCGACAGCGAAAGAGGTGCCGAATGGATCGTCCGCTCCGCCTGATCACCGCCAATCCGGTCGACCAGCTCGCCCGCACGGTCGAGGCGCTGCTCGTCGTCGCCGCCGCGCCCCTCTCGGTCGAAGAGCTCGCGCAGGCGACCGACGACGACGCGGTCCGGATCGAGACCGCCCTCGGACTGCTTTCGGACCGGTACCGCGAGGGGCGGAGTGGGATCGTGCTGGAGCACGTCGCCGGCGGCTATGCCTTCCGGGCCTCGCGCGAGGCGGCGGCTGCGTGCGGGAGGCTGTTCGAGCGGCCAGTCGAGCGCGGTCTCTCTCAGGCGGCGCTCGAGACGCTGGCGATCGTCGGCTACCTCGGTCCCTGCAGCCGGCCCGAGATCGCGCGCCTGCGGGGCGTGGCGGCCGATTCGGCGGTCGCAGGTCTACTCGAGCGCGGCCTGATCGCGGAGGCGGGGCGCGACGACGGTCCGGGCGGTGCCGTCCGCTACCGGACGACGCCCCTCTTCGAGCGCGTCTTCGGCCTGGAGAACATCGCTGCCCTACCGCGGCTCGACGACCTGGGCGAGTCGGCCGCGGAGATTCGCGAGCGGCTCCACTCGGTGGCTGTCGGCAAGACGGCGTAGAGGATCGGGTTGGGGGAGTCACTGGCGTGAGCGTGCGAACCCTGCTCTGCTGAGATGGGTTCCCCCACGTTTCTAGATCTGCCAGTCGCCGCCGCGAAGGACGGGGACGCGCTCGCCGTCGCGTGTGATCCCGTCGACGTCGACCTCGGGGCTGCCGATCATGAAGTCGACGTGAATCTCGCTCTGGTTCGCCCGTGCTCGCTCCGCCTCGTCCTCGACCACGAACTCGTAGGAGCCGCCGAGCGCGATGTGGCTCGAGGCGTTCTCGTCGAGCAGCGTGTTCCAGAAGACGGTCTGGAGCGCCCCGATCAGACCCGAGCCGTCGACGAGCGCGACCTCGCCGAGGCGCGCGGCGCCATCGTCCTTCGCTGCGACGGCGCGGAGGACGTCGACGTTGGTATCCGCGTCGATCTGCACCGCGCGGCCGTCCTCGAAGCGCACCACGATCCCCTCGATCAGGCTGCCCGCAAGCTCGAGTGGCTTCGTCGCGCGAACGACTCCCGCAACCCGCACCGGGTCGGGTGTCGTGAAGACCTCCTCGGTCGGGATGTTGACGATGCTCTCGAGCCCGTCGATTCGTTGCAGGGAGCCGGGGTGCCAGACGCTGCTCGCGAAGAGCCCGACGCTGAGGTCGGTTCCGGGGCCGCTCAAGTGCAGCGACTCGAATTCACGCTCCGTAAGGCGCCCGGCGGCACCCTTCAGCTCCGCGATTCGCGCGCGCCAGGCCTCGGCCGGATCCGGCTCGTCGAGGCGCGACACGTGCGCGAGCTCCCGCGTCAGCCGCTCGAGCGCCTCGGCCGGCGCGAGCGACGGATAGACCTGTCGCGCCCAGCCCTCCGTCGGCCACGAAGCGATGCACCAGTTCGTCGTGCGCGCCAGCACCACCTCGGCGCTCTCCTTCAGCCGCGGTAGCAGATCGCGGCCTGCGCGCTCGGGGTCGATGCCCTCGAGGGCGTGCGGCTGCGGATTGCCGATGATCCATATCCGGCAGCCGCGTTCCTCCCCCAACCGCAAGAGGCGCGCCCCCGGCTCCGGGGGGACGTAATCGAGCGTCTCGGCGCGCGCGTGCAGCAGGCGCTCGCGCTTCAGCAGCGCATCCCACCACCAGACGTCGACGTAGCGCGCGCCCCGACGATAGGCCGCGCCCGCGATCGCGCGGACGACCTCCTCGGTGCCGAAGTCGGCGAGGATCTCCACCTCCTGACCCTCCTGGACGTTGGCGCCGACCTCGACGATCAGCTCGGCGAAGCGCGGCGCGTCCGTCAAACCTGCCAGGCCCCGCCGCGGAGAACCGGAACGCGTTCGCCGTCACGTGTGATCCCGTCGACGTCCACCTCGGAGCTGCCGATCATGAAGTCGACGTGGATGCCGCTTCGGTTGGCTCGAGCCTGGTCTGTCTCGTCCTCGAGCGGGAAGGTGTAGGCATTGCCGAGCGCGATGTGGCTCGCCGCGTTCTCGTCGAGGAGGGTCTCGTAGAAGACCGTGCCGAGCGGCCCGATCCGCCCCTCGCCGTCGACGAGCGCGAGCTCGCCCAGCCGGTCGGCTCCGTCCTTCGCCACGATCGAGCGAAGAGCCTCCGCGCCCTCGTCGGCATCGACCCTCGTCGCCCGGCCGCCCTCGAAGGTCATCCTGATCTCGGAGATGAAGGAGCCGTACACCTCGAGCGGCATGGTCGCGCTGACGTGGCCGTCGACGCGTTCGGGGTCGGGCGTCGTGAAGACCTCCTCGGTCGGGATGTTCGGGTAGTGGGTGAGCCCGTCGACGGTCGTGAAGTCGGCGCCCAGCCAGCGGTGGCTCGCAAGCAGGCCGACGGTGAGATCGGTCCCTGGCCCTTGTAGGTGAATCGCGTCGAACCGGCGCTCCGTCAGCCGCTTGGCCGAGGCGACGATCGCGCGCATCCGTTCGCGCCACGCCTCCTCGGGATCGTCGGCGTCGAGACGACAGACGTGGACGATCTCGTCCCACAGCCTGTCGAGCGCCTCGTCGGGCGGCAGTTCCGGATGGACGCGCTCGGCCCAGCGCGGGTTCGGACAGGGCCCGGCCGTCCAGTTTGTCGTACGCGCGTTGACGATCTCCGGGACCTCCTTCACGTACGGCATCAGATCCCGCCCCATCCGGGCCGGGTCGATCCCGTCGAAGATCGTCGAGTCGCTGCCGGTGAGCGAGAGCCGCGCAGCGTGCTCATCCGAGAGCCAGCGCAGGCGCTCGCCGATCCAGGGTGGCACGAACTCGAGCGAGTCCTCGGGGGCCAACTCGAGCCGCGCCCGCTTCACGAGCATGTCCCACCAGAAGACATCGACCCAGCGGGCGCCGCGACCGTAGGCTGCGCGCGCGACCGCCCGGACCATCTCCGCCATCTCGTAGTAGGCGGTCACCGCCAGGATCTGCCCGGGCTGGAGGTTCGCGCCGAAGCCGACAAGCAGGTCGGCGAGACGCTCGAGCTCCCGGGTCCGGTCGCGCATCGCGCGGCAGACTACTTTGTTGGCGCAAGTCCCGAATCTGCGAAAGCGGATTCGGGACGCGCGAAGATCCCTGAAGGCGTCCGCTTCGCGGCCGCGGCACAGTTGTAGGAGAGGAAGATCGGCGTGAGACTCAACGCGTATCTGGCACGAGCGGGAATCGCCTCGCGGCGAAAGGCCGACGAGCTGATCAAGGCCGGTCGCGTTCGGGTCAACGGCGAGCCAGGCGAGCTGAACACGTTCGTCGGCTCGAGGGACGCCGTCGAGGTGGACGGCATGCCGGTCGCGAAGCAGAAGCTCGCCTACGTACTCCTCCACAAGCCCGCGGGGATGGTGACGACGGCGAGCGATCCGCAGGGCAGGCCGACCGTCGTCGGGCTCGTCCGGCACTCCTCACGTGTCGTCCCTGTCGGCCGTCTCGACATCGAGACGACGGGAGCGCTGCTTCTGACGAACGACGGGCCGCTCGCGCACCGGCTGGCGCACCCGCGCTACGGCGTCGAGAAGGTCTACGAGGTCGAGACCTGGAAGCAGCCGACCGACGGAACACTGCGCAAGCTCGCCGAGGGCGTGAAGCTCGAGGATGGCCCGACTGCGCCCGCTCGAGTGCGCCGCCTCTCGGGTTCGCGCTTCGAGCTCGTTCTCCACGAAGGGCGGAACCGGCAGGTGCGGAGGATGGTCGAGGCGGCAGGTCATCGCGTGAGACGTCTGCACCGAAGCGTCTACGCGGGGCTCGAGCTCGGGCGCCTCGGTCCGGGCGAGTGGCGCGAGCTGACGCGGGCGGAGATCGAGCGGCTCGAACGCGGATCCGTCACGATCTCACACCGGGCAACGAAGCCCAGCACGCTCACCGTCGCAGAGACGGTCGCAGAGACGGTCGCAGAGACGGTCGCAGAGACACGCGGAGATTCCTGACGAAGTTGCGGCTGTTTCGTGACGAAGCGGGCGCGGAGATTTGCTACGCGAACGGAAAGCACGGCCGAATCTTGCTGTATCCGCTACCGCACGAACCCCATGCTCTCGTACATGCGCGCAAGCGTCGGCGTCGACGCCTCACGCGCCTTCTCCGCCCCTGATCCGAGTAGCCGCCGCAACTCGGCCTCGTCCGAGCGAAGAGCCGAATAGCGTTCCTGGATCGGCGCGAGGAGCTCGATCACCGCTTCGCCCACATCTGTCTTGAACTCGCCGTAGCCGGCGCGGTCGTAGCGGCCCTCGAGGGCCGGCAACGATTCGCCCGTCGTGACCGACATGATCTCGAGCAGGTTCGAGATCCCCGGCTTCTGCTCGGGATCGTGACGTACCTCGCGCTCCGAATCCGTGACCGCGGTCTTGAACTTCTTGCGGACGGCATCGGGCTCGTCGATCATCCGGACGACCCCTTGAGGATTTCCGGCCGACGTCGACATCAGCCGCTGCGGCTCCTGGAGGTTCTTGATCCGGGCGCCCTCCTCGGGATAGACGCCGCGCGGAACGACGAACGTCTCTCCGTAGCGGGTGTTGAAGCGCTCGGCGATGTCGCGGGTCAGCTCGACGTGCTGGCGCTGGTCGTCTCCGACCGGGACGATGTCGGTGCCGTAGAGCAGGATGTCCCCCGCCATCAGGACGGGATACGTGAAGAGGCCGGCGGAGACGAACTCCTGCTGCTCAGATCTGTCCTTGAAGTGTGTCATCCGGCGAAGCTCGCCGAAGCTCGTGACCGAGCCGAGCAGCCAGGCCGCCTCTGCGTGCGCGTGGACGTGACTCTGCGCGAAGACGGTCGAGCGGTCGGGGTCGAGACCCGTTGCGAAGAGCATCGCGGTGAGCGAGAGAGTGGCCTCGCGCAGGCCCTCCGGCTCGTACGCCGTGGTGATCGAGTGCAGGTCGACGATGCAGAAATACGCCTCGCCCTGGGCCTGCGTCGAGACGTACTGGCGGAAGCCGCCGCTGTAGTTGCCGAGCGTCTTGTCGCCCGAGGCGCGGATGCCGGAGAAGATGCGCACGCAGCTGATCCTTGCAGAGAGAGGGACGGCGGACTGCCTAGACTGGCGTGCGTGACCGTGACCCCCGTAACGTGGACGCCTTCCTCGTGGCGCAGCCGCCCCGCGCGGCACCAGCCCAAGTGGCCCGACGAGGCGCATGCCGAGGCAGCGCTTGCCCAGCTCAAGGCGATGCCGCCGCTCGTCTTCGCCGGCGAGGCACGAGATCTTCGGTCGTCGCTCGCGGAGGTGATCGCGGGCCGGGCGTTCCTGCTCCAGGCGGGCGACTGCGCCGAGTCGTTCCACGACTTCACCGCCGTGTCGATCCGGGAGAAGCTGAAGATCCTGCTCCAGATGTCGGTCGTCTTGATCTACGGCTCGGCGCTTCCGCTCGTCAAGGTCGGCCGGATCGCGGGCCAGTTCGCGAAGCCGCGCTCGACGCCGACCGAGCGCGTGGGGGAGACCGAGCTGCCGTCGTTCCTCGGGCACATGGTCAACGACGACGCGCCGACCGCCGAGGCACGAGTCGCCGATCCCGGGCGGATGGTGCGCGCCTACCATCAGTCGGCCGCCACGCTCAATCTCCTGCGCGCCTTCACGAAAGGCGGCTTCGCCGACCTGACCCAGGTGCAGATGTGGAACCAGGCGTTCGTGGCAAGCGCACCGGAGGGACAGCGCTACGAGGCGATCGCCGTCGAGATCGAGCGCGCGCTCGGCTTCATGCGCGCCTGCGGGATCGACCTCGTCGACTCGCCGCAGCTCCACCAGGTCGACGTCTGGACGAGCCACGAAGGGCTGCTGCTCGACTACGAGGAGGGGCTGACCCGCAAGGATTCGTTGACCGGCGACTGGTACGACTGCTCGGCGCACATGCTCTGGATCGGCGATCGCACACGGCAGCCGGAGGGTGCTCACGTGGAGTTCTTCGCCGGTGTGCACAACCCGCTCGGCGTCAAGCTCGGGTCGAGTGCGACACCTGAGGATGCGCTCGAGCTCTGCGAGCAGCTCAACCCGACGCGGGTTCCCGGGCGGCTGACGTTCATCGTCCGCATGGGAGCCGAGGTGCTTCCCGAGATTCTGCCGGGGCTCCTCCGGGCGGTGCGCGAGGCCGAGCATCCCGTCGTCTGGGCGTGCGACCCGATGCACGCGAACATCTTCCGGACCGCCTCCGGGATCAAGACGCGCAGCTTCGACGCGATCATGGCCGAGGTGGAGGCCTTCTTCGAGGTCTGCCGTGCGGAGGACGTCTGGCCGGGCGGCGTCCACCTCGAGTTCACGGGCGAGGACGTAACCGAATGCCTCGGCGGCTCCGCGGCCGTGCTCGAGGAGGAGCTGACCGCGCGGTACGAGAGCCTCTGTGATCCGCGTCTGAACGCCCGCCAGTCGCTCGACCTCGCATTCCGCGTGGCCGAGCTGATGCGGAGCTAGAGCCGTGGCGCCGCCGCGGTCGCTCGCCGTGATCGGTACGGGCCTGATCGGTGCATCGGTGGGGCTCGCCGCGCGCCGGGTCGGCGTCGAGCGGGTAACGGGCTGGGATCCCGATCCGGGGAACCTGGCGGTCGCGGCCGACCGTGGCGCCGTCGACCCGGCGCGGGATCTGGAAGCCGCGATCGGCGGAGCCGAGCTTGCAGTTGTCGCAGTCCCGGTGACAGCGCTCCCCGCACAGGTCCGCGCCGTCCTCGACGCGAGCGGCGAGGAAACGACCGTGACCGACGTCGGCTCGACCAAGGGCGGCGTCTGCGCCGAGGCCTCCACGGAGCCTCGCTTCATCGGTGGGCACCCGATCTGCGGCGCAGAGGCGCCCGGGCCGGCGCACGCGACCAGCGACCTCTTCGAGGGCGCGACCTGGTTCCTGACTCCGCTCGCAACGAGCGAGCCCGAGCGCTACAAGCTGCTGCACGACTTCGTCGGCTCCGTCGGCGCGATCCCGGTCGCGATCGAGCCGGAGGCGCACGACCGGCTCGTGGCGGTGACGAGCCACCTGCCGCACGTGCTCGCAAACGTGCTCCTCAACCAAACCGGCGCCTCACGCATCGACGGCCACGACCTGCTGACTGCCGCGGGGCGCTCACTTCGCGACATGACCCGCATCGCCGGGGCGAACCCGCGCATGTGGGTGGACATCTTCCTCGAGAACTCCGAGGCGGTCCGTGGCGCGCTCGGCGAGCACCGCCGCCGGATCGAGCAGGTCGAGGCGGCGCTCGTCGCAGGCGACGCGGGGTTCCTCGCGCGCTGGATCGGCGAGGCCGCCGGGAACCGCCGCAGCATGCTCGCGACTGCACACGCCGACCCCGGTGAGCTCCAGCGGCTCCGCGTCCACGTCCCCGACCGGCCGGGTGTTCTCGCCGGGATCACGCAGGCGCTCGGCGCCGACCGGATCAACATCGAGGAGTTCGAGCTCCAGCACATGTCGCCCGACCGCGGCGGCACGCTGAACATCCTGATCGCGGGCGAGCGCCAAGCCGAGCGGGCCGCCGGGATTCTCGAGACGCAGGGCTACGGCGTCGTCGTCACGCCTGTTCTCGACGGCGACGCCGTGGACGAATGATGATCGAGCCGGCCTCCTCGGTCCTCGGGCACCTCGCCGTTCCGGGCGACAAGTCGATCTCGCATCGCGCCGTCCTGCTCGGCGCGATCGCCGACGGCGAGACACGGATCTCCGGTTTCGGCCGATCGGCGGACACCGAGGCGACGATCGCGGCGGTGCGCGCCCTCGGCGTCCGTGTGTACGAATCCGATTCGGAGACGCTGCGCGTCTTCGGGGTCGGCCTGCGAGGCCTGAAACCGCCGGGCACCGCGATCGATTGCGGCAACGCCGGCACCTTGATGCGACTCCTGCCCGGAATCCTCGCCGGTCAGCAGGGAAGCTTCGAGCTCACCGGGGACGAGTCGCTGAGCGGCCGCCCGATGGAGCGCATCGCCGAGCCTCTGCGGCGGATGGGCGTCGCGATCGAGACGACCGACGGGCATGCACCGCTGGCGATCGAGGGCGGCGACGTCCAGCCGATCTCGTACGAGCTGCCGGTCGCGAGCGCGCAGGTGAAATCGGCCGTTCTGCTCGCCGGTCTCTTCGCGAGCGA
>JBBJLW010000066.1:0-7018 GCA_037720595.1 Gaiellaceae bacterium | reverse complement strand
GGTCTTGCCGGCGCCGTTGGGGCCGAGGAAGCCGTAGATCTCGCCGGTGTGGACCGTGAGGTCGAGGTTGTCGACGGCGCGGATGGGGGCGCGGGCAGAGCCGAACTCGCGAATGAGGGCGGTGACTTCGACGGCCGAGGGCGGCCGACGCTGCGGAACCCGCCCATCCGCGATCGTGGGCCCCGGCGCTCTGGGTGGGACAGAGGGCGACAGGGTCGTCTCCGGGTCGTTGTCGAGCCACTTCGTCACCCGATCGTTCGGCCGTTCGTCTGAGGGGAAGTCGGGCGGGCGACCTTGAGCTTCGTTGAGGCGGCAGGCGACATACTCAGCCGAGGCTAGTTGCTCACGGCGGGCCGGAGGGTCTTGTGGCTCCCGGTCGGAAGACAGGGGATTCAGGCACGCCCTCGTGTCACGTCGGCGCACGGCAGCGACTGCGGACGGCCGATCTGGCCTGAGGCTACGGCTGCGACTCGCGAGGAGTCTGTTCGAGACCGGCCAGAAAGACTGCGCTCAAGAGTCGGCCGGCAGCGTGGTCACGGCTGTCCGGTGCGAGCGAGCGTCCTCTCGACGAAGCCAAGCGCATCGGTCGCGCGTTCGACGAGCTCCGCAAACCAGTCCCCCCAAGGGAGCCTTTTCGGATTGTACCGAGCGAGGATTCTTTCCGGATCCGATGCGTCGTGCACGCCTCCGACCTTCGAGCGCAGCAGCTGGATCTCAAACAAGGCGGCGATGTCGTCGCGCACGCCTTGGCTCGCCAGCTGCTCGAGCAGCCCTTCGAGACGCCTGAGACTTCCGGCGTTAGGGATCTCGGGCGCGCCAGCGGCGCGAAGGAACTTGCCGCTGATGCTGTCGGTCAGCAAGAGCGCAAGCGCGGTCAGCTGCGATTGATACGACGCGACCTCGTCACGCGGCAGCCGCAAACCGGCGACCTTAGGCGCATTGATCGGCTCGACATCCGGGAATAGCTCGCAGCCGAACCGCTGTTCTGCGACCTCGTTGACGCGTCCGCGCGCGGTTCGAAGCTCGTCCACAACGGTCCGGTGGCTCGGCGCGTCGACGAACTCCGCGCGGAGGTCGGCGCGCAACCGGCTCTCGGGGACCCGATCGTCGACGATGGCGTGACGAGCCCAGTGCTCTTGCTCGTAACGAGGCATCTTGACGACGTCGCCAAGGTATGCCTGCAAGTTCCCCTGCTCAGTGAGTGCGACCTGCAGCATCCATCCTTGCCAGGCGCGGACGGCACCTTCCGCAACGGTGTATAGCCGAGAGTCCTCGTAGTAGCGCTCCAGTACCGTGGGACTAAAGAACAGGCAGGTCAAGAAATTGTTATTCCCCGCACCGGGCCAAAGCGTGCGCTCGTTCGGCACGTCCGGGTAAGTAACCGTAAGCGGCTTGCCGGTTTCGGGGTGCATCGCGATCGGAAACTCCAACGGGTCTTCCGATCTGTCACGCTCTGGATCCTCGGAAGGCGCCACCAGCATCTCGACGCCGTGAATTACCGCTTGGGCATGGTCGCCAACGCTCGGGAAGGGTGCCGATGTCCACGCCCGCCAGGCTCGTCGCGCGGTTTCCTCCGATGCTCGCCAATCGACGGGAAGTCCTGCCCCGTCCGCGCGCACATCGAAAAAGAACACGAAGTGGAGCTTCATGTCGAAAAGGTACTTGAGCAGCGCGGGGCGAAAGACCTCGAGCAACCCGCAGTACTCTCGGTCTGCCAGATCGGGTCGCCAGCGGGCGATGAGCTGGTCCTCGCCCGTATGTAGCCGATACCAGCGATGCTCCTCGCGCGTATGCATCGGCCAAGCAGCGTGATGCGCGAGAAACTGCTGCAGAGGCTCAAGCTCGCAGTTGCCGCCTGGGTATTCGAGCCGTCGTACGAACGGCCAATACATCGCCTGCGCTGGGTCCCCTGCGCCCACGTGGAAGTCGGGAGGCTGGTTGATTCCGCCCGCTGGCGCCCCGTACACGTCGCCCAGCTCGCCGTGCACCGGGCTAGTGGTGCTCCTGATGAGGTCGGCCGTGCTGGCCGCCTGCGCGAGCAGGCCGTGAATGTAAGGCGGACCTACTAGAGACGAAGCGCTCTGGGCGACCGGTATCCAGGGCCGACGGAACGGGTCCGATGATAGCCAGCTGTCGAAGGGGTTTACTTGCTCCATAGCTCCATCGAAGCCTACGCAAGACTCCTAGAGTAGGGCCGGCCTGGGCTCGTCCGGCTCGCGAGTGCTACACGCGGCGGTCGAGCGGGTGGTACTCCGGTTCGATCTCCCAGCCGTCCGACGTCCATAGGCCCTGGGCGGCAAGGTCAACCCAACCCAAACAGTCGAGCCCAGTCACGCCCTCGTGGATGAACACCCGCCGCTCGCCGAAGACGCCAACGAGCAGTGCGTAGTCGGCTAGGCAGCGAAGCAGCCAGTCTTCACGCGCGAGCAAGACCCACGAGCGGTGAAAGCCGTCGTCGGTCTCCGAGTAACGGATGACTCGTTCGCCGCCCGAGTGCCACGAGGCGTCCGTGCCGCTCCATCGAAGGCCGCCGAGCCTCACGAGCTCACAGCCCGGATGCGTCAATGTGACCGAGTCCTCGAGCGAGCAGTCGCTGTCATTGCCGCTCCAGCTGTACTCGGGTCCGACTGTCGCTACGGAGGCCGGCAACAACGGGCGATACCCGCGCTCCCAACGCTTGCGAAACTCATCGGCGCTCGGCAGGTCGGGAAGTTCGCCGAGGTATACGTTGTGGGTGGCGCCGTGGTGAAAGTCCGGCATCGAGCGGACGGGGTCGCGCTCGCGCGCGAGCCATTGACGAAAGCGCGGCAGGTTCCGCTTGCGGATTATCGGCACGCGCACTAGGAGCGCCAGATCGCGCAGACCGCGGTAACCAGGGTCTAGCGAAACCGCATCCTCGGGGTCCTCGCGCCAGTGGAACGCTGCTTTGAGTGTCACCCAGTTGCGGCCGTCCGGGTCCGTACGCCGAACGAGCGCGTTAGGCATCGGCAGATCGTCGACGCGCTCGGCCCAGTTGCCCGAGTCGCGCGTCGCGACGTCGAACTCGGGGCCGTGAGGGAGCCACCAGGCTCCCTCGCCGTCGGCCGGGAACGGGCCAGCGACGAGCGTCGAGCCCGCCTCGCCACCTTCGATCCGAGCAGGCGGCAGCGTGGGATCGAGATCCCGCAAAGGTAGCTGCCAGGCGGCACGGTACGAGCCAGGGTGGTGGAATGAGCCAAAGCGGTAGTTATCTGCGATGCGCGCCATGAGCTCGTGTAGGGCGATCCACTGATACTTTTTGCCGAACCGCTCGCCCTTGTGCGCGCCACGATCGTAAGCACGATGGCTGACGGTCTGATCGAAGCTGCCGAAGCGCTCGGGCGTCCAGCCGATCTCGACGGCGCGCTGGAAGACGAACCGGCAGGCTCGATCGAGCGGGTAGGTGTCGACGCGGTTGGTCTGACGCCGGCGCGGTTCGCGAAACGAGCGTTTGAGCAGTTCGGCCTGCTCCTCACTGAGCGTCTCAAATAGCTCCCCGACAGAGGTTTCGTCCGCGAGCAGCGCGAATTGCTTATGGTCAAGCGAGAGCTCGAATCGCCGCCATTGAGCCTTCCGAACGACTGGCTTTGCTTCAGCCGGCTCAGGGAGCGGCTCGTCGAGACGGAAGCGCATGAAGTCGCCCACCGAGGTTGCAATCTCGTAGCGCGCGAAGTCGCCGTGGTGGGAGAGCGCAGACCACTTCATCAGCTCATAGCCGGGTGGTCCGGGACGCTCGCCACCCGAGGGGTATCGGCTCTCCAGCGCCGCCTCCGAGCGTGGGCGTTTCGGTGGACTGGCGCCATAGGGCGGACGAGCACGCTCGATGAGAGCGCCGCGCATCCGCAGCCGCTTCGCGCCGTAGTCGGCGATTCCGGAGACTGCGTCGCGGGTGAGGATGTTTGGGACGGCAGAGCGATCTTCGATCAAGTCCTCAACTAGCCGGCGCAGCAGACTGCGCACAGCGCCGCGGTCGGTCGGCTGGAGGCGCAATACCGCGCCGTGCGCAACGGTCGCAATGCGCTGCGTGATGTAGGGGTCGTCTATCTCATGGAAGCGCGCGACGAGACGCTCGATCAGGTCAAGACGGGGGTGCAACAGCTGGGTCAAGCCCCGGGTCGCGTGATCGCGCGCGACACGGTTCGGCGAGGCGAGGAGCCACGCTAGAGGGATAGCGGCAAGCTCCGTGACCGCGTCGGGGTAGTCAGGGTAGGGGCCGCGAGTCGCCCAGCGGATCAAACGGTCAAGTGGGTGGTTGGAACCACACGCGTAGTCGGTGCCCAGCGACCCCCACGCGTCGCGCTGCGCGAGCGGCTGGTGGGCGAGGGTCCGATGAAGCGCCTCGCCGTTCAGCGGATGGTCGGGGTCGGGCGCGACCTGAACGATTGCGCGAATAGCCTCCTCGCCGAGGCCGGCAGCGATCGCCTCGTTCAAGAGCTCGCGGCTGGCTTCGGTGATGGCACTACGGTCACGCGCGACAACCGAGTCGAGGAACGCGCTGAACCAGCGGTGGCGGTGCCAGTCCTCCGGCAGGATGGCGTCGGCGGCATGCATCAACTCGAGCCCGAGCCGCTCTGGCAATTGGATAGAAAGTGCCTCGATAAACCCTTGAGGCGCGTCGGGCAGCCACTTGCCTAGGCCGCCCTCCGGTGCGAACGCCCCTTCTACGTCGTCCGGAGAGCTGAGGTGATGGTCGATCAGAGAGCCGACTATCAGGTGATCGGAAAAGCGCTGGTATGGAAAGTGCACTACATGCGCGTAGCCGTCGTCGGTGTAGATCCGCTCCGAGCCGAGCACACCCTCTGACAGCAGCGTGTGGAACAGCGTGCGTGCAAACCCAACGCGGTCAGGTGCGAAGCCATCGACAAGCTCGCCTGCGTCCTTGTAGGGCAGATGACTCCTCCCGCGTCCGGCGAGTTCTCGTGCAAACGCGGCGACCGCGCGTTGAACTGTCCTGGCCAGTCGGTCGAGGCCAAGGCGCTGGTCGATTCGACACGCGCGGCCTTCGACGAAATCGGAGAAGACACGCGTTAAGTGGCGATGGCCTTGCGCGGGCGCTGGTAGGTCGAGTTGCCCCTCGCAGTAAAGCTTGAGGAAGAGCGGATTACTGAACTCCGGCAGGAGCAGCGGGATCCGGGGTTGCTCGAGGCTGTACACCGAGAAGAGATGCTGGGCCGCCTCCTCCTCGCGGCCAGCGAAGCCGGGGTGCTCGACCCACGCAAAGTCGTGGTTGGGGCCATCCCCCTCGGCCGGCAGGACTACATCGAGATAGCTCGAGCGACAAGTCACAGCAAGGGCCGTCCATGGTGACTGGGTGAGCCGGCGACGGAGGCCGACGAGTTCGCTGGCCCAAATCTCGGGCGCGTCGGCTTCGTTGAGCGCGTCGACCATCAGTACGAAAGTCCGCCCGCAGGCCTCGCCTGCTGCCTGCATGGCGCCTACGATCTCTTCCCACCCGCGGTCGCCTAGCCCAAGCGCGTGGCCGATGCTGGTCCACGGTGAGCCGGCGCGGAAGTTGTGGCCGAACAGCACGATCACTGGGTGGCCTTCCTCGAGCAGCTTGCTCGCCGTGTCACAGCAAAGGTGGGTCTTCCCCCGGCCAGCGGGACTCTCAACGAAGAGTGCGCCGATCGCGCCCGCGCGAGCGCTCGGCGCGTCGAGAAACTCCAGCACGTCACTCAGCGTGCCCAAGACATCAAGCGCACCGCGCCTGTGGGCGGCAAGCGCACCTTCGCGCGCTTGGAGTGCGGGGCGAGCGGAGGCGGCCGGCTCGCCGCTGCGGTCCTTGTCCATCTCCTCGATCTGAGCGCGCACGAGCCGGAAAGCGGAGTTGGCCTCGTCGTATAGCTGCCTGCAAGCGCGCTGGAGTTCCGCACCGGAGGCCTCAAGGTCCCCGAGCGGCAAGCGCTGCCCGAAATCAAACGCACGATCGGCGATCGCATCGAAGGCGGGGGCTACCGTGCGGACGGCTTCAAGGGGCCCGGCAAGCTCCGCCGGGGGCGCGGCGGAACGCTTGAGGAGTTCCCGCAGCTTGGCCGATAGGTGTCGGCGCGCGGCGACGAAGCCTTCGCTGAAGCGGTCGCTTCTCGCCAAGCCCTCGAGCGCGAGCTCGACCGGTAGGTCGACGTGGTTGCGCGGCGTATAACGTGGGCCGGCCTCAGCTACGGCGTCGGTAAGGCGGGCCCGGCACCAGTCGAGGTCGAAGATCTGATCAGCCCACCAGAACCAGGCGCGACCCCGGAAATCCGAGCGGGTCAGCCGCTCGAGAAGTTGGCCTCCGGTCTCGAGCCGTACCTCGACGCCCGGCGCCTCCTTGTGCCAGCGCACAACCGCGTCGTCGAAGCGCTGGCGCTGGGTCTTGCCGGTGGCCGCGCTCGGATCGTCAGTAAGGTCAACCGGGATGCAGAACGTTACGCGCGTGACCGCGGGGCGCTTGTCAAGCACGGTGTAAAGTGACTCACGCATCTGCGCCAGCAGGCCATCGAAGCTGTCCGAGAACTTGACCTGCCAGCCCCACTGTTCGCCGCCCGTCAGTTCCCAGTACCACTCCAAGCCGGCGTCGGGCGCCCGCGTCTTGTAGAGACGGGCGCCGGGTGGGCCTGACTCGCGCAGCTGGAAGCAGAGCTCCTCGAAGGCGCGGTGTTGGCTGCCGTCCCACTCACGAATCGTCTTGAAGCTCAGGCCACCTGCCAGCGTGCTCATCCTGGACGCCGCCATCGTCTACCCCTCAGCGCTCGCCCAGAGCGGGTTCCGGCTCGACTCCGTATCGGGCGTACGCACCTCCGACTCGGTGCCCTCCGAGACCTCGACGATCGGGAGACGCACGACATGCAAGCCTCAGTCGAAGCCGCCCACCTGGCGGCAACCGGCATGAGTGGCTGCCCCCGCTTCCCATCTCTCGATTATCTTTGAGCCACCCGTCCATCGCGCCGACTCGCCGGGCAACTGCATCAAGAACGGTTGCCTCCTGGCGTCGCTCTGTTTCTGCTTCGCGCGGGCGCGC
>JBBJLW010000018.1:0-67741 GCA_037720595.1 Gaiellaceae bacterium | reverse complement strand
CGGGTGAGGTCTAGACCGAACCCAGGCTCCCTTTACGTGAGCGTTGGTTCACGTTGAAACGCGAGGCCACGAACAGGGTCGAGCGCGGGCAGCTTAGCGAGCGCGAGCGCCGGTACGCTGGCTCGATGCTCGAGCTGATCGGAGACTCCGCACGCGGGGAGGAGTTCGCGCTCGTCCGGCTGACGGTGGACGGCGACCGGATTCTCGCCGCGGACGCGCCCGGGCTCACGCGTTCGCTCGACGGGCTGACCCTGCTCGAGGCGGCCGCCGTTCCGGGCGAGACCCTCGCGGCCGACGCGCTCGCGAACGCGCTCGCGCCGGCGTTTCGAGCCGAGCCGTCGCCGGGACGGATCGCGGTCGCGATGAGTGGAGGCGTGGACAGCGCGGTCGCACTCCTGCGGGCCGGCCCCGAGGCGATCGGCGTCACGCTGCGGCTCTGGCTCGACCCGGCCGGACCTGACTCCGAGCGCGCCTGCTGCTCGCCAGATGCGGTGATCGCGGCGCGCGAGACCTGTCACGCGCTCGGGATTCCGCACGTCACGCTCGACCTCCGCGACGAGTTCCGCCGTGCGGTCGTCGAGCCGTTCGTGCGCGGCTACCGGCGTGGAGAGACGCCGAATCCCTGCGGGCGCTGCAACGGGAGCTTCCGGTTCGCCGAGCTGCTCGCGTTCGCCGAACGTGCCGGGGCGGACATGCTCTGGACCGGCCACTACGCCCGGATCGTCGAGCGCGATGGCCGCCGCCTGCTCGCCTGCGCCGCCGACCCCCAGAAGGATCAGTCGTACATGCTGGCGCCGCTCGACCCGCGCCTGCTCGACCGGATCGAGTTCCCGCTCGGCGAGCAGGCCAAGGAGCAGACCCGCGCCGAAGCGGCAACCGCGGGGCTGGCCGTCGCGGAGCGGCGCGACAGCCAGGAGGCGTGCTTCCTCGCCGGCGACGACTATCGCGCGTTTCTCGGCCGGCGCGGGGTCGACTCAGTGGACGGCGCGCTCGTCGACGAAGACGGAATCGAGCTCGGCCGCCACGACGGCTACTGGCGCTACACGCCCGGGCAGCGGCGCGGGCTCGGAATCGCCGCGTCCCAGCCGCTCTACGCGCTCCGCACCGACGCCTCTACGAATACCGTCGTGGTCGGTCCTCGGGCGGCTCTCGCATGCACCAAAGTGCTCGTGCGCGGGCGGCACCACCTCCCGGTGGAGCGGGTCGAGGCGAAGCGGCGCTACCGCTCGCGGGGGCTGTCCGCCAGAGTGCTCCCCTGCGACGGCGGTTTCCGGCTCGAGCTCGAGGAGCCGGCTTACGCCGTCGCGCCAGGGCAGGTGGTCGCGCTGTACGACGACGGGGCGATTGTCGGGTCCGGTGTGGTGTCGTCGGCGGCGCGTAACTAGGATCATGCGCGTGCCGCTCCTCGCCCTGACCGCCGGTGACGTCGCCTACTACGCCCTGGCCGTCTTCCTCGTGGCCGTGGGCCTCGGGCTCGGCTACATGTTCCTGCGACTCGCCGGAACCTTCGTACGCCTCTCCTCGTTCATCCAGGGGACGGAGCGGGAGCTGCTGCCCGTGATCTCCAAGGTCGGCGTCAGTGTCGACAAGGTGAACGGACAGCTCGACAAGGTGGATCAGATGACCGACAGCGCAGTGGATATGGCCGACAGCGTCGACACCGCGGTGCGCGCGGTGAGCATGGCGATCGCCCGGCCGGTGCAGAAGGTTTCCGGTCTCGCCGCCGGGCTCAGTCACGGTGCGTCCGCTTTCAAGGCGCGCCGCGATTTCGGCGATGCCGTTCGCGTCGGCAAGGACGCCGCTGCCCGTCGCGAGCGCGATCTCGCGGACGAGCTCCGGCACGCCGGCCAGGACAACGGCTAGCTCCGTGGACGAGATCACGGTCACACTCCCACGCGAACGGCCGTTCGGTGCGGTCGCCGGACTCGTGCTCGGAGGGGTCGCTGCCCGGCACGACGTGACCCTCGAAGTCCTCGACGATCTCCAGCTTGCCCTCGAGACCCTGCTCGACCACGAGCAGGGCGAGCGCGAGCTGAAGGTCGTTCTGTGCATCGAAGCCGGCACCGCTCGCGTCTCGGTCGGGCCCTTCGAGGCTGCGGCGGTCGCCGAGCTCGAGGAGGAGGCAGCCGAGTCGTTGGATCTCCGTCGCCTGCTCCACGCGGTCGTCGACACCGTTTCGGTCGACGAACGGGCCGACGGATGTTGGGTCGACCTCGACAAGGGTTACGCGCTCGAAGCGAACGACGGTCGCTGATGCCACGCGAGTCCGACAGGATCCTCCTCCGCCGCTACCACGAGCAGGGTGATCTGGCCGCGCGCGAGCAGCTGATCGAGCAGTACCTCTCCCTGGTCCGGTCGCTCGCCAGGCGCTACAGCTATCGCGGCGAGCAGCTCGACGATCTCGTGCAGATCGGTTGCATCGGCCTGATCAAGGCAATCGACCGCTTCGACCTCGACCGCGGCGTCGAGCTGACGACCTATGCGACGCCCAACATCATCGGTGAGATCAAGCGCCACTTCCGCGACAAGGGCTGGGCCGTTCGCGTTCCGCGCGGGCTCCAGGAGCTGAACGTCCAGCTCTCGAAGCTGATCGAGGACCTGACCGTCCAGAACGGGCGCTCGCCGACGATCCCCGAGCTCGCCAAGGCCGCGGGGGTCGAGGAGGAGGCTGTGCTCGAGGCGCTCGAGTCGGGGCGCGCCTACACCTCGCTCTCGCTCTCGTCGGGCGGCTCGGACGAGGACGGCGAGCTCGATCCGCTGGAATCCCTCGGCACGATCGAGCACCAGTACTCCGTTTCCGAGGATCGGGCCGTGCTCGCCCCAGGGTTCCGCGCGCTCGACGAGCGGGAGCGGCGGATCCTCCACCTGCGTTTCTTCGACGGGCTGACGCAGTCGCAGATCGCGCAACAGGTCGGGATCTCGCAGATGCACGTCTCGCGCCTGATCCGCCGCGCCCTCGAGAAGATCCGTGCCGAGATCGCCGGCGACGAGGACTTCGACGAGGACTTCGACGAGCAGCCCGTCGAGCGCGCCGCCGGCTGAGCCGGCTCTCGCCTCCGGCCGCGACCGCTCACCTCCGCCAGGTCGTTTCGAGCCACACGGCCCCCGGGGACATGTCTGGTTCGGCTACGTCGGCCGGGAGGGATGCGCATCGCGTCCCCCGCGGGGCCTTCCACGAAGCGTCCCTACAATCCCGGGGTGCGTACCACCGCAGAGCTACGCGAGGGCTTCCTCTCCTTCTTCGAGGAGCGAGGGCACCGCCGCTTCCCCTCCTGGTCGCTGATCCCGCCGCCCGAGGATCCGTCGACGCTGTTCATCTCGGCCGGGATGCAGCCGCTGAAGCCGTACTTCTCCGGGGCGAAGCACCCGCCGGCGCCGCGCTTCACGACCGTTCAGAAGGTGCTTCGGGCCGGAGGGAAAGCCACCGATCTCGACGAGGTCGGCCTCACGGCGCGTCACGCCTCGATGTTCGAGATGCTCGGCAACTTCTCGTTCGGCGACTACTTCAAGGATGGCGCGATCGACTTCGCCTGGGAGTTCGCGACCGAGCAGATGCAGCTCGCCGGCGACCGGATCTGGCCGACCGTCTTCGCGGGCGACCCGGTGCTCGGGATCGGCGAGGACGAGGCGGCGATCGCGGGCTGGCTGCGCATCGGGATCCCGCGCGAGCGCATCGTCGGCCTGCCACGCTCCGAGAACTTCTGGGGCCCCGCGGGCGCCACCGGGCCCTGCGGTCCGTGCTCCGAGCTCAACTACGACCGCGGAGTCGAGTACGGGTGCGGCGAGCCCGATTGTGCTCCCGGTTGCGATCGGTGCGAGCGGTTTCTCGAGTTCTGGAACCTCGTCTTCATGGAGTTCGACCTCGCTGCGGACGGCTCTTTGACCCCGCTTCCGAACCAGAACATCGATACCGGGATGGGTCTCGAGCGCGGCGCAATGCTCCTCCAGGAGGCCGATTCGATCTTCGACACCGACGGCTTCCAGCTGATCATGGAATGGATCGCCCGCGAGTCGGGTGTGGCCTACGGCAGCTCGACCGAGGCGACGAAGGCGCACCGCGTGATCAGCGACCACGGCAGGGGGATGACGTTCCTCGCCGCCGAGGGGATCACGCCGTCGAACGAGGGTCGGGGCTACATCCTGCGTCGCCTCATCCGACGCGCGGTCACCCAGGCGCGGCGGATCGGGCTCGACGGCGTACACCGGCTGCCGGCGATCGTCGTCGAGCAGGTCGGCCCCTGGTATCCCGAGGTCGTCGAGCACGCAAAGACGATCGAGCGCGTCGTCCGCCAGGAGGAGGAGCGCTTCTCGGAGACGCTCGAGCGCGGCCTGCGCGAGTTCGAGGAGCTCTCCGGCGCCGAGCGGATCACCGGCGGCCAGGCCTTCCGGCTCGCCGCCACCTATGGCTTCCCGATCGAGTTGACGGTCGAGCTCGCCACCGAGCGGAGCCAGAGCGTCGACACCGACGGCTACGGCGAGGAGATGGGCCGTCATCGCGAGATCTCGCGGTCCGGGGCCGAGTCGAGCGCACAGCGGTCCGCCGATTTCGCCGCCGGTGCGGGCTTCGCGAGCGAGTTCGTCGGCCACGCCAAAACCGACGTCCTCACCCAGATCGGCGCGCTCGACGAGCTCGGCGAGCACCTCTTTCTTGCGAAGCTGCGCGAGTCGCCGTTCTACGCGGCCGGCGGCGGCCAGGTGAGCGATGCGGGCGAGCTCGTGCGCGAGGAGACGGGCGCGATCGCGACGCTCAAGGAGGCGCATCGGATCGGCGACGATCAGGCACTCGTCTTCGAAGGAGAGGGATTCGCAGCGGGCGATCGCGTGCGCGCGCTCGTCCCGTGGTCGGTGCGCTTCCCGACGATGGCAAACCATACAGCGACCCATCTGCTGCACGAGGCTCTTCGGCGCGTGCTCGGCGAGCACGTCAAGCAGGCGGGTTCCGCTGTGCGGCCCGAGAAGCTCCGCTTCGACTTCACTCACGACCGCGCCCTCACGCCCCAGGAGCGCACCGAGGTGGAGCGGATCGTCAACGAGCAGGTCTTCCAAAACCATCCCCTGCGGATCTTCGAGACCCCAATCGACGAGGCGCGCAAGCTGGGGGCGCAGATGCTCTTCGGGGAGAAGTACGGCGAGATCGTGCGTGTCGTCGAGATCGACGGCTTCTCGCGCGAGCTCTGCGGCGGTACCCATGTCCGCTCGACGGCAGAGATCGGACCGGTCGTGATCCTCTCGGAAGGATCGGTCGGTTCGGGCGCGCGCCGGATCGAGGCAGTGACCTCCGGCGAGGCGTACGCGGTGCTGCGCGGACGGGCACACGAGGCCGACGAGCTCCGCGGCGAGCTAGAGCAGGCGCGCCGGCAATCGAAGGAGAAGCCGCAGGCCGCGGCAGGCCCGGAATTCGTCGTCACCCGAGAGACCGCTGCCGGCGAGGTGACCGTGCTCGTCGTCGACGTGACGAGCGGCGATCCGCTCGACGTCTCCGACCGGTTGAAGCAGAAGCACGCGCCGGCGGTCGTGATCGTCGGGCTCCGGGAGAACGGCTCCGCGCAGATCCTGATCAACATGGATCGCTCGCTCGAGGGCCGCGGCGTCCACGCGGGCGACGTGATTCGCGACGCGGCGGCGCTGATAGGCGGCAAGGGCGGCGGCCGGCCGACGATGGCGCGTGCAGGCGGCAAGGACGCGGAGCGACTGCCCGCCGCGATTGCGCTGGCCGAGAAGACCATCATCGAGGCCCTGACGTGAATGTGATCGCGTGAAGGTGATGGCTCTGGACTACGGCGCCGCGCGCACCGGCGTCGCGATCTCGGACGCGACCGGAACGCTGGCGAGGCCGGTGACGGTCGTCGAGCGGGCGGCGACTCAGGCGGGCCTGCGCCGGCTCGTCGAGCTCGTCGCGGCCGAGCAGGCCGAGCAGATCGTGGTAGGCCTGCCGTTGACCCTGCGCGGCGCCCGTGGCCACCAGGCCGAGGAGACCGAGAGGTTCGTCGAGGCTCTGCGCTCGGCCGTCGCCGTACCCGTCGAGCGCTTCGACGAGCGCTTCACGACGACGCTCGCCTCCCGCGACCCGGCCGCGAAAGCCCCCGAGGACGCACGGGCCGCGGCGCACCTCCTCGAGACGTATCTCGCCTGGATGGCGAACCGCCCATGACGCCGCCGCGTCCCACCCGCACCTATCGCTCTCGCCCCTCGCGGATCAAGCTCGCGCTCCGACGGCTCATTGCGGGTGCGCTGCTTCTGCTCTTCATCGGCCTTGCCCTCGCGCTCGGAGTGGGCGCGCTCGGCGGCGAGGGGGAAGCCGACGAGATCGTCGTACCTACGACGACGGCGGTACCGCCGCTGCCCTCGCTCAAGATCGTCTTCCCCGAGGGCTTCACGCGCGACCAGATGATCGTCCGCGTCGGAGCGGTGCGGAACATCGCGCAGCGCAAGCGCAAGATCAAGCCGAAGCTCTCCGGCCCGAGCTACGCGGCCGCAACGACGGCCGCGAAGGTGCCGGCGCAGTTCCGCCCGGACGCGAAGCGGATCGAGGGTTTCCTCTTCCCCGCAACCTACGAGTTCACGGCGAAGACGACGGCGAAGAAGTTCGTCGCGGAGCAGCTCGGGTTCTTCGGTCAGAACTGGGCCAAGGTCGACCTGCGCGAGGCGCGGACGAAGAATCTGACGCCTTACGACGTTCTGATCATCGCCTCGATGATCGAGAAGGAGACGATCGCACCGGAGGAGCGCGCCAAGGTGTCCGCGGTGATCTACAACCGGCTCAAGGCGGGGATGCCGCTCGGGATCGACGCGACCATCCGCTACGGGCTGGACGTGCCGGGCACGGAGGCGCTACGGGTCTCGCAGCTCGAGAGCGACAATCCGTACAACACGCGGAACCGGACGGGACTGCCGCCGACGCCGATCGCAAACCCGGGGCTTGCCTCCATGAAGGCAGCCGCGCGCCCGGCCAAGGTCGACTTCCTCTTCTTCGTGCGCAAGCCGGACAAGATCCACCACTTCTTCACGGCGAGCGAGTCGGAGTTCTTCGCCAAGGCGTGCGAGTACGGCTTCGGCTGCGGCTGAGTCGTGATCGCGGGCTCGACGCGGCTCGTCGCCCTGCTCGGGCACCCGGTCGCGCACTCGCTCTCGCCTCGGCTGCAGAACGCTGCGTTCGCGGCACGCGGGCTCGACCTCGCATACGTCGCGTTCGACGTGCCTCCGGCGCGACTGGAAGGGGCCGTGCGGGGGCTGGCGGCGCTGGGCTTCGTGGGTGCGAACGTCACCGCTCCTCACAAGCTGGCGGTCACAGCGTTCTGCGAGTCGGAAACCGCGTCGGTGAACACGCTTGTCCTTCGAGAGGGGGAGTTCGTGGGCTTCTCGACGGACGCCGCGATCCTCGAGGGGCTTGCACCGGCGCACCCCGTCGTCGTCGGCGCGGGCGGCTCGGCGGCGGCCTTTCTCGAAGCGCTGCCGCAGGCGCGCGTCTTCTTCCGCCGCGGAGACTGGCCGCCGGACGTCGAGAACGCCGACCTGATCGTGCATGCGACGCCGGTACGCGACGAAATCCTCTTTCCGGTGCGGGCCGGGCAGACCATCGTCGACCTGCCGTATCCGGGTTCTGCCACGGCCGCCGCCGCGCGAGAGGCCGGCGCGACCGTGCTCGACGGCCTGGACGTGCTGGTCGCCCAGGGTGCGGCGTCGTTTGAGCTGTGGACAGGCGTGCCGGCCCCGGTGGACGTCATGCGCGCCGCAGTAGGTTTGCGTCCATGACTCTCGGACTGACGACTGCCGGCGAGTCGCACGGGCCGGCGCTCGTCGCGATCCTCACCGGCCTGCCTGCCGGCCTCGTGCTCGATCAGGCCGCCATCGACGGCGACCTGCGGCGCCGGCAGCAGGGCTACGGCCGCAGTCCCCGCCAGCAGCTCGAGCAGGACGCGGTCGAGGTGCTCGCCGGGCTCCGTCACGGTCGTACGCTCGGAACACCGCTCGCGCTCGTCGTCCGCAACCGCGACCACGCGAACTGGGCGTGGGGGATGAGCCCCTGGCCGCCGGAGGGCGAGCCGAGCGGGAAGGGAACGAAGCCGGTGACGCTGCCGCGGCCGGGGCACGCCGACCTCGCCGGGACGCTCAAGTACGGCCACGACGACGTGCGGAACGCGCTCGAGCGCGCGAGCGCGCGGCACACGGCGGTGCTCGTCGCAGCCGGGGCGGTCGCAAAGGCGATGTTGCGAGAGCTGGGGATCGAGGTTGCTGGTCGCGCGCTCGAAGTGGGCGGCGAGACCGGCGAGCGCGCCCAACGCGCCGCGACCGATGCGGCGAAGGGCGACCGCGACACACTAGGCGGCGTCGTCGAGGTGCGGGCGACCGGTGTCTGTCCCGGGCTCGGCTCCTACGCGAGCCGAGAGGATCGGCTCGACGGGCGACTGGCCGCGGCTCTGATGGCGATCCAGGCCGTGAAGGGGGTCGAGATCGGCGATGGATTCGCGCTCGCGCGCGTCCGAGGATCGGAGGCGCACGACGAGATCGAGCCTGGTCTGCGCCGCCGCTCGAACCGCGCGGGCGGGATCGAGGCGGGCATCTCGAACGGGGAGAAGCTCGTGGTCCGCGCCGCGATGAAACCCCTGCCGACGCTGATGAAGCCGCTCGACTCCGTCGATCTCGCCACCGGCGAAGCAGCGCAGGCTTTGGTCGAACGCAGCGACGTGCACGCGGTCGAGGCGCTCGCGGTCGTGGCGGAAGCGGTCGTTGCGTGGGAGCTCGCACGCGCGGCGAAGGAGAAGTTCGGCGGCGACGCGATCGGCGACCTGGTCGCGGCGCACCGGGCGTATCTGGAGCGCATCGCGTGGCCGCGCACGCCCTAGACCGCCACGTCGCGCTCGTGGGATTCATGGGCGCAGGGAAGACGACGCTCGGTCGCGCGCTCGCGGGCCGGCTAGGACGGAAGTTCGTGGACATCGACCGGAAGATCGAGGCCGACGCGGGCGCTTCGATCCCGCAGCTCTTCGGTGGCGACGGAGGGGAGATGGCATTTCGCATTCGCGAATGCAGGGCCGTGCTCGACGCCCTCTCGAGCGATGCACCGGCGGTGATCGCCCTCGGCGGCGGCGCGGTCACGACCCGGCAGGTTCGTGACGCGCTGCAGGGGCGCGCGTGGACGGTGCTTATCGATATCGACGTTGAGACCGCTTGGGAACGGGTGCGCGGTTCCGACCGGCCTCTCGCTCAGGACGAGTCTGAGTTCAGAGGGTGCTTCGAGCAGCGCCGCCCCCTGTACGACGAGGTCGCGGACGGGCGGGCGACCGATCTGGACGGGCTCGTGCTCGCTGCAGCAGGAATTCACTTCGAGGCGGGCGCGCTCGAGCGCCTCGGCGAGCTCGTTCCCGGTGACGGCCCCGTCGAGATCGCCGCCGACGCGCACGTGGCCGGGATCTACGGGATGGAAGCGCAGCTCGCGCTCGGCGCCCGTGTTCGTGCCCTGCACGAGCTGCCGCCAGGAGAGGCGGCCAAGTCGGTCGCCGCGCTCGAGCAGCTCTGGCGCGATCTCCGCCTCGACCGGCAGGGGACGCTCCTCGCGCTCGGCGGCGGCACGACCACCGACGCGGCAGGCTTCGCCGCGGCGACCTGGCTGCGCGGAATCGACTGGGTCGCGGTGCCAACGACGCTCGTCGGCCAGGTGGACGCGGCGATCGGCGGCAAGACGGCGATCGACCTGCCCGGTGGCAAGAACCTCGTCGGCGCCTTCCACTGGCCGGTGCGGACGATCGTCGACCCTGGGCTCCTGGACACGCTGCCGGAGGAGGAGCTCGCGAACGGCCGCGCGGAGCTGGTCAAGACGGGGCTGCTCGCCGGGGTGCTGCTCTGGGAACTGCCGCTCGCCGACGCAGTCCGCCGCTGCGCGGCATTCAAGGCGGCCGTCTGCCTGCGCGACCCGCATGATCGTGGCGAGCGCGCGCAGCTCAACCTCGGACACACGTTTGCGCACGCACTCGAGGCGGCTGCTGGCTTCGCGCTCCCGCACGGCCGCGCCGTTGCGCTCGGTCTGCTCGCGGCGCTGCGGCTCTCCGGCCTCGACACGAAGGTCGTGGACGAGCAACTCCGCCCGGAGCCCGTGCGCGTCGATCGGGACCTCGCCTGGGCCGCCCTTGCGCGCGACAAGAAGAGCAAGAACGGCGTTCCGAAGCTCGTCCTCCTCGAAGCTCCTGGGAAGCCACGACTCGGCGTCGAGCTTCCCGAGCAAGAGATCAGAGCCGCGCTCGACGGTCTGATCGCCGGGTAGAGTCGCCGCGTGCGGGTGGCAGTGCTCAACGGCGTCAACCTCGACGTGCTCGGCCGGCGCAGTCCGGAGCACTACGGCGGGCTGACCCTGGCCGAGCTCGAGAGCCGCATCTACGCGTGGTCGAAGGAGCTCGAATGCACGACCCGCTGCCGCCAGACGAATCACGAGGGCCAGTTCGTCGAGTGGTGCCACGACGCGCTCGACTGGGCCGACGGGGTGATCCTCAACCCCGGCGCGTGGAGCCACTACAGCTACGCGATCCGCGACGCCGTCGAGCTCTTCACGATCCCCGTCCTCGAGGTGCATCTCTCGAACATCAAGGAGCGCGAGGAGTGGCGCCGGCAGTCGGTCGTCTCCGATCTCGCCACGAAAGTGATCTACGGCAAGGGTCCGGACGGTTATCGAGAGGCGCTCGCCTTCCTGGCGGAGAACGCCAAGGCGGAGGAAGCGCGGCAGGAGGAGTCCCGGCCGGAGAAGACCCAGTGAGCGGCGTAGGCTCGACGGAGCCGCCCATGAGCGGAGGTGCCGGCTCTGCTGGCACCGGAGCGGGGATCAGCCGGATCGAGCGGCTCGCAGCGCTGCTCGAGGTGCCGTTGCTCGTGACGAGTGGCGTCAACGTCCGCTACCTGACCGGGCTTGCGAGCTCGAACGCCGCTCTGCTCGTCGATCCGGACGGCGAGGCGATCCTCTTCACCGACTTTCGCTACGCGAAGAAGGCGCGGACGCTGGAGGGGGTTCGCTTCGAGGAGACGGCGCGCGCTTTGATCGGCGATCTGGCGACACGACTCGCGGGACGGACGATCGGAATCGAACCGCACGTCCTCAGCGTGGCGTCGCTCGAGACGCTGACGGGCGGCGGCGTCGATGCGAAGCCGACCTCCGGGCTCGTCGAGCGCCTACGCGCGATCAAAGAGGCGGCAGAGCTCGAGAGCCTGAAGCAGGCCGCGGCGATCTCGGACGACGTCTTCGGCGCTCTCGCCGAGGAGCGCTTCGTCGGCCGCACCGAGTTCGAGCTCGCGTGGCGGGTGCGCGAGCTCTTCAACGAGCACGGCTCCTCCGAGCTCTCCTTCGACACGATGGTCGCGGCTGCCGACAACGGCGCAAGCCCGCACTCCGACAACCGCGACGTGAAGGTGCCCGCAAACACGCTCGTGATCGTCGATGCCGGTTGCCGCGTCGACGGCTATGCCTCCGACTGCACGCGAACCTTCGCCACCGGGGATCTCCCGGACGAACTCGCGCGCGCGTACGCGGTCTGCCTCGAGGCACAGCTCGCGGGGCTGGAGGCGATGGAACCGGGCGCGAGCGGACGCGACGCCGATACCGCAGCGCGTGAAGTTATCGCCGCAGCCGGCTGGGGCGAGGAGTTCGGGCACGGCCTCGGACACGGGATCGGGCTCGAGGTGCACGAGGCGCCGACCGCGAGGCCCGAGTCGACCGACTCGCTCGAGGCCGGCAACGTGCTGAGCTGCGAGCCCGGGATCTACCTCCCGGACCTCGCCGGCGTGCGGATCGAGGACATGGTGCTGATCACGGACGACGGCCGCGAGCGGCTGACCCAGGCCGGCAAGAAGCTCGTCACCGTCAGCTAACAGCCTCTAAGACAACAAAGCCCTGTGCCGCCGGTGCGCGCTGGGCGGCACGATGCGGCGTCCTCAGTCGCACCCATATGTCTCATATGCGTGCTCCTTGCGGCCTTGCCTCGCGCCACACATCGCACCCCGTCGACGAGGCGTCATTGTGTTAGAGGCTCTAGACTGGCGCGCGCTCATGGCCGACGTCGTCTCCACGAACGAGTTCAAGAACGGCATGCACGTCGAGATCGAGGGCTCGGTCTGGCGGATCCTCGAGTTCCAGCACGTGAAGCCGGGTAAAGGTGGCGCCTTCGTCCGCACGAAGGTGCGGAGCATTGACTCCGGCTCGGTCGTCGACAAGACCTTTCGCGCGGGCGAGAAGTTCGCGCGGGTTTTCACCGAGACGAAGAACATGCAATACCTCTACGACTCGGGCGACGAGGTCGTCTTCATGGACGAGACGACCTACGAGCAGATGTCGATGCCGCATGCCTCGCTCGAGGCCGAGCTGCCGTACATGCAGCCGTCGACGCCGGTGCAGCTCCTTTTCGTCGGCGGGAAGCCGAGCGGGATCCAACTGCCGTCGTCGATCGAGCTCGCGGTCACCGAGACCGAGCCGGGAGTCAAGGGCGACACCGTCTCCAACGTGACGAAGCCGGCGACGCTCGAGACGGGCGCCGTCGTCCACGTACCGCTCTTCGTGAACCGGGGCGACCGGATCAAGGTCGACCCCCGCGAAGGCCGCTACATCAGCCGCGCCTGACGCATCAAGCGTGCCTCGACCGCATACCTGTCCCGATTAGACCCCTCGTCTCTGCGTCCGTCTCTGTAACCGTCTCTGCGTCCGTCTCTGCGTCCGTCTCTGTAACCGTCTCTGCGTCCGTCTCTGCGACCGATAGTGTTTCGCGAAGCATAAAATCCTGCACAGACGACGCTAGAGCTCGAACCCCTCGACCCCCTCGATCCGCTCCTGCGCGTACGGTCGAATCGCCGGCGAGCGCACACGTCCAGGCGGCGAGGAAGCGCGCATGCACAGGGATCAGCGAACTCCCAGAGTGTGACGATGCTCGGCCCACGAGCGGCATCGCAGCCGGGCGAACGTAACGGGCACGCGAGCGACCACAGGCGTGGGAACAAGGTGGACGAGCACGTTCGTCAGATCCCGGAGGACGCGTGGTTCCTCCACCTTCAGGCCGAGTCCGCGAGCGACCGCGACGGCGGCTTCGACCGCTTCCCTCACTCGCTAGGGTCTACCACGTGCCGCGCCTCGTCGACACCACCATCCGCCTGCTCTCGCAGGAGCCGCTTGCGGGGAGGATGCCGACCGCCGATCTGCTCGCGCTCGCCGAGGTGCTCGACACGGCCGGGTTCGCGTGCCTCGAGGTCTCAGGCGGTGGCGTTTTCGACTCGGCGGTGCGACGCGGAGTGGAGAGCCCGTGGGAGCGGATCCGAGCGCTGAAATCGCGGACGACGACGCCGCTCGGGCTCGCGCTCCGCGGGCGTTTCCTCGTCGGGTCGCGTCCCGTCGGGGCCGACTTCGTCCGTCGCTTCGTCGCCTCGGCGGCGGAGAACGGGATCGACGTCTTCCGTCTTCACGATCCGCTCAACGATGTCTCCAACCTGCGCGAGGCGGGCGAGGCGATTGTCGGCGCCGGCAAGGAATTCCATGCGGGCCTCGTCTACAGCCCGGGCCAGACGGGGGCCGGCGACGCTTTGGTCGAGCAGGCAAAGGAGCTGGGCGAGCTCGGCGCGAACCGGGCTCTGATCCACGATCCCACCGGGGGACTCGAGCCGCACCAGAGCGGCGAGCTCGTCGCTCAGATCGCCGATGCCTCCGGATTGCCCGTGGGCTTCTACTGTCAGGGAGCCGCCGGCACCGGACTCGCCGACTCGCTCGAAGCGGCGCGCGCCGGCGCCGATCTGATCGCGTGCGCGCTCTATCCGCTCGCGCTCTCGCTACACCGGGTCGCCGGCGAGTCGCTCGCCTCGGCGCTCGCCGGAAGGGGGATGGACACGGGTGTCGATGTGGGCAAGCTCTGGGGGGCCTCGGATCTCGTCGACGAGCACCTTGAGGATGCCCCGATCGCACCGCTCGTGCCGCGCCTCGCCGTTCGCGCGGCAGAGTACGACCTCCCGGCCGGGCTCGTCGCCGCGCTCGACGGACAGCTCCGCTCCCACGCTGCCGACGACCGTCTGCTCGAGGTGCTGGACGAGCTGACGCTGATCCGCCGCGAGGCCGGCTGGCCGCCGCTCGCGGCTCCGATTGGACAGATCCTCGCCTCGCAGGCGCTGATCCACGTCCTCTCGGCACGCCGCTACGGAACCGTCGTCGACGAGTTCCGCTCGCTCGTCCAGGGGCGGTACGGCAAGACGCCGAGCGAGATCGACCCGACGGTCGCCCGCGCGGTGGCGCTCCTCTCGGACGGGCTGCCGCTCGACGAGGATCCGCCGAGCGCCGAGGACGTCCGCGCGGAAGCCGAGGGCCTTGCCGCGAGCGAGGAGGAGCTCGTCCTGATCGCTCTCTTCGGCGACGAGGCCGAGGCGTTGCTCCATTCGATCCGCGCTCGCCACTCGCGCGACGATTCGCTGGCGGCCGGCGTCGACCAGACGCGGGCCGAGCGGATCCGCGAGCTCGTCCGGATCGTGCAGGAGAGCGGCGTTGCCGAGGTCGAGATCGAGGACGACGGGATGCGGGTCTCGGTGCGCCGGGCCGACGCGCCGGCGCCGTTGCAGCTCGTCGCGCCGCTCGCCGAGGAGGAGCCCGGCGAGCTTCCGATCGTTTCCGCGGCCGAGCTCTGGGTATCGCGCGTCGAATCGCCAATGGTCGGCGTCTTCTACCGCTCGCCCGAACCCGGCTCGCCACCGTTCGTCGAGGTAGGCGACGTCGTCGCTACCGGGCAGGTCCTCTGTCTGCTCGAGGCGATGAAGCTCTTCAACGAGCTGAAAGCGGAGAGTGGCGGCCGCGTGACCGCGATCCATGTCGAGAACGGCCAGCCCGTCGAGTTCGGACAGCTCCTCTTCGAGCTCGAGCCGATCGCCGCGCTACCGGTTCTCTGATGTTCGAACGGGTCCTCGTGGCAAACCGCGGCGAGATCGCCGTGCGCGTCATCCGGGCGCTGCACGAGCTCGACGTCGAGGCGGTAGCGATCTACTCGACCGCCGACGCGGACTCGCTCCACGTCCGCCTCGCCGACCAGGCGGTCAGGATCGGCCCGCCGGCGGCTGCGCATAGCTACCTCAGCATCCAGGCCGTGATTGCGGCGGCCGAGACGACCGGCTGCGAGGCGATCCACCCGGGCTACGGCTTCCTCTCGGAGAACCCCGATTTCGTGCGCGCGTGCGCCGACAACGAGCTCGTCTTCGTCGGGCCGACCGCCGAGGTGATGGAGCGGATGGGCGACAAGGCCCGTGCGAAAGAGGAGATGCGTGCCGCACGCGTGCCGCTCGTTCCCGGTACGCAAGGCGCAGCGACGCTCGCCGAGGCCGGCGCGGCGGCCGAGGAGCTCGGCTTTCCGGTGCTGCTGAAGGCGACTGCAGGCGGCGGCGGCAAGGGCATGCGGCTCGTCCGCGCGGCCGACGAGCTCGAAGCCGCCTACTCCACCGCGCGGCTCGAGGCCGAGGCTGCCTTCGGTGAAGGCTCGCTCTACGTCGAGAAGGCGATCGACCCGGCCCGGCACGTCGAGATCCAGGTGCTCTGCGACCGGCAGGGCGGAGTCCTCACGCTGGGCGAGCGCGAATGCTCGGTGCAGCGGCGCCACCAGAAGCTGATTGAGGAGTCGCCCTCACCCGCGCTGGATCCTGAGCGCCGCGAGGAGATGGAAGCCGCGGCCGAGCGGGCCTGCCGCGCGATCGGCTACGAGAACGCCGGCACGTTCGAGTTCCTGCTCGGCCCGGACGGCGCCTTCCACTTCATCGAGCTGAATGCGCGCCTTCAGGTCGAGCACCCCGTCAGCGAGCTCATCACCGGAATCGACATCGTGCGCGAGCAGCTCCGGATTGCGTCGGGAGAGCCGCTCTCGGCGACCGGGCGTGCGCCCCGTCGCGGACACGCGCTCGAGTTCCGCCTGAACGCCGAGGATCCGTCGCGCGATTTTGCGCCGGCGCCGGGGCGGATCACCCGCTTCCGACCGCCGCTCGGGCCAGGGGTGCGGATCGACACGTTCCTCGAGGAGGGCTCTGCGATCTCACCGTACTACGACTCGCTGATCGCGAAGCTGATCGTCTGGGCCGAGGATCGCGACGCCGCGATCGCCCGCGGGATCCGGGCGCTCGAGGAGCTCGAGCTGGAGGGGATCCCGACGACTCGCGCGCTCGCGCTCGACGTCCTGCGCTCGCCCGAGTTTCGGAGTGGCGACTACTCGACCAGTTTCCTCGCGGACGTGGAGGAGCACCTGCCCGCGCTCTCACCGCTATGAGGCACGACGGGCACACGATCGGCGGTGCCGGCGGCTCGATCAGGATCTCCGGCGAGGCGCTCGCCGGGCTGGTCGTCGCCGCCGCGGAGCTCGTGGGCGGGGCGCGCGTCCGCCGGCCACGGCGTGGCCTCGACGTGACCGTGAAGGACGCCAGCGCGCACGTAACGGTCGAGCTAGTTGCGCGGTACGGCATGGTGTTGCCCGATCTCGGTGTTGCAGTCCAACAATCGGTCACGGACGCGCTGCGGGCCTCGACCGGGCTCGAGGTGGACGGCGTCGACGTCGCGATCGAGGAGCTTGACCGGTGAGCGGCGTAGGCTCGACGGAGCCGCCGGTAGCGGAGGTGTCGGCTTTGCCGGCGCCGGAGCGGGGATGAGCGGCGTAGGCTCGACGGAGCCGCCGGTAGCGGAGGTGTCGGCTTTGCCGTCGCCGGAGCGGGTATGAGCGCAGCGGTCGGAAGGCGCCAGGCGCGGCGGACGGCACTCTTCCTCCTCTATCAGTGGGATCTGACCGGCCAGCCGCTCACGGCGCTCTACGACGGCATCCCGGACGCGTTCGCGCTCGAGCTCGCCGAGGCTGTGGCGGCGCGTGCGGAGGAGCTCGATCTCAAGATCACAGACGCCGCCGAGGGCTGGACCGCCGACCGGCTCGGTACGCTCGAGCGCAACATCCTGCGGATCGGGATCCACGAGCTCGAGCGCGAGAGCGTGCCGCCGGAGGTGGCGATGAACGAGGCTGTCGTCCTGGCCAAGCGCTATGCGTCCGAGGACGCGGCGCGGCTCGTGAACGGGATCCTGGGCCGCGTGGCCCGCGAACAAACGGAGGTGGATGGATGAACGGCGTAGGCTCGACGAAGCCGCCAGCAAGCGGAGGTGCCGGCACCGGAGCGGCGGGAAGCGAAACCGAGGCGGCGCTCGGGAGGGCCGAGGAGCTGCTCGAGCGGCTGAAGGCGACGCGCGAGGAGCTGGAGCGCCTGGCGGCGGCGGAGAACGCGGAAGCTGCGGTCGACGTCCTCGGAGAGCTCGCGGAGCTCGCCAAGCAAGTCGAGAGCGAGCTCGCGAAGGCGCGGGCACGGGCGGATGCGCCTCCACAGCCCTGACGACCTCCGCGCTCTCGTCGAGGACTATCTCGGCGAGCTCGCATTGTCACCCGAGCTCGGTGGGCTCGAGGACGCCGTTCGCTATCCGCTCGAGTCGGGCGGGAAGCGGATCAGGCCGGTGCTCTGCCTCGCGGTCGGCGAGGCGGCGGGGGCCGAGCCGGAGCTGTGCCTGCCCGCGGCAGCCGCGATCGAGCTCGTGCACACGTTCTCGCTCGTCCACGACGACCTCCCTGCGCTCGACGACGATGACGAGCGGCGCGGCCGCCCGAGCGCGCACGTTGCCTTCGGCGAGGCGGCCGCGCTGCTCGCCGGCGACGCGCTGCTCGCGGAAGCGTTCCGGCTCGCGCTCTCCTATCCGACACCCGCGGTGGGGCGGGAGCTCGCAAAGGCGACGCTCGGAATGATCGCCGGCCAATATCTCGACGTAACCGGCTCTGGCAGCGATCTCGCGGAGCTGCACCGCCTGAAGACGGGCTCGCTCTTCTCCGCCTCTGTCGGCGTCGCGCTCTGGGCGGCAGAGGTACCTGAGCGGGAACAGCAGCCCTGGCGCGCGTTCGGCGACGAGCTCGGCCTGCTCTTCCAGATCGTGGACGACGTGCTCGACGGCGACGGCTACGCGGCGAGCCACGGCGTCGACGGCGCCCGCACGCTCGCCGATGAGGCGGCGAGCCGGGCACAGGAGCGCCTCGATGCCGTCCCGGCAGACACGTCCGTGCTCGTCGAGCTCGTCGCGGGTCTCGCCTCACGCACCGCCTGAGATCGTTTCGCTTTCGGAACGAAGTCGTCACACATCCGTGACGATTTCCTCGATAGCGTTTCGGTAGGGACACCCGGGGTGTCCCTGGGGGGTACGTACGGCCGGTACGTACGGGCGGTAGGTCTTAGCGGGTCGCGCGTCGAAAGCCCCGCGATACTGCGGAGGTGCGCGGTCTCGGTGACGGGGGATCCAGGTGACGGCATGGGCGGTTGTCGAGGCGCCGTCGGGGCTCGGGCTGCGAGCAGTTGGCGTCGAGCTGCTCCCGCGCGCGCTGAGGACGCTGGGTTGCTCGACGCGCTTGACGCTTCGGTGGCCGCCACGCTCGAGGTGCCGGCGAAGACCTTCCTCCGGGATCCCGCGTCTGGAGTGCTTCACGCTCCGGAGGTTGCGCAGTTCGCAGCGGGGCTGGCCGACGCCGTCGGCGAGCAGCTCGACATCGGCCGCGCTCCGCTCGTGCTGGGCGGCGACTGCAGCATCCTGCTCGGCAATGCGCTGGCCCTACGCCGCCGTGGCCGCTTCGGGTTGCTCTTTCTCGACGGCCACACGCCGACTTCTACCAGCCCGCCGCGGAGCCGACAGGAGAGGCCGCGTCGATGGATCTCGCACTCGTCACCGGTCACGGGCCCGCCCTGCTTCCCGGCTGGAGTGGCGCCCTGATCCGTTCTGAGGATGCCGTCGCATTCGGCTTCCGCGACGGCGACGAGAGCGCCCGGGACGGTAGCCAGCCGCTGCCCGCGGAGCTGCTCGGACTCGACCTGCCTACGGTCCGCTCTCGAGGCCACGAACAGGCCGCGCAGGATGCGATCGCGCACCTCATGCGTTCCGACGGTCCAGAGAGCTACTGGATCCATGTCGACGCCGACGTCCTCGACGACGCCGTGATGCCGGCGGTCGACTACCGGCAGCCCGGGGGCCTCGACGCGGCTGAGCTCACCGCCGTGTTGCGGACCGCGATGGCCACGGGGCGCGTCGTCGGCGTCGAGATCACGATCTACAATCCGACGCTCGATCCCGGCGGGGGCGGCGGGCCGGAACCTCGCTGCCGCGCTCGCCGGCGGCCTCGGCTAGGCGAGCTCGGACGCGAGCAGATCGAGCAGCAATCCGTCGCGCCGGACGCCGTCCGGGTCGAGCCAGTACTCGCGCATAATCCCGACGCGGCGGAAGCCGATCTTCTCGTAGCAGCGGATCGCACGCTCGTTGTCGGCGGCCGGATCGATGATCAGCCGGTGGTGGCCGCGCTCGCGCACGAGGTAGCGGGCCATCGTCCGCACGGCATCGGTGCCGAGCCCGCGATCCTGGAACTGCGTGCCGAGGAAGAGATCCATCCCCGCGTGCCGGAACTCCTCGTCCAGCTCCTCGTAGAGCTGGATCATTCCCGCGACCTCGCCTTCCGAGACGATCGCGAAGCTCAGCCCGGCCGCCAGCTCCTCGAGGAGGTACGGCTCGTCGATTCCGGCCCACCAGCGCGCCACCTCCGGCTCGCTCCCGATCTCAGCGAGCGCCGCGACGTACTCCTCAGCGAGCGGCCGCAGGACGACGCGATCTCCGTGCAATTCCATGACAGAGGTGTAACAGGTGCGCGGACTACCCTTGCACGATGAAGAAGCGACTCGATGTCCTGCTCGTCGAGCGCGGACACGCGGAGAGCCGCGCGCAGGCGCAGGCGCTCGTGCTCGCCGGCCTCGTTCGTGGCCATGACAAGCCCGGGCACCAGGTCGACGAGGATGCCGAGCTGGAGGTCGAGCGGCCGGCGCGCTTCGTCTCGCGCGGCGGCGAGAAGCTCGCGAACGCGCTGGCGCAGCTCCACGTCGAGCTCGACGACCGCGACGCGATCGACCTCGGCGCCTCGACGGGGGGCTTCACGGACTGCCTGCTCCAGAACGGCGCGGCAAGGGTGATCGCGGTCGACGTCGGCTACGGTCAGCTCCACCCGAAGCTCCGCGACGACCCGCGTGTGATCGTGCTCGAGCGGACGAACGCGCGCGAGTTGACCGAGCTGCCGTTCCGCCCCGATCTGCTCGTCTGCGACGTGTCCTTCATCAGCGTCAGGCTCGTGCTTCCGCCCGCGCTGCGCCTGCTCGACGACGAGTGGGACGCGCTCGTGCTCGTGAAGCCGCAGTTCGAGGCCGGCCGCGCGGACGTTCCCCAGGGCGGCGTGGTACGCGATCCGGCGGTGCGGCGGCGAGTCCTGCGCGAGGTGATCGACGCCGCGCTCGGCTGGGGGGCGACGGCCGTCGGCGTCGTAGACTCAGGCTTGCCCGGCCCGAAGGGCAACCGCGAGTTCTTCGTCCACTTCATCCACCGCGACGAGGCCGTGCTCCTCGATGACATCGACGACCGGATCGACACCGCAGTTGGCTAGACAGATCCGCCGCGCGGTCGTGCTCACCCACGGCAAGCCGCAGACGATCGGGCCGGCGCTTGCCCGGCTCGCGACGGTCGCGCGCGAGGCCGGGGTCGAGCTGGTGCTCGACGAGGACGAGGCTGCAAAGCATGCGCTCCCGGCCGCCGACGACGGCAACGAGGAGGTCGACGTCGCCGTCGTGCTCGGCGGCGACGGCACGATGCTCCGCGCCCTCGCCCGTTTCCTCGGTACGGCGGTGCCGGTGATCGGCGTCAACTTCGGTCGGGTCGGCTTCCTCTCCTCGATTCCGCGAGGCGAGCTCGAGTCGGGGCTCACCCGGATCTTTGCCGGCGAATACAAGGTCGTGGAGCTGCCGACGCTCGAAGTCGAGGTGGGGGAGGAGCGGCGGGTCGCGGTCAACGATCTCGTGGTCGCGAGCGCCGTCGTCGGGCGGATGATCCAGCTCGAATGGGCTGTTGGAGACGAGAAGCTCGGACGACTCGCGTGCGACGGAGTCGTCTGTGCGACTCCCCCGGGATCGACGGGCTACAACTTCTCGAACGGCGGCCCGGTGCTCGTGTGGGGGCTCGACGCGATGGCGGTGACGTTCATCGCCCCACATTCGCTGAACGCCCGGCCGCTCGTCGTTCCGCGCGGCCGCGACGTGATCGTCTGGAACCGGACCGCCGACCTCGGCGCGACGGCGCTCGTCGACGGACACCGCGTCGTCGACCTTCCGCCCGGCGGCCGCGTGATCGCCCGGATCGGCGAGCAGCGCTCGCTCCTCGCCACCCTTCCGGAGGCGACATTCTTCAGCCGCTACAGCCGTACCTTCGCTTCCTAGTTCGGTGCTTCGCAGCCTCCGCATCGAGAACCTCGTCCTGATCCGCGACGCGGAGCTCGCGCCTGCGCCGGGGCTGAACGCGATCACGGGCGAGACGGGGGCCGGCAAGACGATCCTGGCCCAGGCATTCGGGCTTCTGCTCGGCGCGAAAGGGGACGCGGGCGCGGTGGGTGCCGGCGCGCGGGAGGCCTATGTCGAGGCGGAGTTCGAGGTGCCCGAGGGATTCTTCGACGACGACGAGCTCGAGGCGCTCGCCGGCCTTGCGCCGGAAGACGAGCCCGGCCTTGTCCTCGCGCGCCGTGTCTTCGCCGACGGGCGGACGCGCGCGTACGCCTGGGGGCGGGCGGTCGCGCGCGAGGACCTCGCGGCGGCGACCGAGCGGCTGCTCGCGATGTCGGGCCAGTTCGAGCAGCGTCGGCTCGCGCGGCCCTCGTACCAGCTCGACGTGCTCGACTCGTATGCGGGCGAAGAGCAGCTCCGCCGCCGGTGGGAGCTGCGGGTGGCGTGGCGCGAGGTTGCCGCCGCCCGCCGGCGCCACGACGAGCTCACCCGCGATGCCGCTGCCGAGGAGGCACGGATCGCAGAGCTCGAGGCGCTTGTCGAGGCCGTCGAGGGGCTCGACCCCGAAGCCGAGTCCGCATTGCGCGCCGAGCGCGAGCGGCTGCGCCATGCCACGGAGCTCGTGGAGGCGACGAACGCCGCGGCGGAGGCGCTTGCCCCGGACGACGGTGAGGGCGCCGCCTCGCTTACGGGCGTCGCCGAGCGCGCGATCGCGCCGCTCGAGCGGCTCGCGCCGGAGCTCGAGCGCGCGGGACGGGAGCTGCGCGACCTCGCGCTGCGGCTGCACGAGCTCGGCTCGGATCTCCGCGGCTTCCTCGCCTCACTCGAGGCGGACCCGGGCCGCGTCGAGCGGGTGGAAGAGGAGCTCGAGCGGATCGCCGACGCGAAGCGGCGCTTTCGAGCCGGCACGTACGAGGAGCTGCTCGAGCGCGCGACCGGAGCCCGATCGGAGCTGGCGGCGCGCGCAGGCGGCCTCGACCCGGCCATCGCCGCGGCCGAGGCGCTCTCGCTCGCCGAGGCGGGCGTTGCCCGGCTCACTGGCGAGCTTCGCGAGGCCCGCGCCACCGCCGCCGTGCCCTTCGCCGCGGCCGTCGCCGAGGAGCTCCGCGGCGTCGGCATGGGCGAGGGCGAGTTCCGGGTCGAGCTACGCGAGCGCGAGCAGGGTGCAAGCGGCTGCGACGAGGCAGTCTTCCTGATCCGGCCGAACGCCGGCCTGCCCTTCGGCCCCATCGCCGAGACCGCCTCGGGCGGCGAGCTCTCGCGCGTCGCGCTCGCGATCGCCGCGGTCGGAGGTGGCGAGACGCTCGTCTTCGACGAGATCGACGCCGGGATTGGCGGCACGACCGCCCACGCGGTCGCGGAGACCCTGAGGCGGCTCTCGGAGCGCGCTCAGGTGATCACGATCACCCATCTCCCGCAGATCGCAAGCGTCGCGGACCGCCACTTCCGCGTCGAGAAGGTGCCCGGCGACCCGACCCATACGCGGATCGAGGAGCTGGACGAGGCCGAGCGGCGCGAGGAGCTCGAACGGATGCTCGGCGGGCGCGAGTTCCTTTCCGCCCTGCAATGAGCCTGGTCGAGCACAGCGGCGTTGCCCGCCTCGGTCGCCGCACGAAGGAGCTGACGCCGCGGCTGACCCCGCAGGACATCGCGATCATCGACCACACCGATCTCGACCGCGTCTCTGCCGAGGAGCTCGTCGAGTCCGGGATCCGCGTCGTCGTCAACGTGGCCGAGTCGCAGAGCGGTCGTTTTCCGAATCCCGGCCCGCTCCTCCTCGTCCGAGGCGGCGTTCGCCTGATCGATGCGCCCGGAGCCGAGCTCTTCGACGAGCTCTCCGACGGTGACCGGATCACGATCCGCGGTGCCAGCGTGTTCAAGAAGAACACCTGCCTCGTCAACGGCCGCGCGATGGAGGAGCGAGCGCTCGTCGCGGCGCTCGCCGAGCAGCAGGGGCGTGTCACCGATGCGCTGCGCGACTTCGCCGACAACACGATGCGCTACCTGCGGGAGGAGGGCGAGCTACTCACCGAGGGGCTCGACTTCCCGCAACTCGCGACGAGCTTCCGCGGCCGGCACGCGCTCGTCGTCGCCCGCGGGCCCGGACACAAGCGCGACCTGCGCATCGTCCGCTCCTACGTCCGCGACTTCCGGCCCGTTCTCGTCGCTGTGGACGGCGGCGCGGAGGCCCTGCTCGAGGAGGGCTGGCGGCCGGACGTGATCGTCGGTGACATGGACTCGGTCTCCGACGAGGCGCTTCGCTCGGGCGCCGATGTGCTCGTGCATGCCTACCGCGAGGGCCATGCGCCCGGCGAGGAGCGGCTGCGGCGCCTTGGCATCCCGTTCGCCACGATCTCTGCGCCGGGGATATCGGAGGACATCGCGCTCCTGCTCGCGCAGGAGAAGGGCGCCGAGCTGATCGTCGCCGTCGGCACCCATTTCAACCTCGTCGAGTTCCTCGAGCGCAACCGGGCCGGAATGTCGTCCACCTTCGTGACGCGGCTGAAGGTGGGGGAGATCCTCGTCGACGCGAAGGGCGTCTCCCAGCTCGTCAGCCGCCGCGTCGGCGTGTGGCCGCTCGTCGCGCTCGTCGTAGCCGGGCTCGCAGGAATCGTCGTCGCGATCGCCGCGTCCCCCGCCCTGCGCAGCGTCTTCACCGGCCTGGCCGATCGCCTGTTGGGTCTTTGAGCTCTGCGAGACTGCGGTCGTGCTCGACTTCCGCTATCACGCGATCTCGCTCGCGGCGGTCTTCCTCGCGCTCGTGATCGGGATCCTCGCGGGCGTCGGGATCTCCGGCCGTGGCTTCGTCGACGATGCGCAACGCGACAGCTTCAACCGCCGGATTGCCGAGCTCGACGGCCGGGTCGACGCTGCCGAAGAGCGCGCGGGCGACCTCGAGCGGCGTCAGGCGGCCGCGCAGGCGTTCGTCGAGAGCGCCTATCCGGTGCTCGCGGATCAGCGGCTCGAGGGCGCGGGCGTGGCGGTGCTCGTCGTGGGCTCGGTCGATACCACGCTCGAATGGGTGCGGCGCGCGTTGAACCGCAGCGGCGGCGACCTCATCCGCATGCGGGCCATCAACGTCCCGGTGATAACCGAAGAGCTCGAACGCACGCTCGGCTCGCAGGAGGAGTTCGGCGGCTACGTGGGCGAGGACGAGCTCGACAACCTCGGCCGCGACCTCGGCCGCGAGCTGGTGGACGGCGGCGAGACTCCGCTCTGGGATCTCCTCACGCCCGATCTCGTCGGCCAGCGCGAGGGCGACTTCGACACGCCCGCGGACGCGCTCGTCGTGATCCGCCAGGCCGAGCCGCAGCAGGGCGACACGGCTCGTTTCCTCGCCGGCCTCTACGGCGGCCTCGCAGGGACCGGCGAGCCGGTGGTCGGCGCCGAGCTCTCGCGCGTCCTCCAGAGCGCGATTCCCGCCTTCCAGCGCAACGGGCTCTCGACGGTCGACGGGATCGACACGCCGCTCGGCGGGCTCGCGCTGATCCTGCTTCTCGCGGGCGCCGAGCCCGGCGACTACGGGATCCGGGACACCGCCGAGGACGGGATCCTGCCTGAGATCGAGCCGCTTCCGGTCGCCGGCGCGGGTGGGTGACTCGCGCCTGACGATCCTGATCGCGGCGTGCGACGAGGAGGCGCGAATCGGAGCGACGATCGCGGAGTTGGCGAGGCTGTTTCCCGGCGTGGAGATGATCGTTGCCGACGACGGCTCGCGCGATTCGACTGCGCACGTCGCCGCGAGCGCCGGCGCCCACGTCCTGCGGCTGCCGCACCGGGGCAAAGGCCAGGCGCTGACCCTCGCCGAGCGGACAGCGCCGCCGGGACGGCTGCTCCTGTGTGACGCGGATCTCCGCGGCGACCTCACCCCGCTCGTGGCTGCCCACGGCGATCTCGTGGTCGCAGCTTTCGTGCGCCGGCAGGGAGGTGGCTTCGGGCTGGCGAAAGCGACGGCGCGACGGCTGATCGAGCTCGTGACCGGGGTTGCGACGCGCGAGCCGCTCTCGGGCCAGCGCCTTCTCTCGGCCGAGACGCGGGCTGCCTGCTTTCCCGTCGCGGCGGGCTTCGGCGTCGAGGCGCGGATGACGGTAGACGCTCTTCGCGCCGGGCTCGAGCTCCGCGAGGTCGACCTCGAGCTCGAGCACCGCGCCACCGTCCGCGACGTCGCCGGCTTCGTCCACCGGGCGCGCCAGCTCCGAGACGTCCTGCTGGCGTTCGGCCCGCAGGCGACGAACCATCGCGGGCTGCGGCTGCCGCTCGTCGGCTGGATCGTCGGCCTTGCCGAGCCCCTCGTCGCGCCGATCGCCCTGCTCGGGCTCGCCGACGACCTCTGGAGCGGAGAGGAGCGGGGCTTTCGGGCGCATCTCCGCTCCGGTCGCACGACTGGCGTCCTCAAGCTCGTCGGGATCCCCGCCTATGCGTTCCTGAGGACGCGTTCGCTCTCGGCCGCGCTGCTCGTGTCGCTGTCCGCCAACGTCGTCAACCAGCTCGACACGCGGCCCGGCCGGGCGCTGAAAGCGTTCGCGCTCGGCTCGCTCGTGCTGAACGGCACCTCTCGCCGGGCCGCCGCGACCGCCGTCCTGCTGGCTCCCTACGATCTTCGCGAGATGGCGATGCTCGGCGACTCCGGCTCGAACGCGCTCGGCGCCGTGCTAGGTTTCGGTTCCGTGGAACGGTTTTCACGGAGGCAGCGCTGGAGCGCGATCGCGGCGCTCGTGGGCCTTACCCTCCTCGGGGAGAGACGCTCCCTCGGGCTGCTGATCGAGGCGGCGTCGCCGTTTCGCGAGCTCGACGCGCTCGGCAGGCAACCCGTATGAGCGAGTCACCGGCGGCCGGCACCAAGTACGTCTTCGTCACAGGCGGGGTCGTCTCCGCGCTCGGCAAGGGGATAGTCGCCGCCTCGCTCGGTCGCCTTCTGAAGGCGCGTGGGCTCCGGGTGCAGGCCCAGAAGTTCGACCCGTACCTGAACGTCGATCCTGGGACGATGAGCCCGTTCCAGCACGGTGAGGTGTTCGTCACTGAGGACGGCGCCGAGACCGACCTCGACATCGGCCACTACGAGCGCTTCGTCGACGAGAACATGTCGCGGAACGCGAGCCACAGCGCCGGCGCGATCTGGGAGGCGGTGCTGCGGAAGGAGCGAAAGGGCGAGTTCCTGGGCGCGACCGTCCAGGTGATCCCGCACATCACGAACGAGATCAAGGCCAGGATCAAGCGTGCCGCGAAGGCCTCGCCGGCCGACGTCGTGATCAGCGAGATCGGCGGCACCGTCGGCGACATCGAGTCGCTCCCGTTCCTCGAGGCGATCCGCCAGTTCCGGCGCGAGGTCGGCCCCGAGAACGTCCTCTACCTTCATTGCACGCTCGTTCCGTACATCGAGGCCGCGGGCGAGTTGAAGACGAAGCCGACGCAGCATTCGGTCAACGAGCTGCGCCGGATCGGAATCCACCCCGACGTGATCGTCTGCCGCTCGCACGAGGAGCTCGACCAGGGGATCAAGGACAAGATCGCCCTCTTCGCCGACGTCGACGTTGCCTCGGTGGTCGCTTGCCCGGACGTGGCGGATGTCTACCTCGTCCCGGCCGTGCTCCAGGCGGAGGGGCTCGACACGCTCGTCTGCGAGCAGCTCGGGCTCGTGACGCCGCCTGCCGTGCTCGGCGAGTGGCAGGAGCTGATCGACCGGATCGGCCAGATCGATCGGACCGATCGGCGGAGCGAGGTCACGATCGCTTTGGTCGGCAAGTACGTGAAGTTGCACGACGCCTATCTGTCGGTGCACGAGGCGCTCAAGCACGCGGGTGTCCACCAGGGCTGCTCGGTGCGAGTGCAGTGGGTCGACGCCGAGAACATGTCCTACGAGGAGGCGGCCGACCTGCTCGACGAGGTCGACGGCGTCCTCGTGCCCGGCGGTTTCGGCTCGCGGGGCTGGGAGGGCAAGATTCTCGCCTGCCAGGTCGCGCGCGAGCGCGGGATCCCGTACCTCGGGATCTGCCTCGGGATGCACGTCGCCGTCTCCGAGTTCGCGCGCCACGTCTGCGGGCTCGAGGGCGCCAACTCGACGGAGATGGATCCGGAGACGCCGTACCCGGTGATCGACCTGCTGCCCGAACAGAAGGAGATCGAGGATCTCGGCGGCACGATGCGGCTCGGCGCCCAGGCGGTCGAGGTCGTCGACGAGACGCGGACGCGCGAGGCCTACGGCGAGGCCGTCGTGCACGAGCGCCACCGGCACCGCTACGAGGTGAACAACCACTACCGGCCGACCCTGATCGAGCACGGCCTCGTCGTCTCGGGCACCTTCCAGGAAGGCCGGCTGGTCGAGATCATCGAGCTCCCGGATCACCCCTGGTTCGTCGCGAGCCAGTTCCACCCGGAGTTCAAGTCGCGGCCGACGCGACCCGCGCCGCTCTTCCGCGAGTTCGTCGGCGCCGCTCTGGCCCGCTCGCACGCGCGTGGCGCGGTCGAGCTGCGCGCCGCCGGCTAGGACTGGAGTCAGTCCAAAGATGCGCGCCCTGGAGGAGTGGGCGTCTGTACTCGTCCAGTGCGCACTAGTCCAGAGCGGACGAAGTTCGAATACGGAGTACGCCGTGCTGGGTCTGCTCGCGAACCGCGAGGAGCAATCGGGCTACGACCTGTTGAGGACGATCGAGCGCAGCATCGGGTACATGTGGGCGCCAGCGAAGAGCGGGCTCTACAACGTTCTCGGCCGGCTAGAGACCGCCGGTCTCGTTGCGGGTCGAGAGGTGAAGGAGCGCGGGCCGAGTAAAGCGCTCTACCGGCTAACAGGGTCTGGTCGCGCAGTGCTCGAAGCCTGGGCCTCGGATCCGGCGCTCGAGCTTCGCCAGGCCCGCGATCCATTCCTGCTCAAGCTGTTCTTCTCCCGATATGCGGCTCCCGGAGCCGCGATCGCACAGGTCGAGGCATACCGGCAGCACGTCGAGCGGCTGCTCGGGGAGTGGGAAGCACAGGAGCGCGAGGCCGTAGGCGAGGGCGATGCGGTCGATTTGATTGCGCTGCGTTACGCCCTGATCCGTGCCCGCTCGACGCTCGTCTGGTGCGACGAAACCCTCGAGACCCTCAGAAGGAGCAACCTATGAAGCTCACCGCCCTTGCCGCGTTCTGCGTGCTGGCTCTGGCCGCCGCGTCGTCCGCCGCCGAGCCACGCGCGACCGCGCCGTATTGCCTTCAGCCCGGTGACGACGCAACAGCGATCGCGTTTCGAGCCACGGACGGAGCGCCGCTGCGCGGTCTGCTCTTCGGTCGCAACGGCACCCTCGGCGTGGTGCTCGGCCACCAGAACTTCAGCGACCTTTGCGAATGGCACGACGATGCCGAGCGGTTCGCTCTCGCCGGGTACCGCGTGCTGGCGATCGACTTCCGCGGCTTCGGGTCCTCACCGCGTCCCACTGGCGTGAAGGCATTGCGCCTGCCGGCCGACGTGGCGGGAGCGGGCTTCGAGCTCCGCCGGCGTGGAGCTGTCCGCGTCGTCGCGATCGGCTCGTCGATGGGCGGAACCGCGGCGGTGGTCGCCGCCGCGAATCGGGGTAACCGAATCGACGGCGTGGTGTCGCTGTCGGGTGCGGCTGCTTTCCGCGGGATGGATGCGCTCGCCGCGGCGAAGCGCCTCTCCGTCCCGGTCCGCTTCGCCGCAGCGGCCCGCGATCCCGCCTTCGCAGCGGATGCGCGGGCGATGACCAGGGCAGCCGCGACCAGGGACAAAGCCGTATTGGTCGTGCCCGGCGCGAGTCACGGCACGTCGCTGCTCCAGGGCGCATCGGGAACGCGGGCCCGCGCGTTCGTCGACTCGTTCCTGAGCAAGATCGCCGTGGCTGGGTAGCGGGAACTGGATGGGTCGGTCGCAGCGCTCTCGGACGTCGGCAACGCCGTGACGCTACGAACCGAGTTCCGGGCCGCCCACTGGGCGCTCCTCGGGCCGGACGTCGACCTCCGGCATACGGAGTACGACCTCGACGAGGCATCCCGCTGTGACCGCTCGACCGACTATCCGGTGGCCGAGCGTGGACGCGGACGCTTTGATCGAGATCGGCGGCGTCAACCACGCCAGCGGTTACGACTTCTCGCGCAAACAGCTCAACCGCCTCGACGGGGCCAAGCTCTTCATCTCGTCCGCGGGTGACGGCTACGGCGGCGCCGACGCGGCCCGGGAATGGTACCGGTGGGCCAAGAAACCGAAGCGCCTCGAGATCTTCTCGGGAGACCGGCACGGCACGGACATGCTCCGCCCAGGCGAACCGACGGCGCAACCGCTGACTCGGCTCGTGCTGAACTTCCTCCTGCAAGTGCTTCCGCCGCAGAAACGCTGATCAAGCAATCGATCGCCTAGGATCGGCTCGTGTCTGAGGCTCTCGACCTCTTCCTCGAGCTCGCCGCGCTGCCTAGCCCGCCGGGCGACGAGCGGCTCGTTGCCGACCGGGTGACCGCGTACTTGCGCGAACTCGGGCTCGAGGTCGAGGAAGACGACACCGGGGCGCGAATCGGCTCGAACGCTGGCAATCTCCTCTGCCGGCTGCCCGGACGCGCGAACGGCGGCACGCCGCTCTTCCTCTGCGCGCACCTCGACACGGTGCCGCCGCAGGGGCCGCTCGAGCCGGTCGTCGAGGACGGCGTCGTCCGGAACGCGGGCGAAACCATCCTCGGTGCCGACAACAAGGCGGCGGTCGTCGCGATGCTGGACGCGGCACGGCGGATCGTCGAGGAGCGCCTGCCGCACGCCGGGATCGAGCTCCTCTTCACCCAGAAGGAGGAGGTCGGCCTGCGCGGCGCGGGCGCCTTCGACCACACGAAGCTCAAGGCGGAGCTCGGGTACGTCTACGACCAGGCGGCGCCAATCGGCCAGATCGTCCTCGGCGCGCCCTACGGCCGCACGATCTCGGCGCGCTTCCACGGCCATGCCGCGCATGCGGGAATGGTCCCGGAGGATGGGCGATCGGCGATCGCCGTGGCCGCCCGCGCGATCGCCGACCATCGGCTCGGCCGGATCGACGAGCACACGACCGCGAACGTCGGCCTGATCACGGGTGGCAGCGCGCGCAACATCGTCCCCGAGTGGTGCAGCTTCGAGGCGGAGGCGCGCTCGCACGACGAGCGGGCTCTCGCCGACCTCGTCCAGGAGATGCTCGACGCGCTCGCCTTCGCCGCGAGTCTCGGCGACTGCACGCTCGAGACCGAGCTCGCCGAGACCTATCGGGGCTACCGACTCCGCGAAGACGATCCGGTCGTGCAGCTCGCCGCCGGCGCGCTCCGGCAGTGCGGCTTCGAGGTGACGACCGCGCTCACCGGGGGCGGCGCGGACGCGAACGTGTTCAACCAGCGCGGGATCCCCTGTCTGAATCTCGCGAACGGGATGGCCGAGATCCACACCGCCGACGAGCACATCGCGGTGGCCGATCTGGACGCGATGGTCGACGTGACGCTTGCCCTCGTAGATGCCGCTCGGGCTTAGGCGCGGGATCGTCACCGCGGTGCTGGAATCGCGGGAGCGGCTCGCGCGCTTGGAGGTCGATGGGATCGCCTGCATCGCCTATCCGCGCCTGACCGGCGAGATCGCGGTGGGCGACGACGTGCTCGTGAACGAGCACGCGCGATTGCTGGAGCTAGGCTCCGGCGGCTTCGACATCCTCTACGCGAACCTCACGCGCGGTCTCGGGTTGGCTGCGGAAATGGGTGCGCACGTGATCGCGCTGCCGTACACGCCAGGCCAAGTAACAGTCTGTTACAAGGAAGAGACGGCCGAGCTCGCAGCGACGCTCGACGGGCTGCCCATCGTGCTCTGCACCCTGCACAGCCAGGTCGCGCCGGTCTGCGCCGGGCTCGCCGGACTCCGCGTCGCCTATGTCCAGGTGCAGGGTGGTGCGCTTCCCGTCTCGTTCTCCGACGCCGTGCCGACGCTGCAGGAGCGGGGGCTGCTCGGGAGCACTATTGCCGTCGCGCCGTGCCTGGACGGCGACGTCGAGTGCGTGACGGCAGCGGCCGCGTTCGCGTGGGCGGCGGCCGAGGGCTATGACGTCGTCGTCTGCTCGATCGGCCCCGGAATCGTTGGGACAGGCACGCGTCTCGGCCACGGCGCCCTCACGCTTGCGGATGCGGCGAACGTCGCGACGGCGCTCGGCGGCCGGCCCGTGCTCGCGGTCCGCAGGTCGGACGCCGACGCCAGAGAGCGCCACCGCGGAGTCTCGCACCACGCCGAGGCCGTGCTCGCTCTCTGTCTCGGCGAGGTCGTGACCGGGTCGGCAGATGAGGGCGAGGGCTGGGAAGAGGCGTGCGCTGGCCTGCCGCTCAGCCACATGGGCCGTGGCCCGGCCGAAGACGCGAGCTTCTTCCGATCGGCCTACGCCGCCGGGCTCGCCGCGCGAGAGCTGCGCGGCCGATGAGCACCGGCGAGTCGACCAGTGGTCGGCGTCCGGAGCGCGCTGCGGAGTCCGCCGCCGCAGGCGAGCCACCCTGGTTCGGGCGTGAGGAACGCGCGCTCGTGGAAAGACCCGCTGGATGAAGAAGGTCAGGCGCAAGCAGGTCTACGAGGGCAAGCTCTTCGACGTCGTCGTCGAGAACTGGGGCGAGCGCGAGCGGGAGATCGTCGAGCACCCCGGCTCGGTGACCATCGTCCCGATCGACGCCGCCGGCCGGATCGTGCTGACGCGCCAGTTCCGCGAGGCCGCCCGCAAGGAGCTGCTCGAGCTCCCGGCCGGGATGCTGGACGAGGGCGAGGCGCCGCTGGCCTGCGCCAAGCGCGAGCTCGCCGAGGAAACGGGGCTCCACGGCGGCGACTGGCGGGAGCTACGTCGAATCCACCCGAGTCCGGGGATCCTGCGCGAGCTCGTCACGATCTTCCTCGCCGAAGGGCTGGAGGAGGGTGAGCGCGCATTCGAGGACGGCGAGGAAATCGAGATCGTGCGGCTCACCTCGGCCCAGCTCGAAGCCCGCCTGGACGCGCTCGAGGACGCAAAGACGCTCGTCGGCGTCCTGTTCTACCTGCGCGAACGCCTCTGATCCAAGCCTGTATCTTCTGCCGGCCATGAGGATCGGCGTCGCCAAGGAGATCAAGGCCCAGGAGTACCGCGTGGCTCTGACGCCCGCCGGCGCGCGCGAGCTCGTGCAGCGAGGGCACGAGGTGGTCGTCGAGACGGGTGCCGGTCTCGGCAGCGCCTTCCAGGATGCCGACTACGAGGCGACCGGCGCGCGGATCGCCTCGGTGGACGACGTATGGGAACAGGCTGACCTGCTGCTCAAGGTCAAGGAGCCAATCGCGCCCGAGTACGTCCGGCTGCGCGAGGACATCGTCCTGTTCACCTACCTGCACATCGCCGCGGACGAGCCGCTGACGCGCGCGCTCGCGGAGAGCGGGATCGCAGCAGTTGCCTACGAGACGGTCGAGACCGACGACCACCGGCTGCCGCTGCTCGCGCCAATGAGCGAGGTTGCGGGCCGGCTCGCGGCCCAGGCGGGCGCCCACTATCTCGAGAAGCCGAAGGGCGGCCGCGGCCTCCTGCTCGGCGGCGTCGCCGGCGTCGCACCCGGCAAGGTCGCCGTGATCGGCGGCGGGATCGTCGGCTACAACGCCGCCGTGATCGCGCTCGGGCTCGGCGCGCAGGTGACGATTCTCGACCGCTCCGTCGACCGGATGCGCCACCTAGAGGAGATCCTGCACGGTCGCGTCAACCTCGTCATGTCCTCGACGCTCGAGATCGAAAGATTGGTCGTAGACGCGGACGTCGTGATCGGCGCCGTCCTGATCCCGGGCGCGCTCGCGCCCAAGCTCCTCACGCGCGAGATGGTGGCCGGGATGAAGGAGGGCGCCGTCTTCTGCGACGTGGCGATCGACCAGGGCGGCTGCGCCGAGACCTCCCACGCAACGACCCACGACGATCCGGTGTACGTCGTCGACGGCGTCACCCACTACTGCGTCGCGAACATGCCCGGCGCCGTTCCGATCACCTCGACCAAAGCGCTCACCAACGTAACGCTGCCGTACGTGGAAGCGATCGCCGACCACGGTCTCGCGGCCGCCGTCGCCCGCGACCAGGCGCTTGCCCGCGGCGTCAACGTGCTCGACGGGCGGATCACCTACGAAGCGGTCGCCGAGGCGCACAACCTCGACTACGCGCCGCTGAACGAAGTTCTCGCGGCCCCCGCGGTCTAGGCAGCGGTCTTCTGCGAGTCGAGCTGCTTCTGGCTCTTCGATGGGCTCAGCTTGACGACGAGCCACGTGATGCCCGAGGCGAGGCCGATGACGATGACCATGTAGATCGCCATGCCGATGAGACCGAGGACTGTATCCATGCGCGCCGTAGACTAGCCGCATGCCGCGCGCGTGCGTCATCGTGCTTGATGCCGTCGGGGCGGGCGAGTTGCCGGATGCGGCCTCGTACGGCGACGAGGGGTCGAACACGATCGGCAACGTTGCCCGTGCCGTCGGCGGTCTCGACCTGCCTGCGCTCGAGGCGCTCGGGCTGGGGAACGCGCTGCCTCTCGAAGGCTGCCCGCCGCAACCAGGTGCGCCGGCCGTCGCAGGGCGCCTCGTCGAGCGTTCGAAGGGAAAGGACACGACAACGGGCCACTGGGAGCTCGTCGGCGTCGTCACCGAGACCGCGATGCCGACGTACCCGCACGGGTTCCCGCACGACGTGATCGATCCGTTCATGAACCGCACGGCGCGCGGTGTGCTCGGAAACAAGCCGGCCTCCGGCACCGACATCATCGACGAGCTCGGCGAGGAGCATCAGAAGACGGGCAAGTGGATCGTCTACACCTCCGGCGACTCCGTCTTTCAGATCGCCGCTCACGAGGAGACGATTCCGCTCGAAGAGCTGTACGAGGGCTGCCGGGTCGCGCGCGAGCTATTGACGGGGAAGCATGCCGTCGGACGGGTGATCGCGCGGCCGTTCGTCGGCGAGCCAGGCTCTTACGAGCGCACGCCGAACCGCCACGACTTCTCGCTCGAGCCGAAGCGGCCGAACTACCTCTCGCTCGTCCGCGACGCCGGCCACAAGGTGCACGGCGTCGGCAAGATCGGCGACATCTTCGCCGGCTGCGACATCGACGAGTCGAGCCCGACGAAGTCGAACGTGGAGGGGATCAACACGACCATCGAGCTGCTCCGGACGATCGACGGCGGTCTCGTCTTCACGAACCTCGTCGAGACGGACATGCTCTGGGGCCACCGCAACGACCCGGTCAACTTCCACCGCTGCCTGCAGGACTTCGACCGACGGCTGGGCGACATCCTGGAGGCGCAGCGGCCCGGCGACCTCTTGATCATCACCTCCGACCACGGCTGCGACCCGACGACGCCGTCGACCGACCACTCGCGCGAGCACGCGCTCCTCCTCGCGTTCGCAGCGGGCCGGAACGCGGCCGGGCAGGTACACAAGGGCGAGTTCGCCGACGTCGGCGCGACCGTGAACGCGTGGCTCGGCGGTAAGGCGCCGGGCCGCGGGATCCCGGGCACGCCGATCCTGACGCCTTGAGATCCGACGATCCGAAGGTCGTCCACGAGCAATACGAGACGGAGGACGGACTGGCCGCGCGGGCGGCGCTTTACCTCCACTCGGCCAACGGCGTCGATGCGCGCGACGTCGTCGTCGAGGAGCTGCGGCGGATCGGGCCCGGCCGCGTCCTCGAGGTGGGCTGCGGCTGGGGCGAGCTGGCGGAGCGGATCGTGGCGGAGATCGGGTGCGAGGTCACGGCGCTCGACACATCGGCGCGCATGGTCGAGCTTGCGACCGAGCGCGGGGTGGACGCCGTCGTTGGGGACGTGCAGGAACTCCCGTTTGCCGACGGCTCTTTCGACGCGGCCGTCGCAGCCTGGATGCTCTACCACGTGCCCGATCTCGATCGCGGCCTCGCCGAGCTGGCGCGCGTTCTCCGCCCAGGCGGCACGCTCGTCGCAGTCACGAACGGCACGAACGACTTCGAAGAGCTCTGGAGCCTCGTCGGCCGCGACGTCTCGGCTCGGGCCCTGACCTTTCGCGTCGAGAACGCCGCCGCACATCTGAGGCCGCACTTCGCGACGGTCGAGCGTCGGGATCTCGTCACGCCCGTCAGCTTTCCGGACAGCGAGACGATGCGACGCTATGTCGGCTCCTCGGAACTCGGCCGCTCGTTGCTGGAAAACGTGCCGGAGTTCACGGAGCCGTTCGTGGCGACGAAGGTAATCGGAGTCTTCGTCGCGGAGAAGGCTCCGTGATCCGGCCGGCGGAGCTGATCGAGCGGAAGCGGAACGGCGAGGAGCTCGCAGCGGACGAGATCGCGGAGCTGATCCTCGGCTACGCGCGCGGTGAGATCCCGGACTACCAGCTCGCCGCGTTCTGCATGGCCGTCTATTTCAGGGGCCTGAACGCGGCCGAGACCTACGCGCTCACCGACGCGATGATCCGCAGCGGCCGGACGCTCGACCTCGGCGCCGCGCTTGGGCGCAAGGTCGTCGACAAGCACTCGACCGGCGGCGTCGGCGACAAGACGACGATCGCGGTCGGCCCGATCGTCGCCGCGTGCGGGGTCCCGGTCGGGAAGATGAGCGGGCGCGGCCTCGGGCACACCGGCGGCACGCTCGACAAGCTCGAGTCGATCCCGGGGTTCTCGGTCGATCTCTCCGTGGACGCGTTTATCGAGCAGGTGCGGGACGTCGGGCTCGCGATCATCGGCCAGACCGCCGACCTCGTCCCGGCCGACAAGCAGCTCTACGGGCTCCGCGACGTGACGGCAACGGTCGACATCCTGCCGCTGATCGCCTCGAGCATCATGTCGAAGAAGATCGCAGGCGGCGCCGACGCGATCGTGCTCGACGTCAAGGTCGGTGACGGCGCGTTCATGAAGACGATCGAGGATGCGCGCGTTCTCGCCGAGGCGATGCTCGAGCTCGGGCGCTACGCCAATCGCGAGGTCGTCTGCCTGCTCACGGACATGGATCAGCCGCTCGGCGCCGCTGTCGGAAATGCGCTCGAGATCGTCGAGGCGCGCGCGACTGTCTGCGGCGAGGGCCCGCCCGACTTCACCGAGCTCGTCCTGGACGCCTGCGCGCGGTTGCTTGCGCTCTCCGACCTTGGGATCGACGCGGCCGAGGGCCGCCGCCGCGCCGAGTCCGCGGTCGCCGACGGAGCGGCACTCGCCGTCTACGAGCGCTGGATCCGCGCTCAGGGCGGCGACCCCGACCCGGGCGTCTTGCCACGCGCACCGGTCATCCGGGAGCTACTGGCTCCGGTTGCCGGTCATGTGGCGAGACTCGGCGCGATCGATGTCGGTCACGCCGCATTGCATCTGGGCGCCGGGCGAGCGGCCAAGGCAGACGAGATCGACCACTCGGTCGGCATTGTGTGCCGGGCCAAACGAGGAGATGTCGTCGCGGAGGGAGACGTCCTCGCCGAGATCCATGCCCGGACCGAGAACGAAGCGAAGCTCGGTGCCGGCGAAGTGCTTGCCGCCTATGTGATCGGCGACGTGCCGGCGCCGGAGCGTTCGATCCTGCTCGACGTCATCGCTTAGCAACGGCCGTTGCTTGGCTAGTCTGGCCGGGTGCCTGAGCTGCCCGAGGTCGAGAGCGTCCGCCGGGCGATCGCGCCGGCGCTCGAGGGGAGGCGGCTCGAGCGCGTCGAGATCTTCGACCACCGGCTCGTGCGCCCCTTCGAGCCGATCGAGATCGCTGCCGAGCTCGAAGGCGAGCTCGTCACGGAGGTCGACCGTCGGGGCAAATACCTGATCATCCGCTTCGAGTCCGGCCGGGCGCTTTTGATCCACCTACGTATGACCGGCTCGCTGCGCGCCAGTGCGCTCGACGGCGATCCGCACCGGCGCGCGCTTCTCACTCTGGACGACGGGACGCAGGTCGCCTACAAGGACGTGCGTCGATTCGGTACCTGGCTCTTGCTCGAGCCCGGCGACCTCGATCCGTACCTCGCCTCTCGTCTCGGCGAGGAGCCGCTTCTGCCGGCGTTCACCGCAAAGCGGCTCGGCGAGCGCCTGGCCGGCCGCCGTGCACCGCTCAAGGCTGCTCTTCTCGACCAGCGGACGCTCGCCGGACTGGGGAACATCTACGTCGACGAGGCGCTCTGGTACGCCCGGCTCCAGCCGTTGCGCGAGGCGGGCACACTTCAGCCAGACGAGCTTCGACGCCTGCACCGGGCGATTCGCAAGGCGCTCGAGCTGGGCGTCGCGCGCCAGGGCTCGACCCTCAGCGACTATCGGCTGCCCGACGGTTCCTCAGGCTCGATGCAGCGCGAGTTCCGCGCCTACGGCCGCAGTGATCGCAACGGCGTGGGCGAACCGTGCGACCGCTGCGGCACCGAGCTCACGAAGACCCGCGTCGGTGGCCGCAGCACCTGGTACTGCTCGCGCTGTCAGCGCTAGACGATCCCATGGCATCAATCATCTAGGCGGCGAGCTTCGCGTCGAGTGCGCCGGTCGTGTCGAGTCGCCAGAGCTCGGTGTAGCCGCCGATCGGCTGATCATCGATCAGGATTTGCGGGACCGACCAGCCGCCGGTGAGCTCCTGGAGCGTCCGGCGGAAAGCCGGATCGCCGTCGAGCGACACCTCGTCGTAGGCGAGGCCCTTCGCGTCGAGCAAGGCCTTCGCGCGGACGCAATAGCCGCACCACCGCGTCGTATAGATCGTGATCCGAGTCATCCGGCTTTTCAACGCGGAAAGAGCCGGATTCGTTCCCGTCGGACGGCATGCCTAGACTCAGGAGATGGCGAGAATGTCGAAGACCGAGGCCGTCGTGCTGCGCTCATTCCGGTTCGGCGAGGCGGATCGCGTGCTGCACGTCTACACCGCGGACCGCGGTCGGGTCGGCGCCGTGGCCAAGGGCATCAGGCGCACGAAATCGCGTTTCGGCGCCCGCCTCGAGCCACTCTCGCACGTCGAGCTGATGCTGCACCACGGCTCGGGCGAGCTCCAGACGGTGACCGGTGTCTCGCTGATCTCCTCGCACCACGAGGCCCGAGAGGATCCCTACCGCCTCGCGGTCGGACTCGTCGGCGCTGAGGCGATGCTCCGGCTCTACACCGAGCAGGAGGCGAACGAGCGCGCCTTCATGGCGCTGACGCGCTTCCTCGACCGGCTCGATGCGATCCCGTCGCGGGCTCCGGCGCGGCCGGCGCTCGATCCGCTCGCGCTCTCGTTCCAGCTCAAGTTGCTCTGGCTCTCCGGCTACCTGCCGCACCTCGATAGCTGCGTCGAGTGCGGGACGGCGGACCTGGTCGGCTACCTGCCGAGCGCAGGGGGCGCCGTCTGCCGGAACTGCGGGCCGGGAACCGTCCCGCTCTCGCCAGAGGGATTGCGCGGGATCCGGACGCTCCTCACAACCCCGCTCGCCAACGCGCACAGCGCCGGTCTGACCGACCGCGGAGGCCGCGAAGCGCTCGCCGTCGTCACGGCCTCGTACGAATTCAGCGGCGGCTTCCGCCTCCGAACCCTCTCCGCGTGACTACTGCTGCGACGGACGCACTCGCCGCCAGAGCATCCGCGCGAACTCGCGGGGCGGGAGCAGGAGCGCACGGTTGCGGATCGTGATCGAGCTGAGCGCGATCATCAGCAGCAGAATCCCGGCGAGCGTGACGAGGTCGGCGAGGTTGAACGCGATCACGGCGTGCCCGGCGTCGACGACGAGCGGATTCGGGATCCCGCGTTCCCAGACGATCGCCGCGATACCGTTGCCCGCGGCGCCTGCCGCGAGGACGCCGCCTGCCGCTGCGACGACGGTCGAGGGGATTCGCGTGAGAGCAAGACAGCCCAACGCGATGACAGCGGACATGGCGATCCAGCCGGGGCCGCGCGGGTGGTATGCCCACTCCTCGGTCGTGGCGGTCGCCTTGTGCAGCAGGTCGAGCGCCGCGAGCGGCAGCGCCACGGAGAGCAGAAGAAGCGAGCGCCGAAGCATCGTCACAGAGGGTATTCGTCGTGACGCGGCCCAGGGTTCGATCGTGATGGCGGTTCGGACGTGAGGAAGGAGCTACCCGGCGGCTACGTGCTCGACGACGACCGGGGGCGAGTCGACCTCGACGAGGTGCACCGCTTCATCTCGGAGGAGTCGTACTGGGCGGCCGGCCGACCGCGAGAGCACATGCGCGACTTGATCGAGCGCGCCGACCGCGTCGTCGGCGTCTTCCACGGCGACGCGCAGGTGGGCTTCTCCCGGACGGTGGATGCACCCGACGCGGGGCTGACGTATCTCGCGGACGTCTACGTCCTCCAGCAGCACCGAGGCCAGGGACTCGGCGTCGAGCTCGTCCGCTTCACCGTCGACGAGGGGCCGTACGCGAGCCGGCGCTGGGTGCTTCATACCGCCGATGCGCAGGGTCTCTACGCGAAGTTCGGCTTCGGGCCGGGCGAGCGCCTGCTCGAGCGACCGGCCCGCTACTCCGAGAACGGCGGCTGGGCGAGCGCGCGCTCGGAGGAGGCTCGGTCGTGCACCGGCGCGCCGTGCGAGACGATCACGTGCTCGAACGGGAGCTCGAGCAATGCGCGTAAGGCTGGTAGGACACGCTCCTCGTGCCATGGCGTGCCCCAAACGAGCAGCTCGCCGTCACGTTCGGTCAGGGCGTCCGCGAAGACGAGCGCCCGGCGCTCGGGGATCCACACCGGCGTCTCGTTCCGCCCCCGGCCGTCGTGGAGTGCGACGAGGCCGCCGGGGAGCTCGCTGCCGGGCTGGATGCCCTCCAGCTCGGTCTCCGGGATGTCGTCGCGCCAGAACCAGAACGGCCCGAACGCCCGGGCGCCATAGCGCCGGACAAAAAGGTCGACGTCCCGGACGTGGTCCGGCTTGAGGATCGCGACCACGGTCGGCGGTCGGGAGTCGAGCCGCGCCCAGAACTCGGTGGCGTCCTCTGGAGGCGCGAGGGGGTCGAGCAGCACAACCTCGCCCCCGGTCTCGACACAGGTCGAGGCGACAGGCGGCTCCCAGCCGGCCTGGGCGGCCCAATCCGGATGGGGCTGGCGCCACACCCAGAGCCCGGGTACGACGTCGAAGTGCTCGATCACGATCAGTCCTCCTTCGGCGACTGCCACGGCTGCGAGAGCCGGTCGAGCAGGAAGGACCGGGTGCCGCCGAGCGGGATCCGCTCCTGCGCGAGGGAGTCGCGGTCGCGGATCGTGACCGTGTCGTCCTCGAGGGTCTGCTCGTCGATCGTGAGCGCGAACGGCGTCCCGATCTCGTCCTGGCGGCGGTAGCGCCGGCCGATCGCGCCGCTGTCGTCGTACTCGACGCTCGCCGCGATGCGCAGCTCCTCGAAGAGCGCGCGCGCCTTCGAGACCATGTCTTCGCTCTTACCGACGAGCGGTAGCACCGCGGCCTTGACGGGTGCGAGCTGCGGGTGCAGCCGCAGCACCGTTCGCTCGCGCTCGGCGACGACCTCTTCGTCGTACGCGTCGATCAGGAACGCGAGCATCGAGCGATTGAGGCCGAGAGCCGGCTCGATCACGTGCGGCGTGTAGCGCTCGCCTTCCTGGCCGACCCACTCGAGCTTCGTCCCAGACGCGTTCGTGTGCTGGGTCAGGTCGTAGTCGCCCCGGTTGGCGACGCCCTCGAGCTCCGACCAGCCGATCGGGAAGAGGTACTCGATGTCGCTCGTCGCGCTCGAGTAGTGCGAGCGCTCGTCGGCGGCGTGCTCGCGCAGCCGGAGCATGCTCGGCCGGATCCCGTAGCGCGTGTGCCAGGCCATCCGCTCCTCGAGCCAGTAGCGATGCCACTCCTCGGCGTCGGCGGGCGGGACGAAGAACTCCATCTCCATCTGCTCGAACTCGAGCGTGCGGAAGATGAAGTTGCCCGGCGTGATCTCGTTCCGGAAGGATTTGCCGACCTGCGCGATCCCGAACGGCGGCTTGCGCCGCGCGATCTGAAGCACGTTCTTGTAGTTGATGAAGATCCCCTGCGCGGTCTCGGGGCGGAGGTAGACGGGCACGCCCGTCTCCTCGACCGCGCCGACGCGCGTCTCGAACATCAGGTTGAACTGGCGCGCCTCGGTCAGGTCGCAGTCGGGCGTCTCGCCCGGGCGCTTGCTCGGCCGCTTGCCGCAGCGCACCTCCTCGTGCTCGGGATCGGCGAGGTGGTCGGCGCGGAAGCGCTGCTTGCAGAAGCGGCAGTCGACGAGCGGATCCGTGAAGCCGCCGACGTGGCCGGAGACCTCCCAGACGCGCGGGTGGAGGATAATCGAGGAGTCGAGCGCGAGGATGTCGTCGCGCTCCTGCACCATCGCGGCGAGCCAGCGGGCCTTGACGTTGTCCTTGAGCAGGACGCCGTAGTGGCCGTAGTCGTACGAGGAGCCGAGCCCGCCGTAGATCTCCGACGAGGGGAACACGAACCCACGCCGGCGCGCAAGCGAGACGATCTTCTCCATCGTGACGGTGTCGGCACCCATCGAACCGCAGAGGCTAGCGTCGCGAGCACGGGCGCGGTTCGGCACTCAGCGGCTAACGTCGCGCCGATGATGCGTCTCTACTCCGACCTTGCGGACTGGTTTCACCTCCTCACCGCGCCGGGGGACTATGCGGAGGAGGCCGCCGAGATCGTTCGGCTCGCCGAGGCGGCGGGCGATGGCGAGCTCCGAACGTTGCTCGAGCTCGGAGCCGGTGGCGGCAACAACGCGAGTCACCTGAAAGCGCGCTTCACGTGCACCCTGACGGACGTCTCGGAGGAGATGCTCGCGCTCTCGCGGAGCCTGAATCCGGAGTGCGAGCACGTCGCGGGAGACATGCGAACGCTGCGCCTCGGCCGCACTTTCGACGTCGTCCTCCTCCACGATGCCGTGATGTACATGACGACCGAGGACGATCTTCGCGCAGCGCTCGAGGCAGCGTTTGTCCACACGCGGCCGGGTGGTGTCGCGCTCTTCCAGCCCGATTGCACTCGCGAGACGCTCGTCGAGGAGACGCGTAGCGGCGGTCACGATGGCGACAATCGCGCGCTGCGCTACCTCGAATGGGTGCGCGACCCCGACCCGGGCAGCTCCACCTACGAAGTCGACTACCTCGTCGCTCTGCGCGAGGGCGACGCACCGCTCCGGGTCGTCCACGACCACCATGTGGAGGGCGTGTTCTGGCAGGTCGAGTGGCTCGAGTGGCTCGGCGCCTGCGGATTCGAGGTGCGGGGGGAGCGCCTGGTCCTGGACGGCGGCGCCGAAGAAGTGACGGCGTTCATCGCCTACCGCCCTTCCGAAGGGGCGCGATGAACCCGGCCGGCGAGATCGTCGAGCTGCACATCGTCTCCGACTCGACGGGCGAAACGGCGACGCGGCTCGTGCAGGCGCTCGAGGCCCAGTTTCCCGAGCAGCCGTTCGAGGAGGTGCGCCATCCGCGCGTCGAGACGATCGACGACCTCCGGCTCGCGATCAATCGCGCGAAGGGACGGCCTGCGGTGATGGTGTACACGCTCGTCGACCGCGAGTTACGCGAGTCGATGCGGGCCCTCTGCCGCAGCTCGAAGATCCACTACTGCGATATCCTCGGCCACCCGATCGCGTCGATCGCCAAGGTCTCCGGAATGGCGGCGAAGATGAGCCCGGGCGCGCGGCCGCCGCTCAACTCGGCGTACTTCAAGCGGATGGAGGCGATCGAGTTCGCGGTCAAGTTCGACGACGGCGTCGGCAGCGGGCTCCACGAGGCGGACGTGATCCTCGTCGGCGTCTCGCGCACCTCCAAGACGCCGCTCTCGATCTACCTCGGCTACATGGGCTACAAGGCCGCGAACGTGCCGCTCGTGAAGGGGATCAAGCCGCCGGCCGAGCTGCACGACGTCGAGCCCGCGAAGATCGTCGGCCTCACGATCGACGCCGAGAAACTCGGTGAGATCCGGACGGCACGCGTGAAGACGATGGGCGGAGGCCAGAACAAGGGCTACTCCGAGCTGCTCGAGATCTACGAGGAGCTGGAGGAAGCCGCAGCGCTGCACCGCCGGCTCGGCTGCCCGGTGATCGACGTCACCGGCCTCTCGATCGAGGAGACAGCCCACCGCGTGATCCGGCTTGTCGACCGGCGGCGCCAGGGCGCGTCAGTCTCGTGAGGCCGAAACCGCCCGTCCCGAAGTGGCGTTGGGCGCTGTGGCTGACGATCCTCGTGGCCGCCGACTTCGTCTTCTACGTACTCCTGACGCCGATCTGGCTCGGCCTCCGGGGGCTCGCGTGGCTCGCGGAATGGCACTCACGCTACCAACGTGGTTGACACGGCCCATACTCTTTAGTCAAATGACTAACCTCTCGACCCGAGGAGGAATTATGACCGCAAACCTCGAGCCTGCTGAGCTCGTCGCCCATCAGCCGACTGACACCGCGACGCGGAGGAAATCCGGACCGTCGTCCGCGACTACTACGAAGGCTGATTCGACGCTGACCCCACGCGCATGGACCGTGCGCTACATCGGGAACTGGCCAAGCGGTCGCTGTGGAGCGACGCCGCTGGCGGGGAAGTCCTGCGGACGACCACCGCCGAGCGCATGGTCGAGCTCACCGCCTCCGGCGAAGGCGTCGAGGCGGGCTCGGACCGGCGCGTGGAAATCCGAATCGACGATGTGCACGGCGCGATCGCACTGTGGCCGCCCGCTCCGCCGTCTACGTCGATTATCTCCACCTGGCGCGCACGGCCGAGGGCTGGAAGATCGTCAACGCGCTCTGACTTGACAAGCGCGACACAGTCTGGTCGAATGCCTTAGTCATACGACTAAGGTGGTTAGAAATGTCATCAGTAACCCAGGATGCTCCGGCCGGCACGGCGATCGTGTACGACTTGGAGGGAACGCTGCTCGAGGCCTGCTCTTGCGGCGTCCTTTGTCCCTGCTGGATCGGCGAGGATCCCGACGGGGGTGCCTGCGACGGGCTGATCGCCTACCACTTCGACCGCGGCACGATCCGGAACGTCGACGTCGGCGGGCTCTCGATCGTCAACGTCGCGAAGATCCCCGGCAACGTGCTTGCCGGAAACTGGCGGGTGGCGATGCTCGTCGACGCGCAAGCCACGGACAAGCAGCTCGAGGCGATCGTGGACGCATACTCCGGCAAGCTCGGCGGTCCGCTCGCCGACCTGGCCGGGCTCGTCGGCGAGGTCGTGGAGGTACGCCGGGTGCCGATCAGCCACGAGATCGTGGACGGACAGGGAACGCTGGTCGTCGAGGGCATCGTCGGAGCGGAGATGGCTCCGTATGTCGGCCCGGACGGGTCGACGACGACGCTCCAGAACTCGATCTTCTCGACCGTGCCCGGCTCGCCCGCGTACGTGGGCAAGGCGTCCCGGTATTCCGTGGACCTGCCCGAGCACGGAATGCAGTGGACCTACGAGGGCCGGAACGCGATCCAAGCCGACTACCGGATGACCCACACCGCATGACCGCTCTCGCGCCGCCCCGCCGCATCCCGCTCGCCGTTCCGGTGGCGATCGCGCTCGCGTGGGCGGTCGCGCTCGCGGCCGAGGCGAGCGGGACGGCCTCGGCGCTGCACCACGACGGCCTGCTCGAAGGCGGCGTACCACGCTGGGCCGCCCTCGTCCTCTTCCTCGCCTCGTGGCAGCTGATGACCGCTGCGATGATGCTGCCGTCGAGCCTCCCGCTCGTCCGCCTCTTCTGGGCCGCGTCGAGGCGGCGGGAGGCCCTCGGAGCCTTTCTCGGCGGCTACGTCCTCGTCTGGTTTCTCTTCGGCCTCGCGGCGTTCGCGGGCGACGGTCTGTTGCACGAGCTCGTGCACGCCCTGCCGGCGCTCGAGCAGCGGCCGTGGCTGATCGCGGGCGGAGTACTCGTCACCGCGGGCGCGTTCCAGTTCACGTCTCTGAAGGACGCATGCCTGGACGAGTGCCGCCACCCGGCCGTCTTCCTGATGCGCAAGTACCGGCGGGGGACGGGGGCCGCATTCCGGCTCGGCCGCGACCACGGCGTGTTCTGCCTAGGCTGCTGCTGGGCGCTGATGCTCGTGATGTTCGCGGCCGGATTTGCGAACCTTGCGTGGATGGCCGTACTCGCAGCCGTGACCGCGTACGAGAAGATCGGGCGGCACGGACGCACGCTCACGCCCGTGCTCGGGGTCGCGCTCGCGGGCTGGGGCGCGGTCGTGCTTGCGCATCCCGCCTGGCTCCCGTCCACGCTCGGCGGACCGTGATGGAGGCGAGAAGCGCACCACGGGCGGCCGCGGAGGAGGCATTTCTCGACGCCGCGGAGCGGCTGCTCGTCGAGGTCGGCTACGCGGGGATCACGACGCGTCGCCTCGCAGAGGAGGCCGACGCGAACCACGGCCTCGTCCACTACTACTTCGGCTCGATGGAGAACCTGCTCGTGCGCGTGCTCGAGCGGTTCACCGAAAGGCTGGTCGTGCGGCAGAGGGAGCTGTACGCCGCAGAGCTTCCTTTCATCGAGAAGTGGCGGATGGCGATGCGCTACCTCGTCGAGGAGGACGTCGCCTATCAGAAGGTCTGGCTCGAGCTGCAGGCGCTCGCGTGGAACCGACCTGAGCTGCGGGAGCGGGTCGCCCGCGTCCAGGGTGAGTGGCGCGCGGTGCTTGTGGAGGCGTTCGAGCAGGCGCGCGTGGAACACTCGATCGACGTCCCGGTGGGCGTCCTCGTCACGCTCGTGACGACGTTCAACGAGGGCATCATCCTCGACCGCGGCTTGGGAATCTCGGAGGGCCATGCGGAGCTGCTCGAGTGGATCGAAAGGTGGCTGGGCGATGGGAATCGCGGAGCGCAGTAGGACACAGGAGCAATCGCGCGCCCGGTACCCCGACCAGGAGGGGTATGTCGAGCGCGACGGAGTCCACGTCTTCTACGAGGTCTACGGCGAGGGCGAGCCGACCGTCCTCCTCCTGCCGACGTGGTCGATCATCCACTCCCGCCACTGGAAGATGCAGATCCCCTACCTGGCGCGTCACTGCCGCGTGCTCACCTTCGACGGGCGCGGCAACGGCCGCTCGGACCGGCCGGCGAGCGGGTACGAGGAGCGCGAGTTCGCCGCCGACGCTCTCGCTGTGATGGACGCGACCGACACGGAGCGCGCGACCCTGGTCTCGCTCTCGCTCGGAGCCCAGCGCGCGCTGATCCTCGCAGCGGAGCAGCCGGAACGGATCGACGGCGCGGTCTTCATCTGCCCGTCCGTGCCTATGGGCGAGCCAGTTCCCGGGCGAACTCTCTACCCGTGGGACAAAGAGCTCGACACCGACGAGGGCTGGGCGAAGTACAACCGCTACTACTGGCTGCGAGACTACCGCGGCTTCCTCGAGTTCTTCTTCTCGCAGATGTTCACGGAGCCGCACTCGACGAAGCCGATCGAGGACTGCGTCGGCTGGGGGCTCGAGACGACGCCCGAGACGCTCGTCGCGACCCAGCTTCGCGACGCGCTCGACGAGGAGGCCGTTCGCGAGTTGTGCCGCCGAACCCGCTGTCCGGTGCTCGTGATCCAGGGCACCGACGACGCGATTACTGGCTCTGGCCGTGGGGTTGCGCTTGCCGAGGCGACAGGCGGCGACCTCGTCATGCTCGAAGGCTCGGGGCACGGCCCGCACGTGCGCGATCCAGTGAAGGTCAACCTGCTCCTGCGAGACTTGCTCTGTCCGCCGCTGCGCCCCACCAGTTGGACGCGGGCCAGGTCGCGGCGGAAGCGGGCGCTGTACGTCTCGTCGCCGATCGGCCTGGGCCACGCGCAGCGCGACGCGGCGATCGCGGATGAGCTGCGCAAAGTCCATCCAGGTCTCGAGATCGACTGGCTGGCCCAGCACCCTGTGACAGCAGTTCTCGAAGCGCGCGGCGAGCGCATCCACCCGGGGAGCGCCTGCCTCGCGAACGAGTCGCGCCACATCGAGAGCGAGTGCGCCGAGCACGACCTGCACGCGTTCCAGGCGATCCGCCGGATGGACGAGATCCTGCTGAACAACTTCATGGTCTTCCACGACATCGTCCGCGACGACCACTACGACCTCTGGATCGGAGACGAGGCCTGGGAGCTCGACTACTACCTGCACGAGAACCCGGAGGAGAAGCGCGCGGCCTATGTCTGGCTGACGGATTTCGTCGGCTGGCTGCCGATGGCGGACGGCGGCGAGCACGAGGCGTTCCTGACCGCCGACTACAACGCCGAGATGATCGAGCACATCGCGCGCTATCCGCGCCTGCGCGATCGGGCGCTTTTCGTCGGCGACCTCGAGGACGTCGTTCCCGACCGCTTCGGCCCCGATCTGCCGCGCATCCGCGACTGGACACGCGACCATTACGACTTCCCCGGTTACGTGACCGGCTTCGACCCGAGCGCGTTCGCCGACCGCGAGGCGCTCCGGCACGGGCTCGGCTACGCACCGGACGAACGTATCTGCATCGTCACCGTCGGCGGCTCCGGGGTGGGGGAGCACCTGCTCCGCCGCGTGATCGACTCCTACCCCGAGGCCGCGCGGCTCGTCGACGGCCTGCGGATGATCGTCGTCGCGGGACCTCGGATCGACGCTGCATCGCTTCCCTCGCACGAGGGCCTCGAGATCCGGGCCTACGTCCACGACCTCTACCGGCACCTCGCCGCCTGCGACCTCGCGGTCGTCCAGGGCGGCCTGACGACGTCGATGGAGCTGACCGCGAACCGCCGGCCTTTCCTCTACTTCCCGCTGCGCCACCACTTCGAGCAGAACTTCCATGTGCGCCACCGGCTCGAGCGATACGGCGCCGGCCGATGCATGGACTTCGACGCCGACGGCACGGACGAGATCGCGGCCGCCATCGCGGCGGAGATCGGGCGCGAGGTCGCCTACCAGCCGGTTGCGAGCAACGGCGCCGCCCGTGCGGCCGCGCTCATCGCGGAGCTCCTCTAGCCACCGCGAAGCTTGCTGCCGGGGCGGTGGACCGCCTGAACGTCTCGCCCAGCTCCAGACCGCCCGCTGGAATCTGCGTCCCCCGCATCAGGATGATCGCGGTGCTCGAAAACGAGGAGCGCGTTCCCGCGCTCGACATAGACCGCTACGCGTCGACGAACGTTCATTCGCTTAACGTAGGCCGGTCGATCGACCGAGTGACGACGCCGAGCGATTTACGCGGGATGGTCTTCGGCGTCGTGCCGGGCGGCTCGGTGCTGGCGACGCGTCGGGCCGAAGGCGACTGCCGAGTCGCGTGCGCCGGCGCTCGACTCCCCTGAGCGGATTCACAGCTTCGGCAGGCTCTGACCTCCACGCAGCACGGGCTCGAAGAGATCGCCGCGCTCCTCGACGCGGCGGAGAACCGCCTCCATCGTGAACCGGCTCGGATCGAGCTTCGGCGTCAGCTCCTCCCACTCGAGCGGGGTCGAGACCGGCGCGCCGGGTTTGGGGCGGACGGAATACGCCGACGCGATCGTCTTGCCGGCGCCGTTCTGGTGATAGTCGAGCAGGACGCCGATGCGCTTGCGCTTCAGCCACTCGGTCGTGATCACGCCCGGATTGTCGGCGGCGAGCCGCTTCGAGACTGCCTCCGCGAAGGCGTGCGTCCGGTCGAAGCCGTAACGCCGCGCGATCGGTACGAGCACGTGGATCCCGTCGGCGCCGCTCGTCTTCACGTACGAGCGCAGCTCGAGCCCGTCGAGCGCCTCCTTCACGAGCTGCGCGGCCCGCACGGCCAGCCGGAACTCGCCCTCGGGCGGGTCGAGGTCGAAGAGGACGTAGTCGGGCCGGTCGGGCTTATCGACCCGCGAGTACCAGGCGTTCATGTCGATGCAGTGCATCTGCACCATCCAGAGCAGCGCCTCACGAGAGTTGACGAGCGGGAAGTCGACCTCGCGCGAGCCTCCTTCTCGGGGGTGCGTCGTGAACGTGCGCGTCGGCAGCCAGTCCGGGATTCCCTTCGGCGCCTGCTTCTGGAAGAACGAGCCGCCTGCGATCCCCTCGCGCCAGCGCTTCATCGTGAACGGGCGGTCGCGCAGGTGCGGCACGAGCACGGGAGCGACCGCGCCGTAGTACTCGAAGAGCTCCCCCTTCGTGATTCCGCTTTCCGGGAACAACACCCGATCGGCGCTGCTCAGCCGAACCTCGCGAGCCACTGTGTCACCTCCTTCGGCGACCGCAGCCGCACGACGTTGTACGGCGCGAGCCGTTCGGGATACTCGCGCCGGTGCCGCCGATGGTTGCCAAGCGCGTACCAGACGAGCGAGTCGCGGCTGAAGAAGACATTGCGGACCGTCTCGCGGTTCCCGTTCCAGAGCTCCTCGCGGCGTGCGATCCGCCCGAGCGTCCGCCGGATCAGCCTCGGCAGCCAGACCCGCACGGGCAGGTCGAGCCAGATGACCTCGTCGGCGTTGCGCAGGATGAGATCGCCGAGCTTGCCCCAGTAGCCGCCGTCGATCACCCAGGCGTCCCCGGCGACGATCGGCTCGACCTTCGCGCGCAGCTCCTCGGCGGTCGCCTCCGTCCAGCCCGGTCCGTGATGGAGCGCGTCGAGCTCCACGAACGGCACCTCGAGCCGCCGCGCGAGCTCACGGCCGAGGGTGGTCTTGCCGCAGGAGCTTGCGGTTGACTGGATCGAGAACCGCCTCACAGCAGTCGTGCCTCGAGCGGCTCCTCGCCCTCGGCTGTGACGCGGAAGCCGCGGGCGCCCTCGCGCTGGCTGACGACTTCGACGAGCTCGCCGCCGCCGAAGACGAGCGCGGCGTCGTCGTCGACCCCGTAGCCCGCCTTCATCCCGTCCCGCACGAGGCGCGTATAGGTGGGCCGGCGCTCCGCCTCGCCGTCGAAGTGGGGACAGAAGCTCCCCGGCAGGATCCCGAGCCCGTCCTGGAGCGCCCGCAGCGGCCCGAACGAGTCGGTCACAGAGTCCTCGAACCAGCAGTTCGCGCCGGCGCTCCAACCGGCGAGCACGCCTCCGCGCTCCAAGACGGAACCACTGCGCCGTCGACCGCGTGCAGACGCCACAACGCCAGCAGATTGGCCGTGTTTCCTCCGCTTACGTAGATCACGTCGTGCTCGGCAACTCGTTCGGCGGGAGCCTCAGGGCGACCAAAGAGCTCGACGTGCGCCAGCTTGCACCCTCGGCCGGCGAATGCCTGGTAGAAGCCGAGCAGCCGTTCCGACTGGTCGCCGACCGCGGTCGCGAGGAAGCAGACACGCGGCCGCGCCACACCGGCCAGCTCGAGCAGGTATCGCTCGAGCGGGCAGGACGGATCGAGGATGGCGCCGCCGCCGATCGCGAGGATGTGGCCGCTCACTCCGCGTCAGTATGACCTCCGATGAGACTTCGCCCGACCGCCGGGCTGCGCTACGGCGATGCTGGCGGACCCAGCGGGAAGGCGAGCGACGTAGACCAGGCCCACCTCGACGAGGTGTTCGGCGGCGGCGGGGAAGGCGGCAGCCGGCGAGCGGAACGTGATCCTCATGGGCCGAGCCGATCTTCTCCGGCAGTACTTCGACGCGGGCGCGATCGACGAGTTCACACTCACGATCGCGCCGATCCTCCTCGGCACCGGCAAGCCGCTCTTCGACGGGCTCCGGCGCACGGATCTCGGATTCGAGCGCTTCGAGGTGATCGCGTCGCCCTACGCGACCCATCTGCGCTTCCGCGTCGCCTGAACCCGGCCGCGTGGCTTGTGGGAACATGGCCGCCGTGCGCTACGTCTACGCCTTCGACGAGGAGACCACCGGCGGCCGGGAACTCCTCGGTGGCAAGGGCATCGGCCTCGCGGAGATGACCGCGCTCGGCGTCCCCGTTCCGGCTGGTTTCACGATCACGACCGACGCCTGCCGCGCCTACATGGCAGCAGGGGACACGTTTCCCGACGGCCTCGACGCCGAGGTCGCCGAGCACATCGCCGCGTTAGAGGGCAAGGCCGGCAAGCGCTTCGGCGACTCCGACGATCCGCTGCTCGTCTCCGTGCGGTCGGGCGCTGCCGTCTCGATGCCCGGGATGATGGACACGATCCTCAACCTCGGCCTGAACGACGACGCGGTCGCCGGGCTCGCGAAGGCCACCGGAAACGCGCGCTTCGCCTACGACTCGTATCGCCGCCTGATCCAGATGTACGGCGAGGTTGTGGATGGAGTCGAGGGCTACCGCTTCGAGCAGGCGCTCACCAACCTCAAATCGGCGCGCGACGTGAAACAGGACACGGACCTCGCCGAGTCCGATCTCGCCGAGCTGATCGAGACCTTCAAGCGAACCTATGCGGACGAGACCGGCGGGCCTTTCCTGCAGGACGCGCGCGCGCAGCTCGAGCGCGCCGTGCGCGCCGTCTTCGACTCGTGGAACTCGCCGCGCGCGCAGGTCTACCGACGCACCTACGAGATTCCGGACGACATCGGCACCGCGGTCAACGTCGTCCAGATGGTCTTCGGCAACAAAGGCGACACCTCCGGCACGGGCGTCTGCTTCACGCGCGACCCCTCGACCGGCGAGAGCCGGCTCTACGGCGAGTTCCTCCAGAACGCGCAGGGCGAGGACGTCGTGGCCGGGATCCGGACGCCCGAGCCGATCGAGCGGATGGGCGAGCTGCTCCCGGAGGCCTACGAGCAACTGCTCGCGACGATCGCGCGGCTCGAGGAGCACTACCGCGACATGCAGGACATCGAGTTCACCGTGGAGGAGAGCACGCTCTACCTACTCCAGACGCGATCGGCGAAGCGGACGGCCGCGGCGGCGCTGCGCGTGGCGGTCGAGATGGTCGGGGAGGGGTTGATCTCGAAGGAGGAGGCCGTCGCCCGGATCGACCCGGCGCAGCTCGACCAGCTTCTTCATCCGATGATCGATCCTGCCGCAGAGGTGACCGTAGTCGCGAAGGGGCTCAATGCCTCGCCGGGGGCGGCCTCCGGCACGATCGTCTTCGACGCGGACACGGCAGAAGAGCTTGGGAAAGCAGGGCAGAGCGTGATCCTCGTTCGCTGGGAGACGACGCCCGACGACTTCCACGGGATGGTGCAGGCCAAAGGGATCCTGACCGCGCACGGCGGGCTCACCTCGCACGCGGCCGTGGTCGCCCGCGGGATGGGTACGCCGTGCGTGACCGGCTGCGAGGCGCTGCACGTCGACGTCAAGGCGAAGACCGCGCGGCTGCCCGGCCACGAGCTGCACGAGGGCGACACGATCACGATCAACGGCGGCACCGGCGAGGTGATCGTCGGCTCGGTTCCGCTCGTGCCGCCGCAGATCAACGACGACTTCTCGGCGATCCTCGAGTGGGCCGACGGGTTCCGGCGGCTCAAGGTGCGGACGAACGCCGACACGCCCGAGGACTCCGCCAAGGCACGGGAGTTCGGAGCGGAGGGAATCGGCCTCTGCCGGACCGAGCACATGTTCGCGGAGGCGGAGCGGCTCGTGCTCGTGCGCGAGATGATCCTGGCCGCCGACGAGGAGGGGCGCCGCGCCGCGCTCGACCGGCTGCTGCCGATCCAGCAGGGCGACTTCGAGGGGATCTTCGAGGCGATGGCCGGCCTGCCCGTCACGATCCGCCTCCTCGACTGGCCGCTGCACGAGTTCCTGCCCTCGCTCGAGGAAGAGCAGGACGAGCGCATGCGCGAGCGGATCCGCTCCCTCCAGGAATCGAATCCGATGCTGGGCTGGCGCGCCTGCCGGCTCGGACTCTCCTTCCCGGAGATCTACGAGATGCAGGTGCGCGCGATCGTTCGAGCGGCCATCGCGGTGCGCGAGCGAACCGGTGCCACGCCGCTCGTCGAGATCATGCATCCGCTCGTCGGCTTCGGCGAGGAGCTCCGGCGGCTGCGCGAGCTGACGGTGCGCGTGGCCGGGGAGGAGGGCGAGCTCGAGTATCTCGTCGGGACGATGATCGAGCTCCCGCGCGCGTGCATCCGTGCCGACGAGATCGCCGAGCATGCGGACTTCTTCTCCTTCGGCACGAACGACCTGACCCAGACCGCGCTCGGGATCTCGCGCGACGACGGCGGCCGTTTTCTCTCCCAGTACCTCGAATCGGGCGTGCTCGAGCGCGACCCGTTCGAGACGATCGACCAAGCGGGCGTCGGCGACCTGATGAGGATCGCGGTCGAGCGGGGGAGGAGCGCGCGCGAGGACATCAAGCTCGGGATCTGCGGTGAGCACGGCGGGGAGCCGAAATCGGTTGCGTTCTGCCACGAGCTCGGGCTCGACTACGTCTCGTGCTCCCCGTACCGCGTCCCGCTCGCCAGGCTCGCTGCAGCCCAGGCCGCGCTCGCAGAGCGGGGTGTGAGCGTCGTCGCGATCGGAGGGTAACGGAGTCGAGCCCTAGCTCGTGACGCTCAAGTACGAGATCGCGACGCTCGCGACGGCGACGCCGGCGAGACCGAGGATCCCGACCAGGCCCGGCTTCCCGTAGGCGGCGTGGCCGCGACCGAAGCGCGAGAGCGCGAGCGCGGCGAGCGCGCCGCCCGCGAGCCCGCCCAGGTGGCCGCCCACCGAGATGTAGCGGGCGAAGAGGAAGGTGAAGGCGAGGTTGGCGACGAGGAGGCCGACGACGCTGCCCGGGAAGACCCTCAGGCCTTGCCGCTCCAAGACGAAGATCGCGCCGATCACGCCGAAGATCGCCCCCGAGGCGCCGAGCGTCAAGGAGTTCGGGCTCAGCAGGAGCGCTCCCGCCGCGCCAGCGAGCCCGGAGACGAGATAGAGCGCGACGTACCGAACTCGTCCAAGCGCGCCCTCGAGCGCGCCGCCGAGCAGGTAGAGGGAGTACATGTTCATCAGTAGGTGGAAGGGCCCGTAGTGCATGAAGGTCGACGTCACGAGCCGCCACCATTCGCCCTCCGCCACGAGCGGCCCGAAGAGGACGCCTTCCTCGTACACCCGGCCGCCGACCCCGTTGATCGAAGCACCAGCGGCGAGAGTGAGCAAGTAGACAGCGACGTTGATCCCGATCAGGACACGCGTCACCGTGCCCTCACCGCCGCTGCGAATCATCTGCGCGGGCGACTTGCGAGGAATCCCGAGGACGACCTTCTGGTTGCCCGCGTGATCGGGACAGCGGATCCCGACCGGCGCGAAGCGCATGCAATCCGGGCAGATCCCGCGTCCGCATTCCGAGCACGAGACGCCGGTTTCCCGGTTCGGGTGCCGGTAGCAGGTCATCGTTTCCGCCATCCCGTCTAGCCTAGCCGCGTGCGAGTTCACGTCGCCTTCGTGCCCGCCGAGGCTGCATCGGCGCCGGTCGGGATCGTGATCGACGTGCTCCGCGCCACCTCCACGATCGCGCAGGCGCTCGCTGCCGGTTACGCGCGTGTGCTCTGCGTGCCCGAGCTCGAGCAGGCCCGCTCGCTTCGTGCGGAGCTCCCGGACAGCGTCGTCGGCGGCGAGCGGGACGCGGTCAGGATCGAGGGCTTCGACGTCGGCGCCTCGCCACGAGAGTTCCTCGAGCCCCGGGCGGCGACGCTGATCCTCTCGACGACGAACGGGACGCGCTCGATCGTGACCGCAGCCGAGCGCTGCGACGAAGTCCTGCTCGGGAGCCTGCTCAACCTCGGCGCGCTCGTCGCATCGGTGCGAGAGCGCGGGGAGGACGTCGCGATCGTCTGTGCCGGCTACAAAGGCGCGTTCGCGCTCGACGACGCCTACTGCGCGGGGCGGATCGTGCAACTGCTCGACGGCCGCCGAACCGACGCTGCGGTCGCCGCCGAGACGATCGCTGCGGCGTACCCGACCCCGCTCGAGGGCCTGAACGCCCGCACCTACGGCCCGCCGGGGCTCGAGGAGGACATCGCCTTCTGCGCCCGTGAGAGCGTGCTCGACGTGATTCCTCGCTTCGCGCGGATGGTCGGCTCAGCGGCCGAAGTCGTTGCGTAGCGCCGTCGTCCTGCTCACGCGCGACCTGCGCGCGCATGACCAGCCGGCACTGGCCGCGGCGGCAGCGAGCGGCGACCGCGTGGTCCCGCTCTTCGTCCTCGATGACGGGATCCTGGGTACGAGCTTCGCGGCACCGAACCGAGTCGGCTTTCTGCTCGAATCGCTTGCGGACCTGCGCGAGCGGATTCCGCTCGTCGTCAGGCACGGGGACGTCGTCGCGGAGACGGCGAGGCTCGTGGCCGAAACGGGCGCCGAGTCTGTGCATGTGAGCGCCGACGTCAGCGCCTATGCCCAGGAGCGCGAGCAGCAGCTGCGTCGGGAGCTGCGGGCCGAGATCGTCAGTCACCCGGGCGTCACGGTCGTCCCGCCCGGCGAAGTCGCGCCGCAGGGCAGGAATCACTACGAGGTCTTCACGGCCTACTGGCGCGCCTGGCGGCAGATCCCGTACGGCGATCCGCTGCCGGCGCCGCGGCTCGCTCAGCACGACATCGAGCTCGGGGATCTCCCGGACCTGCCCGCCGGCCGCTCGCCGGAGCTCGTTCGCGGCGGCGAGAACGAGGGCCTCCGCCGGCTGGAGCGCTGGGCAACCAACGGCCTCGCGAGCTACAAGGACGGGCTGCACGAGACCTCACGGCTCAGCCCCTATCTCCACTTCGGCTGCATCTCGGCGCGCGAGGTCGCGGTGCGCTGCGCCGACTCCGAGGCGCCGTCGGGTTCATTCGTGCGGCAGCTCTGCTGGCGCGACTTCTATGCGCAGCTCCTCTCCGCCCGGCCGGAGACGGCACGCGAGGACCTGCGATCGCGCGGCGACGAGTGGGTCGACGACGCAGATGCGCTCGCGGCGTGGAAGGCGGGTCGCACGGGATTTCCGCTGATCGATGCCGGGATGCGCCAGCTCGCCCGCGAGGGCTGGATGCACAATCGCGCGCGGCTCGTGACGGCGTCGTTCCTGACGAAGGATCTCGGGATCGACTGGCGTGTGGGTGCGCAGCACTTCTACGATCTGCTCGTCGACGGCGACGTGGCCCAGAATGCCGGCAACTGGCAGTGGGTCGCAGGGACAGGCACCGACTCGCGGCCGAACCGCATCTTCAACCCCACGATCCAGGGAAAGAAGCTGGCCGGGGCGGAGGAGTACATCCGCCGCTACGTCGAAGAGCTGACGTCCGTTCAGGACGTGTTCGAACCGGGCCTCCTGGCGCCGGATTATCCGGCGCAGATCGTCGACCACGCCGAGGCCGTGGAGCGCTTCAGGCGGCGACGCGAGATAGCCGACTAAATCTTGAAGCGATTTGACAGGAACGTATGTTCGTGTGTAGAACATACGTTCCTGTGGTCGCCTGTCTCGTCATCCCCGGCTTCGAGTTGCGCGCAGCGCTTCGCTCGCGGCCGAGGCTGGCGCTCGAGCCGGCGGCCCTCTCGCCGCTGCCAGGCTCGGAACCCCTCGTGGGAGCCGTGACCGCCGCCGCCGAGCTCGAGGGAGTGCAGCCGGGGATGCGGCTCGGTGAGGCGCTCGCCACCTGCCCGGCGCTCGTTCTCGTCGAGCAGGATCCGGCTGCCGTCGAGCGCGAGTGGGAGGGGGCGCTGCAGCGGCTCGAGGATTCCGGCTTTGCCGTCGAGCCCGAGGAGCCCGGTCGCGTCTACTTCGAGACGCGAGGGGTCGAGCGGCTGTACGGAGGCCTGGAGGCGGCGCTCGAGCGGGCGCTCGCCTCGATCGGATCTGCCTGGGATCCACGCGCGGGCGCTGCCCGGCGCCGGTTCGCCGCCCTCGCGGCGGCGAGCGTCGCGCGTCCCGGGCAGGCACTTGTCGTCGCAGACGGCACGGAGGAGGACTTCCTCGCGCCGCTCCCGCTCTCGCTGCTGCCGCTGAGCGCCGACCGGTACGCGGAGCTCGAGGGGCTGGGAGTACGGAAGCTGGGAGAGCTGGCGGCGTTGCCGGGGGGCTCCGTCGCCGAGCGGCTCGGACCGGAAGGGCGGCGGGCGTGGGCGCTCGCGCAGGGGGGCGCAAGGGGACGCGTCCATGGCCGCCGCCCGCCCGCCGAGCTCGCCGAGGCGCTCGAGTTCCCGGAGGCGATCGGGAACGAGCTGACGCTGCGACGGGCGTTAGGAGCGCTCCTCGACCGGCTGCTCGCGCGGCCGGAGCGAGCTGGGAGGCCGTTTCGAAAGCTCGCGCTCTCGGCCCGGCTCGTCGGTGGAGGCTCCTGGCGGCGCACGGTCACGCTGCGCGACGTGACGGCCGATCGGCCGCGTCTGCGCGCCGCGCTCGGCCCCAAGCTGCTCGAGCTGCCGGCGCCCGTCCTCGAGCTGCGGCTCGAGGCGGTCGAGCTCTCCGAGTCTGTAGGGCAGCAGCTCGAGCTCGTCAAGCCGGCCGCCGACGAGGTCAACGCTCGCCTGAGCGACGGGCTGCGTCAGGTGCGCGCCAGCACCGGCTCGGGCTCCGTCCTCGCCGTCGTGGAGGTGGCGCCATGGTCGCGGATTCCCGAGGCACGGGCGCTGTTCGTTCCGCGGGACGAATAAACGCGCCGCGGCCGGCGCTCGTCGAAGCCAGTGCCGTGGGGGTACCGCTGCGAGTGAACCGACTCGGCGTCGCCGTGCTGCGAGAGGAGTGGCGGGTCGTCGATCGCTGGTGGACGGACGATCCCGTCGACAGGCGCTACTTCGACCTCGTGCTCGAGTCGGGCCAGAACGCCTGCGTCTTCCGCGACGAGGAGGCCGGCTGCTGGTTCAGCCAGCGAGCCTAGGGTGAATCTGAAGAAAGCTCACCAGCTCAGTACCTGCGCAGGCGAACGAATGCGGGACACCGGGAGGCAGCTGCACCCATGCGCCCGCCTGGGCTCGCAGCTCGCGTCCTCCAGCCGTGAGCGCGAGCTCGCCCGTGTGGACGTAGAAGCACGTGATCCCGCGGCGGGTTCCAGGCGGGCTGAAAGATCGGGTCGATCCCGGCGCGAGCCGCAGCTCGAAGATCCCGACCTCGTCGCCGTCTGCGAGGGACGTCACTCCCAGGCCCGGGCTCTCGTCGTCAAACTCGCCGCGGCCGATGCTCGCCACCCCGGGCGAAAGGCCCCCGTTCGCGGGCGGGTCCTCGGAGTCGAACGACGCCTCGAGACCGTCCCGCCGCGCGCGCAGGTACCCGGCGAAGCCCTCGCCGGGCGCGTGGAAGTTGAGGTAGCGCAGCTCCACGTCGCCGCCGTTCCGGAAACCGTGCACGACGAGCGGCGGCACGCGAACGAGCGTCCCCGCAGGTGCGACCGTGCTTTCACCGGCGGGGCCGAGGGCCAGTGTCAGCTCGCCCTCGAGAACGTAGAAGAGGTCGGTGTGACGGCGATGGATATGAAGGTCTGCGCCGTCCCGCCCCGGCCCGAAACGCGACCAGGTGGCGTGCAGCGCATCGTGGTCGGAGAGGAGCTCGACCCGCCGGTCCACGGAATCTCCGATCAGCTCGCCGGCCCGCGGCGGGAGGAGGAGCGGTTGGGCTACGCCGGACTCCACTCTCGCTCAACCGCGGGCGCGAGGAGAGCCTGATTCGCGAAGTGCTCCCACCGATCGGAGTGCGCGGGCAGCACCACGACCCACTGCTTGAACGGCTTGCCCTCACCGGAGGAGTCGAAGAGCTGCGCACCCTCGAGGCCGAGCGCCTCAGCGTGCACCGCGGGATCCACCAGCTTGAAGACCATCGCGCCGTAGCTCCCGGAGAAGCCGAGCACCATCTTCCCGCGCGCTTTCACGCAGGGCATCCCCATCATCTGCGAGAGCTCGACGAAGTCGTGGCGGAAAACGAGGAAGTCGGCCAGGTCGTCGTAGCGCTCGTGGGCATCCACCCGCCCAGTATTCCGCAGCTACTTCGAGGCGGCAATCGTCGGCGCGGGATTCGACCCGGCCAAGGCGAGCGCGTGCGCGAAGAGTGCCGTCGTGAGGACGGTCATCGCGGCCATGGTTGCGGCAAGCGTGCGCATCTGAGACCCCAACGCCGGACGCCCCGAAATGGGTGCGTATGACGTACGTCGAGCTTCACGCTCACTCTGCCTATTCCTTCCTCGACGGGGCCTCGCACCCCGAGGAGCTCGTGCTCCGGGCGGCCGAGCTCGGCTACGAGGCGCTCGCGCTCACCGACCACGACGGCGTCTACGGCTCGCTCGAGTTCGCCCACGCGGCGAAGCTCGCCGGGGTGCGGCCGCTCACGGGGGCCGAGGTGACACTCGTCGGCGGCGTGCACGTGACGCTGCTCGTCGAGTCGGCCATCGGCTACGCGAACCTGTGCCGGCTGCTCACCGCGGCGCATGCCAGGACACGGCCGAAGGAGGGAGAGCTCTTGCCACCCGCACTCGACCCGGAGCTCCTCGCCGAAGGTAACGAGGGTCTCGTCTGCCTCTCGGGCTGCGCGCGTACCGGCCTCGGCGTGCGCGATCCGAATGCGGCCGTCGCCCTCGCGCGGGCCTTCGGTGACCGCTTCTACGTCGAGCTGCAACGGCCGTTCGAGCGCGGCGACGCCCGCCGCAACGCGCTCCTGCGCGACCTCGCCGCGCACACCGGCGCGCAGACCATCGTCACCGGGAACGTGCATGCGCACACGCTCCGGAGGACAGCGCTCCAGGACGTGCTCGTCGCAATCCGGCACCGCACCTCGCTCGACGGCTGCGAGCGCGAGCGGCGCGGCAACCGCGAGAGCTTCCTACGTGCACCCGCCGAGCTCAACGAGCTCTTCCCGGACGACCGCGACGCCCTCCGGCGGACCGCCGAGCTCGCGGAGCGGCTCGAGTTCGACCTCACCGCCGAGCTCGGCTACCGCTACCCCGACTTCTCGGACGGCGCAGAGCCTGCGATCCGCCAGCTCGCCCAGGTCTGCGAAGCCGCGTTCGCCGACCGTTACCCCCCAAGTAACAGACTGTTGCTTGGGCAGGCCCGGCGGCGGCTTCGCGAAGAGCTGGCGCTGATCGACGAGCTCGGGCTCGCCGGCTTCTTCCTGCTCCACTGGGAGGTGCTCGAGCTCGCGCGCGAGTGCGCGAACGAGGTGCGGGGATGGGGCTCGCCGAGGCGCTCGCTGCCGCCGGGGCGGGGTCGCGGCAGCTCCGTCGGCTCGATCGTCTGCTACCTGACCGGGCTCTCGCACGTCGATCCGGTCGCGTCGAACCTCTCGCTCGGCCGCTTCTTGAACAGAGAGCTCTCGTCGGTGCCCGACATCGACCTCGACTTTCCCCGCGATATCCGCGAGAAGCTGATCATTGCTGTGACCGAGCGGTACGGGCGGCGGCACGCCTCGCTCGTCGCGAGCTTCGCCACCTATCGCTCGCGCGGCGCGATCCGCGACGTCGGCAAGGCGCTCGGACTCCCGTTCGCCGAGCTCGAGCGGCTGGCGCGCGTCTCCGACGGGTGGAGCGCGAAGCGCGTCGCGGACGAGCTGCAGCTCCTACCGGAGTACGAGCGCAAGCTGCTCTCGCCGCGCTGGCGCGCCTTCGCGGAGCTGACCGGCGAGATCGGCGGCCTGCCGCGCCACATCTCGCAGCACCCTGGCGGGATGGTGATCTCGTCGCGCCCGCTCGTCGAGCTCGTGCCGGTGCAGCCCGCGGCGATGGCCGGCCGCCAGCTCTGCCAGTGGGACAAGGACTCCTGCGCCGATGCGGGCTTCCTCAAGATCGACCTGCTCGGGCTGGGGATGCTCTCGGCGGTCGAGGACTGCGTCGAGCAGATCGCGGAGGCCTACGGCGAGCCGATCGACCTCTCGCGAATCCCGCTCGACGACAAGGATGTCTATGCCGAGATCCAGCGCGCGGACACCGTCGGCGACTTCCAGATCGAGAGCCGGGCGCAGATGCAGAGCCTGTTGCGGACGAAGCCCGAGAACCTCGACGACCTGACCGTCCAGGTCGCGCTCGTCCGGCCGGGGCCGATTCAGGGCAAGGCGGTGCACCCGTACATCGATGCCCGCGAGCAGCTCCGGATCGATCCGTCCTACGTGCCGCCGGTCGACCACGAGCTGCTCCGCGAGCCGCTGCGCGAGACGCACGGCGTCGTCGTCTTCCAGGACCAGGTGCTCGAGGTGGCAATGGCGCTCGCCGGCTTCACGGTCGGCGAGGCGGAGGGGCTGCGCCGGGCGATGAGCCGCAAGCGCAGCGTCGAGGCGCTCGAGGCGTTCCGGGCGCGGTTCATCGAGGGGGCGGCGGCGAAGGGCGTCGGCGCGGCGACCGCCGACCTCGTCTACGACAAGCTGACGGGCTTCTCCGGCTTCGGCTTCCCGAAGTCGCACGCCGCCGCGTTCGGTCTGCTCGCCTACCAGTCGGCCTGGCTGCGCCACCACTATCCGGCCGAGTTCCTCTGCTCGCTCCTGAACGCGCAGCCGATGGGCTTCTACCCGCCCGCGAGTTTGGTGCGGGATGCTCAGAGACGCGGCGTGGAGGTGCGCTCCCCGGACGTGAACCTGAGTGCGGCCGGATGCTCGCTGGAGGAGGGAGCAGCGGTGCGGATAGGGCTCGCGTACGTGCGCTCGGTGGGGGACGACGACGCGCGGGCGCTCGTCGCCGAGCGCGAGGCGAACGGTCCGTTCGTGGACATCGGCGATCTGGCGCGGCGAGCGCCTCTCGATGCACGCGAGCTGGAGGTGCTCGTCTCGAGCGGCGCCTGCGACCGGTGGGGGAAGCGGCGCGATCTGCTCTGGCGGCTCGGGCTCGTCCTCCGGCCGCAGACGGTGCGCGAGAACGTGCAGCTCCGGCTCTCGCTGGAGCCGACCGCGGCGACGCCGACGCTCCCGGATCTGACCGACTGGGAGCGGATGCTCGCCGACTACGCGGGCACGAGCCTCTCCGTCGACGTACATCCGCTGACGCTCCTGCGGCCGCACCTGCCGGCAGACGTGCTCGCGAGCCAGGAGCTGAACGCGGCGCCGCACCGCAGCCGCGGCGCCTTCGCAGGGCTCGCGATCGCGCGCCAGCGGCCGGCGACCGCGAACGGGATCGTCTTCATGCTGCTCGAGGACGAGCTCGGCCAGGTGAATCTGATCGTCTCGCCCGAGGTGTACGAGCGCCATCGTGCGATCGTGCGCGGCGAGCCGCTCCTGCTCGTGCGGGGCCGCTTCGAGCGGCTGGGCGAGAACCGGAACATCGTGGTGGGGGAGCTCGAGAGCCTCGGGCCGCTCGCGCGCGGAATCGCGCAGCGCGACGTGGGCGCAGCGCTACCCACGGCTCATCACTTCGGCCACCGCTGACGGTTCCGAAGGACAGCGCCTAGGAATGCAGCCTGCCGTGGACGGAGTGGACCGGATCGACGGCTATCTGCCGCTGCGCGACTACGCGCTGATCGGCGACGGGCACACGACCGCTCTGGTGGGTCGTGACGGCGCGATCGACTGGCTCTGCCTGCCGGGCTGCGACTCTCCGCCCGTCTTCGACCGACTGCTCGACGCGCAGGCGGGCGGCTGCTTCGAGCTCGCCCCCGACCAGCCGTTCGAGGCGATTCGCCGCTATCGCACGGGCACGAACGTCCTCGAGACGACGTTCACGACCGGGACAGGCTCTGTCCGCGTCACCGACGCGATGACCGTCGGAGACGCCTCGCGCCGGGCACTCGTCCGAATCGTCGACGCCCGCGAAGGCCGGGTGCCGATGCGGTGGCGCTTCGAGCCCCGCTTCGACTTCGGCCGCCGGCCGCTACCGACCGACCTGAGCCTTCGCGCCTGGGATGCGGGCGACGGCAGCTTCGAGCTCGAACCCGGAGCGCGCGCGACCTTCGCGCTTCGTCTGGGACCCGGGCTTGCGGTACGGGACGAGGTCGAGCGGGAGCTCGAGCACACAGCCGCCTTCTGGATGGACTGGAGCGGCCGGACGCGGTACGCCGGCCCGTGGCGCGAGGAGGTCGTCCGCAGCGCGCTCGTGCTCAAGCTCCTCCAGTACGAGCCGACCGGAGCGATCGTCGCCGCGCCCACGACCTCGCTGCCGGAGCGGATCGGCGGCGAGCTCAACTGGGATTACCGCTTCTCGTGGCTGCGCGACGGGATCTACACCATGCGAGCGCTCCTGAGCCTCGGCTTCGAGGCCGAAGCCGAGGCGTTCTTCCGCTGGCAGCTCGACGCGACGCGCGCGACTGCGCCCGAGGTGAAGCCGCTCTACTGCGTCGACGGCACCGCGCCTGCCGCCGAGGAAGAGCTCGAGCTTCCGGGCTACCGAGGCTCGCATCCCGTGCGGGTCGGGAACGCCGCCACGGAGCAACTCCAGCTCGACAACTACGGCCACTTACTGGAAAGCGCTTCCCGGCTCCGGGGCGCGACCGGCTCCCTCGGCACGGATGCCGGCGCGCTGCTCGCACGCTTCGCAGATTTCGTCGCGGATGCCTGGCGGCAGCCCGACGCCGGGATCTGGGAGGTGCGGGACAGCCAGCACGACTTCGTCCAGTCCAAGGCGATGTGCTGGACGGCGCTCGACCGCGCGGCGACGCTCGCCGCGGAGGGAGCGCTCCCGGATCGAGGCTCGACGTGGCGCGCGGCGGCCGATGCCGTCCGGGAGTGGATCGAGGACGAGGGCTGGGACGAGAATCGCGGTACCTATCTGCCCGCGCCCGATCTCGCCGGGACAGCCGACGCGTCGCTGCTCTCGCTCGCGCTTTGCGCCTATTCGAGCGCGGGCGAGCCGCGCTTCGCTTCGACGATCGAGACGATCCGCAGCGAGCTTTCGGCCGGCGGCCCGCTCCTCTATCGGCAGACCGGTTCAGAGCAACGAGAAGGCGCGTTCCTCACCTGCTCGTTCTGGCTCGTGGACGTGCTGGGCCGGGCCGGTCGCGTGGATGAAGGCAACGCGCTGATGGAAGCGCTCGTCGCACTTGCCAACGACGTCGGGCTCTACGCCGAGGAGATCGATCCCGACTCCGCCGAGTTTCTCGGGAACTTCCCGCAGGCGCTCGTCCACCTCGCGCTCGTGAATGCGGCCGTCTCGCTCGCCGAGGGCGACGAGACCTGACGCGGGTCAGCTCCGCGCGAGCGCTTTCTCCAACGTCATCGCCGTGTTGATCAGGCCGATGTGCGAGAACGCCTGCGGGAAGTTGCCGACCAGGCGGCCGAGCTCTACGTCGTACTCCTCCGAGAGCAAACCGAGCTCGTTCCGAAGCGCCAGCAGCCGCTCGAACGTCTCGACCGCCTCCTCGACGCGGCCGATCAGCGCGAGGTTGTCCACGAACCAGAAGGAGCAGAGGAAGAACGAGCCCTCGCCCGGCGGCAGGCCGTCGACCAGGTCGCCCTCGTCGTGGCTGTAGCGCTGCACGAAGCCGTCGTGGTAGAGCTCGGCCCGGATCGCCTCGAGCGTGCCGTGGACGCGCGGGTCATCGGGTGGGAGGAAGCCGACGAGGGGAATCGTGAGCAGCGATGCGTCGAGTCGTCTGGAATCGTAGGACTGGACGAACGAGTCGAGCTCCTCGTCGAAGCCGCGCTCGAGTACCTCGGCGTGGATCTCGTCCCGGATCGCCCGCCAGCGGTCGGCCGGGCCATCGTGCCCGAACTCCTCGATCGCCGTGATCCCGCGATCGAAGGCGACCCACGCCATGACCTTCGAGTGGGTGAAGTGGCGTCTGCCGCCTCGCACCTCCCAGATCCCCTCGTCGGGCTCGCGCCACCGTCGCTCCAGGTTCGCAAGCAGCGCGCGTTGCAGCGCCCAGGAGTCCTCGTCGCGTTCGAGCTTGGCGCGCCGCGCCTCGTGGAGGACGTCCAGCACCTCGCCGTACACGTCGAGCTGGAACTGGGTGCTGGCCCCGTTGCCGATCCGGACGGGCTGCGAGCCCTCGTAGCCCGCGAGCCACGGAACCTCGAACTCCGGTAGCCGCCGCTCGCCCGCCGGGCCGTACATGATCTGGAGGTCATCCGGATCTCCGGCGACCGCGCGCAGGAGCCACCGCCGCCAGGCGCGAGCCTCCTCGATGAAGCCGTTGACGACGAGCGCGTCGAGAGCGAAGGTTGCATCGCGCAGCCAGCAGTAGCGGTAATCCCAGTTGCGCACGCCGCCGATTCGCTCGGGGAGCGAGGTCGTGGGCGCCGCCACGATCCCGCCGGTCGGCCCGTAGGTCATCGCTTTCAGCACGATTAGCGAGCGCGTCACGGCCTCGTTCCACCGGCCGCCGTAGCTGCAGGTGCCGATCCAGTCGCGCCAGAACGAGCAGGTGTCCTCGAGCGCCTGCTCGGGGTCGATCCGGCCCGGCTCGTCCCGGTGCGACGCGTACCAGGTCAGGACGAACGGCACCCGCTCCCCGGCGGAGACCGTGAAATCCGCGACCGTACTCAGATTCTCGCCGCGTACATCCACCGGTGTTCGCAGCGAGATCGCGTCGGGTCCGGCAATCGCGACGCGCGACCCGTCGTCCATCCGCCGCACCCACGGAACGACCGAGCCGTAGGCGAAGCGGATCACGAGCTCCATCCGCATCGACACCGTCCCGCTGACGCCTTCGACGATCCGGACGACGTCAGGATCCTCGCCGCGCGGGGGCATGAAGTCGATCACACGGACGGTGCCGTCGGCGGTCTCGAAGAGCAACTCGTGCACCAGCGTCCGCTCGCGGTAGCACCGTTCGACCGAGACGATCTCGGCGGCTGGTGCGATCGCCCAGTGCCCGTCCTTCTCGCTGCCGAGCAGCGCGGAGAAGCAGGCGTCGGAGTCGAAGCGCGGAAAGCAGAGCCAGTCGATCGAGCCGTTGCGGCTGACGAGCGCTGCCGTCTGGAGATCGCCGATCAGGCCATAGTCCTCGATCCGCATTTCGCCGGCCAGCCTAGAGCCCCGCGGCAAAGCGAGGGAACCGCTTGGCGGCGGCCCGCGCGAAAGCCGCCTCGTATTCCCGCGCCGCGTCCTCGTCGAGCGTCGCCGCGTAGGCAGCCTGGATCTCGGCCAGGCGCTCGGCGCCCGCTTCGAGGACGAGTTGGAGATCGGCGTAGGCGTCCTCGGCGCTCTCTCGCTCGGCGGCGTCGTAGGCGCGCTCGGCCTCGTCCGTCTCGGTGAGGAGCGAGGTCTCCTCCTCGGCGAAGAGGTCGAGCTGGCGGCGAACGAGGTCACCGAAGCGCTTCCGCCTGAAGATCACACAAGTTCCTCGTAGAGCGCGAGATGTGCCTTCGCGGAGGCGTCCCAGGTCAGCTCCTCGCGGGCGCGTCGGGCGCCGGCGCGTGCCTGCTCGAGCGCGCCCGGGTCGCCGAGGAGCTCGCGCAGGGCGGCTCCGAGTGCGGCGACATCGTCCGCCGCGACCACGCGCCCGGCGCCGAACGCGCGCACGGGCTCCGCCAGACCGCCGATGTCGTACACGACGGCGGGGACGCCCGCTCCGAGCGCCTGCAGGAGGGCGCCGCTCTGGTCGAGCTCCGCGCGGTACGGGAAGACGGCGACCGTCGCGTCGCCGAGCGCGCGGTCGAGCTCCGCCGTCGAGAGATAGCCGAGCCTGAGCTCGGCGCCGTCGAGATCCGGAAGCGGGCCGACGGGGTCGCCGGCGACGAGCAGGCGCGCTCCCGCAAGCCGAGTGGCCTCTGCCGCATGCTCGATCTGCTTGTACGGGCGGATCATCCCGAGCGCGAGCACCGTCCGGCCGTCGTCGGCCCGCTCGGGGTCGCTCGGCGAGACGGGGTGGGGCAACACGCGCAGCTTCGTCTCCGGGACGCCGAACTCCGCGAGCACTTTCCGGCCGTTTTCGCTGTGCACGACGACGCGCTCGAAGCGCCTGAAGAGGCGCCGCCACAGATCCGTCTTCGCGGCCGTGCGCCGCGGCAGCAGGTCGTGCGCGGTCAGCACGAGCGGTGAGCGGTGCCTCAGCAGCCGGTCGTCGAGCTCGGGCGTGACCCATTGGACGTGGACGACGTCCGCGCGGCGGAGTGCGAGCCGCGCCAGCCCGAGCGGATGCTCGAGCGCCTTCACGGGCAACCGCAAGGGCGAGCGCCCGAAGATCCGCGAGGACAGCGGGTAGAAGAGCTCGCGCCGCGTGTAACCGGCCGGCTCGGGCACCGGCCCGAAGCGGAAACGAGAGGTCACGAGCTCGACCTCTGCGCCCGCGCGTGTCAGCGCAGCGGCGAGCTCGTGGTCGTAGACCGGCGTGAAGGCGGGTGGATCCGCGATGAGGACGCGCACCCGCCAAGCCTAGAGGCTTGCTCGCCCGAGGCCAGTCGCCGTCTCCGCGCGACGTGTCCGGTGCCAGCCCCTGGACATGGCTGTGCCGAACGTGTCTAGCGAGGACTCGTCACGGCGCGGTCCGCGGCGCGCGAGAATGGCGACGTGGAGGGCGACGCGTCAACCGGCTTGCTGGTGCGGAGCTGGAACCTCTTCCACGGCAACACGAAACCGCCCGACCGACATAGCCACCTACGGTCGATGATCCGGCTCGCGATCGCTGACCGGCCGGACGTGCTCTGCCTCCAGGAGGTTCCGCTCTGGGCGCTGCCACGGCTCGCCCGCTGGGGCGGCATGCGCGCGCACTGGGTCGTCACGAAGGAGCCGTGGCTTCCAGCCTGGCTGGGCGGAGTAATCACCCGCTTCAACAACGGGCTCTTCCGCTCGGCGATCACGGGTCAGGCGAACGCGATCCTCCTGGCCCCGGCGCTGGAGCCGCTCGAGCATCACACGATGAGAATCGACGAGCGCGGGCGCGAGCCGCGCTGGTGCCATGCGGTCCGGCTGGAGAACCTCGTCGTCGCGAACCTGCACGCCTCGAACGACTTCCGCCGGCCGGAGCTCGTCGCCGCGGAGGTCGTCCGGGCCGAGCGCTTCATAACGG
>JBBJLW010000039.1:0-22078 GCA_037720595.1 Gaiellaceae bacterium | reverse complement strand
CGAGCGCGAGGCGTGCGCCCGGGCGCGGCCGAGGTATGGACGTCGGCATCGGCATCGACACCGGGTCGATGACAGGCTCGAGCATCGGTAGGCGGATGAGGCTCGCCTCGGAAGGCCGGCGCCGCAGGAAGACGCTCATTCCCGCTACGGCGAGCGCCGCGACGAGTGAGAGGGTCAGCGTTGCGAGATTTCGATTCCGTCTTGGCACGCGCTCCAGCTCCTCTAGCTCGGGATGAGCGCCGGCATTCGTCGCCGGCGCCAGGATCTTCACCGCGCCGCAACGGCTATCGAGTCATCGTTATCGGCAACGGCTTTTGCGTCGCTCACCCAATCGAGTGAACCTGAACTGCGCTGACAAAACTCACCCTTTCGAGGCTTCCTATTTTCCGAACACTGCTGCATCGTTCGCAGCGAAAGGCACACAGTTAGGCGGCGCGGCACGCCGAGCTCGACAGGGAAGGAGACTTTCCCGCGTGACGCATTGCACTGTTCATAGCTATTCACTTTCGATCACTCCGGAGCCGCAGTCTCTCGGCTCATCCAACTCTCTCGCTCCGGAAGGGAGGTGAACTCCATGCTGAAGTATTTCGTCGCAATGCAGTCGTACGCCGTGAACGCGGCCCACGAGCTGCGCTCGCGTGAAGACGGTCAGACGATGGCCGAGTACGGCGTCGTTCTCGCCGTGATCACGATCGGCGCCGTCGTCGTCTTCGGTGCCCTCGCCGGTGGCATCACTGGTGCGATCAACGCGGTCATCGCGAAGCTCCCCAAGCCGTAACTCAATACATCCAGAAGGAGGTGAACGTTCGATGAGTGATTCCGAGTTTCACGAGGCGATTGCGACTCTCTCGAAGCGCGAAGAGGGACAAACGATGGCCGAGTATGGCGTGGTTCTCACCGTGATCACCGTCGCGAGCGTCGCCGTCTTCACCGCGCTCGGAGACGGGATCGAGGGAGCGATCACGAAGGTGATCACGCTCCTTCCCGTCTAGCCGCATTAAGCATCGGGCGGGTCCTCGTGCGAGGGCCCGCCCGCCGCCATCCCAACCGAAAGCCGCCACCATGCTCAGCCGCAAACTTCGATCCGAGAACGGCCAGACAGCCACGGAGCTCGCGCTCGTGCTGCCGGTGTTCTGTCTGCTCCTCTTCGGGGTGATTCAGTTCGGGATCGTCTTCAAGAACTATGTGACGTTGACCGACGCGGTCCGCGCAGGCGCACGAACCGCGGCGGTGAGCCGTCTCGAGTCACAGAAGGAAGCGGTGGTGGAGGCGGCTGTCCGAAACTCCGCGAGCGGGATTGACGAGCCGTGCTCGGCCACGGGGCTCTGCGTCACGGTCAGCGCTCCGGCGTGGGAGCGCGGCCAGGACGTGACTGTCGAGGCGAAATATCCCTACGAGATCAACCTGCTCGGATTCGTCGCTGCGAAGGGGTTCCTGACGAGCACGACTACGGAGCGTGTGGAATGAAGTTCTTTAGAAACGATCGCGGTCAGGCAACCGTCCTCACCGTCCTCAGCCTGACCGCGCTGCTCGGCATGGCGGCGCTCGTACTCGATCTGGGATCGTGGTTCCGCGCACAGCGCGAGACTCAGGCCGCCGCCGACGCCTCCGCCCTTGCCGCGGCGCAGGCGCTGCCGGACGAGCCGGGGACGGCGGCCGGCCTGGCGGGCGAATACGTCCTCAAAAACGGCGGCGGCACGCACACCGTCACGTTCACGAGCAAGAACGTCACGAACGACACGGTGCGCGTCAAGGTCGAGCGGACGACGCCTGGATTCTTTGCCAAGGTCTTCGGAATCGACTCCGTTCAGGTCGGCGCGGGAGCGACGGCCCGCGCCTCGGGGCTCGAGAAGGCGAAGTGGGTGGCTCCGATAACCGTCAACATCAAGCACCCGCAGCTCAACTGCGGCTCGGCCGGCACGCCGCCACGGCCGGTTCCCTGCTTCGGCCAGCCGACCCAGCTCGACCTCCTCAATCTGAAGGCGCCGAACGGCCCAGACGCGGCAGGTGCGTTTGGCCTCATCAACCTCGACCGCGCGGACTCCGGCAGCGTTGGCTCCGACACTCTCTCCGACTGGGTCACCCGTGGCTTCGACGAGTACATGGACCTCGGCATCTATACCTCGGTTCCGTCGGCGAAGTTCAACGACTCGAAGTTCAAGAGCGCCCTTGATGTGCGCACAGGAGACGTGCTGCTCTTTCCGGTGTATACGACCATACAAGGAAGCGGATCGAACGCGGAATACGACGTGGTCGGCTGGGTCGGATTCGAAGTGACTCAGTACCACGCCGGCGGCAGCACGGGCTGGGTGCGCGGTTCCTTCACCGAGGTGACATGGGAGGGAGTCCAATCGCAATCGGGCGCCGGGTTAAATTATGGCGTGCGCGCAATCCAGCTCGTCGAATAGGCCTACGAGAAAGAGAAGGAAAAACGACGCTCATGACCTACCGAATCAGAAATATCTCGATTGCCGTCGCGCTGGCTCTTGTCGCCGCGTTGCTAACGAGTTTCTACGTGTCGAACTATCAGCGCAACGTCCAGAAGGGCGAGACGAACGTCGAAGTGTTCGTCGCGAAGAACGACATCCCCGCCGGCACTTCCGGCACAGAACTCTCGCGGCGGGGACTCCTCGAGAAGTCCGAGATCGTCCGGCGCACAGTCGTGCCGGGCGCGATCTCGAGTCCCGACCAGCTTGCCGAGCTCGTCGCCGTCCAGCCCGTCTACAAGGGCGAGCAGGTAACCACGCGACGGTTCGCGACGCCTGCACAGCGCGGCGTTCGTGCCCAGATCAAGGGCACGATGCGGGCCTTCCAGGTTCCCGGTGACCAGCATCAGCTCCTCGCCGGAACGCTCAGGGGCGGCGATCGCGTCGACGTGATCGCGTCGATCAAGATCGACCCGAACAAGGATGTCAACGCGACCCGGATCGTCCTGCGCGACATCGAGGTGCTCAAGGCCGCTGCGGGCAACGGCCCGGGCGGCGCAAAGCTCGCGTCGACGGACACTGGTCTCTCCGTGCTGCTCGCGGTGACGGACACGCAGGTCCAGAAGCTCTTCCACGTCTTGAAGCACGGCGAGTGGTCGCTACAGCTGCGGCCGCCGGTCAAGGCGAGTGACAGCCCCGAGTCCGTTGCGTGGGTTGGCTCGCTCCTTACTGACGGCCTTCACGGCCGCCAACTCCTGCAGCTCCAGCCCCAGGTGGAGGCAACCCCATGAGCAACCCGAACCCGATCTCCCGCGAGCGCGTCCGCATCTACGTCATCGGCTCGTGCGACGGCCTCGACCGGCTCCGCGAAGGTCTCGCGAGCCACCCCGAGCTCGACTTCGTCGGCTGGAGCGAGCACGTGGCCGAGGCCACGGCCGCCCTCGCCGGCGGGCACCTGCAGGTGATCGTCCACGCAACCCGCGACACGTCCCTACCGACCGCCGAGCTGGCCGCGATCCGCGAGCACACGCGCTCGCCGATCGTGATGCTCGCGTCCGGCGAGTCGTCGGCGTTGCTCGACGACGCGCTCGAGACCGAAGGCGTCGCCGACGTGATCCTGCTCCCGCAGCTCGCCGAGAACGTCGTCTTCGCGCTGCGCAAGGCCGCACACGCCGGCCGCAGGCTCCACGCGGAAGGCGCCCACGCCCGCCACGGCAAGATCGTGACCGTGTTCTCGCCGAAGGGCGGGACGGGGAAAACCGTCATGGCGACAAACCTGGCCGCGTCCTACGCGAAGCACGAGAAGAAGCGGACGCTCCTGCTCGACCTCGACCTCCAGTTCGGCGACGCCGCGATCATGCTCGGGATCGAGCCGGAGAAGACGATCTACGACCTCGTCACCGCTCCGGGAGAGCTCGATTCGGAGAAGCTCGCCGGCTACGTGACGACGCACACGTGCGGGCTCGACATCCTGCCGGCGCCGCTCCGTCCCGAGGACGCCGAGCTCGTGACCGAGTCGAAGCTGACGAGGCTGCTCGAAGTGGCGCGGGAGTCGTACGACGTGATCGTGGTCGACACCTCGCCCTTCTTCCACGGTCCGATGCTGGCGACGCTCGATCGCACCGACGAGCTCCTGATGGTCTGCGGGCTCGACGTACCGACGCTGAAGAACGTGCGTCTCTCGATGCAGACGCTCGAGCTGCTCTCGTTCCCCGCCCAGAGGATCCGGTTCCTGCTGAACCGCGCGAACTCGAAGGTGGGGATGAGCAAGAAGGAGGTCGAGGGCGCCCTCGACGTGAAGATCCGCTTCGAAGTCCCGTCCGACCGGGTCGTCCCGCTCGGCGTGAACCGTGGCCAGCCGCCGACGATCGGCGACCCGGGCTCCGACTTCGCCCGCGCGATCCGCGAGGTTGCGAAGTCGCTGCTGACCCCAGAAGCGCCCCGGAAGCGCCGCGTCTTCGCGGCTCTGGCGCGGGCTTAGGGGACGTCATGGGCCTCCACGACAGACTCTCGAAGCAGAACGGAAACGGGGCCGGCAGCACGACCGCCGAGCGTCCGGCCGCGCTCGCCGGTCCCGTTGCGCGCACCGCAGGTCAGCAGGCACCGACGCCCGGAGAATCGGGCGCGACCGACCCCTACGCGGCGCTGAAGACGCGCATCCACCACGCGGTGATCGCGAAGCTCGGACCGGAGCTCTTCAAGCGCGAGAGCGCCGAGGATCTCTCCGAGCGCGTGCTGCACGCGGTCACCGAGCAGCTCGCGCTCGACCGGACGCCGCTGACCCGCGAGGAGCGGCGGCGGATCCAGGCCGAGATCTCGGACGACGTGCTCGGCTACGGCCCGCTCGAGCCGTTCCTCCGCGACGACACCGTCAGCGAGGTGATGGTCAATTGCCACGACCGGATCTTCGTGGAGCGCGACGGCCGGCTCGAGCGGACGGACGCCTCGTTCGTCGACGACGCCCACGTGATGCGGATCATCGACAAGATCGTCTCGCAGGTCGGCCGCCGGATCGACGAGTCCTCGCCGATGGTCGATGCCCGCCTGCCGGACGGGAGCCGGGTCAACGCGATCATCCCGCCGCTCGCGCTGAAAGGCCCGACGCTCACGATCCGGAAGTTCTCGCGCGACCCGTACACGATCGACGACCTGATCAACTTCGGCTCCCTGAACCCGCAGGCGGCGCAGTTCCTAGCGGCCTGTGTGAAGGGGAAGCTGAACGTCCTCATCTCCGGCGGTACCGGCACCGGCAAGACGACGATGCTGAACGCCCTCTCGTCGTTCGTTCCCGGCGACGAGCGGATTGTGACGATCGAGGACGCGGCCGAGTTGCAGCTCCAACAGGAGCACGTGATCACGCTCGAGTCGCGCCCGCCGAACATCGAGGGCCAGGGCGAGGTGCGGATCCGCGAGCTGGTCCGGAACGCCCTCCGGATGCGGCCCGACCGGATCATCGTCGGCGAGGTTCGCGGCGCCGAGACGCTCGACATGCTCCAGGCGATGAACACGGGCCACGAAGGCTCGCTGACGACGATTCACGCGAACACTCCGCGCGACGCCCTCTCCCGGCTCGAGACGCTTGTGATGACCGGCGGCGTCGAGTTGCCGCACCGGGCGATCCGCGAGCAGATCGCGAGCGCCTTCGACCTGCTCGTGCAGATCACGCGGCTCGTCGACGGCTCCCGCCGCGTCACCCACATCACCGAGGTGCTGCGGATGGAGTCGGACGTGATCACGCTCCAGGATCTCTTCGTCGCAAAGCAGCCCGACGAGGAGGCGATCGCAGCGAACCGCGGCTCGCGGCTCCTGCTCCCGCTCGCCTGCACGGGCCTGAAGCCGCACTTCCTGGAGAAGATGGCGGCGAGCGGCGTCGTCCTGCCGCCGACCTTCTTCCGGGCCGACATTCCGCAGCGACCGACCTTCTCGAAGGCGAGCTACGGGGGCAACCAGTGAGGCGGATCCTGCCTGCGCTCCTCACCGTTGCGGTTGTCCTCCCAGGCGGCGCGGGCGCCGCCGACGCGCGCTTCGGCGGCGTCGACACCGGCGCCTACCCGACGCTGCGCGTGCTCCTCGTGACTCCGAAGCCGACGAGTCGCGCGCCGAGGCTGACCGAGAACGGCGTCCGCGTCACCGGGCTCGAAGCGGCGAACCTCGGTCGCGCGAAGAGCGTCGTCCTGGCCGTCGACCGCTCGCAGTCGATGCGTGGCCAGGCGCTCGCCGACGCGTCGCGCGCCGCTCGCGCGTTCGTGCGCAAGAAGCCGAGATCGGATCGGATCGCCGTCGTCACTGTCGGCAAGCGGGCGGTGCAGCTGACCGGCTTCTCGTCCGCCACGATCGATGTCGACGCAGCCCTACGCGGCGTCGAGGTCGACAGCGTCCAGGGAACCGCGCTCTACGACGCGATCGTGCTCTCGGCCGAAGCGCTCGGCGCGGAGACGCTCGCCTCGCGGGTCCTGATCCTGCTCACGGATGGTCAGGAGGTCTCGAGCGAGGCCACGCTCGCCACCGCGATCGCCGCCGCCCGCAAGGCCGGCGTGACCGTCTACCCGATCGCGATCGAGAGTCCCAGCTTCTCCCCGGAGCCGCTGAAGCGGCTGGCGGCGGCGACAGGCGGCCGTTACTCCGGCGCCCGCGACTCGGGTGCGCTCGTCGGCGTCTACACCTCGATCGCGGCGGAGCTGAAGCGGACCTGGCAGCTCACCTACACGACCTCCGCGCGACCGGGCGAGAAGATCCGCCTGGCGGGAGCCGGCGCAACGCTGACAGCGGCGATCCCTGGGCCCACCGCCGTCGTCGAGCGCGCCGACCCGGCGCTGCCCGACGCGGTTTTCGGGATCGGGCCGTTCCTGACCGCGCTCCTTGTCGGGCTCTGCATCCTCATCGCGGGCGTGTTCGCCCTGCGGGCGCCGCACGGCGCGCACATCCGCCGTCAGCTCGCCCCGCACCTCGGCCAGAAGGAGCGCAAGCGCTCGCGCGGCCCCGTGCAGGAGCGCTTCGCGAACGCTTCGGCGGTGCTCCGGGCGACGGAGAAGGCGTTCGGCCACCTCAAACTGTGGCATTCGCTGCACCGGCTGATCGTGCGCGCCGACGTTCCGCTCCGTACCGTGGAGCTCGCCTACATCTGCGTCGGCGCCGGGCTCGTGCCGGGAATGCTGTTCGCCGTCGCCGGTGCTCCGTCGGTCCTCACGCTCGTGGCGATGATCGGCGGCGGCGCCCTCCCGATCGGCGTCGTGTGGTGGAAGGCGCGCCGACGGCTCGCGGCGCTCGACGATCAGCTCCCGGACATCCTGACCACGCTCGCGGCCTCGCTCAAGGCCGGTCACAGCTTCCGCCAGGGAATCCAGGCGGTCGTCGACGAGGGTCACGAGCCTGCCAGCGGCGAGTTCAAGCGGGTGCTCACCGAGACGAGTCTCGGTCGCCCGATGGACGAGGCGCTTGCGGAGATGGCCGAGCGCGTCGGCTCCGAGAACCTCTCCTTCGTGATCACCGCAGTCACGATCCAGCGCCAGGTAGGCGGCAGCCTCGCCGGGATCTTCGACATGGTCGCCGAGGCGGTCCGGAACCGGCAGCAGTTCGCTCGGAAGATCCGCTCGCTGACCGCGTCCGGGAAGATGTCCGCCTATGTCCTGCTCGGCCTGCCGTTCTTCATCGCCGGCGCGCTGACGCTGATGAACCCGGAATACATGGCTCCGCTGTACGAAACGTCGGTGGGTCACATGCTGATCGGAACAGGCCTGACGATGATGTTCTTCGGCTCGCTCCTTCTCCGCAAAATCGTCTCCTTCAGGGGCTGATCACACATGCTGCTCGCACTTGCCGCTCTCCTTCTCGCCGGCGCCGTCTACCTCGCCGGCGAGGTCGTCACGTACCCAGCACGGGAGCGCCACCAGGCACTCCGTCGCGCTTCCACCTACGGCCGGCTGCGCTTTCAGGCCGCGAGCCCCGACCGGATGCGCTTCAGCGAGCGCGTGCTCTCTCCGGCAGCGACCCGGCTTGCGCGGCTCGCGCTGCGCGTGAACCCGCGCGTCACCGTCGAGAGCGTCGCCCTCCGCCTGCTCGCAGCGGGAATGGGGCGGACGATGACCCCGACGGTCTTCCTCGCCGCGAAGGCCGCCCTGGGCGGCGTCGGTGCGCTCTTCGGCATCCTCTTCGGCGTGGCCTATGGCCCGCTCGTGGCCATGGGTCTCGCCGGTCTCTTCGCCGCTGGCGGCTTCGTTCTCCCAGGCGTCTACGTCTCGGGTAAGGCGCGTCGGCGGCGGGAGGAGATCCGCTGCGAGCTACCGGACGCGCTCGATCTGCTAGCCGTGAGCGTTGAGGCCGGGCTCGGATTCGACGGCGCGGTCGCGAAGCTGACCGAGCACATGGAGGGATCTCTCGCCGAGGAGTTCTCCCTCACGCTCGGCCAGATGCGCATCGGCGAATCTCGCTCCGACGCTCTGAAGAAGCTGGCCGAGCGGGTCGATTCGCCCGAGGTCGCCACCTTCACCCGCGCGATCATCCAGGCCGACCAGCTCGGCATCTCGCTCGGCAGGATTCTGCGCCTCCAGGCCACCGACACGCGCCTCAAGCGCCAGGCGGCCGCCGAGGAGAAGGCGATGAAGGCGCCGATCAAGATGCTCTTCCCGACGGTCCTCTTCATCTTTCCGGCGATGTTCCTTGTGATCCTCGGTCCGGCGCTGATCGCGATCAAGGAAGTCTTCTGATGGCAGCGACCGAGCACGAGACCGAACGCGGCTTCGGGACCGGGCTCCGGGCCCAGCTCGAGCGCCGGCGCGACGGTGAGGCGCCGGCCGAGCCACAGGCGGCGGCGCCTTACGTCGAGCCGGCCACCGAGGCCCTCGAGCCCGACCAGCAGTGGGCGGTCGGCGACACCGTTGAGGCCGACGCGCTCCGGACCGAGCTCGAGGCGGCGCTGACGCGGGAGCAGGATCTGAGAACCGAGCTCACACAGCTCGAGGACGCGCTCCGGCGTGGCCACACCGATGCGCAGAGCCTTTCGCTGCGCTCGGAAGAGGTCGACGCGCGGGCTGCGAAGATCGCCGCGCTGGAAGCGTCGCTCGAGGAGCGTGAGCGCGAGCTCGTCGGCCGGGCGGAAGCCGCCGGGACCGAGCAGCAGCGCCTCGCCGACCTGAAGATCGAGTTGGCGGCCATCGAGTCCCGCACGGCCGAGCGTGAGAAGCAGATCTCCGCCAAGTTCCGCGAGCTCCAGGCCGTCGATCGCGAGCGTGCCGAGGCCGGCGCCGAGCTCGCGAAGCAGGAGGCCGCGACCGCCCAGCGTGAGCGCGCGCTCGAGCGGTTGCAGGCCGATTTCGAGGGTCGCGAGACCGAGCTGACTGCGCGATTCGAGGCCCGCGAGTCGGTGCTCGCGACGCGTGAGGCCGTTCTGCGGGAGCAGGAACACGAGCTCGGCGAGCGCGATCGCTCGTTGGCGGCGCGCGACCGGGAGCTCGTCAAGGCCCGCGCAACGATCACCGTCCGCGAGGAATCATTCGACGCCCGCGAGGCAGAGTTGCGTGCCAAGGCAGATCGGCTCGCCGCGGATCTCGCTCGGCTCGACGAGGCGCGATCGAGCGTGGGTGAGACCGAAGGCGATGTCGTCGCCCGCTCCACCGAGGTCGCGGCGAAGGAGAGCGAGCTCGCGGCGCGCGAGGCCGAGCTGAACCGGCGCGAGTCGCAGCTCCGCCGCGACGAGGCCGAGGCCCAGACAGCCGCCCATCTCGAGGAGGAGGCTCGCCGGCTCGACGATCTCCGCCATGAGCTCGTCGCCCGCGAGGCCGAGGTCACCTCGAGCGAGACGCTGCTCGACTCGCACCGGGCGCGCGTCGAGCGGCGCGAGAATCGGCTCGGCTCGACCGAGGAGTCGATCTCCGACCGGATGCGCGAGCTCGACGAGCGCGAGGCCGAGATCGAGGGCCGCTGGGCGCGCCTCGAAGCGGACTTCGAGCTGCGCGACATCAAGCTCGAGCAGCGCGAGAAGACGATCCACGAGCTCGAGCACCGGCTCGGCAAGAAGGAGAGCGACCTCGCGCAGTATGTCGGCCAGCTCCAGAACGAGATGGAGCGTCGCGAGTCCGACTGGTGGGAGAAGCAGCTCGGGCCCGCGGTTACTCCCGCGTAACGGGGCGAGCACGCGCCCGCGCGAAACCGCCTGGAGGGTCAGTTTGGTCTCGTCCGCTGAGCCAATTGCGGCGCGGCTCCGCAGAGACGAGAACGCGAGTACAGTTCGCCCGTTCTCTTTGCATCCGAGGGGGAGGTAGGGATTGACTCGTACACGCACGATCATGCTCGGGCTCGCCGTGCTGGTGCTGGCCGTCTTCACGACAGCGGCCGGTGCGACGAAGCCCGGAAGTGGTACTTCGCTCGGAACGGGGCGGGTGTTCTTCCCGAACCCGGTAGCGTCGCTCCAGGATCAGACCCTGACCGATCAGAACGACGCCGACTACGCGGCACTCCAGCCGGCGTATCGGGACGTCATCCTTACGAACCTCGACGGTAGCGGCACGCTGACGGGCGACTACGCGAACATCCGGAACGGGACGGGCAACGACGCCTACTCGCCCACCAACGAGTTCCTCTACGGCCGTAGCGACGACCGCTTCGAGCAGGTGATGGCGTACTACTGGATCACCGAGGCGCAGAAGTACTTCCAGGATCTCGGCTTCGGCACCGGCAAGACGTACCGGCCGGTCAACGAAGAGTCTCAGGACCTGCGGATCAACCAATGGGGCGCCGACAACTCGTATTCCTGGGACAAGCACGACGTGATCCGCCTCGGCAAGGGCGGGGTCGACGACGCCGAAGACGCCGAGGTGATCCTGCACGAGTACGGACACGCGGTTCACGACGCGCAGGGGGTCGATCTCCAGGGCGTCGAGGCGGGAGGGATCGGCGAGGGCTTCGGCGACTACCTCGCGGTCACGATCTCGAACCACATCGCTCCGACAGTGGACGCTCCGTGCGTCGCGGACTGGGACGCAGTCTCGTACACGACGACGGTTCCGCACTGCCTGCGGCGGATCGACACGGCCGCGCGTTACCCGACGAACCTCTCCGCGACGAGCGTGCATCGGAACGGGCTGATCTGGTCGGCCTCGCTCTGGGACATCCAGACGGCGATCGGCCGCGAGGCTGCGGATACGACGATCCTCGAAGCGCACTTCTCGATGCGCGTCGTCACGACGATGCCGTACGCCGCCGGAAAGATCGTGGAGACCGCGGAGCGGCTCTACGGTGCGGCTACGGCCGCCCTGGTTCGGGCGGCCTTCCAGTCCCGGGGCATTCTCTAAGGCAGGGCTGAGGTTCTAGAGCCTCGGAGGAACGAGCCGGGAGCGAAGCGACCCTTCAGGGGTCTTGGCGCGAACGGGGATCCGCGAATGCGGATCCTCGTTCTGCTTGCGCCCTCAGTGATAGGAGCGAAGCGACCCTTCAGGGGTCTTGGCGCGAACGGGGATCCGCGAATGCGGATCCTCGTTCTGCTTGCGCCCCAAAAAAACGAGAGGCCCGCGCGCGGGCCTCTCTGCCGAACGCTCCTTTTCTGGGCCAGACGCCTCCTCTGCCAGGCGGAAGAAGATGTCTGGAGGGGGAGAGGAGTCGCGTCCGGTCGTGTATCCATGTCACATCCGGCGGATGGATACCAGGGGCTACACTCATTTCCATGAGCGAAACCGGCACGATGCGGGTAAAGAGTGGCCTCGCCGAGATGCTGAAGGGCGGCGTGATCATGGATGTCGTCAACGCGGATCAGGCCAAGGTCGCCGAGGACGCAGGGGCGGTCGCCGTGATGGCCCTCGAGCGTGTTCCGGCTGACATCAGGCGCGACGGCGGCGTCTCGCGCATGTCCGATCCGGCCATGATCGAGCAGATTCAGGAGTCCGTCTCGATCCCGGTGATGGCGAAGTGCCGGATCGGTCACTTCGCCGAGGCCCAGATCCTCCAGGCGCTCCAGGTCGACTACATCGACGAGTCGGAGGTGCTGACGCCCGCCGACATCGCCCACCACGTCGACAAGTGGGCCTTCACGATCCCGTTCGTCTGCGGTGCGACCAACCTGGGCGAGGCGCTGCGGCGGATCGCCGAGGGCGCGGCGATGATCAGGACGAAGGGCGAGGCCGGCACGGGCGACGTCGTCAACGCGGTCACGCACATGCGCGCGGTCTTCGGCGGGATCCGGCGGCTCGGCGCGCTGCGCGGCGAGGAGCTCTACGCCGAGGCCAAGGAGCTGCGCGCGCCGCACGAGCTCGTCCGCTGGGTCGCGGAGAACGGCCGGCTCCCGGTCGTCACCTTCACCGCCGGCGGAATCGCGACGCCCGCCGACGCCTCCCTCTGCATGCAACTCGGCGCGGACGGCGTCTTCGTCGGCTCCGGGATCTTCAAGTCGGGCGATCCGGCTCTGCGAGCCAAGGCGATCGTCGAGGCGACGACGCACTACGCCGACGCCGAGATCCTCGCGCGCGTCTCCGCCGGTCTCGGCGAGCCGATGGTGGGTATCTCCACCTCGACGCTCGAACCGAGCGAGCTGCTCGAGACCCGCGGCTGGTAGCGGCGCCCGCCCCTTCGTCGAACGCTTCTCGAGGACAGTGGTGGGCGCCAGCGCTTCTACACTTGAGCGCATGACGATCGGCGTTCTCGCCCTCCAGGGGAACTTCCGCGAGCACGCGGCGATGCTGCGCGGGCTCGGCGCTGACGTCGTCGAGGTGCGCCTGCCCGAGCAGCTCGATGGGCTCGATGGGCTCGTGATCCCCGGTGGCGAGTCGACGGCGATCGCCCGGCTGATGCGCCTCTACGCTCTCGAGGAGCCGGTGCGCGGGTTCGAGCGGCCGATCTTCGGCACCTGTGCGGGGATGATCCTGCTCGACAGGAACCACCTCGGGCTCGCAGATATCGAGGTGGATCGCAACGCCTACGGCCGCCAACTTGCAAGCTTCGAGGCCGACCTGGAGCTGGCGGGCGACGCCGAGCCGCTGCGCGGCGTCTTCATCAGGGCGCCACGAGTCTCGGCCTGGGGGCCGGGCGTCGAGGTGCTTGCCGAGCATGCGGGCGAGCCGGTGCTCTTGCGCGCCGGCCGGATCCTCGTCGCCTCGTTCCATCCGGAGCTGACGAACGACGTACGCGTCCACGAGCGTTTTCTGGAGTTGATCCGAGAGGAGAGCGGTGTCCGGGCATAGCAAATGGTCGACGATCAAGCACAAGAAGGGTGCGGCGGACGCGAAGCGCGGTCAGCTCTTCACGAAGCTCTCGAAGGCGATCATCGTCGCCGCCAAGGAGGGCGGCCCCGATCCCGGCGCCAATCTCTCGCTCCAGAACGCGATTGAGAAGGCCCGCTCCTACTCGATGCCGAAGGACAACATCGAGCGCGCGATCGCCCGCGGCGCGGGAACCGACGCCGACGGCGCCTCCTACGAGACCGTGATCTACGAGGGCTACGGCCCGGAGGGCGTCGCTGTTCTCGTCGAGGCCCTGACCGACAATCGCAACCGGACGGCCTCGGATGTCCGACACACCTTCGCGAAGAACGGCGGCAATCTCGGCACCTCGGGTGCGGTTGCATGGCTTTTCGAGCGGCGTGGAGTCGTGCTTGTCGATGCGGAGGCGGTCGACGAGGACGAGCTGGTGCTCGCCGCCGCCGAGGGGGGCGCGGACGACGTCGAGCGCGACGGCTCCACGTTCGTGGTCTCGTCTGCGCCAGAGAGCCTCGCCGCGGTGCGCGAGGCCGTGCAGGCGGCCGGGATCGAGATCCAATCCGCCGAGTTGACCATGATCCCGAAGACGACCGTCGAGGTGGCCGAAGAGGTCTCGGCGCGCAAGCTGATCCGGCTGATCGAGGCCCTCGAGGACAACGACGACGTCCAGGAGGTCTCGGCGAACTTCGACATCCCCGAGCAGGTGCTGGAGGCCGTCGCCGGCTAACACAGGTTCAATGTGACAGCTCTCTGGGGCCGCTGGCGGCCCCCTTTAGGGGGTCTTCGCGCGCCGAGCATCCGCCCTCGCGGATGCTCGGCTTGCGCCAGAGAGTCACAGCGTCCGATGGCCTGCCTAACCTTTCCTCGTGAAGGTTCTCGGCATCGACCCAGGGACAGCGGCGTGCGGGTACGGGATCGTCCACGAAAGCGGCGGCCGGATCAGGCAAATCGACCACGGTTGGTGGCAGACGCCCGCGGGGGAGCGCCCCGAGCTCCGGCTCAAGACGATCTTCGAGGGAGTGCAGGCGCTCATTGCGGAGCACGAGCCGGACGGCGTCGCGCTGGAAGAGTCGTTCGTCGGTGCAGACGCCCGCACCGCGCTCTCCGTCGGACAGGCGCGCGGCGCCGTGCTGGTCGCCGCGGCGTGCGCCGGAGTCGAGTGCGCTGAGTACGCGCCGGCGCGGGTCAAGCAGGCGGTGTGCGGCTACGGCCGCGCCGAGAAGGCGCAGGTGCAGCGGATGGTGCGCGCCATCCTCGCGCTGGACGCGCTTCCGACCCCGCATCATGCCGCCGACGCGCTAGCCGTCGCGATCTGCCACGCGCTCGCGCCGCCGCTGCTCAGAGTCGCCGGATGACCAGGGTTGCCGGATGACCGGGGTGGGGGGATGATCTCTCGCCTGCGCGGAGTGCCCGCGGGACGGACAGCGGACGGCCTCGTGCTGGACGTGAACGGCGTCGGCTATCTCGTCGCGGCGTCGGCGTCGGCGCTGCGGAAGGCCGACGGTGCCGCGGAGGTCGTCGTCGAGACGTATCTCCACGTCCGCGAGGACGCGCTCCAGCTCTACGGCTTCGTCGATGCAGCCGAGCGGGAGCTCTTCACACAGCTTCTGACCGTGAACGGCGTCGGCCCGAAAGTCGCGCTCGCGATCGTCTCCGGCTCGTCGGCGGGTGAGCTGCGCCGCGCGATCGCCCTCGAGGACATCGCCCGCTTCCAGGCCATCCCCGGGATCGGCAAGAAGACCGCGGAGCGGATCGTGCTCGAGCTGAAAGGGAAGTCCGTGGCTCCTGAAGCACCCGCGGTCAGCGCGATCGTCTCCGTCGAACGCGATGCGCTCGTCGAGCTCGGTTACACGTTGCTCGAGGCCGAGCAGGCACTAGCGACGATCGACCCGGAGCTTCCCGCCGAGGAGCGTGTCCGCCTCGCGCTGAGGCAGGCGGCATGAGCGGCTTGTTGGCGCCCGTCCTCGAGGAGGAGGGGGGTGAGGAAGCCCTCGAGGTCTCGCTCCGTCCGCGCCGGCTGGCGGATTTTGTCGGCCAGGAGAGCGTCAAGGAGCAGCTCGCGATCGCTCTTGCGGCGGCGAAGGCCCGCGGCGAGGCGCTCGACCACGTCCTGCTCGTCGGGCCGCCGGGGCTCGGCAAGACGACGCTCGCCCAGATCGTCCGCGAGGAGCTCGGCGTCGGAATCCGCACCGTCGCCGGACCGGCGCTCGAGCGCAAGGGCGACATGGCCGCGATCCTCACCGGGCTCGAAGATCGCGATGTGCTCTTCGTCGACGAGATCCACCGGATCAACCGCTCGATCGAGGAGATCCTCTACCCGGCGCTCGAGGACTTTCGGCTCGACATCATCGTCGGTCAGGGGCCGGCCGCCCGGACGCTGACGCTCGACCTGCCGCCGTTCACGCTCGTCGGCGCGACCACGCGCACCGGCCTCCTGACGACGCCCCTGCGCGACCGCTTCGGGATGACCTTCCGGCTCGGCTACTACGACGCCGAGCAGCTAGGTGCGATCGTCCGTCGCTCCGCAGGGATTTTCGGGATCGCGATCGAGGACGACGCCGCCCGCGAGATCGCACGCCGTTCACGCGGCACGCCGCGGATCGCGAACCGGATCCTGCGCCGGGTCCGCGACGTGGCCGAGGTGCGTCACCAGGGAGCGATCACGAACGAGATCGCGCGCGAGGCGCTCGAGCTGCTCGAGGTCGACGACGAGGGTCTCGAGCGCACCGACCGCGAGCTCCTGCACGCGATCGCGCACAAGTTCGACGGCGGCCCGGTCGGGCTCTCGACCCTCGCCGTCACGCTCGGCGAGGAAACCGACACGATCGAGGACGTCTACGAGCCCTATCTGCTCCAGCTCGGCTTTCTCCAGCGCACCCCACGTGGGCGGATCATCACCAAGCTCGGCCGCGTTCACGTGGGCGCGCCGGCGGCGGCCGAGCCTCGTCTCTTCGGCTAGAGCCTCGACGTCTCTTCGGCTAGAGCTTCGACGCGATCACGTCGACCTTCGTGATCTCCGGAGGCGCCGCGAACAGATCTTCGGCCTGAGCCATCAGCGCCTCGGCCACCTTGCCGGAGAGATGCGCCTCTCGGCCGGATTCGTCCTCGAAGACGTCGAAGATCGCAAACGAGCTCGGTCCGAGCCTGACCGCGAACCAGGCGGTCGTGCCAGGCTCCTCGTCGACGAGCGCGCGGCCGCCCTCGAGGAAGTCAGCCACCTCCTGCTCCTTGCCGGGCTTCGCTTCGAATGGTACCCAGAGGCCGACGGTGACCATGTTTCCTCCTTGAGTCAAGATTGAGATCGACCTCTCCGAGCCCTTTCGCCCACAAACGTCACTGCCGTAACCTCGGCGTGTGGCTCATCCGGACCTGCCCCTCGAGCAGGCGTACGTCGATCGCGCGTACGCGGCACTCGACGAGATGCGGGACGTCGTCTCGCGTGCCGCGAACGCGACCGACCAGGAGGTAGCGGCGCTCGCGCTCGAGGCGTGGAGCGCAAGACGGCTCGTCACCTACGAGGACGCCGAGCGAGGCCTCCTCTTCGGACGGCTCGACTTCGACGACGTCGGACGGCCGCTCTACGTCGGTCGCCGCTGGGTGCAGGACGACGAGCAACGGCAGCTCGTCGTCAACTGGCAGGCGCCCGCTGCGCGACCCTTCTACACCGCGACCCCCGTGGACCCGCAGCGCGTCAACCTGCGCCGGCGGTTCCGCACCGAGGGTCGGCGGCTGACGGATATCGCCGACGAGTCGCTTGACGGCTCCACGCTCGACGGCGCGCGCGTCGGCGACTTCCTGCTCGAGGAGCTCGACCGCAGCCGGGAGACCCGGATGCGGGACATCGTCGCCACCATCCAGGCCGACCAGTATCGGCTGATCACGCACGCTCCCGACCGGCCGCTCGTGATCCAGGGCGGGCCCGGGACGGGGAAGACCGCGGTCGGGCTGCACCGGGCTTCGTGGCTCCTCTACACGCATCGCGACACGCTCGCACGCTCGCGGGTGCTCGTCGTCGGCCCGAACCGGCTCTTCATGGAGTACGTCTCCCACGTCCTGCCCGCGCTTGGCGAGCACGCCGTCGAGCAGCGGGCTGTGTTCGAGCTCGTCGACGGCCCCGAGCCGACGCTCACCGACGCGCCTGACGTCGCACGGCTGAAGGCCGACCCGCGGCTCGCGGAGGTTCTGGCCCGCGCGGTCGAGCTCCGGCTGGAGAGCGAGCCGGAGGAGATCTACCTCCGACTGGAGGGCGAGTACGTGCGCGTCCGCGCACGTGAGATCGCCGCGCTCCTGCGCGAGACCCGCGAGGTCGAGGGCACGAATGCGATCGCCCGCGAGCGCTTTCGGATGGCGCTCGTCCGCCGGTTCTACTCCGCGTACTCGGAAACGCTCGGCGGAAGCGCGATGCGAGACGGCGAGGAGATCGAAAAGGCGCTGAAAGCGAACGGCTACCTCGCGCGGATTCTGGAGCGTGCCTGGCCGTCGCTCGTTCCCGAGAAGCTGGTGCGCGCGCTCTTCGCGCAGCCGGCGTTCCTGGCCGAGGCCTCTGACGGGATCCTCGAAGACGAGGAGCAGGTGCTGCTGCGGCACGGGATGGAGCGACGCCGACGTGGCCCTGCTCGACGAAGTCAACGCGCTCGTCGGAACTCCGCCGCGCAGCTACGGCCATGTGATCGTCGACGAGGCGCAGGATCTGACTCCGATGCAGGTGCGGATGATCGCCCGGCGCGCACGCGAGGGCGGGCTGACCCTACTCGGAGACGTCGCGCAGGCGACCGGCGCCGTTGTCTATCGAAGTTGGACGAGGTCATGCCGCATCTTCCGCGTGCCGAGGACGCGGAGATCGAGGAGCTCAGGCATGCCTACCGGGTGCCGCGCGAGATCATGGACGTCGCTCTGCCGCTGCTCGCCACGATCGCGCCGGACGTGGCGCCGCCGCTCTCGTACCGTCGCGGTGCGAACGAGCCGCTCGTCCGCCGCGTCCCGGTGGAGGAGCTGCTGCGCGAGGCCTACCGCGAGGCGGCGCGGCTCGCGAGGGAAGACGGGCTCCTCGCGCTGATCGTGCCGGACGAGCTGATCGAGCCGGCGCTGGCCGACGAGACGGCCTACGAGGGCGTGCCCCTGCTAACCGCCCGAGACGCGAAAGGGCTCGAGTTCGATCACGTGATCGTGGTCGAGCCGGCGCTCCTCGCCGAGCGCGAACAGGGTCTGCGGGAGCTGTACGTCGCGCTCACCCGGCCCACGAAGACGCTCGTGATCGTCCACGCCCGCGAGCTCCCGCGGGAGCTTCGCTACGCCGAATAGAGTCAAGCTCGTGCCGGAGCTCTGGACACCCGGAATGGCAGGCCCGCTCGAGGAGCTCGTCAGCCGTATCCACCGGCGGATCGAGGCGTTCGCGGCCGAGCACCGGGTGGAGGCCATGGTCGAGATCGAGCTCTCGGACGGCGCTCTCCACCGGCTCGAGTCGATCTCCGCCGAGCCAGGCTTTGGCTTCGTGACGCTGCGTCCGCACACCGCCGAGGGGCCGCAGGAGCTGATCGTCCCGCTCGGCGCGGTTCGGCAGCTGACGATCGGCGTGGCCGAGCCGGAGCGCCGGATCGGCTTCTCGCTGCCATCGTCGTAGGGACATGTCCGGGCTTTGACCCCTGACATGTCCGTAAAGAACACGTCAGCGATCAGTCGCGCAGCCATTCGAGGCTACTGCGTGGTGTCCTCCGTGGACGTGGCCGGGGTCAAAGCCCGGACGCGTCCCTTGCGGACGGTCCGAGCGAGAGCCAGTACGCGCGGCGCCAGAGCGAGCGCGATGATGTCGAACCAGACGTAGCCGGAGGCGACGCCGCTCGGCGGATTGCCCATCGAGATCGACGTGCCGGGGATCTCGGCCGCCCAGCGCCAGGTTCCGATCGCCGTCCCGTAGAGCTCGAGCCACGCGACGACGAGGAAGACGCCCGCGTAGATCTCCGGCGCGCGCCCCCGGAGCAGGTAGACCGCGAGCAGTCCCGCGCCGAGGGCACCACCGAGGTCCGAGCGGGGAAGGATGGTGATACCGGCGATCCCCCAGGCGAAGACGAGCACGAGCGCCACCCGCACGAGCCATCCTTGTAGCAGTCTGTTACGTGCCGCTCCGGCGAGCGCGGCGCCCGCGAGGTAGACGAGCCCGTGTGCGGGCGGAACGAAGCTCGGCAGGTTCTCGAGCCGGTAGGTGTAGACACCCCAGACGAGCGAGCCGACGATCTCGGCGCAGGTGGCGACGACGACCACGACCAGAGCCTGGGCGCGGAGCGAGGGCGACGCCGCACGGCACGCGAGCACGAGCGCGAACCAGGTGCAGCCGCCGAGCACGAGCTGAGCCTCACGCCCCACCTGCGTGTCGACGGCCAGCAGAATCGCGAGATAGCCCACGATCCCGAGCCCGCGGGTCATCAGCGCCTGAACTGGAGCTCGTGCCACGACGGCACGGGCGCGAGTTCGAGCAGGGCGCGGCCTCCGCGCGGCTCGGCGTAGCCGAAGTCCGCGAGCTCCTCGTCCCAGGCCACCTCGAGCAGTCCCTCCTTGACCCGATGGTCGAGCCAGGCGCCGCGGAAGACGAGCTTGCGGAGCCAGTAGACGAGCGACTCCCCCTCGAGCAGGCCGACGCGCTCCCAGTGGCGGACGAGGTAACGGCCGAGCTGACTGCGCGCGTCGGCGATCCGGCCGTCGGCGGAAAGCTCGACGAGATCGGCCGTCTCGTCCTCGTCGAGGTCGTTTCCCTCGATCAGGCCGAGCTTGACGGCGGCTGCCGTGACTCGCTCCTCGAAGTCGTCGGCGTTGAAGCCGAAGCGGTAGCCGAGGAACTCGACCACGTAGTCCTCACCGGAGCCGTAGTTCGCCTCGGTCATCGGCCGGAAGGGTACCCTCAGGCCCGTGGAGCGGCGCCTCGTGATCCCGATGATCTTCGTTGTCCTGGCGGTCTGGCTGCTCGGAACCTGGGTGACGAAGTACTCGCTCGAGGAGATGGCCGTCTTCACGCCGATCGCCGTCGCCGCGCTCGGCGCGCTGATCGGAATCGTCCTCCTCTGGGTGAAGATCGTGCGCGATTCGCTACGCGGCCGCCAGACACCCGACACGTAACCGCGGCCGCCAGGATCCCCGCAGACCGGGTGCGAAGCGACCCTTCAGGGGTCGTCACGCGCAAAAAGGTCCGTCCGACGCCATGCGTACCGTCGAATGGCGATGGACGACGGTTCCTGGACGATTGCCGATTGCTCTTTCGCCGAAGTGTCGGCGCTCGCGACAGCGCTCGAGATCAGCGAGACGACGGCCTCGATCCTCGTCCGGCGCGGCACGACCGACGTCGACGAGGCGCGCGCGTTCCTGGAGGGCGAGCGCGCTGCGCACGACCCGTTCCTGCTCGGCGACATGACCGAGGCCGTGGCCCTCATCCGGGCTTCGATCGAGGCCGGCAAACGGATTTGCGTGCACGGCGACTACGACGTCGACGGGATCTGCGCGACGGCGCTTGCGGTCCTGACCCTGCGCGAGCTGGGCGCCGACGTGGAGTGGCACCTCCCGAGCCGTTTCGAGGAGGGCTACGGGGTTTCAGGCGACACGATCTCCCGGCTGGCCGACGACGGCTGCGGCCTGCTGATCACAGTCGACTGCGGGATCACCGCTGTTGACGAGGTCGCTGCGGCCAAAGCGCGCGGGCTCGACGTGATCGTCACCGACCACCACCGGCCCGCGGAGGTGTTGCCCGACTGCCCGATCGTCGCGACCAGGCCGTCCGACTACCCGTTCCCGGAGCTTTGCGGCACCGGCGTCGTGCACAAGTTGGCGCAGGCGTTGCTCGGCGTCGACCACGAGGCGGTGAGACGGCATGCCGATCTCGTCGCGCTCGCGACAATCGCCGATGTGGTGCCGCTGCTCGACGAGAATCGCTCGCTCGCGATCGCCGGCCTGCGCGCCCTCGCCCGCACGCAGAAGCCGGGCCTGCGGGCACTGATGCGCTCCGCGCGGGTCGACCCGGCCGCCATCGACTCGAGCGCCGTCGGTTTCCGTCTGGCGCCGCGGATCAACGCCGCGGGCCGGCTCGGACGTCCCGACGCTGCGCTCGACCTTCTTCTCACAGGAGACGACGACGAAGCGGAGCGGCTGGCCGGCGAGCTCGAGACGCTGAATCGCGACCGCCAGGCCGTCGAGGATCGAATCCTTCGGGCCGCCGTCGCCGAGGTGGAGCGCTGGCCCGAGCAGAAGCGTTACCGCCGAGGCTACGTGCTTTGGGGCGAGAACTGGCACGAGGGGGTGATCGGGATCGTCGCCTCGCGCCTCGTCGAGCGGTTCAATCGGCCGGTCGTGATGATCGCGGGCACCGGCGGCTCGTGGAAGGGATCCGGTCGGAGCGTCACCGCTTTCGACCTCCACGGCGCCCTCGCCGCCTGCTCCGGTCGCCTCGAGCGGTTCGGCGGCCATCGCGCGGCTGCCGGGCTCTCGATCCTTCCGGAGAACCTCGAAGCGTTCGCGGCGGACTTCGCCGCGCACGCGGACGCCCACCTCGACGACGACGAGCTCGCGCCGGTGACGAAGATCGACGCGATCGTGCCCGGTGCCTCGCTCACGCTGGGGCTCGCGCAGGAGCTCGCCCGACTCGCGCCGTTCGGACTCGGCAACCCCGACGTGACCCTGCTCGTGCCGAGCTGCGAGTCGGTGAACCCCGGTCTCGTCGGCGAGGGCAAGCATCTGCGCTTCCGCGTCCGTCACCAGGGCCGTGACGCAGGCTCAGCAATTGCCTTCGGCCACGGCTCCCAGCTCGACCGACTGCTCGGGCCACTCCGTCACGATCTTGCCTGTCGCCTGAAGGAGAACCGCTGGAACGGAACCGTCGCGCCGCAGCTCGTGATCCGCCGCCTCTTCGACACCCCGGAGGGCTACGAAGACCTGCGCGACAACCTCGCCCGCCTCTGGAGGCTCGGCGAGAGCGCGTGGACGGGCGACGCTCGG
>JBBJLW010000017.1:0-72031 GCA_037720595.1 Gaiellaceae bacterium | reverse complement strand
AGGTCCGGCAGCCCGAGGCGCTCCAGGTGATGGCGGAGCTCGTGCTGTGACGGAGGCCTTCGCGGCGGCGCTCGATCAGGACGTCGAGCGCGCGGTGCTGCTGGCGGGAGGAGCCTCGAAGGAAGCGTGGGCAGTCGACGCGGGCGGGCGCGAGCTGCTGGTCCGCCGTGCGGCCGGCGGCGTCATCCACCAGGCGACGCTCTCTCTCGAGCACGAGTTCGAGGTGCTCCGCGCCGTCCACGAGGCGGGCGTGAAGGTTCCGGAGCCGATCGCCTACCTCGGCGAGGTCGAGGGAAAGGAGGCGTTCGTGATGGAACGAGTGCACGGGGAGACGATCGGCCGCCGCATCGTCAAGAATCCGCCGCCCGGCCTCGACCTCGAGCTGGCCGAGGAGCTCGCGAAGATCCACGCGATCCCGCCCGAGCGGCTGGCCTTCCTCGAGCAGGGGGACGCCGTCGCGCGGTTCTACGAGGAGCTCGACTCGGTCGGCGAGCCGCATCCGGCGATCGAGCTGGGCCTGCTCTGGGTGCGTGAGCGGCTGCCGACGCACCGGGAGGCTGTCGTCTCCCATGGTGACTGGCGGATCGGCAACGTCGCGGTCGACGAGAAGGGTCTCGTCGCGGTGCTCGACTGGGAGTTCGCCCACCTCGCGGACCCGGTCGAGGATCTCGCCTGGCCTCTCGTCCGCGCCTGGCGCTTCGGGGCGGACGAGCGGCGGCTCGGCGGGATCGCCGATGCAGAGCCCTACCTCGAGCGCTACGCCGAGCTGACCGGCCGAGAGGTCTCGCTCGAGGAGCTCGTTGTCTGGGAGGTCTTTGGCAACGTCAAGTGGGCGACCGGCTGCCTGACCCAGTCACGGCGCCACTTCAACGGGCAGGAGCGTTCCGTCGAGCTCGCCGTGCTCGGACGCCTTGCGGCCGAGATGGAGTACGAGCTGCTGGATCTGATCCAACATGCAGCATGACCGCCCGACCCCGCAGGAGCTGGCCGAGGCGGTGCGCGAGTTCCTGCAGGCCGAGATCCTCCCCATCCTCGACGACCACCGGCTCAAGTTCCGCACGCTCGTCGCGATCAACGGGCTCGGGATCGCCGAGCGCGAGCTCGGGACGGCGACACCCGCGCGGGAGGAAGAATGGGAGCTCGCCCGTCGGATCCGCGCCGGCAACGTCCCCGAGAACGCCGTCGCGCTCCTGAAGGAGCAGGTCGCGGCGAAGCTGCGCGTCTCGAATCCGCGGCATCTGGCGAAGTACGTGGATGAACTACACTGAAGGCGTCTTCACGACAGGCGGCGTTCCTGATCGAGCCGCCTGGGCCCCATACCGGGAGCCCGAAGCCGCGCGAGCGGCAAACCAACAAGGAGGCGAGATGATCGATCGACTCGGGCGCCATGTGCACAGCCCGCTCCTGCATGCGTCGGTAGCCGCCGCGTTCGTCCTGGTCAACGGAGCCGGATACGCGTACCTCGGCGGGCGCTCGTTCGTGGAGGGTTGGGGAGGCGGCCTCGCAGCGGTGATCGCGACGGTCTTCCTCGTCTGGAAGAGCCAGGGCTACTGGGCCTGGATGATCGTCAACGCAGGCCTCTGGTGTGCTCTCTTCTTCTCGAGCGGGCTGCCACTCCTTGGTTGGCTCCAGGTCAGCTTCCTCGTCTTCGCCGCCTACGGGATGCTCCAATGGACGCTCGTCGGATCCCGCATCGGCTGGCGCCCCCGGGTGCGCACCGACCTCGCCGGGACGGCGCTCGCACTCGCGGTGTTCGCCTACAGCGTCTATGCGTACCGCGGGATGGAGGGGTACGCCTACACACTGTGGTGGACGCTCGAAGCGGGGAGCGTCGTGTTCGCGATCGCCGCGATGTGGCTCGACGCCTTCCGCTACAAGGCGAACTGGATCGCGTGGAGCCTCTCGAATGTCTGCGCCTGGCCACTCTTCTTCCACGGCGGGCTCTGGGGGCCATTCGCACTGACGTTCGTCTACCAGGCGATCAACGTCGCCGGCTGGCTCCATTGGGTGTGCGACGAGAACGCCGACTGGAGCGACGAAGAGCTTCCGCAGGCCATCGCCGCATGAAGCGAGGGCTCGTCTTCGGGAAGTTCCTACCGCTGCACCGCGGCCACCAGCTCATGATCGAGACCGCGCTATCGCAGGTCGACGAGCTCACGATCGTCGTCTACGACAGCCGCCGGCCGGACGGGGAGCGCATGCCGGTCGAGCTCAGACTCTGGTGGCTGCGCGAGCTCTATCCCGGAATCGAGAACATCCTGGCGCTCGACGATCCGCTGGCCGAGCACCTCGACGCCGACGACCCCGCGTATGCCGAGATCTACGCGGCCGGTGTCGCGTTCCTGGGCCGCTTCGACACGATCTTCTCCAGCGAGCGAGGGTACGAACGGTTTGCCGGCTTGCTGGGAGCCGAGCACGTGCTCGTCGACGAGGCGAGGACGCTGGTTCCGACCTCGGGCACGGTGATCCGCTCCGATCCGTACGCCTACCGCGGCTGGCTCGATCCACTCGTCTATTCCTCGCTGATCGAGCGCGTCGTCTTCGTCGGAACCGAGTCGACGGGCAAGTCGACGCTCGCGCAGCGCATGGCGGAGGAGCTGAGCACGCTCTGGACCCACGAGTTCGGCCGCGAGCTCTGGGAGGCGCAGGGGCTCGAGGGGTCGTTCGCCGACCACCTGAAGATGGCGCGGCGGCAGCGGCCGCGCGAGGACGCCGCCTCCCGCCACGCCCGCAGGTTCCTCATCTGCGACACGAATGCCTGGACGACGCTGCACTGGTCCTTGCGGTCGTACGGCACCGCGGACGGGCGCTTGCACGAGCTCGTCGACCGAACCGTTGCCGACTACACCTGGTTTCTCTGCGCCAACGACTTCGGCTGGATCCAGGACGGCACACGCGAGATGGCAGGCGCGGCGTCGGGGGAGTTCCAGGAGCAGCAGGCGCGCGATCTCGAGCGCCGTGGAATTCCCTACGTCACCGTCACCGGGCCTGTCGAGCAGCGAGTCGAGCAGATCAAGGTGGCGCTCGGCGAGGTCGGCTCCGGATGAGGCGAAGGCTCTACCTAATGCGACACGCCGAGGTGTCGTACGTCGACGAGGCGGGTCGCCCGATCAATCCAGAGCAGGTGCCGCTGACCGAGAACGGCCGCGCGCAAGCGGAGGCGGCGCGCGATGCCCTGGCCGAGATCGAGCTCGACCTGGTCGTCGCAAGCGATCTTCCCCGCACGGCCGAGACGGCCGAGCTCGTCGCGCCGGGGCTCGAGGTCGAGCGGTGGCCCGAGCTGGCCGAGTGGCGGGGCGGCCGGCTCGACGCGATTCCACCGGAGGAGCTCGAGCGCGCGTTCGTCGGAGCGCTGAGGATCAAGGACGAGGGGGAGCGCTTCCTCGGCGGCGAGTCGCTCGGCGAGGCGCTCGATCGTGTCCACCCGGCACTGGAGCGGCTGCTCGCGCGCGATTGGCACACGGCGCTTGCCGTCCTCCACGGCGGCGTCAATCGGATCGTGATCTCCTACGCGCTCTCCGGCGACCGCACCTACTTCGGCACCTTCGAGCAGGCACCGGCGTGCATCAACGTCCTCGATCTCGGTGAGGACGGCTGGATCGTCCGCACCGTCAACTACATCCCCTACGACCCGCTCCACCCTGCCCGCGAGACGACGATGGAGCATTACTGGGCCCAGTTCCGGGATCACCTCGACCGCTAGCCGAGCGCCCGGATCACTGCGACTACATCCGGGTCGGCACCCAGGTAAGCGCCACGGATCACGGTCCAGGCGATCATCCTCTCCTCGTCCAACCCGGCGGCTGCGAAGGCCGCGAGGCGGCGGCGAGTCGTCGCAACGGTCATCCGGTAGGAGAGCGGATTCCAGAGGAACGGGGGCACGTCGTACTCGGGCTCGCCCAGCATCGGCTTCGGGTCGATCGCGACGTGCCTCCCACCTGCGTCGAGGATGTTGTGATGCTGGAGGTCGCCGTGTACGAGCGTCGAACGTCCGACGTCGAGCGAGGCGTACAGCTCGAGCGCCAGCGGTGTCAGCTCCGACGGCTCCGCCGCGAGCCAGCGCGGGACGTGGTCGCCGATCCAGCGGAACGGCTCGGCTGCCGGACGCCAGAGTCGCTGCCCGACCTCGACCGCGAAAGCCGTCGCCTCGTCCTCGGGGAACTCCGAGAGGTCTCTTCCCGGCCGCGCACGCTCGAGCAGGAGCGCCCGTCGCTCGGGCTCGCGCCGCAAGAGCCTGACGGCGCCGTCCCCGCCCCAGAGCGCGAGCGCGTCGCCCTCCTCGTCGGACTCGTCGTCCTCGGCCGGCGTCACCTTGAGCACCGCGCACTCGCCTGCGGGCGTCACGTACGAGTGGCGCGCGAGCGCAAACGGCTTCCCGAGCTCCAGACTCCATTCAGCCGCAACCTCGTGCGCGACCGACCGGAGCGCCTCGATCAGCGAAGCCGTTCGACGAGCATCGCCATCCCCTGCCCGCCGCCGACGCACATCGTCTCGAGCCCGATCGTGCGATCCATGGTCTCGAGGTCGTTCAGCAGCGTGCACATGATCCGCGCGCCGGTCATCCCGTAGGGGTGGCCGAGCGCGATCGCGCCGCCGTGCGGGTTCAGCTTGTCGGAGAACGGATCCACGCCGACCTCGCGGCAGACGGGAATCACCTGCGCCGCGAATGCCTCGTTCAACTCCATCACGTCGACGTCGTCGATCGTCATTCCGGCGCGCTCGAGCGCGACCTTGATCGCGTTGATCGGACCAACGCCCATGATCTCAGGGCCGATCCCGGTAACCGAGCTCGCGATGATCCGCGCCAGCGGCTTCACGCCCAGCTCGGTCGCCCGTTCGTCGGACATGATCACGAGCGCTGCCGCGCCGTCGTTCAGCGGACACGAGTTCCCAGCGGTCACTTTGCCGTCTTCCCGAAAGACGGGAGCGAGTTCCTGGAGCTTCTCGTAGGTCGACGAGGCGCGCGGCCCGTCGTCTGCGTCGACGACCGTTCCATCGGCGCGCGGATACGGCGTCAGCTCGCGCGCGAAATGGCCGGAGACCTGCGCCGCGACTGCCCGCTCTTGCGACTGCTGCGCAAAACGATCCATGTCCTCGCGGGAGACGTCGAACTGCTCGGCCACGTTCTCGGCGGTCATCCCCATCGGGATGTAGACGTCCGCAATCGCGCCCTCGCCCATCAGCTTCGGATGCAGCTCCTCGGCGTCCTTCGGGTAGCCGTTCACCTGCGAGATCGACTCGACCCCGGCTGCAACGTAGACGTCGCCCTCCCCTGCCTTGATCGCGTGGAAGGCCATCCGAGCGCTCTGGAGCGAGGAGGCGCAGAAGCGATTGACCGTCGTGCCGGGCACCGAGTGAGGCAGACCCGCGAGCAACGCCGCGCGACGAGCGAGGTTCATCCCCTGCTTCTGCTCCGGGAAGCCGCACCCGACGATCACGTCGACGACCTCCTTCGGCTCGAGCCCCGACACCTGCGCGACAGCCTCGCGGATCGCGAACGCGAGGAGGTCGTCGGGACGCTCGGCGACGAGCGAGCCCTTTCCTGCGCGACCGATCGGGGTACGGACGGCGCTGACGATCACGGCTTCGGGCATCTGGCTCTCCTTAGGAAAAGGCGGCTTCGCCGGTGAGGGCGCGGCCGACGATCAGGGTCTGGATCTGGCTCGTGCCCTCGTACAGCGTGGTCACGCGGGCATCGCGAAGGTACTTGGCGACCGGATACTCGTCCACGTAGCCGTAGCCGCCGAGAACCTGCACCGCAGCGTTTGCGGCACGGACTGCAGCCTCGCTTGCGTACCACTTCGCAACGGCGGCCTCGGTCGTGTACGGCTGCCCGGCGTCGGCCAGCGACGCGGCCTTCCAGGTGAGCAGGCGGGCCGCCTCGGTCTCGACGTGCATCTCGGCGAGCAGCTGCTGAACGAGCTGGAAGCCGCCGATCGGCCGCTTGAACGCCTCGCGCTCCTTCGCGTAGGAGACGGACGCATCGAGGCAGCCCTGGGCGATCCCGACACAGCCGGCGGCGAGCGAGATCCGCCCGTTGTCGAGCGCGGACATCGCAACCTTGAAGCCCTGCCCCTCGTCGCCGAGCCGCGCCGAGTCGGGCACGCGAACGCCGTCGAGCGAGAGTTCTGCGGTGTCCTGGGCACGGAGGCCGAGCTTGCCCTTCATCGGGCGCGCCGCAAAGCCGTCCGCGTCGGTCGGAACGAGGAAGGCGGTGATCCCGCGCGGCCCCGGCTCGCCGGTACGGGCGAACACGATCGCCGTGGCCGCCCACGAGCCGAGCGTGATGAAGACCTTCGAGCCCGTCAGCACCCAGTCGTCGCCGTCGCGGTCGGCTCGCGTCGCCAGCGCGGCCGCGTCCGAGCCGCACCCCGGTTCGGTGAGCGCGTAGCAGCCGAGCGCCTCGCCGCTCGCCAGCCCGGGTAGGTGCTCGGCGCGCTGCGCGTCGCTCCCCCACTTCGCGATCGTCTTGCCGTAGAGCCCGTTCGAGACCGAGACGATCCCACGCACCGACGAGTCGGCCTTCCCGAGCTCCTCGCAGAGCAGGCAGTACGAGACCGAGTCGAGCCCGCCGCCCCAAAGCTCCTCCGGCAGCGCCGCCGCAAGGAAGCCGGCCTCGGCGAGCGTGGCGACGAGCGAGCGTGGCAGCTCCTCGGCGTGATCCCAGGCCTGCGCGTTCGGGACGAGCTCGGCGCGGCAGAGCTCGCGCGCGGACTCGCGGATCAGCTCCTGCTCCGAGGTGAGTGCCAGATCCACCGTGCCAGCCTAGACGAGGAGCCTGGACGCAACCGGGGCCGGCAAATGGCCGGCCCCGGAACGTCGAGCAACGAGCGAGCGCTACCCGCGGGGGCGCCCGTCGGTGAGCTTGCCGAACAGTGTCCAGCGACCGTCGCCGAACCGGATCGTCTGCTGTTGGGAGATGATGAAGTGGTCGGTCGCGGACGTCTTCAGGCGGACGCCCGGGAGCGCGTAGGGGCTCGTCTCGTCGAACGAGAGGAGCGCCTTCATCAGGCCCGCCCGCGTCGGATTCTTCCCGGCCTTGTACATCGCCCGGACGAACGTGTGTGCCTTGGCGAAACCGTAGAAGTTGAGCCCGTCGGTGACCCTGCCGCGCGGGTTGTACTTCGCCATCAGCGCCTTGTACTGCTTCACCGTCGGGTCGTTGTCCCAGACCGGGGACGCGGGATCCTTCAGGTACGCGGAGCTGATCGAGCCGTTCACCGTGGCCGCGCTGGACGCGCCGACCGCGGTCGTCATGAACGTGTCGGTGGCCGACACCGAGTTGACGTAGATCTGCGCGGGCTTCCAGCCGAGCGCCCGAATGATCGCGTAGGTCTGGATCGTCGGGCGCGGCGTCACGAAGATGACGAGGTGATCCGCCCCGCTTGCCTTGAGCTTCGCGAGCTGCGAGGCCGGGCTCGGGCTCGTGACCTCGAACGCTTCCTCGCCGACGATCTGCTTCGACTTGGCCGTGCCGAGCGCCGACTTGAAGCCGTTCAGATAGTCCTTGCCGTAGCTGTCGTTCTGGTAGAGGATCGCGATCTTCGCGGCCGGCTTCCCGGCCAGGTCGAGGCCGTAGAGCCGCCCCTCGGCGACGTAGTCGGGCTGCCAGCCAATCGTCCACGGATACTTCTTGTAGTCCTTGCCGAAGTCGCTGGCGCCGGTGGAGACGAGGATGTGCGGTACCCCGACCGAGTTCAGGTAGGGCTGCACAGCCTGGTTGACCTCGGTACCGAGCGTCCCGACCGTCGCGAAAACCTTGTCCTCCTGCACGAGCTTGCGGGCGAGCTGCACCGAGTTGACCGGGTTGTAGCCGTCGTCGAAGAACTTGAAGACGATCTGGCGTCCGTAGATGCCGCGCTTTCCGTCAGGTCCACGACGGGCATTGATGTAGCTGAAGTACGCCCTCATGCCCGCCGGGATCGGCGCATAGCTCGACGCTGGGCCGGTCAGCGGAAAGGTGCCGCCGATCGTGATCGTGCGCGCCGTGATTCCAGGTGTTGCCGCCGTGACGTCCGCCTTCGCGAACGCAGCCGGGATCGCCAGGGCGAGCGCCCCGGCAAGAGCGAGCAAAGCCAGTGAGACCCTACGCATGAACACTCCTTTGGAGAACAGCGGGAACCGTAAACAGAGCCAAGCAGCGCGCCGCTTGCGGCGACTTTACGCGCTTCCAAAGGGTAAGACAATGACGGGACGGCGAAGTTAGGATTAAAACTCAGGTATAGCTCGACGGTACTCGAGGTGACGGTCGACGACTCCGAAACCCGCCGCCTCGTAGAGCCTTCCAGCGTAGTAGCCGCCGACCGAGTAGACGAGGGCCGTGTCGGCACCCGCCTCGCGAAGCCTGCGGCACGCCTCCAGGCAGACCGCCTTCCCGAGCCCGAGCCGCCGGTGGTTGGGGTGGGTGCCGACGGGCTCGAGCTCGCCGACGCCGTTCTCCTCGTCGAGCCAGACGAGCGCGTAGGCCGCAAAGCTGCCGTCGGGAGCTTCGACGACCAGATCGAGCTCCTCGCGGTAGGGCGGAAGGGTGCGCAGGACGCGGTAGGCCGGGAGCGTGAACTTCGAGGGCTCCCACGCGGCGCGATGGATCTCGACGCGCCGTTCCAGATCGTCCTCCCCGTCGACGCTTCGCACGGCGTAACCATCGGCGAGCTGCAGTGGCTCGATCGGATCGGCAAGCGAGCGGACGCGATGCTCGGTCGACCCGGCGCTTTCCAACAGCGCGTAGTCGTGCCGCTCGAGCGCGCGCCGGAACTCGCCGTCGCTCTCGAGGCGCTGCGCGTCCAGGCCGCCGTCGAGCTCGTCCCCGGCAGCATTCGCGAACCATTCGAGTAGGGCGTCGTAGACGACGTCGTCGCGGTGCTCGGGATGTACGGCGCTCTGGAGCGTCTGCGGCAGCCAGAGAATCCCGAACGCGACGGGCTCGCCGTCGCGCTCGAAGATCTGCGTCTTCTTCGGCCAGGCGAGCTCGGGCTCGTGCTGGTAGAGCGCCCAGGTGACGTCGCCGACATGCGGCAGCGCGTGCGGCTTGTCGCGCCGCCAGACCGCGCGGGCAACGGCGTGGAGCGCCCTGAGGTCGTCGGGGTCACCGTACGGACGCGAGGTCAGAGCAGAGCGGGATCCGTCACGGGAGCCTGGCATGCGAATCGCTCGCAAACGTACACGGCCGGCTTTCCGTCGACGAGACTCTTCCCCTCGAGCAGCGGCACGCCGATCGCAGGGCCGACGGCAACAACCGTGCTCGGCTGCCACGGCCCGAGCGCGGCGCGCGCAATCTCCGAGTCGACGGGGCCGACGAGTGCCAGCTCGCGCGGCGGGCTCAGCCAGAGATCGAGCGCGCACAGCGACCAGCCGAACGCGGCGGGCGCCCGCTCGAGCGCAGGCCGGACGAGCCGCAGCACCCCGACCGCACGCCGCTCGAGCTCGTCGTCGCCGTAGATCCGCGACAGGCGAAGCAGGACGTGGGCGAGCATCGAGTTACCCGAGGGCAACGGATGATCGTCCAGCGGCTTCGTCCTCGCGACAAGTGGATCGCTCTTGAGGTCGACCAGGAAGAAGCCGCCGTGCTCCTCGTCGGCGAAGAGCTCGACGGCGAGGCGGGCGAGCCGGTTCGCCTCCTCGAGCCAGCGCAGCTCGCCGGTCGCGACGTGGAGCTCGAGCAAACCGTGAGCGACGTTCGCATAGTCGTCCAGGTAGGCGGCGCCGCTCGTGCGCCCGTCGCGATAGCTGCGCAGGAGGCGTCCCTCGCCGTCGGAGAGCGGCCCGAGGAGGAACTCGCCGAGCCGCCGAGCGGCCTCGACCCAATCCGCACGCTCGAGGCGCCAACCGGCTTCGGCGAGAGCGGCGAGCGCAAGGCCGTTCCAGGAGGCGATCGCCTTGTCGTCGCGGAGCGGCTTCGGGCGGAGCTCACGCTGCTCGAAGAGCCGCTGTGCGAGCTCCGGCTCGAGCTCGCCTCGAACGACGAATCGCCCGTGCTCGAACGGCTCCAGCAGCTCCGCGGGTACCCCCTCTTCCGGCGTCCATGTGAACGTGAGCCCCTCGACACCGTTCGTGTCGGCGTCCTGCGCCGAGGCGAGGCCGCCTTCCGGAAGCAGGAGCTCCCGGAGTAGGTAACCAACGGTTGCTTGGCAGATCGCTCGGTATCGCTCGTTCCCCGTCACGAGCCAGGCGTGCAGGTAAGTGGCGGCGAGCTGCGCGTTGTCGTAGAGCATCTTCTCGAAGTGCGGCACGAGCCAGCGCTCGTCCACCGAATAGCGGTGGAAACCGCCGCCGAGCAGGTCGTACATCCCGCCGCGCGCCATCTCGTCGAGCGTCTTCACGACCGGCTCGAGCTCACCGCGGCGGAGGAGGAACTCGAGAGCGGGCGCGTTCGGGAACTTCGGCGCCCGCCCCCAGCCGCCGAAGACCGGCTCGAACTGCTGTCGGAGGCCGCGGACGGCTGAGCCGAGGAGCTCGGAGCTGAGCGGCTCCGTGGAAGGCCTCAGCGAGCTCGAATGGCGAACCGCCTCGACGAGCTGCGCGGCCGAGCGAGCGATGTCGTCGCGCCGATCCCGCCAGGCATCCCCGAGCGCCGTCAGCACCTGGCGGAAGCTCGGCAACCCGTGCCGCTCCTCCGGCGGGAAGTACGTCCCGCCGTAGAACGGCTCCCCGGCCGGCGTCAGGAAGACCGTCATCGGCCACCCACCGTGACCGCTCTGGGCGACGACGGCCTCCATGTAGACAGCGTCGAGGTCGGGCCGCTCCTCGCGATCGACCTTGATGTTGACGAACCGCTCGTTCATGAGCACGGCGGTCGCTTCGTCCTCGAACGACTCGTGCTCCATGACGTGGCACCAGTGGCACGCGGCGTAGCCGATCGAGAGCAGGATCGGCCGGTCTTCGTCGCGGGCTCGAGTCAGCGCCTCCTCGCCCCACGGGTACCAGTCGACCGGGTTCCCTGCGTGCTGGAGCAGGTACGGGCTGGTCTCGTGCTGGAGGCGGTTCACGCGAGCACCTCGCGGACGCCACGTAGACGCGTGCGGATCAAGGCCTGAGCCCGCGAGGAGTCGAGCCGGCAGTCGAGCGGGCGCGTCGGCGGCGCCTCGGCAGTCGCAACCGGGCGACGCGTGACGAGCTCAGCGAGCTCGGCGCGGGAGACCGCGTCGGCGCCCGCGACGTGCAGTGGCCCGGCCACCTCGAGCGCCGCCAGCTCGAGGAGCGCTCGCGCGAGATCGGTCACCTGCACCGGCGAGCGGATCTCGTTCGTGTACCAGGGGCCGGGCCCCGCCGCTGCGAGCTCGTGCTTCGACGGGTTCTCTCCTCCGTAGATGAGCGACGTTCGGGCGATGAGCGCCCGCGCTTGTTGTCCCCTGACCGCCCGTTCGGCCTCGGCCTTCGTGCGGCCGTAGTCGTTCACCGGCGAAAGCTCGTCCTCCTCGACGTACGGCGCGCCCTTGCGCCCGGCGAAGACGACATCCGAGGAAAGGTGGACGAGCCGGGCGCCGATGCGGGCGACGGCGCGGGCCACGTTCTCGGCGCCCTCGACATTCGTCGCGCGAGAGCCCGGCCCATCCTGCCGGTAGGCGGTGTGGATCACGACCTCGGGCCGCACGCGTTCGAGGAGCGCGCTCACGGCTTCCGAGTCGCGGACCTCGACCCGTTCGCTCGACGCGTCGGGCCGCAGCCGAACGAGCTCGGAGCCGAGATATCCCGTCGCTCCGGTGACGTGGAGGCGCACGGTTGCACGCTAGCCGCCACGCCGTTTATGGTCGTCGCCATGAGGCGAACATTCCTGTGGATCAATTTCGTGCTGTCCTCGCTCATCGTCCTGCTGATCTTCGTGCAGGCGTACCTGATCGCTTCCTACACGATCGGTGCGGGAGAAGGCGCCCTCGACGCCCACGGCATCGTCGGCGGCCTCTTCATCCACGGCTTCGAGCTGCTCGTCTTCCTGACGGCGTTCGGCGCCTGGCCGAAGCAGTGGCGCTGGATCGGCTTCACGTTCATGCTCTTCGTGGTCGGAACGGTGCAGATCTTCCTCCTGCCGGAGGACTCGGACGAGGTGGTGAGCAAGTCGGCGGCGTACGTCCACGGCCTGCACGGCCTGTTCGCCCTCATCGTGCTGGTCCTAGCCGCGATCGTCGCGCACCGCGGGATGCGCGATCTCGGCCTCAGGCGTGGGCGCCACGACGGCGTAGATGTCGATATGCCTCGATCGCAACCGTAACGGCGACCGCGATTCCAAACGCGAGGACGAGTCCCTTCCAGGGCTCCTCCTCGAACGTCTTCCCGCCGAAGTAGCCGAGCAGCACGGTGTACGCGCCCCAGATCGCCCCCGCGATCGCGTCGAAGAAGATGAACCGCCGCCATCGAAAGGTCTTGACGAAACCCGCCGTGAACGTGGTCACGGTGCGCCCGCCCGGAATGAAGCGGGCGACGACGATCAGGTAGCCGCCCCTCTCCGCGAGCATCCGCTCCGCCCAGGCGAGCCGCTTCCTCGATTTCTCGCCGCTGAAGAAGCGATTCGTGACGCGCTCGCCGAGGAAATGGCCGCCCGCATAGGAGATGTTGTCGCCCACGATCGCGCCGAGCGCGGCGGCCGGGATCAGGAACTCGAGCCGCAGGTCGCCCGCGCCCGCCACCACGCCCGCGGCGATTGCAGTCGCCTCGCTCGGGACGACCGGGAAGAAGGCGTCCAGCATCGCGACGAGGAAGACGACGCCGTAGCTCCACGAGGAACCGGAGACCGCGTCCACGAAGGTCTCGAACACAGCCCCATCCTTCCAGCCATGATGCGCGTCGTGCCGTTTTTACCCCTCGAGGGCGTGCGGGTGCTCGATCTGACGAGCTCGCTCGCAGGACCGACCGCGACCGAGATCCTGGCAGCTCTCGGCGCCGACGTGGTCAAGGTCGAGCATCCCGGCCGGGGCGACGAGGCGCGCGACTGGGGGCCGAGGTTCTTCGAGGGTGGCAGCGTCATGTTCTTCTCCGCCAACGCCGGCAAGCGCTCGCTGGCCCTCGATCTCAAGGACGAGCGCGGCCGCCAGGTGCTCCTGCGGCTGGCAGAGCGCTCGGAAGTCGCCGTACAGAGCCTGCGACCGGGCACGGCCGAGCGACTCGGGATCGGGCCGGACGAGCTGCGGGCCCGCACCCCGAAGCTGGTCTACTGCACGAGCGGCGCTTTCGGTCGGCGCGGACCGCTCTCGGCCGAGCCCGGCTACGACCCGCTGATGCAGGCGGCGGCCGGGATCATGAGCGTGACGGGCGAGGCCGACCGACCCCCCGTGCGTGTCGGCGTCTCATTGATCGACATCGGCACCGGAGTCTGGGCGGCGCTCGCGATCGTCTCCGCGCTCCACGAGGGCAACGGTCGAACGCTCGACCTCTCGCTCTACGAGACCGCGCTCTCGTTGCTGCCGTACCAGGTTTCGGACGTTCTCGCCGGTGCCGAGGCTCCCGGACGGCACGGCACCGCGTTCCCCCTGATCGCCCCCTACGAGGTCTTCCCCACTGCCGACGGCGAGCTGATGATCGTCGCCGGGAACGACCGGCTCTTCGCCTCGCTCTGCGAGGTTCTCGACGCGCCGGAGCTCGCAAGCGACGCGCGCTTCGGCTCGAATCCGCTTCGTGTCCAGTACCGCGACGAGCTTGTCTCGCTGCTCCGGCCGCGCCTCGCCGAGCACTCGACGGAGAAGCTGCTCGAGCGGCTGCGCGCCGCGGGAGTCCCCGCTTCGCCCGTCCTCGACGTCGGCAAGGTCGCAACGCACGACCAGACGCGCGCGACTGGAATGCTCCAGGAGCTCGCCGGCCGAACGATCGTGGCGCCTCCGTTCTCGGCCGACGGCGAGCGCGTCCTCCACCGCAGTAGTCCGCCGCTCCTCGGCGAACACTCCGCCGAGATCCTCGCGGAGGCCGGTTACGACCGGGCCGAGATCGACCGGCTCGCCGAGGCCGGAGTCGTTCGCGTGGATCAGCCGGGGAACGTCCCGGCGCGATAGACGCGTCCGGGAAGCTCGCGGCCGAGTAGCTCCTCGAGCCACTGAGCCACTCCGATCAGGGCGTCGAGGTCTACACCCGTGTCGACGCCCTCACGCTCCAGTAGGTAGACGAGATCCTCGGTCGCGACGTTGCCCGTCGCCCGCGGCGCGAACGGGCAACCGCCGAGTCCGCCCACAGAGGCGTCGAGCACGGTCGCGCCCGCCTCATACGCGGCCCAGGCGCAGGCGACCCCGGTGTGGCGCGTGTCGTGGAAGTGGCCTCCGACGGGCGCGCCGAGGGTCAGAGCGCTCGCGACGAGCCGGCGCACCGGCCCCGGCGTCGCAACTCCGATCGTGTCCGCGAGAACGATCTCGCCGGCACCGGCAGCGACGAAACGCTCGGCGAGCCCTGCGACGACACCCGGATCGACCTCGCCTTCGAAAGGACAGCCGAACGAGCAGCTGATCGTGACGGTGCTTGGGAGAGTCGACTCGACGACGATCTGCTCCGCGCGCTCGATGGCCTCCGCCAGCGAGGCGTTGCCGTTCCGCCGGTTGAAGCTCTCCGTGGCGGCAAACGTGACGTTGACGCGGGCGAGCGTCGTCGCCGCCAACCGCTCGTAGCCGCGCGAGTTCAAGACAAGTCCGGAGAGCTCGGCGCCGACCTGACCCGCCGCCACGACGACCTCCTCAGCGCCGGCCATCTGCGGCACCCGCTCGGCGTCGACGAAGCTGGCCGCCTCGATCCGCGGCAGCCCACTCGCGGCCAGCCGCCGCACGAGCTCCGCGCGCACGGCCGCCGCCAGCGTCTCAGGCTCGTTCTGGAGCCCGTCCCGCGGGCCGACGTCGCACAGCGTGACCCCCATCGATCGAGCCTACAGCGCGGGCTGATCGACGCCCATGGCGGTCCGGATCAGGTCGAAGTCGTGCTCGGTGAGCTCGAGCAGGCCTCGGCGGAGCTTGACTCCCCAGTTCCGCTCGACCGTCAGATCGAGCGAGCCGACGAGTGGCCCGATCGGGACGTCGACGACCTCGCTCGCGTACCGGACACATCGACGCCACGGCCTGAACTCGCCCACCTCGGCCTGCCAGATCTCGCCGTCGGCGATCCGGCCGATCGCCGTGAAGGCCTGCAGAGGCACTCCTGCCGCCAGCTTTTCGCGTGGCGAGTAGTAGATCAGCCAGTCCCCCGGCTGCATCCGGTCGAGGCCGGCGCGTTTCCCGTGACCGATCTGGGCGATCCCGTGCTCGACTCCGCGCTTGACGTGCGCGCGAGAGACGACTCCGAGCCAGTAGGTCACTCGTATTGGAGGGCCTTCAGCGGGTCGAGCCTCGCCGCCCGGCGGGCCGGGAAGATCGCGGCGAGGATCCCGACGATCACGGTCATGACCGCAAACACGATCAGCTGCACCGTCGGCAGCGCGAACTCGATGAACTCGACCCGGGCGACGAGCAGGCCACCGAGCACGATCCCGAGCAGGATCCCAAGCACACCGCCGATGAGGGCCGTGATCACGCTCTCGTGCCGGATCATCCGCCGCACCTGCCGCCGCGTCATCCCGATTGCCCGCAGCATCCCGAGCTCGCGCGTCCGCTCGAACACCGTCAGCACGAGCGTGTTCACGATCCCGAAGAGGCTGACGACGACCGAGAGCGCGAGCAGCACGTAGAGGATGTTCAGGATCGACGAGAGGCCGGCGATCTGGTTGTCGACGAACTCGTCGCGCGTCTGCGCCTTCGCGTTCGGGAAGTCGGCGAGCACAGTGGTGAGCGCAGCCGTGTTCGCCTCGGTCACGTCCCCGTTCATCTGCGCGAAGGTGTAGAGGTTCCGCGGCGACTCGTACTCCTCGTCGAAGCGCGCGCTCGAGAAGGTGACGTGGCCGAAAGGCGAGCCTCCCGTCGGTGGCTCGAAGATGCCCTTGACGACGAGCTCGACCTTCTCTCCCGACGGCACCTGGATCGTGACCGGCGAGCCGACGGCGAGGTCGTGGTCGGCGGCGTAGTCGTCGTCGACGAAAGCCCCGTCCCGACCGAGCTCGGCGAGCACGGCCTGCGAGCCTTCGACCCACTCGAGCGTCAGCACCTCGCTCGCATCCGGTTCGACGGCGGTTACGAACTCGTTCGAGTCGAAGATCCGCGCCTCTGCGGTGCGAACGCTCGCGATCGCCTCGACCCCGGGCGCCTCCGCCGCCGCCTCGGCTGCGGTCGTCGGGATCGGGGAGAAGTTGTTCTGCGCCGTGATCGCGTAGTCGGAGGTGAAGATGTCGTCGACGGCGCTGCGGAACGTGGTCGTGATCCCGGCCGCGAGCACCGCGACGAGCGTCACGAGCGCGAGCCCGATCATCAGCGCCGCAGCCGTGGACGCGGTGCGCTGCGGGTTGCGGCGAGTGTTCTCGCTCCCGACCCGGTTCATCGTCCAGTCGGGAACGATCCCGGGGAAGTCGATTGGCCACTCGGGCTGCCACGAGCTCACGGCGCTGCGCAGCCACATCACCAGGACGACGAGCGCCACGAGCGGATTCAGCGCCACGCCCAGGACGCCGACAATCGTGCGGCCCGCGGCGCTTCCCGGACCGAACGCCGCGACGCGCAGGAGCCAGAACGGCAGCGTGAAGAACGGCCACACGAGGGCCGAGAGAACGACCACAGCCCACGTTCCGATCGGCGCCACGAAGGTTGCGAGTGGTCGCGTGATCCGGGCCGCGAAGAGCGCGACGCCGACGAAGATCAAGAGGGCGCCGAGACCCATCCAGGTCAGCAGCTGCGTCGTTCCGAGCCCGTCGCCGAAGAGGCCGTAGCCGAGCGCAGCGAACCCCAGCGCGGTCAGCGCGAGCGAGCCGATGGTACGAAAGCGCGCAAAACGGGACTCGGGCAGGGTCGCTCCCTCCCGCACGGCGGCGATCGGCGGCACGCGGGTTGCACGGATCGCCGGGCGGAGGCTCGCGAGCACCGTCACGAGGATCCCGACCAGCAACGATACGACGATCGTGCGCGTCTCGAAGACGAGGCCGTTGTTCGGCAACGTGAAGCCGACCGCGTCGAAGAGCTTGAAGAGCCCCTTGGCGAGCCCGAGCCCGATGAAGAGCCCGGCAACCGACGCGAGCACCCCAATCACGAGCGCCTCGATCACGATCGAGATCAGCACTTGGCGGCGCGAGCCGCCGAGCGTGCGCACGGTCGCGAACTCGCGCGTCCTCTGGGCGATCGTGATCGAGAGCGAGTTCGCGATCACGAAGCTGCCGACGAAGAGAGCGATCCCGGCGAACGCGAGCAGGAAGCCCTGGAGGAAGGTGATGAACTCGTTTGTGTCTGCCGCATCGTCGGCGGCCTGCTCGGAGGCGCTGACCACCTGGGTGCGCTCAGGCAGGATCTCGCGGATCTCGCCGAGCAGCTCAGGATCGGTGACACCCGCCCGCGCGGCCACCGCGATCTCGTCGAGTGAGCCTTCCTTGTCGAACAGGCGCTGCGCCGTGGGCAGGTCGAAGCCGGCGAGGGTCGCGCCGCCGAGCGACGAGGCCGAGCCGAAGCGGATGATCCCGGAGATACGCAGCCGTTCCACGGGCCCGACAGCCTGGACGCCGATCTCCTCGCCGACGGCGAAGTCCTCCTTTTCTGCCGTGGCCTCGTCGACGACGACCTCGCCCGACCCGGGCCACCCGCCACCGACGAGCGTGAGCGGGTTGAACTGCGAGTCGCCGTTCGCGATGCTGAAGCCGAGGTTCGGCGCACCGCCGTAGACGACCGCCTTGCCGTCGTCGCCGATCAGCTGCGCCGTCTCGCTGTCGACGCTGCCCTCGGCGGCCTGCACGCCGGCCACCGCACGCACGTCGTCCAACAGCGACTCGTCGAACGCCGGGGCGCTGGCGCCGCTCCCGTCCGAGAGGTCGAAGGCGGCCTTGCCGCTGATCACGACGTTCGAGCCCTCGCGGACGTCCGTGAAGATCGCGTCGAACGCCTGGTCGATCGAGTCTGTAAGGACGTACGTGCCGCTCACCATCGCGACGCCGAGCACGATCGCGATCGCCGTCAGCGCCGTGCGGAGCTTGCGGCCGAGCAGCCCCTTTAGCGCGAACTTCGTCATACAGCCGCGAGCTCGTTCATCGCCTCGAGCACTTCAGCCTGGCTGGAGCGGGGCAGGTCGCGGACGATCAGCCCGTCGGCGAGGAAGAGGACGCGGTCGGCGATCGCGGCGGCGCGCGCCTCGTGCGTGACCATCACCGTGGTCTGCCCGTAGCTGTCCACGGAGTCGCGCATCAGGGCCAGGATCTCCGAGCTCGTGTGCGAGTCGAGGTTGCCGGTCGGCTCGTCGGCGAACATCACCGTTGGCTGCGAGACGAGCGCCCGCGCGATCGCGACGCGCTGCTGCTGGCCGCCGGAGAGCTCCGAGGGCCGGTGCGTCAGGCGGTCGCCGAGCCCGACCTTCCCGATCAGATCCTTGAAGAAGCCCGGCTCGACCTTCGTGCCCGCGATCCCGAGCGGGAGAACGATGTTCTCTTCCGCCGTCAGCATCGGGAGCAGGTTGAAGAACTGGAAGACGAAGCCGATGTGCGAGCGGCGCAACTTCGTCAGATCGCTGTCCTTGAGCTTCGTGATCTCGGTGCCGGCGATCGTGACCGAACCGGAGGTGGGCTTGTCCAGCCCGGCGAGGATGTGCATCAGCGTCGACTTCCCCGAGCCGGACGGACCCATCACCGCTGTCAGCTGACCGCGCGCGATCTCGAGCGAGACGCCGCGGAGCGCGTCGACCGCCGTGTCCCCCTCGCCGTAGCGACGCGTGACGTCGCCGGCGACGACGACCGCCCCCGTATTTCCATTCTCCATGCGCCCTCCCTAGCCGATCATCCGACCCTACCCTCCCCGATCGCCGGGATCGTCGCCATGCGGTTACCCGCACTCTTTGGTTGGCGCAAGCTCGGGATCCGCGGGAGCAGACGCCGACGCGCGCAGACCCCCGAAGAATCGCTTCGCTCCCGGGCTCACTCTCATTTCGGCTGAGCGAGGTGCATTTCATGCTAAGTTGTGCATAAGATGCAGAGACGCCTTCGCCATGCCGCCATCCTCGAGCTCGTCCACGCGCGGGATCTCTCGACGCAGGCCGAAGTCGCGGAGGCGCTGAGAATCGGCGGCTTCGACGTCGTGCAGACGACCGTCTCCCGCGACATCGCCGAGCTGGGTCTCGTCAAGGTGCGGACGGCTGACGGCGGGCTCGCGTATGCGCCGTCGGGCTCGGTCGGCCACGGAAGTGCACCTCGGATCGGTTCTGCGATACGCCGGTTTGCGCTCTCGGTCGAGGCGGCGGGCGCACTCGTCGTCCTGCGCACCCCGTCCGGCTGTGCGAGCGCGCTCGCACAGGCACTCGACGAAGCGGCCCTGCCTTCGGTCGCGGGCACGATCGCCGGCGACAATACGATCTTCGTCGCGCTCCGCGATGCCAGGAACGCCGCCGCGCTCGCCGACGAGATCCGAGGCCATCTGCTCGAGGGCGCTGCATGAGCACAGCAGTGCTGGCGTACTCGGGTGGCCTCGACACGAGTTGCGCGATCGCTTGGCTGAGGGAGGACTACGGCTTCGAGAGTGTGGTCGCCGTGCTCGTCGACGTCGGTCAGGAGTTCGACGTCGAGGCCTCGATCGCCCGCGGTTATGCGGCCGGCGCCGGCGAGGTCCTGCTCCTCGACCGTAAGGACGCGTTCGCCGAGGAGCAGTGCGCGCAGGCGATCAAGTCCAATGCGCTCTACGAGGGCCGCTACCCGCTCGTCTCGGCGCTCTCGCGGCCGGTGATCGCCGAGGCGGTCGCCGAGGTCGCGCTCGAGCTCGCTGCCGAGGCGGTCGTCCACGGCTGCACCGGCAAGGGCAACGACCAGCTCCGCTTCGAGCTGGCCTTCCGCTCCCACTACCCCGGTGTGCGCGTGATCGCGCCGCTCCGCGACCGGATCTGGACGCGTGAGGAAGAGATCGCCTACGCGCTTGCGCGCGGGATCCCGGTCACGCACACGGCCGCCTCCCCGTTCTCGATCGACGAGAACCTCTTCGGGCGAGCGATCGAGGCCGGGGTACTCGAGGATCCCTGGGCGGCCCCGCCCGAGGAGCCCTACGCGCTCACCTCGGATCCTGCGAGTGCTCCGGCACCGGCCGAGCTCGTGCTCGGCTTCGAGGCCGGTGTGCCGGTCTCGCTCGAGGGCGAGGAGCTCGGGCTCGCGAAACTGATCGGCCGGCTGAACGCACTCGCGGGTGCCTACGGGATCGGCCGGATCGACATGATCGAGAACCGTGCCGTCGGGATCAAGAGCCGCGAGGTCTACGAGGCGCCCGCCGCGATCGTGCTGATCGAAGCCCATCGCGCGCTCGAAGACGTCGTCCTGACCAAGGACGAGGCGCGCCTCAAGCACGGGCTCGAGCAGCGCTGGACCGAGCTCGTCTACGAGGGCCAGTGGCACGCCCCGGTGCGGAAGGCGATCGACGCCTTCGTCGACGCGACCCAGGAACTCGTCAGGGGCGAGGTGCGGGTCGAGCTGCGCCCGAACGCCGCGGTCGTGACCGGCCGCCGCTCCCCCGCGATGCTCTACGCCGAACGACTCGCCTCCTACGGCGCCGGCGAGAGCTTCCCCCACGAGGCCGCCGAGGGTTTCATCCGGATCGCCTCGCTCGAGTCGGAGCTCGTCGCAGCACGCGCCCGCGCCTACCAGCCCGCATGAGTCTCTGGTCGGCCCGGGTCTCCGAGGGGCTCGATCCGGCGGTGACCGAGTTCCTGCGCGCCGACGACCGCGAGCTCCTCCCCTACGACTGTGCCGCGACGATCGAGCACGCGACCCGGCTCCAGGCAGCCGGAATCCTCTCCACGGAAGAGCTCGCCGAGGTGGAACAGAAGCTGACGTCGATCGAGGACGGCGTCGTCGTCGGCGACAGTGACGAGGACGTCCACTCGGCGATCGAGCGGCACCTCGGCGAGGTCGGCCGCAAGATCCACGCCGGCCGCTCCCGCAACGACCAGGTCGCGGCGGCGCTCCGACTCTACGTCGCCGACGCCTGCGCGGAGGCACGGGCGGCGATCGAGCTTCTCTCCGCGCTCCTACACGAGCGCGCAGCCGCCGAAGACACGACGCTGATGCCCGGCTACACCCACCTCCAGCGCGCCCAACCAATCACGCTCGGGCACCACCTCCGCGCCTGGGCAGCCATGCTCGAGCGCGACCACACCCGCTTCGAGCCGCCCGCCGGCAGCCCGCTCGGCTCCGGAGCGCTCGCCGGGACAACCCTGCCGATCCCACCCCCCGACGACCAGATCCCGAACTCGCTCGACGCCGTCACCGACCGCGACTTCGCGCTCGACTACCTCTACGCCGCAACCATGCTCTTCGTCCACCTCTCCCGGATCGCCGAGGAACTCGTGCTCTGGGTCACGACCGAGTTCGGCTTCGCCCACCTCCCCCAGACCGCCGCCACCGGCTCCTCGATGATGCCGCACAAACTGAACCCCGACGTCGCCGAGCTCGTCCGCGGCAAAGCCGGCACCGCAATCGGACGCCTCACAGGCCTGCTCGCGACCGTCAAAGCGCTCCCGCTCGCCTACAACCGCGACCTCCAAGAAGACAAGGCGCCCGTCTTCGCCGCCCGCAAAGACATCGCCGGCGCCCTCGCCGCGCTCACCATCCTGCTCGCCGACCTCAAGTTCGACCGAGACCAGCTCGCGGCCGCCACGACCGATCCCCATCTCCTCGCCACCGACGCCGCCGAAGCACTCGTCGCCCAGGGAATCCCCTTCCGCGACGCCTACGAGCAGATCGCCGCAGCAGTCCGCAACGGCAGCTTCCAGCCGGGCACGACGGCAGCGGAGAGCGTCGCCGCCAGGCTCTCCAGGTAACGGTCAACAAAAGGGTTCAGCTGCGTTCGGGGAGTGCTCGTCCGTTGGAACGGCTTGTGTTGGAACAACACAAGCTCGCATTCGCGCCGCAGCAACCTGGTCTAGTTCCATGCGCCGAGAACTTAGTGTTGTTTCAACACTAAGTCCCCAGTCCGACCCGCTTTCCCGCCTCGGCGAGCACCTCGCCGAGGATCCCCGTCAGCTCGTCGAACTCGGCTTGGCCGGCGACGAGCGGCGGCGAGATCTGGATCACCGGGTCGCCGCGATCGTCGGCGCGGCAGATCAGGCCGCGGCGGAAGAGCTCGCCCGAGAGGAAACCGCGGATGAGCGATTCGCACTCCCTGGCGGAGAAGCCCTCCCGCGTCTCCTTGTCCTTGACGAGCTCGAGCGCGTAGAAGTAGCCCGCGCCGCGCACGTCGCCGACGATCGGCAGCTCGAGCAGCGTCTCGAGCGTCGCCCGGAAAGCGTCCTCGCTGCCGAGCACGCGCTCCATGATCCCCTCGCGCTTCATGATCTCGATGTTCTTCAGCGCGATCGCGGACATGACCGGGTGCCCGCCAAAGGTGATCCCGTGCGAGAACATCGCGGTCGCGTCGAGGAACGGCTCCATCACCTTGTCGGTCGCGAGCACCGCCCCGATCGCCGCATACGAGGACGAGAGCCCCTTCGCGCAGCAGACGATGTCCGGCTTGATGTCGTAGCGCTCCGAGGCGAACCAGTGGCCGAGGCGGCCGAAGCCGGTGATCACCTCGTCGGCCGAGAGCAGGATGTCGTAGCGGTCGCAGAGCTCGCGTACGCCGCGCCAGTAGCCCGATGGCGCGACGAAGGCGCCGCCCGCGTTCTGAACCGGCTCCATGTGGACGAGGCAGACCGTCTCCGGGCCCATGGCGAGAATCGTGTTCTCGAGGTCCTCGAGCAGGAACGCGGTGAACGCCTCTTCGGTCTCGTCGAGCGGCCGGTGGTAGCGATTCGTGTTGCGGACGTGGCGCACCTCCGGCACGAGCGGCTCGAACGTCTCCTTCAACGCGGAGATCCCGTTGATCGAGAGCGCTCCCATCGTCGTCCCGTGGTAGGCGACCTGGCGCGCGATCGCCTTGTATTTGCGCGGATGCGGCGTGCCGACGCGCTCGTCGTGGCGCGTCTCGTCCGCCGGAACCTGCTTCCCGCCGCGCGCGAGGTAGTACTGGCGCGCCAGCTTCCACGCCGACTCGACGGCCTCGGAGCCGCCAGAGACGAAGAAGACGCGATTCAGGTCACCGGGCGCGAGGGAAGCGACCTCCGCTGCGAGCTCGATCGCGCGCGGATGCGCGTACGACCAGTTCGTGTAGAAAGGCAGCTCGCGCATCTGTTCGAGTGCGGCCTGGCCCATCTCCTCGCCGAAGCCGTAGCCGAGGTTGACGGAGAAGAGACCCGCGAGCGCGTCCAGGTAGCGGTTGCCCTTCGAGTCCTCGAGGTAGCAGCCGTCGCCGCGGACGATGATCGGCACGTCCGCCTGCCCGTAACCGCCCATGCGGGTGAAGTGCATCCAGAGGTGGTCCTTCGCGAGCTGCTGGAGGTCGTGCGTGGCTGCGGTTGCGGACTCGGTCATACGGTTCCCTTCAGGATACGGCGGTTCTGGTAGAGGACGTTGGCGAGGCATCAGTCCGGCGGGGCAAGGAAGATGTCGTGCCCATCACGTGGTGAAGCCGTTCGCACCGAGATCCATCGCGGCCTCCTCGAGGTGCCGGTCGAAGCCGACGAGGTCTGGCGCGAGCGTAGCTCTCCCCCGGCCTCACGGACAAGTCGGGTCGAACTGTGCGAACATCTGTTCGTGTTATCCGAGGGGACGATCCTCCACGCCGACCTCGATGCGTTCTATGCCTCGGTCGAGCAGCGCGACGATCCCGGCCTACGCGGCCGCCCGGTGATCGTCGGGGGGTGGGTCGTGCTCGCCGCCAGCTACGAGGCAAGGGCCTACGGGATCCACACGGCGATGAGCGGAGATCAGGCGCGCCGGCTCTGTCCGCAGGCGATCGTGGTCGAGCCGCGGATGTCGGCCTACGCCGAGGCGAGCAAGGCGGTGTTCGAGGTGTTCGAGGATACGACACCGCTCGTCGAAGGGCTATCCATCGACGAGGCGTTCCTCGACGTGCGCGGCTTCGAGCGGATCGCCGGCTCCCCCACCGAGATGGCAATGCGCTTGCGTCGCGACACCCTCGAGCGCGTCGGGCTGCCGATCACGGTTGGGGTGGCGAGGACGAAGTTCCTCGCCAAGGTGGCCAGTGGCGTGGCCAAGCCGAACGGGCTCCTCGTCGTGCCGACCGGCCGAGAGCTTGAGTTTCTGCATCCACTTGCGATCGAGCGGCTCTGGGGCGTCGGTCCGGCGACTTCCGCCAAGCTCCGCGAGCGTGGGATCGCGACCATCGGTGACGTCTCGAAGCTGGCGGAGGCCGCGCTCGTCGCCCTGTTGGGTCGGGCGTCCGGCCGGAAGCTCCACGCGCTCGCGCACAACCGCGATCCGAGACCGGTATACGTGGGCCGCCGGCGGCGCTCGATCGGCTCGCAGCGCGCTCTCGGCCGGTCGGCGCACTCGCTCGAGGACATCGACGCCGCACTCATCGGCCTGGTCGACCGGGTGACGCGGCGACTACGAACGGCACGACGGGGCGGCCGCACCGTGGTGCTCCGGCTGCGCTTCGACGACTTCTCCCGCGCTACTCGGTCGCACACGCTGCCTCGCGCGACAGCGGAGACCCGGGTGATCCTTGCCGTGGCGAGGGGCCTGCTGACGATCGCCGTGCCGATGATCGAGCGTGGAGGTCTCACTCTCGTCGGCGTCGCGATCGGCAATCTCGAGGACGACTGCGACCTCCAGCTCCGGTTGCCGTTCGAGCATCACGACGGCAGCGCGCTCGACGCCGCACTCGACGAGGTCCGTCGCAGGTTCGGATCGAACGCCGTTACCCGAGCCGTGCTGCTCGGCCGCGACCAAGGGCTCTCCGTGCCTTTACTCCCCGACTAGAGCGGCTCGCAGGGTGCGTGAGTCAGCCCTCGAGCCCGCTCGAATCGACGTGCTCGGGAGTGATCCGCACGTTCACCCGCTGCTCGCCGGGCTGCCGCGACTGGTATTCGGGATTACCGGTGTACTTCTCGGAGAGCTTGTCGATCTGCGCGTCGGCGCCCTCGTGGCTCAGCTCTGCGGGCCCCGACACCGCCAGCCATTTGAAGCCGTTCTGCGGGTCGATCACGATCATCGCGGCGCGTCCGTCGTTCCGGAGGTGCTCGGGCTTTGCGCGGCCTTCGGCGGTGTTGAAGATGACCGCGTCCTCGTCCGCATCCACCCAGACGACGGTGTTGTGCGGCGAGCCGTCCTCGCGGAGCGTGGTGACGACGCCGACGTACGGATTGCGGAGGAACTCCTGCTGCTGCTCGCTCAACTTGGCCATGGGGTCTCCTTGCTCTAGGCTCGCGGAGTGGACGTGCTGCTCCTCGTAGGAACGCGCAAGGGCCTCTTTCTGATCCACGGAGGCGGAAACGAGTGGCGGCTCGAGGAGCCGCTGCTGCCGGGCTGGCAGATCAACCACGCTGTGCTCGACCCGCGCGACGGCACGCTCTACGCCTGCACGAACAGCTGGGTCTACGGCGGAACCGTGCATCGCTCGACCGACCTCGGGCAGACCTGGGAGCGCTCCGAGGAGCTCGGCCTGCCGGAGTCGAGCGGGCTCAAGCTCGCGTCGACGTGGCACCTCGAGCCGGGCCACGACTCCCAGCCAGAGACGCTCTGGCTCGGGGGCGAGCCGGGCGTGCTCTTACGCTCCGACGACTCCGGCGCGACCTGGACGGCGAACGAGGCGCTGCTCGGCCACGAGACGCGCGAGCGCTGGTCGCCCGGCGCCGGCGGGCTCGTCTGCCATTCGATCGCGCTCGACCCCGAAAACGCCGACCGGCTCTGGATCGGGATCTCGGCGGCGGGCGTCTTCCGCACCGAGGACGGCGGCGGCTCGTGGCAGCCCGCGAACGCCGGCACGGAAGCCTGCTTCCTACCCGACGATCCCTTCCCGGAAGTCGGCCAGTGCGTCCACAAGGTGCTTGCCCATCCCGCCCGTCCGGAGCGACTCTGGCAGCAGAACCACTGCGGTGTCTACCGCTCCGACGACGGCGGCGCGAGCTGGGAACGGCTCGACGAGAACGGTCTGCCCTCACGGTTCGGCTTCGGGCTCGCGCTCGACCCTGCCGATCCGGACGTCGCCTACGTGATCCCGGAGATCGGCCCCGAGAACCGCGTTACGAGCGAGGGCCGGCTCGGGATCTACCGGACCGGCGACGCGGGCGCGAGCTGGACGCCGATCGTCGCGGTCGACCCAGCCTGGGCGGCCGTGCTGCGCGAGGGGATGAGCTTCGACGCAGACGGCGGCGTCTACGCAGGCACCCAGAGCGGCTTCGTCTACGCGCTGCGCGACGGGCAGGTGACGGAGGCCGCGCGACACCTGCCGCCGATCCTCTCTGTCGAAGCATCCGCGTGGCCGTAATCCTGCTGCCGGGGCTTCTCGCTGCGGAGGCTGGCGGGCAGAAGCAGTTCGAGCTCGAGGCAGAGACCGTCGGTGCTGCGCTGCGAGCGCTCCCGGTCGCGAACCTGCTCCTCGACGAGGCCGGCGGCGTGCGCCCGCTCGTGCACGTCTACGTGGACGGGCAGCGGGAGCGCGACCTCACGGCGCCGCTCACGCCCGCGTCGACAGTCCGGATCGTCGCCGCAATCGCCGGCGGCTGATCCGTGGCGCGGGCGAAAGCCGCAGCGGGCAGTGTCGTCTTCCTGCTGATCGCACCAGGCGTCGTCGCCGGCCTCGTGCCGTGGTGGCTCACCCGCTGGGAGAGCCGATCGTTTCCGGCCTCGGCACCGATCCGTGTGCTCGGCGCACTGCTCCTCGTCGCGGGCTCTCTGGTTCTCCTCAACGCCTTCGCGCGGTTCGTCCTGGAGGGCATCGGCACGCCGGCACCGGTCGCACCGACCGCGCACCTGGTCGCCGGGGGGATCTACAGGTACGTCCGCAACCCGATGTACCTCGCGGTCGCTGCGACGATCGTCGGCCAGTCGCTCCTACTCGGCCGCTTCTGGCTCCTCCTCTACGCCGCGGCCTTCGGAGTGGCGGTCGTCGCGTTCGTGCGCCTCTACGAGGAGCCGAACCTGGCCGCCCGATTCGGCAACGCGTACGAGGCCTACCGTCGCTCCGTCCCGGGCTGGCTGCCTCGGAGGCGCGGCCGCTAGCTCTTCCCCACCTCGGTCGGAATGCCGGTGATCTCGCCTGAAGCGATCTTCTGCTTGATCGCCTGGACGGCATCGAGATCGGATCTCGGAACCTCCGAGCTCACCTTGCCGAGGCCGACGCCGTTCTCCTTCAGCCCGAAAGTCGCGTTCTTGCCGCCCTGCCACACCTCGTCTTGAATCGACTTGATCGTCAGGAAGACGGCCGAGTCGACGCCCTTCTTGGCACTCGTGAGGATGTGCTTGCCGAGCGAGGACTGATCCGCGTCGACGCCGATCCCCCAGCGGTCGCGCTCGCCCGCCGCGTTCAGCGCCCCGAGCCCGCAGCCGCCGGCGACGGAAAAGACGACTCCCGAGCCGTCGGCTATCTGGTTGAGCGCGAGCTCCTTGCACTTGGCCTGGTCGTCCCAGTCCTGCGAATAACCGAGCACGGTTTTGATCCCCGGATCGGCCTCGCGCGCGCCCGCGAAATAGCCGGCGATGAAGCGATCGACCGGCGGCTCCTTCATCCCACCGACGGCGCTGATCACGTCCGCGCCGTCGCGCCGCTTCTCCTGGAGCGCCGCTAGATAGCCGACGAGATAGCCGACCTCCTCCTCGCGGAAAAGCAGCCCTTGCACGTTGGCCGGCTTCCCGGGCACGAACGCCTGGTCGACGTCGATGATCGCGAACTTCGTCTCCGGGAATTTCTGCGCGACCTTGCCGATCGCGTCCCCCTGCGCGAACCCGACCCCGATCACGAGGTCGTAGTCCTGGCGCGCGAGCGAGGTCATGTTCGGGATGTAGTCCGCAGACGACGCGGACTCGATCACGCGCCCTTCGACCGAGAGCTCGGACTGCGCGCGCTCGAGCCCCTTGAACGCGAGCTCGTTGAAGCCGTTGTCGTCGAGCTGGCCCTTGTCGACGATCAGGCCGACCTTGAGCACGGGGGGCGGGTTGACGCCGACCCCGTCGCCGTTGTCGTCGCCGCCGCCACCGCAGCCGGCGATCGCCAGCCCCGCAATGGCGAGCAGCAGGGCCTGAGAGATGAGACGCAGCATCGGGATCTGCCTTTCGGTAAGGTTTTAGACTGTGAGGCGGAAACCTGTGCGGGAGTCTACCACAGCACCCGTCCAGGTCGTGCTCGCCGTCGTCCTCCAGGTCCGCGAGGACACGCTGCAGACGCTCCTCTGGCAGCGCGGCAGGGAGCCCTTCGCCGCGGCGTGGGCGCTTCCGGGCGGCACACTCGCTGCAGGCGACACGCTCGACGAGTCGATTCGGCGTCACCTCGCGGCGAAGGTGGATGTGCGAGAGCTCGCGCACGCCGAGCAGCTCGGGACCTGGAGCGACCCGGCCCGAAACCCGAGCCGGTGGGAGCTCGCCACGGCCTACCTCGGGCTCGTCCCCGCCGACGTCGACCCGGAGCTTCCGGCCGACACCGCCTGGCACCCGGTGGACGGGCTGCCCCCCCTCGCGTTCGACCACGGCGGGATCGTGCTCGCCGGACGGGAGCGCCTGCGCGCAAAGCTCTCGTACACGAACGTCGGCTTCGCCCTTGCCCCGACGACCTTCACCCTGCCGGAACTACGCGACCTCTACGTCGCCGCGCTCGGCCACGAGGTCTCGGCGACGAACCTGAAGCGGGTGCTGCTGCGCCGCGACGTACTCGAGCCGACCGGGGCGCGGCGCGACTCCGGACGCGTCGGCGGCCGGCCGGCCGAGCTCTACCGCTTCCGCTCCGCGGGTCTGGAGATCACCGACCCGTTCGCGGCGCTCCGGCCGCCAGCCTGATACTCACGCGATGAGCGACTGACGCAGGGCGGTGGCGACCGCCTGCGTGCGGGTGTCCGCGTCGAGCTTGTTCATCGCCTTGCGAATGTGGGTGCGAACGGTCTCCGCGGAGATGAAGAGCTCCTTGCCGATCTCCTCGTTCGACTTCCCGTCCGCGAGGAGACGCAAGACGTCGCGCTCGCGCTGAGTCAGCCTCGACAGCTTCTCCGTCGCCTCCGAGCTCGTGAGCACGCCCGCGAGCACCGGGTCGACGTACGTCCGCCCACCGGCGACGAGCTCGACCGCGCGTACGACCTCGGCGAGCGGCGCTTCCTTCAGCACGAACCCGCGAGCGCCGGCGTCGAGAGCCTCGGTCAGCAGGGCGCGATCGCCGAAGGCGGTGTAGAGGATGACGGCCGTGTCCGGACTCGAACGCGCGATCTGGCGGGCGATCTCGATGCCCGAGAGCCCCGGCATCCGCAGATCGAGCAATGCCACATTCGGCTTGGTCTGCTCGAGCTTCGAGAGAGCGTCGTGCCCGTCGCGTGCACGTCCGACGACTTCGATCCCGTGCTCGGCCAGGACGTCGGCGACCGCTTCGACTACGGCCGGGTGGTCGTCGGCGACGAGGCAGGTGATCGTGTGCGGTGTGCTCATCGTCCGGAGGCCGATCGGGTTCGGGGAGCTCGGCTTCGAGCCGCCTCGCGCACGCCGTCCCCCTCGGCTGTCGTACCATTGTCGCACCGAGGAGGGGATGGAGTCTGGTGCGAACGGATCTGCGGTCCTTCCACCCGTCGACTGCCGCACGAACGTGTGCGGGAGGATCATAGAGCGATGATCGAGAGAAGCGGTGAGCCGTCGCTCGACGCCGGTCACCTGGCGACGCTCGGACGGTTGACCCGCGGCGCGCTTCACGAGATCGCGAACCCCCTCCTCGCGCTGCTCGGGAGCGCGGAGCTCGCGCTGCCCGACACGGATCCTACGACGAAGCTCCACGCCCGGATCGACATCGTCAACCGCACCGGGCTCGAGATCGCGGAGATCGTTCGAGCGCTTCAGAACTACATTCGAGCGCAGGACGCACCCGCCGGGCGGCTCTCGCTCGTGGATTCCGCCGAGTTGGCCGTCGCGCTCGTCCGACGGGTGAGCGCCGTCCGCGACGTCGAGTTGGCGGTGCGAGCCGAGGGCGAGCCGCTCGTGGACGCCCGACCCGGCACGATCCTGAGCTCGCTCGTCGAGCTACTGCTCGACCGGATCGCGAGTGCAGAACGCGGGGACGAGATCGACCTCGTCGTCTTCGAGCAGGACGGCGAGGCGGTGGTCTCGATTGCGGGCGCAGGCGAGCTTCGGCTCGCGGCGGTCGAGCCGTGAGGCTCTTGGTAGTCGACGACGAGGAGCTGGTGCGCGAGCTAGGGGTGCGCGTGCTCGAGCGCGCGGGCTACGACGTTGTGTCGGCGTCCTCCGCGGCTCGGGCGATCGAGCTCGTCGAGACCGAGCCGATCGACCTGGTCGTCAGCGACGTGGTCATGCCCGGACTCAGCGGCGTCGACCTCCTGACCGAGTTGCGCGACCGCCGACCCGACCTGCCCGTCCTCTTGATGACCGGCGGCTCCGCCGAGCCCGATCGGACGGGGCAGGCACTCGGGCTGGGCGCGAGCGCGATCCTCTTCAAGCCGTTCACGCACGCCGAGCTTGTCGACGCCGTCGCGGCCGCGCTGGGTTAGCTCGATCCAAGTAGCCGCGTCATGCCCGCGGTCGCTCCGGCGGCGACGATCACGACGATCAGCGGCGCGCGGAGCCAGAGCGCGACTGCAGCGACGGCAACCCCGAGCAGTCTCGGTGCATCGAGAACGAGTTCCCGGTCGCCGCCGACGAGTTGCGTGACGACGAGGGCAGCGAGCATCGCCGGCGCGAGCACCTCCACGAGCCCGAGCGCGCGCGGCGGCAACCCGCGGCGGCCAAGGAAGACCGGCCCCGCTGCCTTGAAGAGCACGGTCGCAGCTCCAACCGCCCCGACGACGATCCAGCCAGCAGTCACCGTCGCAGCCCGATCAGGCAGGCGAGCGCCGCGACCACGAGCGGGACACCGGACGGAGCCACGGGGATCAGCACGAAGGTGATCATTGCCGCGAGGACGGCTGCCACGAGCGAGCGCCGGGCGCGGACGTAGGGAACGAGCAGAGCCAGGAAGAGCGCCGGGAACGCGGCGTCGAGGCCGATCGCCTCCGGGTCGAGCAGGTCGCCGACGAGAATGCCGGCCGCGGTACCGCCGACCCAGAGGATGTAGAACAAGAGCCCCGCCCCGATGAGGACGGGATATTCGAAACGGCCGCTGCGACCTGCGAGCGCCCAGGATTCGTCCACGATGAGCTGAGACTCGGCGAGGCGACGCCGACGCGAGCCGGGAAAGATCGAGGCGACCGAGACGCTAAGCGGCACGTAGCGCGCGTTCAGGAGCACTGCCGCGACGATCGCCGCGACCGCGCCGCCCCCGGTCTCGAGCACCGAGGCGGCAGCGAACTGGGCCGAGCCGGCGAACGTCGTCGCGGACATCAGCACCGCAGCCGCCCAGCTCATCCCCGCGTCGGCCGCGAGCAGCCCGAACGAGGCGCCGAAGAGGAGCGGCCCCGGCGCAAGCGGAAGCGCGGCGAGCACGCCGTCGCGGAGGCGACCGGACATGCGCCGAACCTACCTGGCGACGGCGGCGGGGCCGGTTTCCCGGCCCCGCCGTGTCCAGAAAGACGCTGCGTCTACGGGATCCGCGTGATCCGGTTCTGCGGGCCGGGCGAGACACCTGGAGGAGAGTTCTCGTCGAAGTAACGGACTAACGCGTCGACATCGACCTCGCCGCCAAGCTGATTCGTGCAAGCCCGGAAGACGGTGAACCCATCCCCACCGTCTGAGAGGAAGCTGTTCATCGTGATGCGGTATGCCGCGGCCGGATCGACAGTGGCGCCGTCGATCTTGATCGAGGCCGGGTCAACCCGGTCGACGACTCCCGCCGCGCCGTTGTAGGTGTACCGGAGCGAGTTCGACACCTGAAGAATCCGACCGACGACGAACTGCTGCTCGAGCAGCGCCTCGATCTGAGCCCCCGTGCACGTCTTCACGACAAGCGTGTTCCCGAACGGCTGCGTCGTGAAGAGTTCGCCGTATGTGACATCACCCGCCGCGATCGGCGCTCGGATCCCGCCGGGGTTCATGAACGCGACTTTCGAGCCGCCGAAGTCGGTGCGCGCTGTCGCTGCCAGTTGAGCATCTGCGATCACGTCACCTAGCGAGGACTCGCCAGCCGTGTTCGGGGTTGTCGTCAGGTCGGCCGTCGCCGTGCCGATGACGCGGTTTTCGATCGGACCCGCGATCGCGTCGTAATGCGCGATCAGCGCCGTCTGAGCCGGATCGGCCGCGACGTCGCGCGTCACAATCCGATTCACGACCTCCGCGTCGACCACGTCGTCGGTGCGGCGGTCGATCGTCAGATCGATGTCGGTAATGATGCGGCCGAACGACGACGCGCTCGTCACGATCTTGCCGTCGATCTTCCGCGATCCCGAGCAGTTGTACGGTTGGTGAGTGTGCGCAGAGACGACCACGTCGACCTCGTCGTCCAGCCGGTTGACGATGTCGATGATCGACCCGCGGAGTCCGTTGCAGTCGTTGTAGAGCCACTGACCCGTTTGGAAGCCGCCCTCATGGAGGAGAAGGACGATCGCCTCGACCTGCATCTGCTTCAGGCGCGGGATGAGCATGTTGACGGTGTCGGCCTCGTCGAGGAACGTCAGGCCCTGGACGCCCGCAGGAGTCACGATCTTCGGCGTGCCCTCGAGAGTCTCGCCGATGAAAGCGATCTTCGTGCCCTTGACGTTCTTGATCTCGTAGGCGGGCAGAAGCGGATTGCCAGTCGAGTCGTCGATGACGTTCGCCGCCAGGTACTGGAAAACGGAGCCGTAGAACGGCGTTCCATCCTGGCAGCCGTCCACGGGATGACAGCCGCCGTTCTGGATCCGCAGCAGCTCCTCCTTGCCCTCGTCGAACTCGTGGTTGCCGACGCCGATCATGTCGAGCCCGATCGCGTTCATCGACTCGATCGTCGGCTCGTCATGGAAGAGCGCCGAGATCAGCGGACTCGCGCCGATCATGTCTCCGGCAGAGACGAGGAACGAGTTCGGATTCGTCGCCTCGAGGTTCTTCACGTGTGTGGCGAAATACTCGGAACCTCCGGCTTTCGCGACCGGATAGATCGGCCGGGGCGGGGTGTTGCTGTCGAACCCGATCGGCGTGTTGCTGAGCCGAATCTCGCCGTTTCCGCCTGCCGGTGGCTTGATGTTGCCGTGGAAGTCGTTGAACGCGAGAATTTGCACCTCGAGCAGCTTGTCCTTCTTGTCGTCGGCGCCGAGCGCCGTCGGTGCCGCCACGATCGCGAAGGTGAGCGTCGCGAGCACCAGCCCGAGCAATGTCTTGTTCATCTTCTCTCCTGGAGTCGTTTTATGAAGGTCACGTGGGATTTCGCCATTTATGGCCGCCCGGTCAAGTCGATCCGGGCAACCGACGGATCGTGGTCGGACGCCTGGTCGAAGAACTCGGCGTTGACGTGCACGACGTCGTAGATGAGCGGAAAGCGACTTAGCATGTAGTTGCTCACCAGGATCTGGTCGAGCGTCTGCGAGTTCCCCTCGAAGACGTACGAGTAGCGTTCCGTCGCCGGGAGCGTCTTCATCAGCGTCGTCAGCACGCCGCCTTCGAGGATGTCGATCGTCTTGGAGAACTCGAAGTCGTTGATGTCGCCGAGCACGACGACGTTCGCGTTCGGGTCGACCGCGAGGAGCTCGTCGACGAAGTCGTTCACGACCTGGGCCTGCCGATGACGCGCAACCTCGCTGGAGCGGATCGGCGGCTGGAACCGGCCGAACAGCGGGTGGTCGCCACCCTTGGAGCTGAAGTGGTTGACGACGACGAACAGCTTCTTGCCGCGGAACCGGAACTCTCCCACGAGCGACTTCCGCGTCTCGACGAAGCCGGGATCGTCCGGATCGATCCGGCCCGGGCTGATCGAGAGCTGCGGCCCAGACGGGCGGTCGACGACCGCCACTGGGGTCACCGCGTCGCCGCCCGGCCGATCGATGAAGCTGAGGCCGCGATCGGTACGGAAGAGGAAGCCGACGCGGATGTTGCCGCCCGGTTGGCCGCCGTCCGCGTTGTTCACCGGATCGATCTGCCGATACTCGTAGAGCGGGCCGCCCTCGCCCTGAATCGCGGCGATCAGCGCCGACCACGACTGCGAGGCATCGACGGTGCCGTCATTCGTCCCGCCCGAGTTGTCCTGGACCTCCTCGATCCCGATCAGGTCGGGCGCGCGGAGGTTGTCGACGATCTGAGAGGCGAGCCGCGGGAGCGTGGCAACGTCGCTCGGGTCGAGATTCTCGACGTTGAAGGTCGCGATCGCGATCTCCTGGTCACGCGGGGCCGCGGTGACCTCGGGCTCGAGGTCGCCGGAGACGAACGTCGGAGTCGAGGTCGCCTGGATCTTGTAGTTCGCGAACGTGTAGTCGAGCGGCCCGACGATCGCACTCGTGATCACGTCGCCGACGTTCACGTCGGGCATCGCCTTCGCCGGTCGCGGCGGCACGCTCTGGTCGCGCAGGATCTCGTCGTCGATCGCCAAGCGCTCGGGCTGGGGATCGGCATAGCTGTAGAGGATCCCGCCCCGCGGCGTGCGGAGCCCCGTTGCCCAGCCGCCGCGGTCCGGAAGCGCGACGAACTCACCGAAGCGATTCGTTGGCCCGACCACGGCAGCACCGGCGTTCAACTTCACGAGCATCCCTTCAAGGCTTTCGTAAAAGTCGATCGCGTCGTTCGCCGGGTCGAACGTGGCGAACGAGTCGTCATCGATCGTCTCCGTCGGCGGGAACGACCCACCGGAGCCGATCACGGTCGCCGCGGGAAGCGGGTTCCCCGTCGTCAGCGTCGAGACAGCGGAGTTCGACGCCGAGATCTGCGTGATGCTCAGGTTCACGGCCGCCGCCCGGAACTCGGAGACCGTGCCGGTCACTTCGACGGCAGACCCGATCGACGCGACCGGGGCGGCGTTGGTGAAGACGAAGATCCCCTCCGAGGTAGCCGAGCTCGTGTCGGGGCTCGGGTCCTGGAGGTAGAAGCCGCGGCCGCCGGCGGTCCGGGTCGCCGTAACGATCCCGGTCGTCGAGACCCTCTGGCCCTCGTACGGCGAGGTGTGTGAAGCGCCTTGTATCTGGGAGATCTCGAGCGCCGGAGTCGGCGGGGGCGGTGGCGGGGGCGGCGCCGAGCCGCTGTTCCGTGGGTTCGGCGTTCCCGCCGTGAAATCGGCCGCGTTGTTCTCGGTGTCGATCGCACCGCCGCCGTTGCGGAGGGCCGCTGTCGTGCTGCTCAGGCCCGGAGCGGCGCCGGCGCCCTCGAAGCAATTCGCTGCGCCGTAGCCGACGAGGTCGACACGCGCTGCCGGACAGCTCGTTCCGGCTGCGATCAGCGTGTCATTCGAGACGAGCGCCACCTTGCCGGAGCTAGCCGACATCGCGATCGTTCCCGTCGCATCCGGTGTCGGAAGCGGCGTCGTCCCACCCGTGCCTGCAGCCTGCTGGACGAGGTAATAGCCGCCCGGGGCGATCGAGCCGCTGAGCGATGTCTTCTGCCAGCTTGTTCCCGTGCTCGCTGCGTACTGCACCGACCAACCGGTGAGGCTGACAGCCGTCAAAGTCCGGTTGTGGAGCTCGATGTAGTCGTTCGTCAGCGTGGCGCCGCTGTTGCCCCCGCCGCCGTAGACCTGGCTGATGACGACGTCGCCGGCGGCCAGCGCGTTACCGGCACCCGTGAGCGCTACGAGTACCGCAACGGCTGTGAGCAGCCGCAGTCGAAGATGAGACAAGAAAGTTCCTCCCCTGATGTTGACCAGCTCCCCTTGGAGGACACGGCTCGTTCCGCCGGCGCCCGCGAGGACTCTAGCCCCTCTCTCGGCCCACGCCAACCCCGCCTCGACTTCCTTACCGGCTGCAGGCATACTTCGACACGTCCCGGCGACGAAGGAGGTTCGAACTCATGACTGCGCTTGCCCCCTTCACCCTCAGAGCTCCGCGGCTCTAGAGGCTCGTCGGCCACACCTCCGGCAGCTCCCTGAGCCGCGCAGCGCGCGCCGATCCTCGCGCGCCGCCCCTACCATTCCGCTCAAGGAGAGTCGCTTGACCACATTGCAGGACCTCGGCTGGACTGACAGCCATACGCTCGTTTTCGAACCGCATGCCGCCGGCGGCCTCGTCCCCGGCCGCGTGTCGGAGCAACATCGTGGTGCTTACGTCGTCCTCACCGAGAGCGGCGAGATCCGCGCTGAGCCTGCAGGCCGGCTCTCATACGAGGCCAACGGCTTCGGCGACCTTCCCGCCGTCGGCGATTGGGTCGCGGTCGCCCTCCGCCCCGCCGAGGGAGCCGGCACGATCCAGGCCGTCCTCCCGCGGCGAACCGCGTTCTCGCGCAAGGTCGCCTGGTCGGCGACCGAGGAGCAGGTCGTCGCAGCGAACGTCGACACGGTCTTCCTCCTCAGCTCGCTGAACGAGGATCTGAACCTCCGCCGGCTCGAGCGGTACCTCACGCTGGCCTGGGAGAGCGGCGCCAAGCCCGTCATCGTCCTGACGAAGACCGATCTCAGCCAGGCTGTGGAGCTTCGTGTGCTCGAAGTCGAGGGGATCGCCTTCGGCGTGCCCGTACATGCGATCTCGAGCCTCACCGGGGACGGCCTCGAGATCGTTCGCTCGTATCTCGAGCCGGGGAGGACGATCGCCCTGCTCGGGTCCTCGGGCGTCGGCAAGTCGACGCTCGTGAACACGCTTCTCGGCGAGGAACTTCTCGCGGTGAAGGAGATCCGGGAGTCGGACGGCGAGGGCCGGCACACGACGACGCACCGCCAGCTCGTGCCGCTGCCGGGTGGAGGCCTCGTGCTCGACACCCCCGGCATGCGCGAGCTCCAGCTCTGGGAGTCGGCCGACGGGCTCGGCGAGACGTTCTCGGATATCGAGGGGCTGGCCGCGCAGTGCCGCTTCAACGACTGCGCACACCGCACGGAGCCCGGCTGCGCGATCCAGGCCGCGCTCGAGAACGGCACGCTCGACCACGCGCGCTGGACGAACTACCAGAAGCTCCAACGCGAGCTCGCCCACCTCGAGCGGCGGCTCGACAAGCGAGCCCAAGCCGATGAGCGCAAGAAATGGGCGAAGCTCGGCGCGGAGTCTCGGGCGAACATGCGGCTCAAGGGACATCGGTGAGGGCGGGGGCGTCGTCGTCGACGCCCCCGCCTTAAGCTCAGCCGCTCGCGACGTTCGCCGCTCCACGCGTCGTCGTGGTCGTGAACGCCCAGTCCGACGCCGCGTTATTCGTGTCCCGCCCGTCGGGGTTGCGGATCAGCGAGCCCGCAACGGCGTTCGAGTCGGCCACCGACGCCGCCAGCGCGGTTCCCTCGACGAGGCTCACGGTTGCAGTGCCGATCTGCGCGGCCACGATCTCGCCCTCGTAGGAGAGCGCATCGAGCACCGCACCCGTCGCGGTGTCCACGAGCGCGACTCCGTCCGGCGCCCCGTTCTGGGGCTCGATCGCAACGGCGAGGTATCCGCCCGCTGCGAGCTCGCCCGTGAGCGCCTCGCGGTCGTACTCGAGCCCGTCCGAGCCGTCGACGAGCACGACCGCGAGCCCGGAGAGATCGGCGGCTGCGGCGCCGTTGTTGCGCAGCTCGACGAAGCCGCCGCCGTCGGCGCCGACCTGGTCGTAGTCGATCTCGTTGATGACGATCGTGCGCCCCGCGGGCGGAGGCGGAGGTGGTGGCGGTGGAGTCGTCGTCGCCGTGCACGCGAGCGAAATCGCCCCGCCGGCGGCGGTCGCGACGCTCACGGTGCCGGAACCCCCGGCCGCGGTCGTGCAGGCGACGCCGTTGAGCTGACCGATCGAGGTGAGGCTCGCTCCCGCTGCACCGGCAGGTCCAGGAGGGCCCGCCGGCCCAACAGGACCTGCGACACCCTGAGCTCCGGTCGAACCGACGGGACCGGCGGAGCCGATCGCGCCGGCCGCACCAGCGGGGCCGGTGACGCCGGCAGGGCCGGTCGCTCCGGTCGCGCCCGCGGCTCCTCGCTCACCCGCAGGGCCTGCCGGCCCCTGCGGGCCTCTCTCGCCCTGCGGCCCGCTCGGGCCGCTGACGTTCCAGGTGAGCGCCTGCTCCGCCCGCTTGCAGGTCGAGCCGGACGCGGGTACGCGCAAATGCCCCGATGTCTTGTGCCGGCAGGCGGAGATCTGGCCCTCGGCTTCGCTCCCGCTCGGCGCCGCCGAGACGGCGGTCACGAGCGCGAGACCGAGGCCGGCGGCGACAAGCCCTCGGACGAGCCTTCGGCTGATTGGTCGTTGCATCGATCCTCCTTCGGTGGTTGCAGAGCAGTCTGAATAGCCGCGGGCGGGCGCCCGCACCAGTGTCCGAAAGGGACGATCACTGTCCGAAACAGCCCTGGTTGTGACGCTTTCGGCACACAATTGACACAGAGCGACACACCGGCGACACGCTCTCGCCTGCTGCCCGCCGTCCTCCCTATGCTCAGACGCGATGAGCGCCGCGCTCGATACCCACGCGAGCCCTCCGATCCGGTTCGCCTTCCTCGAGCACGGCCGGGCGCTCGCACGTGTCCGGCTCGCACACGCCGTTCCCGGACTGCCCCACGCGCTCGCACGCCGCGGCCGTACCTGGGAGCTCGTCGCGCCGCAGCCCGACGTCGGCCGGCTCGAGTACCAGTTCGAGCTCGTCGACCGAGCCGGGCGTTCGGAATGGATCGTCGACCCCGAGAACCCGCTCCGGGCTTCGGGGCCGTGGGGCGAGAAGTCGGTGCTCGAGCTACCGGGGTACGAGGCTCCCGTGTGGCTCGACGCCGAGACGATCGGCACCGCGAAGAACGTCGTCCTCTCGAGCCGAATCCTGCGCACGGAGCTGCCGGCCTTGGTCTGGGAGCACCCGGACGCGGACGAGGACAGCCCGTTGCTCGTCGCTCACGACGGGCCGGAGTACGCCGACTTCTCGTCGCTCCTCACCCTGCTCGGGCAGCGACCACCGCTCCGCGCGATCCTGATCGCCCCGGTCGACCGCAACGAGACCCTACTCCGCCTCGGCCCGCTATTCGCGCGCGCTCGTCGAGGAGTTGTTGCCCTCGTTCGACGCCGCGCCCGTGCGGATAGGGCTGGGCGCCAGCCTCGGTGCCCTCGCCTTGCTCCACGTGCACCGCCGGCATCCAGCGAGCTTCGATGCGCTCTTCCTCCAATCGGGCAGCTTCTTCCGCCGGCGCGACCTCCACGAGGCCGACTTTCCGCGCTTCGATCGGATCGGCCGCTTCGTCGGAAGCGTCCTCTCCGGACAAGCGCAGCGGCCGATCCCGGTCGAGCTCGCATGCGGCACGATCGAGGAGAACCTCCCTGCAAACAAGGCTATGTTCGTAGCCCTGCGGCGGCAGGGCTACGACACGCACTTCCACGAGTTCCGGGACGGGCACAACTGGATCGCGTGGCGCGACGCGTTCCAGCCCCACCTACTCCGGCTACTCGAGAGGGTCTCGTGCTGAGGCGGGAGCTCCAGGTCTTCTCTCCCGCGATCGGCGGCGAGGGCGGCATCCTCGCCCACGGGCACTACGGCCGGCCGCTCCTTGCGTTCCCTTCCCAGCAGGGAAATTGCCGGCAATACGAGGATAACGGGATGATCGAAGCGCTCGCTGGCCCGCTCGAGGCCGGGCTCGTCAAGATCTACGCCGTCGACAGCTACGACTCGGGAAGCTGGTACCGAGACGACCTTCCCCTCGAGCAGCGCGCGCGGCTGCACGCGCTGTACGAGGACTGGATTCTGAATCAGGTGGCGCCGTTCATCCGGAACGACTCGGGCGGCGCAGACGAGATCGCGGTCACCGGCGTCAGCTTCGGCGCCTACCACGCGGCCAACTTCGCGCTCAAGCACGCCCACGTCTTCCCGCTCGCGCTCTGCCAGAGCGGCGTCTACGACGTGTCGGTCGTCGGCGCAGGCGAACGGGGTGACGCGGTCTACTTCAACAACCCGGACTACGTCGCCTCGCTGGGTGGCCAGCACCTCGACTGGCTGCGCGGTCGCGTCAACCTGCTCCTGCTCTGCGGCCAGGGCGCCTGGGAGGACTCGACGGGCGCGCTCGAGAGCACGAGGCGCTTCGCCCACCTCCTCGGCGAGAAGGGGATTCCGCACGAGCTCGATGTCTGGGGCCACGACGTGCCGCACGACTGGCCCGCGTGGCGAGCGCAGATCGCTCATCATCTGCCGCGATTTCTATGACGACTCGCACGCACACGATCGGCCTGTTGCTCGGCACCGAGGAGGACTGGCCCACGGCTTTCGAGCACCTGCTCAACACCATCGGCCCGATCTCCTGCGGCGGCGAGACCCACGAGCTCGTCGCCGAGCGAATCACGAACGAGCCGTTCGACCTCCGGTCCGAGCCGCGCTACCGGCTCGTGATCGACCGGCTGGGCTGGTGGTACACGGTTCCGCGCGAGTGGCTGAAGAAGGTCTCGTTGATGGACGACGTCTACCTCCTGAACAACCCGTTCACCTTCCAGGCAATGGAGAAGCACTCGGCCTACTGCGCGATGATGCGGCTCGGGCTCCGGGTGCCCGACACATGGCTGATCCCGCACAAGAACCCGCCCGAGAACGAGCGCTTCGAGCGCACGGCGGAGCGCTACAACCTGCCGTTCGAGCTGGACGAGATCGCGGCGAAGGTCGGCTACCCGCTCTACATGAAGCCCTTCGACGGGGGTCAGTGGGTGGGAGTGACGCGAATCCGCGACGACGCCGAGCTGCACGCCGTCTACGACGCCTCCGGCGAGCGATTGATGCACCTCCAGGCCGCCGTCGAGGACTTCGACGTCTTCGCACGGAGCCTCTCGATCGGGGCCGAGACGATGGTGATGCACTTCGATCCCGACCGACCGCTCCACGACCGCTACCAGGTCGATCACGACTTCCTCTCGCCGGAGCTCGGCCGGGAGGTGGTGACGATCAGCCGGCTCGTGAACGCGTTCTTCCGCTGGGAATTCAACTCGTGCGAGACGATCGTCAAGGACGGCCAGGCGTATCCGATCGACTACGCAAACGCCTCGCCCGACGTGGCGCTGACGAGCCTCCACTACTACTTCCCCTGGGCGATTCGCGCCCTCGTCCGCTGGAGTGCTTTCTGCCTGGTCACCGGCCGGCCGATGCGGTTGAGCCAGGGCATGCGCGACTACTTCGTGCTCGGCGACCGGGAGGATCTCTCCTACGAGGAGAAGCTCGCCGGCTACGGCAAGCTCGCCGACGACTACTTCCAGACGGAGGCGTACGAGGCGTTCTGCGCCGAGCACCTCGCCGGCCTGGACGAGGCGCTGCTCGCCTACGTCGCCGGCCCCGACTTCGACCGGCTCCTCGTCGAGACCGTCCAGTCGACGTTTCCGGCCCACGAGCACGAGCACTTCGGGCAGCACTACCGCGGGCTCCTCGCCGCCTGGGTGAGCGATCAGAAAGCGGACGGCCCGTCGTAGCCGGGCCGTCCGCCGATCTCTAGGTGCTCAGTGGCTCGACGCTGATCAGCGGTCGTAGTAGCCGCCGAGCTCCCCGCGATACGTCTCGTCGCGCCCGAGCTCCTCGTCGTACTCGGGAGCGTTCTTGATCCGGTCCTTCGTGCGACTGACGTAGACCGTCTCGCTCTCGGGGTCGAAGCGATCGACGACGCCGGCCGGCAGCATCACCTTCTTGCCGAAGATCCACGGACCGGTGTCGACGACGAGGTAGCTCCCGCCGACGTCGTACGTCGCCTCGTCGACCTTGCCGATCCCGCCGTCGGTCGCCTCGACCGAGTAGCCGGTGAGATCGATGTCGCCGCCGCCCATCTGCTCGGTGCGAAACGTCCAGATGTCGACGACGGCCGCGCCGGTGGGCTGGAGCGTCTCGTCTCGGTTCGGATCCTTTCTTTCGTCCATCAGATTCCTCCGATCGTTGGACTTCTTCTCCCCTTTCCATCGAGCCGACCGTCAAACTCCCGAGAGATGGTCGGCGTCTTCGGCGGTTCTGGGTTCACCTCGCTCCTCGAGCGAGTCGAGCAGGTGACGATCGACACTCCGTACGGACCCACGTCTGCCCCGTTCGCGGTCGGCGAGCTCGAGGGTCGGAAGGTCGCGTTCATGCCGCGCCATGGGCTTCGACACGAGCTGCCGCCGGCGCAGATTCCCTATCGAGCGAACGTTTGGGCGATGCGCGAGCTCGGCGTTCGCCGGATCGTCGGACCGGCCGCCTGCGGCTCGCTGCGCGCCGACCTCGCGCCCGGCGACTTCGTCGTCTGCGACCAGTTCGTCGACCGGACGAGCGGCCGCGCCGACACCTTCTACGAGGGGCCTGAGACGACGCACGTCGCAGCCGCGGAGCCCTTCTGCCCGGGCCTGCGCGGGCTGCTCGTCGCGACCGCCCGAGAGCTCGGGATCCACGTTCACGACGGAGGCACCGCGGTCGTGATCCAGGGGCCGCGCTTCTCGACCCGCGCCGAATCGGAGTGGTACGCCGCCCAGGGGTGGGACGTCGTCAACATGACCGCCTACCCGGAGGCGTGGCTCGCCCGCGAGCTCGAGCTCTGTTACGCGAACGTCTCGATGATCACCGACTACGACGCGGGCGCCGGCGGCCACGAGCCGGTCTCGGCGGACGCGGTGGTGCGCGTCTTCGGCGAGAACCTCGAGAAGCTGCAGGCGCTTCTCTTCGCCGCGATCCCTCGGATCGAGCCGCAGCCGGACGACGTCTGCGCGAGCGCGCTCACCGGCGCACGGCTCTAGATTCGTCCTGGGTCGAGCAGGCAGCACCGAGACGGTCGGATCTCCGAGCTTCGGATCGTCAGCCGGCGAAGCTCGCCGCAGGTGCGAACGGCTCGTCCGGATCGACGAGGAACCACGAAAGGAACACCGCGTCCGCGTCGGAGCGATTGCGCTTCTGGACGGCCGTGCTCGGCGGGATCCCCTCGACCCCGCCCGGCCCAAGCGGGACCGTCCCGATCAGGGCGTTCTGATAGAGGATCCTCCCCGAAAGCTGGTAGATCAGCTCCGGGCCTGGATGGGTGTGCACGCTCGTCTCGCCGCCGGGGCTGATCCGGACGAGGAGGAAGCTCGCAGCCGGCGCCGCCGGGATGCCCCGGAGTCGGGGGCCGGCGAAGACGCGCCGACCGCCCGGGGGCGGCGGCGCCCCGGGAGCAGCGAGGCGTGTCTCCCAGACGACGGAGGAAGCGTCCTGCGGTGCGGCGTGCCGGTGTGATGTCTGGCCTGCGACTGCGGCGCCCGCGCCCTCATCGAGGCTCTTGCCGCCGAGAAGGCTCGCCCCACCCCGCGCGTAGACGAACGCGGACTCGTGCGCGTGCTCCACGATCGCGCCCGCGGCGAGCCGGTACTCGTCTGTGACCCACGCGAGCGGCCCGGCGGCGACTCGCGCGAGGGTGAAGCCGGCGAGCGTCTCCACCTCGGCACCGCCGCCGAGCGCGTTGCTGCCGCCACCACTCCCACCGCAGCCCGCGAGGGCGACCGCGACGAGAAGGGCGCCTGGCACGAGCCGCGCCTTCGCCCGCGCACCCGTGCACGCAATCGCGGAAGATCGACTTTCGTGGACACCGTTCTCGTCACCGGCGGCTGCGGCTTCGTCGGCTCGCACATCGTCGACGAGCTGGTTGCGCGCGGTACGACCGTTCGCGTCCTCGACCTCCTGCATCCCCTCTCCCACTCCCGCAGGCCGGACTATCTCAACCCAGCAGCCGAGTATGTCTTCGGCGACGTGCGGGACGGGGAGCTCGTCGCACGCTGTCTCGCCGGCGCCGACGCGGTGAGCCATCAGGCGGCGATGGTCGGTCTCGGGACCGACTTCGGCGACGTCGCCGACTACGTCAGCCACAACGACCTCGGCACGGCGACGCTTCTCCGCGAGCTCGCGCGGCGCCCGGTCCCGCTCGTGCTCGCGAGCAGCATGGTCGTCTACGGCGAGGGCCGCTACGGGTGCGCCGAGCACGGCCTCGTCCGTCCCGGGCCGCGCACCCGCGAACGGCTCGACGCGGGCGAGTTCGAGCTGCCCTGCCCGGTCTGCGGCCTCGCGCTCGCGCCCGAGGCCGTGCCCGAGGACGCCCCGCTCGACCCGCGCAACGTCTATGCGGCGACGAAGGCGCAGCAGGAGGCGCTCTGCACCGCTTTCGCGCGCGAAACGGGCGCGACCGTTACGGCGCTTCGCTACCACAACGTCTACGGCCCGCGGATGCCGCGCGACACGCCCTACGCCGGCGTCGCGAGCATCTTCCGGAGCGCTCTGGAGGGCGGTCGCGCCCCGCGTGTCTTCGAGGACGGCGCCCAGCTGCGCGATTTCGTTCACGTCCGTGACGTCGCGACGGCGAATGTTCTCGCGCTCGGTTCCGGGCAGGCCGGAACCTTCAACGTCGCCAGCGGCGCCCCGCGCACCGTCGGCGAGCTCGCCCGCGAGCTGGCCCACGCGTTCGGCGGCGCGGAGCCGGTGACGACGGCGGAGTACCGACTCGGGGACGTCCGTCACATCTTCGCCTCGACCGAGCGCGCCGCCGCGGAGCTCGGCTTCCACGCCGAGATTTCCTTCGCCGAGGGCGTGTGTGAGTTCGCGACGGCGCCCCTGCGTTGAGCCGACGCGGCCGGCGTCACCGCGCAGGAGCCGGAGGGCGAACCAGGCCGTCAGCGCGAGGCACGCGGCGAAACAGAGCTCGGGCCACTCGCTGAACTTCGCCTGCTCGAAGCTCGCAGCGTCGCCGAGCGCGAGCCGCGCAGCGTTGTAGGCGGCGACGAGCGCGAACGCCGGCGTCAGCGCCCGTGCCGGGAAGACGAGCGCAGCCCGATTCCCCCGCGAGACGAGAAACGGCAGCACGGTTCCACAGACGCCCGCAGCGAGGAGCGCGACCTGGGAGTCGCGGCCGACCTGCCGCAGGTTGTGCACGTTCAGCTCGCCCTGGTTGTTGGCGCGGGTCACCGCCTCGAAGCCCTCGAGCGAGAGGAGCCTCTGCCCCCAGGAGAGCTCCTCACCGACCGAGAGCAGCGCCCCGACCACGAGGAGTCCGTATACAAGCCGGGCCGGCCCTGTCGCGACCCTGGCGACGGCGAATGCGAGGCCCGCCGCGGCGAGGTAGGCAAGCACCTGCAGCCATTCCAGGATCGAGTCCTCGCGGACGAGGAAGGTGTAGAGCCCGTCGTTCCTCGCCGTGAGCGCGAGGAGAGCGGCTCCGAGCCACGGGACGAGCGCGATCGACCTGTCCATGCGGCTCACGGCCCCTCGACATCGGTCGTCGGCGCCGCGCCCTCCGGCAGGAGCCGCAGCACGTCGAGGCGCGCCGCCTCGAGCACGACGATCGTGTGCGTCCTCTCCGCGGGCTCGAAGAAGAGCTCACCGGCGCCGTAGCGGCGCGGACCGCCCGGCTCCTCGATCCGCACGACACCGGAGCGGACGAGGTTGAATGTCGGCCCGCCGTGGAGATGGCGGGAACTGAACCCCTGGCCGAGCCGGACGGTCTCGGCGACCACGCGCACGGGTGCCGGCGGCAGGAGCTCGAGCGTGCCGCTGCCGGTCACCTCGGGGCCGAGGCCCGGCTCGGAGAGCAGCCGGTCGCCCGTGACGCCCCCGGCGGCGCCGAGCACCGCCGCCGCAACGAGCGCCAGGATCGTTCGCACCATCTCTACTCGACCACGGCCACAGCACGGCCCGGGCGGCGAGAGGTCGAGAGGAGCGGGCGAGCCTGCCAGAGACCGGCCGCGGCGAGCGCCAGCGCGGAGCCGCCGTAGGCGAGGTGCCGGGGCCACTCCGGGAGCGCCCCGACGCTGATGTGGAGGTAGAGAAACGGGGCGAGCAGCACGATCGCCGCAGCGGGGAGCAGGATGACACCGCGCGCCAGGGGCAGCAACGCCACGGCGAGCAGCGCGTACCACGGGTAGGTGGGCGACGAGAGAACCCAGACGAGCGTGAAGAGGAGCAGCGCGCGACCGGCGAGCGTGCTCGCCGAGTCCGGCGGCCGGGCGAGGAAGAGGAGGGAGACGCCGAGCAGGAGCGCGCCCGCCGCGACGACATACAGGGCGGTGACCACGGTCGACGGATCCCCGTCGACGAGCCCGAGCAGGTAGAAGCGGTAGCCGGAGGTGAAGCCCTCCTCGCGCAGGTAGCCGGGGAGATACCCGAGCGCGCGCAGGCCGGCTCCCACGAACGGCAGGTAGGCGAGCGCGATCGTCACCACCCCCGCCGCGGCAGCCGCCGGAAATCCTCGACCGCTCCGCAGGAGGGCGGGAGCGAGGACGAGCGCATAGGGCTTGACGAGCCCCGCCGCCGCGAGCAGCACCGCCGAGACGACCGCGCGGCGGGAGACGGCCGCCGCGATCGCCGCGAGCGCGAGCAGGACGGCGACCCCCTCGACGTGGCCCGCGCCGGCCAGCTCAAAGGTGACGAGAGGGTGCCAGGCGTAGAGGAGCACCCACGCGGGCGGTCGGCGCAGGCGCGCGAGCAGGAACGCGAGCAGCCCGACGGCGACGAGATCGAGCACGACGAGCGCCAGCTTCGTCCAGACGATGCTTCCAGGATGGAGCCGGTACAGCCCGGAAAAGAGCCCCTGGGCGACGGGCGGATACGCGGTCTGGACGCCGATCCGGTTCAGGCGCGGATAGATCTCCGCATCGCGCAGGAACGCGAGCTCGGGGTCGGCCGGCGCGTAACGGTACGGGTTGATTCCGGCCGCCTGCACCCGTCCGTCCCAGACGTACCGGTAGACGTCGTTCGAGAGCGCCGGCTCGCCGGAGACGAGAGCGAGCCGCAAGACCGCCGCGACGGCGACGACGAGCACGAGGGCAGCTCGCCGGGGCGGCCGGCGCCAGACCACCCAGGTAGCGGCGGCGACGTACGGCAGGAGCATCGCCGCTGCGACGGCTGCGAGGACGCCGAGCGGCCGGCCGAAGTCTCCCGGATCGAGCTCCCGACCGAGCCAGACGGCACTCGCGATGGAGGCGGCGCCGAGCACGGCGAGGACGCCGAGGTCGAGCGCCGCACGTCTCACGCCTCGCGGACCTCGACTTTGATCCGGTGGTAGCCGCTCGCTCCATCAGGGTCGATCGGCTCCTTCTTCGATTCCTGCGGGTTGCCGTCGCCGTCGGTCGCGCGGACGACGAGCTCGTGCCTGCCTGCGCGCCCGGGCGTCCACTCGTCGCTCCAGAGCGCCCAGGTCAGCTTCGAGGCACGGTAGTCGAGGCCGACCTCGCGCCAGCTCCGCCCCCCGTCCGTGCTCAGCTCGACGCGGTCGATGCCGCGATCGCCGGCGAAGGCGACGCCGTTCACTGCGACGGGCCGGCCCGCCCTCAGCTTCCGCCTCCCGAGCGGGCGGTCGATCCGCGACATCGTGTGCACGCGCTCGGCCCGCCAACCCTGGCTCTCGTAGAGCCCCTGCTCGGCCTCGTCGAGCACCTCGACTCGGTCGAGCCACTTGACGCTCATCTCGCCGTAGCCTCCGGGGACGATCAGCCGCGCCGGGAAGCCGTGCCGATCGGGAAGCGGATCGCCGTTCATCCGGTAGACGACGAGGGTCGTCTCCTCCATCCCCTTTTGGAGCGTCAGGCCGTGGCCGTAGCCGTCGCTCCCTCGCGCGAAGAGATGGGTTGCGCCGCTCTTGACGCCTGCGGCCTCGAGCAGCCGGGCCAACGGGACTCCGCGCCAGACCGCGTTCGAGATCAGCCCGGCGCCGATCCCGTTCGAGATGCACTCGAGCGTCGTCACCTGCTCGACGGAGGTCATCGACTCCAGCTCCTCGAACGAGATGGAGCTCTCGCTCTCGACGAGCCCTGTCACCTGAAAGCGCCAGAGCGAGCGCTCGACGCGAGGATCGATGAAGTTCTTCGTGACGACGTACCAGCGCTCGTTCGGGGTGATCGGATCGAGCTTCGCCCCGCGGGTCTCGAAGCCGTCGTAGGGAATCGCGGAGCGATCGTAGAGCCTCTTCACGAGCCCGCCGGAGGCGAGCGCGAGCGCGCCGCCGGCGAGGCCGAGCACGACCGGGCCGCGGCGCAGGAGTGGGCCGTCGTCGGCGCCGGGTTCGTTCGCGCGCGGCGCGGCGGCGAGACGGTGGAAGAATGCGAGCGAGCCGGCGACAAGGCCGAGCAGGACGAGCAGGCTGACGGCGGTCACGACGGTGGCGCGTCCGGGCGAAAGGCCGCGGTAGTTCGAGTCGAGGGAGGGATAGAGAACGGCGACCATGAGCAACCACGTGCCGACTGCGCCGCCGACGAGCCCGAGCGCGAGCCGGCCGGGCCGGAAGCGCGTCGCCGCGAGTCCATAGGCCGCCCCGAGCGCGGCCCCGATCCCGATCAGGCTGAGGAAGAAGGCGAAGAAGCCGATTTTCTTTCCGGCGACGAAACCGCCCATCGCGCTGACGAGCTTGAGAAAGGTCTCGACCGGAAGAAGCGGCAGGAACCGGTCGGAGACGAGCTCGAGCAGCAGCGGCACGCCCAGCGAGCGGAGGAGGAGCGCGGCGAGCGCGAAGACGAGCATCGCCAGGATGCCGGCGATCGCGCCGGTCGCGATTCCACGGAGCCTCATGCCGCCACCTTTCCGAGGGTGGCGAGAGCGGCGCGCGTGGCGGGAAGGTCGTCTCGCACCGCCGCGTCCAGCGCCAGCAACTCGAGATCCGCAACCTCGTCGACGTCGTACGTCGGCTCGACGAGGGCGACGCGCAAGCCCTGCGCGCATGCCCCGCTTACGAGGTCGGCCAGCACCGAGGACGTGCTCATCTCAATTCCGGCGAGAACGTCGTGCCAGCCGCGCATCCCGATCAGGTAGTAGCCGCCGTCGGTGACCGGGCCCAGGACGAGCTCGTGCCGGTCGAGCAGCGCGAAGGCCTCGGCGACGACCTCGTCCCGAAGCTGGGGCGAGTCGGAGGCGACCAGAACGCTCCGCTCCTCGCCGCGCGCCGCGGCGCCGCGGAAGAACGCGCGCTGCCGTTCCGTCCAGTCGCCGGTCGGCTGCGCCAGCAACCGCGCCGAACGACCCAGGTAAGAGTTCGGTGCTTTCTCCCACTCAGCGAGCGGGGTGACGAACCAGGCCGCGTCGGGAAATCGCGCCGCTAGGTCGAGCAGGAATGCGCCGTAGAGCTCCGCCGCCGCCACGTCTCCGACGGCAGCGGCGAGCCGCGTCTTCACCTGTCCAGGACGCGGCGCCTTCGCCGCGATCGTCAGGCAGGTGCTCATCGGAGCAGCCGCCCCATGTCGGCAGCCGTCCGGAGGGTGCCGCGGACGGTTCCCGTCACCTTCGAGCGCCCTGAGCGAGCGAGATACTCCACCGGAACCTCGTCGATCTGCCAGCCCTCCCGGTGAGCGCGTAGCACCATCTCTAGCGGCCAGCCGAAGCGGCGATCCGCGATCCCGAGGGCGAGCAGCGATTCGCGACGCGCCGCTCGCATCGGCCCGAGATCGCGGAGCTTCAAACCCGTCCGGCGGCGCAGCTCGAGCGCGAGCAGCTTGTTCAGGGCACGCGCGTGCGCGGGCCAGGCGCCTGCACGCGGACGGCGTTCCCCGAGCACGAGATCGGCGCGTCCGGCGAGCACGGCAGCAGTGACCGACGGCAACGCGCGAGGATCGAGGGAGCTGTCGCAGTCCATGAAGCAGACGATCTCCGCGCTCGCCGCCTCGAGCCCGGCGAAGCAGGCAGCTCCGAAGCCGGGACGCGACTCCATGACGACGCGCGCTCCGAGCTCGGCAGCCAGCGCGCCCGAGCCGTCGGTGGAGCCGTTATCGACGACGAGCGGCGCGTAGCCGTCGGGCATCCGGCCGAGCACCCACGGCAGCGCCTCGGCCTCGTTCAGCACGGGCAGGATCACGTCGATCACGCGACGTGCCTCGCGAGCTCGCGCTGGGCGAATCGCTCGAGGCCCGCGAGTGCGACCGGGAGGTCGGCCCGTCCGAAGCCGAGCCGGAAGTGGTTGCCCGGGTAGTCGTAGACGGAGCCGGGGACGAGGAGAACGCCCTCCTGCTCGACAAGCCGGATCGCAAGCTCGTCAACAGGCAAAGCTGAATCGAGCCGCGGAAAGCCGACGCAACCCGCCCGCGGTCGGATCCACTCGAAAACGCCTTCCCATTCGGCGAAGAAAGCGTCGAGGAGCGCGAGGTTCTCCGCGAGCAGCCGGCCGCTCCGTGCGAGAACAGTGTCGCGGGCACGCAGCGCGATTAGCGCGAGCAGCTCGCTCGGAGCGCTGTTGCACGAGGAGAGGTACTCCTTGTAGATCGAGATCCGCTGCAGCAGGTCGCGATCCTTGGTCGCGAGCCAGCCGATCCGGAGTCCGGCGAGGCCGAACGACTTCGACATCACGCCCACGCTGACGGCGAGGCCGCCGTACTCGGCCGCGGCGGGAAGCAGGTCGATCGGTTCGTACTCGAGATGCCGGTAGACCTCGTCCGAGAAGAGATGCGCGTCCGCCTCGGCCGCGATCGCCTCGACGGCGTCGAGCGTCTCTCGGCTGGGTAGCGCCCCGGTCGGGTTGTGCGGGAAGTTGACGATTACGACGCGCGTCGTCGGGCGGACGGCCCGACGCAGCTCCTCGATGTCGAGCTCCCAGCCGTCGGGGTCGAGCGGGAGGAGAGTGACTTCGGCTCCGGCCGCGGAGGCAACCTCGTGCAGCGACTGGTAGGCGGGCCAGGTGACGACAGCGTGGTCGCCCGGCCGCAGGATCGCGTTCAGCGCGAGGAAGATCGCCTCGTCGGCGCCGGCGAACGTGACCACCTCGTCGGCGTCGATCCCCGTGTACATGCCGGCGATCTCCTCGCGGAGCGCGGGCATCCCACCCGGATCGGTGTAGCCCAGGGCGAGCCGATCCCATCTCGCCCGTAGCTCGTGGTCGGCCAGCTCGAGCAGGTCGTGCAACCGATAGGGCTCGATGTCCGAGGTGCAGAGGAGGTGCTCGGCCCTCTCTCCGAGCTCCGCGAAGAATCGCTCGAGCTTGAGCCCCTGGACACTGTGCAGAGAGGTCGCCGTCACGTCCGCACAGGTTTCCGGCTGGGTTGGGGTGCAAGCATTAACGTTTCCTGACAAATGGGTGGACGGGCCGAGGCGGCTGCCCCAGCCGCAGTCCTCGGTCCAGCTCGCCGCCAGACCGGCATGCCCGGCAGACCGGGGAACGCCCCGATCGGCGTGAGAGAGCCGTCCTTCTCGATCGCCCACCCGTGCCCCAGCCGCGAGGTGATGTCGATCGCGTAGAGGTAGCGCCCGTTCTCGCCCCGGTCGGCGTCGCAAATCGAGCTGACCCAAGGGCGTCGTCGTCGCGATCGACGCGAGCAACGCGATCCTGCCGTCGGCGGCGATCGCGTAGCTCGAGATCGTCCCAGCAGCTCGAGATCGTCCCAGCGCCGAAGTTCCCTGCGTTCCCGGCGAGACGCCCGCTCGAGGGCGACGCCGAAGAAAACCGGCCGGCCAGAGGCACGGGTGGGCCGCGGAATCGGCCGTTTCAGGCTCACCGTTCCGCGCAGTTGGGGGTCTCTTCTACCGATCCCCAACTGCTGCAAACGATGGAGCTAGGCGGGCTCGAACCGCCGACCTCCTGATTGCGAACCAGGCGCTCTCCCAGCTGAGCTATAGCCCCGCGATCGCAGATTGTAGCGAGCTGCGGGCGTCACGTCCCGCCCGCCGGGTGCAGCGACTCGAGCCGGTCGATGCGGGCTATCTCCGGGAAGAGACGCGGCCAGAGCAGGGCCGCCAGGATCGTGAGCGCTCCTCCGACGACGACGGCAGGCACTGCCCCGACGAGTGCGGCAGCGGCGCCCGACTCGAAGGCGCCGAGTTCGTTCGAGGCGCTGATGAAGACGCCTTCGACGGCGTTGACGCGGCCGCGGAGCGCGTCGGGTGTCGCGAGTGCCGCGATCACCGAGCGGATGTTCATGCTGATCATGTCGACGAACCCGCTCACCGCCAGCGCCGCAAACGAGAGCGGGAACGAGCGCGAGAGCCCGAACACGACCATGCTCGCGCCGAAGAGCGCGACGACCACGAGGAGCTTCCGGCCGGCCGTACCTCCGAGTGGCCGCCGCGTGAGCATGATCCCCGCGAAGAGTGCGCCCACGGCCGGCGCGCTTCGCAGTACCCCGAGGCCGACGGGTCCCACGTCGAGGATGTCGCGTGCAAAGAGCGGCAGCAGGGCGACCGCACCACCGAAGAGGACCGCGACGAGATCGAGCGAGATCGCGCCGAGCAGAACCGGCGTCCGCCGCACGAAGCGCAGCCCGGCGAGCAACGAGCCGAGCCTCGTGCCGACGATCGCAGGCGGGGCCAACTCCACGGTTCGCGCCCGGATCGGCGCCGTCATCACCGCCGCCGCGAACATGAGCACGATCGCGGTCCCATAGACGAGCTCGGGCTTGATCGCGAAGAGCAGCCCGCCGAGCGCCGGCCCGGTCACGACGGTCGCCTGGAACACGGTCGAGCGCAATGCAAGCGCGCTCGTGAGTAACGGCAGCGGGACGAGGCTCGGCCACATCGACCGGATCGCCGGATTCCCGAGCGCGGCCGAGCAGCCGCTCGCGAAGGAGAGTGCGAGGAATGGCCAGAGCGAAGCAGCGCCGGAGAGGCTGACGAGAAGCAGGCCCGCTGTGATCGCCGCGTCCAAGACGAGCGAGACGATGTAGACGAGCTTGCGCGAGAATCGATCGGCAATCGCGCCCGCCGGCAGTGCGAGGAGCAGCAGCGGCAGGAACTCCGCCAGGCCGATCAGACCGAGGTGGAAGGGGTTCCGGGAGATGTCGTAGACCTGCCAGCCGACCGCGACGAACACCATTTCCCGCCCGAACCCGTAGGCGATCGACGACCCGAGCAGCCGGGCGTAGTCGCGCTCGTGGAGCACAGGTGGAAGTCGCCGTCTCATCGGAGGGCAACGCTATTCATACGATGCGTCCGTGCGCGCAGTCGTGCTCGACGGACACGGACAGACACGGATCGCGGAGGTGCCCGCCCCCGCGTCGGCGCTGCGCGTGCTCGCGTGCGGACTCTGCGGCTCTGACGTGGAGAAGCTCGGCGCTGCCCCCGCCGGAACGGTGCTCGGGCACGAGGTCGTCGCGCGACGCGAGGACGGAACGAGGCTCGCGCTGATCCACCATCGTCCCTGCGGCGTCTGCTCGCGCTGCGAGACGGGGCACGAGTCGACCTGCGAGACGTTTTCCGAGCCGACAATCGTTCCCGGCGGCTTTGCCGAGGCGGTAGCCGTGGTCGAGGGCATCGCGCTTCCGGACGAGATCGACGACGCGTCCGGAACCTACGTCGAGCCGCTTGCGTGCGTCCTTCGCGGTGCTGAGCGCGTGCCGCACGGACGCGTGCTCGTCGTCGGCCAGGGCTTTGTCGGACGGCTCTTCGCCGAGGTTCTCCGCCGGCGCGGCGACACGGTCTTCGCGAGCGACGTCCGCCCGGAGCGCGATGGCCGGACCCCCGACAGACCGGTCGACGCGCTGGTTCTCTGCGCACCCGCCGCCCCGCTCGAGGCGGTCGCGCCGGGCGGGACCGTGCTCGTCTTCGCGAGCGCAGGGCCGATCGAGCTCGACGAGGTCTACCGCCGCGAGCTCACCCTCGTCGGCTCTCGTTCGGCCACCCCGGCCGCGATGCGCCGAGCCGCGGCCCTGCTCCCGCAGCTCGATCTCCCCGAGCCGACGGTCCTCCCGCTCGCGCGCTTTTCCGAAGGGCTCGAGCTCTATCGCAGCGGCCGCGCCCTGAAGGTCGTCTTCACGCCGTGAGAGCCCTGTGGTTCCACGGGCCGGGCGATCTGCGCTTGGAAGAGGTAGCCCGCCCGGAGCCAGAACCGGGCGACGTCGTGGTGCAGATCGAGGTTGCGTTGACTGACGGCACGGATCTGAAGACGTTCCGCCGCGGCCATCCGCTCCTCCTCGACTCGCTCCCTAGCCCGTTCGGGCACGAGTTCTGCGGGATCGACGTCGCCACGGGACGGCGGGTCGTCGCGGCGAACTCGGCCGCCGGCGACGACCGCAGCGAGCCGCTCCAGCTGCTGAACGGCGCCTACGCCGAGTTCCTGCTCGTGCCCGAGCGGATTGCGAGCGTCAATCTCCTTCCCGTGCCGGCCGGACTTGCGCCGGAGGTGGCGGCGATGGTCGAGCCGCTCGCATGCTGTTTGCGCGGAGTCGAGCGAGCTGGGATCCGAGCGGGCGATCGAGTCGCGATCGTCGGCGCCGGTCCGATCGGCCTGATGCTCTGTGCTTGCGTCGCCGACGCAGGCGGGCGAGCGGAGCTCGTCGGCGGCAGGCCGGAGCGCCGAGAGCTCGCGCCGTCCTTCGGAGCGGTTGCCGGCGACGGCGAGGCGGCGGACATCGTGATCGAGGCAGCGGGCACCGAAGAAGCGTGGCGGCGTGCGCTCGAGCTCGTTCGTTCAGCCGGTACGGTCGTCTTCTTCGGCGGGCGGGAGCGCGGCAGCGAGCTAAGGGTCGACACCTTCCGGTTGCACTACGAGGAGCTGACGTTACGCGGCGCCTTCCATCACGCGCCACGCCATGTCCGCGCCGCACTTGCGTTCCTCACCAGCGGCGCCCGTCCATTCGAACGGCTGATCACCCATCGCGTCGGTCTGGAGGGGGTCGCAGCGCTCCTCGCCGATCCGCCGCGCGATTACCTGAAGGCCGCGGTCGTTCCTTAGTTCTCAGGGCGCAAAATCGAAGGCCGGCGGCGAGTGCTGCTCGTCGTTAGCCGGGCGTCACGGCTGACCTTAGTGACGCCCGATTCGAGCTAGCTAGCCAGGAAGAGCGTCAGCTCGGGCTCTCGCTCCCCGCGCAGCAGCTCGAGGTCGAGCTCGACGCAGCGGATCCCGCGCGACTCGGCGAGCGTGACCGCCTGCGGCTTGAAGCGCTGCGCCGCGAGGATCCCGCGGCAGCGCCCCTTCGCCGGGTCGCTACGGATGAAGCCGAGATAGCGCGTCAACTGCTCGACGGCGTCGATTGTCGCGATCCGCTTGATTTCGACCGCGACCCAGCCGTCCTCGCAGTCGCGACACATCAGGTCGACCGGCCCGACCTCCGTCGACCACTCGCGGCTCACGAGCCGCAACTCCTCCTCGAGCCAGTCTGGTCGATCGGCGAGTGCCTCCTGCAGGTCGCGCTCGACCCCGTCCTTGGCGAGACCGCCCACCTCGTCCATCGGGTGCTGCACGTCGCTAAGCACCTCCGCGATCCGGATCTCGAGCCGATCTTCGGTCTTGCCGGCCCGCTTGCGGACGACGATCAGCCCCGGCTCCTCCTCGATCACGGTCGGCGGCGTCATCCAGTTGAGCGGCTTGTAGCCGCCACTGTCGGCATGCACGAGCACCGACCCGTCCGACTTGAGCAGGAGCAGCCGCGTGGACTCGGGCAGGACGGCGGTGAGGCGGCCGGTGTAGACGACCTCGCAGCGGGCGACGAGCAGGCGCATCGGGCGGGACCGTACCGTCCCTTTCGGACAGGTCTTGCCGAGACCCGTCCAGGGCTGGCACCGGACGCGGCCCGGACAGGCATGTCGAGTTCGGACGGGGCTTGCGTCCGATCGCGTCGTCGAGCTCAGGCTTCGGCGCGCTGGCGGGCGGCGGCGAGCCAGCTCCGACGGACGATCCCGCTGAACGGGCGAACGACGAGCCAGTAGCCGGCGAACCGCCGCCGCGAGGCGGCGTCGGTGAGGAAGACGCGTGTTTCCGTCTCGAGCCGCGTGCCGCCCGGCTCGGGTACGGCTCGGAATTCCAGAGCCATCTTCGCGAAGCCGGGCTCGTCGAATGTGGCGAAATCCGTGGCCGTGCGCAGCCCGCCGCTCGGCGTCCACGGTCTGCCGATGGCGACGTAGACGCCGTCTGCGAAGTGCTCGAAACCGTCCTTCCGCATCGCTTCGATCAGCGTCCCGCCCGCGTCCGGACGCAACCCGCGAAGGCGAAAGAGTGCACGGACGACCGGCACGTCCGCGGCGCGTACCTCGAGCACGGCGGCCAGCGCACGCTCGGCCGACGCTTCCACGTGAAGCGAATGCCGCTCGCGGTGGTGCCAGACCGGAAGTGCGCGGTCGAGCCGCCGCTGGTACGAATCGTCCACGCTCACCGCGAGCCAGCCTATGCGCATCTTCCTCCGCGCCCTGATCCTCTGCCTACCCCTGCTCGCGCCCTCGGTCGCACAGGCGGAGGTGCGCATCGTGCCGCCGTTCGATCCGGCCGACTACGCGGATCGCGCGGCGGTCGGGCTGCTCGTTCCGGGCGCCGGGCCAGAGGTGACGCGCGAGGGTGCGGTCGCAGCCCTCGTGCGCGGGAAACTCGAGCACGATCTGCTCGGCGGCAGGCCGACCGGGCCGCCGTTGATCGAGCTCGACCGGTCGGGCGGGGACGGGGTCATCCTCGTCTCGCTCCCGCCACCCGGCCGGAGCACGAACGACCGGCGCTACCCGATCGCTTGGATCGGCGGCGAGGGGCTGCTGGCCTCGTCCTCGACGCGCATCCCCGGCCTCGTCTCGATCACCGATATCGCAACCGGGCGATTGACGACAACACCCTCGAACGACCCGGTGGCGACGCTCGAGCGGCTCGATCACCGGATCGACCGCAACGACCGATTGCGACTACCGCTGACGATCCTTCTCGTAACGCTCGTCATCGCGCTGGCGCTCGTGCGTCCTCGGCTCGCGCTGCGCGCTCTGCTCGTCGCGCTTGCCGCGAACCTCTGGCTCGATCCAGTGCTCGCAGTGACGGCCGGAATCGCCGCCGTCGTACTGCCACTCGGACTCGCGGGCGCCGCGCTCGTGTTCGCCTATCTCATCTCGATGGGGCTCGATCCGGAGGCGGTCGCGCTCTCGCCGTTCGGCCCCTCCCAGTCCGGTCGCTTCTACGGGATCAACAACCTGCTCGAGACTATGCTGCTCGCGCCCGCTCTCGTCGCTGCGGCGCTCCTCGGCCGATCCGGCGTCCTCGTCGGCGTGCTCGCGCTCGTGACCGTGGGCGGCAACCGCTTCGGGGCCGACGGCGGCGGACTCGTCGTGCTCGCCGTGGCCTACCTCGTGCTCGGATTCCGCCTGCGCGAGATTCGGCCGACCCCGAGAGTGCTGGCGGCGGTGGCGGCGGGCGCCGTCGCACTTGCGCTCGCCGTGCTCGCGCTCGACGCGGTGACCGGCGGCGAGAGCCACGTCACGCGGGCGGTGGGCGAGGGCCCGGTTGCGCTCGCCGGCGATCTGGCCGATCGGCTCGAGCTCTCCGTCCGTCGAACAGCCGCGAGCCCGGGCGCGACCGCGATCGTCCTCGCCGGCCTGATGTTGCTCGGCCTGATCGCCGTCCGCAGTCCTCGCCGGCCGCTGCTCGACGCTCTTCTTGCCGGTCTCGCCGTCTCGCTCGTCGTCAACGACACACCGGCGGACGTCGTCGCCGTCGGCGCTGCGCTGGCCCTCGCGCTCATTCGCGCACCGCAGACGGTTGCTGCCGAATCGAGCGCCGGCTCAGGTTAGACTCGGCTTCATGCGCCGCCCCTTCGCAATCGCCTTCGCAGCGCTTGCGCTGGTGTTGCCGGTGGGTTTGACGGGTTGCGGAGGCGGCGAGGAGATCTCGGCGACGCCGGAAACGGTGGAGGGCACGCTTCCTGAGTCGACGACCACGGAGTCGACGACCTCGAGCGAGACGACCGAGACGACTGAGACGACGACCTCGACGGTCGAGGGCAACGCGGCTGCTGGCGAGTCGGTGTGGGCCTCGGCGGGCTGCGGTGGGTGCCACACACTCGACGCAGCGGGTTCGAGCGGCAACGTCGGCCCGAACCTGGACGACGCGAAACCCGACGCCGGCCTCGTCACCGACCGCGTCACGAACGGGATGGGCGCGATGCCGGCGTTCGCGGATCAGCTCAGCAAGAAGCAGATCGCCGACGTGGTCGCCTACGTCGTCGACTCAACCTCCGGCTAAAGAGCTCGTCGAGCTCAGGCTGCTTCCCGCCGACTTTCCCGTCCGGGTCGACGCCTTCGCGTGCGACCTCGACCGCACGCTGATCGCCGAGGACGGCGTTCTGCGGCCGCGCACGATCGCCGCGATCCGGGCTGTGCGGGAGCGCGGCATCCATGTCCTTCTCGTCACCGGCCGCATGTTCCGCTCGGCGCTGCCCTACGCGCTCACGGCGGGGATCGAGGAACCACTCGTTTGCTATCAGGGCGCCGTCGTCGCCGACCCGACCAGCGGCGAGTTTCTTCGTCACGAGCCGATCCCGCTCGAGCTCGCGCGCGAGGCGATCGAGGCGGTCCAGAGCGAGGGCTTCCGGCTCAACTGCTACGTGGAGGACGACCTCTACGTCGCGGAGGTGACCGAGAACGCCCGAGCCTACGCCGACTTCCAGCACATCCCGATCACGGCGGTCGGCGACCTGCTCGGATGGCTCGTGCGACCGCCGACGAAGCTCGTTGCGGTCGACGACCCCGCTGCGCTGGACGGCCTGAAGGCGGTGCTCGTCGAACGGTTCGCGGGTCGGCTCTTCATCGCGAAATCGCTCCCGTACTTCCTGGAGCTGGCGAGCCCGGCCGTCTCGAAGGGCAACGGGCTCGCGTTTCTCGCCACCCATCTCGGCTTCGCGGCCGAGCACACGGTCGCGTTCGGCGACGGCGAGAACGACCTCGAGCTGCTCGACTGGGCCGGCTACGCGGTCTCGGTCGAGAACGCAGACGACGAGCTGAAGGCACGTTCGGACTGGATCTGCCCCGGGGTCGCCGAAGAAGGGGTGGCGCAGGCGCTCGAAGCCTTTCTAGACTCAGCACCATGATCGACCTCAAGGCAGCGCGCCACGACCCGGAGAGCTACCGCACCGCGCTCGAGCGCAAGGGCGCCGCGGACGCCTTCGACGCGGTGCTCGAGGCCGACGAGCGCTGGCGCGCGCTCGTGCCGAAGATCGACGAGCTGCGGAGGCGCACGAAGGTAAAAGGCAGGCCGTCCGCCGAGCAGCTCGCGGAGTTGCAGGCCGTCAAGGACGAGTTGCGCGCGGCAGAGGAGGAGCTTGCAGCGGCGGAGGCCGAACGGGATCGGCTCGTTCTGCGCATCCCGAACCTTCCGGCAGGCGACGTCCCGGACGGTGCCACCGAGAACGACGTGAAGGAGATCCGCCGTGTCGGCACGCCCGACAAATCGGGGGACGCGCGCGCACACATCGAGATCGGCCGCTTCGACATGGAGCGGGCGGCGCGGATGTCGGGTGCGCGCTTCGGCTACTGGATCGGCGACACGGCGCTGCTTGCACTCGCGCTCTACCGGTTCGCCCTCGACCGGCTCGTCGCGAAAGGCTTCGTCACGGTGCTCCCGCCGGTGCTTGTGCGAGAGGAGGCGCTGATCGGCACCGGCGCGTTCCCGTCAGACGAGGCGAACGTCTACGAGCTCGAGGCGGACGGGCTCTACCTCGCCGGGACAGCCGAGATCCCGCTCGCAAGCCTCCACTCCGGCGAGATCCTCGAGACGGCCGAGCTGCCTCTTCGCTACGTGGCCTTCTCGCCGTGCTTCCGCCGCGAAGCAGGCGCGGCCGGACGCGACACGCGCGGGATGATCCGGGTGCATCAGTTCAACAAGGTCGAGCAGTTCTCCCTGACGCGGCCCGAGAACTCGTGGGACGAGCACGAGTTCCTGCTCGCGAACACCGAGGAGCTGGTTCGGGAGCTCGAGCTGCCCTATCGCGTCGTCGTCCTGCCCGCCGGAGACATCTCGAGTGCGTCGGCCAAGACGTACGACGTCGAGATCTGGTTCCCTAGCCAGGGACGCTATCGCGAGACCGCCTCGATCTCCAACACCACGGACTACCAGGCGCGGCGGCTCGGCGTGCGTCACCGCGGCGAGCGCGGGCTGGAACCCGTCCACACGTTGAACGGCACGGCCGTCGTCGACCGGATGGCGCTCGCGATCCTGGAGAACTTCCAGGGCGAGGTGCCGGACGCGCTCCGGCCGTTCGGCGCGCCCGATCGCGTCGCGCCTTGAGGACGCGGCCGGACACGAGCTTTCTCGTGATCGGCGCGTTCATCTTCGGCGCGGCGATCTTCCTGCGGCTCGACCAATACTTCTCCGGTCGCTCGCTCTGGCTCGACGAGTCCCTGCTCGCGCTGAACATCATCGACCGACCGAGCTCGGGACTTTCGGATCCCCTCGACCTCAGCCAAGGTGCACCCCTCGGATTCCTCATCGCGGCCAAGCTGAGTGTCTTGTCGCTGGGCGAGTCTGAGCTCGCTCTACGGCTCGTCCCGTTGCTTTGCGGCTTGGGGGCGCTGGGATTGTTCTATGTCATCGCCCGTCGAGTGTCCAGCGGCTTCGGCGTGCTGCTTGGACTTGTGTTGTTCGCCTGCTCGAGCTCTCTGGTCTATTACTCGGTCGAGTTCAAGCAATACTCCACCGAGGTCGCGGCTGGGCTGGCGCTTTCGGCCGTGGCGATCCCGACGGGGCTCCTGACGGCTCGGCGATACCTTGTCGTTTCGCTCCTCGGCGCCATCCTGCTTTGGTTTGCGTACGCGACAGTCTTCTTTCTCGCCGCTTTCGCAACCGTGTACGGCCTCGCTTTCCTGGCAGTTCGTCGCTGGAAAGACTTGGGGACGGTCGCGGGTGGATCTCTGATCTGGCTTGCGAGCGGCCTGGCCGTCTACAAAGTCTCGTACGACGACCTCGAGTCCATCAGCGGATCGGTCGCGTCGGGCAACTCGGCCTCGTCTCCTCTGAAGCCGCTCGGCGAAGCCGGGGCGTCCATAATCAACGGCGCAGCAAGCGTCGTGGGGGGAACCGCGCCACAGGAGCTGATCCGTGTGGCTGCATTCGCTCTCGGCGTCACCGGCGCAATCCTGCTGCTCCGCACGAAGCGTTACGCCTGCCTGATGCTCGGCCTTCCGATCGCTTTCATGTTCGGCGCTGTGCTGATCGGGCGATATCCCGCCTTCGAGCGTACGGTTCTCATCGGCGTTCCGGCTGCAATCCTCTTCATCGCCCACGGAACGATCTACGTGGCTCGTCGTTTCCGAGACTCCGTGGGTGCAGCCGTCGGCGTGGCTCTCGTGATCCTGCTCGTTTCCTACCCGCTCAAGACTGCTGTGGAAGGCATTGGCGCTCCACAACGCAACAACCAGGGCATGAAACCTCTTCTGCAGGAGCTCGTCCGAGGTTGGCAGCCAAGCGACACTCTCTACGTGCATTACGCCGCTCAATACGCCTTTCGCTATTACGCCGAATGCGCATGCAGCGGCGCCGAGGGCGATTCGCAGTCACCGCCTCTCTCCTTCGCCGACAGACGGACGATCGGGCCGGATCTCTGGCATGGCGCGCTGCTCTCACGGCCCCCTCAACTCGTCATCGGCGAGCGCCATACACCCGGCGACTGGGCCGCCTATCTGAGCGAAGTCGACCCGCTGCGAGGCCGGCAGCGGGTCTGGATCCTCTCATCGCACTATGAGCCGGAGGAAAAGGAGTACATCACCTCCCTCCTCCCTCGGCACCTCGATCGACTCGGCCACCGACAGAAGCTCTTCATCGAAGGTACCGCCAGGTTGCTGCTCTACGACCTCAGTGGGCCCGGTTGAGCGACTAATTCACTCTGTATCGACCCGCGCCGTCGAGCGAAACAGGACTGCTACCCGACCGGAGTCGAGGGCCACGGCCCGAAGCAGCTCGATGGAGACGGATACCGGCGTCGCGCTCCGGTAACGGATCAGCGTGAACCGATCCGCCTCGACCCGCTCGACGACCCGAAAACGCGGATCCGGCGCCGTGGGGGTCGACGGCCGCGGCGTCTGCGGCTCGGCGATAGAGCCGAGCGGCCGCCGAGCGCCGGCCACCAGGTCGATCTCGCTGATGCGGAGCCGGCCGGAAGCCTCTCGTTGGCGCGACGCCCCGAGGTAGAGCTCGAGCGGGAGGGCGCCGTCGAGCGGCGTGACGACGATGGCGTGCGGGCCACGTGCCGGACCGATGGCCTCGGCCGCCCGCCTCCAGTCTTCGCGGTGGTACTTCGGCTCCCACAACGTGGCCGATGCGAGGGCAGCGGAGAGGGTGACAAGCGCCGTCAACGCCACGAATCCAAGCCGTCCGGCACGCCTCGCCGCGAGACCCACCGCCACCGCGAGCGTGAGCGGAAAGACTGCCGCGATCACGTTCTTGTAGACCACGTAGTCCAGTCCCAGGATCGACAGCAGGGCGGGAAACACGACCGCAGCAGCCCCGATGCCGGCTGCCACGAAGCCGCGCCCTCGCTCCGTCGGGTCTGCACGCCGGACGAGGAGCCAGAACCCGACGGCGGCGAGCGCCCCCGCTACGGTGGCCGCTGCGAACGCGTACGGCAGGGGTATCTCGAAGCCGATCAGGAAGATGGCGGGGATCTGCACGAGACGCGAGCCGAGCCCGCTTTCTGCGATCCACCGCGGATTCTCGAGCTGCTGCAGCGCCAGCGGCAACAGCACCAAGCCGACACAGGCCACTGAGACCGCCGCAAGCACTGCCGCTCGTCGACGGCGAAGCTGGATCAAGAGCCAGATCGCCTCCGGGATCACGAGGAAGAGCGCGAAGTAGTGCGTCGCGAGCGCGAGAGCCGACGCGAAAACCCAGAAGACGAGCGAGCGCGGCCGGGGCTGCCGCAGGCTGCGGGCGAAGAAGAGATACGACAGGCCGCCGAGGAGCACGAGCAGCGTGTACGCCCGCGCCTCCTGGGAGTACCAGACCAGGAGGGGGTTCACCGCCACCAGAGCCGCCGAGGCGGTCCCGGCTCGATTCGAGCTCAGCTCGCGAGTGGCGAGGTAGGCGACCGGCACAACAGCAGTTCCGAGCAGTGCCGACAGCGAGCGTAGACCGACCTCGCCAACGCCGAAAGCCTGCGACCACACCCACGCCAAGACGTAGTACACGGGGGGCGTCGACTCGCTGCTCGGGATCGCTTCGAGCATCGATCCGAAGTCCTGCCTGACAAGGGAGACCGTCACGACTTCGTCCACCCAGAAGCTCTTCGCGTCCAGCGTGGGAAACCGGAGGAGGGCTGCGATCACCGTCAGCGCAGCGACGGCGACACCTGGCGAGGACATGGTGACGGCCAGTCGCCCGACGCTCCGTCTCGTTCTCAACAGCCGTCCGAGCGAGAGCCGGCAGAGCGGCTGAGGTCGTAGATCGCGAACTCCGCCGTCCGGCGGCGAACGGCGAAGCGAGTGGCGACGTCGGACTCGAAGGACGCCAGCCGTCCGCGTAAGGGTCCGCCGGTGAAGATCAGGCACGATCGTGGAGAGGGATCCACGAGCGCGGCAGCCAGCCCTTGTCTCGATAGCCCTTCAGGATCGTTTTCCCAGCCGCTGGCGAGCAGTCTCCCGGACGTCCAGCCGTAGTACGAGGCGGGATCTCCGTAGTGCATGTCGACGTACAGCGCTCGCGGCGTATGGTCTGCGGCCCGGCCGATCGCCGTATAGCGGGCCGCCTTCGCAGAGAACTCGGGGTTCGTGGACACCGGATGCAGCTTCGCGACCACCGTTACCGCCACGAGAGCGCCTCCGACCCCGACGACGATCGCCGCCAGCCACTCCGTAAGTCGGACCCGGGCAAGCACCGCATCACAGAGGCTTCCCAGCGAGAGAGCGACGATCGGAACGAGCGGCAGCGAATAGTAGTTGTGGGACGAGATGTGCACGGTGAAGATGAGCCCGAAGAGCGCATAGCCCGCCCAGAGCGCGCCGAGGAGCGTCCGGGGGCGCCCGGGCGGTGCGACCAGTAGGCCGGCGGCGCTCGCGACGAGTACGAAGACCGTGATCGTCTCCTGCCCGAGCGGGTACGTCAGCACGTACGTGATCTCGCGCCACCAGCTGTTCCAGAACTCCCAGTCCCCGAGCAGAGACGGTGACACCTTGTCGCCGAAGTGCCCGCCGAGGAATGTCTGGACGACCGTGCCGTACACGTACCAGGCGAACATCGGGACGACGCAGAGGCAGAAGGCGGCGAACCTGCCGTTCAGGATCGCGCCTCGAACACCGATTCGGCGCAGAGAGAGCGCGAGGAAAACCGCGAAGACGAAGGATACGGCGATCCCCGGCTTGATCAGGAGGGCGGTCGCAGAGACGGCGGTCGCCGCGGCGAGTCGCTCCCGCGACGGCCGCTCGTCGTACCGCACGATCGTCAGCACGGCCGCCAGAATCGCGGCCACGAGCAACGGATCCGGCTGGAAGCTCCTCGAAGTCAGCACCGCGAACGGCAGGAAGAGGTAGACGGCGCAGGCGACGAGCGCCGCGACTGGACGCATCAGTCGGCCCGCGATGAGGTAGAGGAGAAAGACTCCAAGAACCCACCAGAGCGCTGAGAGCGTCCGGGGAGCCCAAAGGACTTCGCGTCCCGCAAGGTGATAGGCACCGGCGGCGAGCAGCTCCATGATGGGAGGCTCGATCAGCTCGACATCGTCCTCCAGAGTCGCAAGAATGCTCTGCTGCTGCGGCGTGAGTCCGGTCGAGCTCTCGAGGTAGTAGATTCGCGCGACCAGCGCTGCGTGAAACTGGCGCGCAACCCCGTTGTCGAATGGTGGGGCGCTGATGCCGTCGAGCCGGATCGCAAACGCTAAAAGCAGCAGAACGAGCAGGACGACGCGCGGAGCGGCAGCCCGCCAGTCTCCCGATCGAGATTGCGGCCGTGCCGGCAGCGCTCGGTCTCCAGGAGCCTCCGCAGCCTCGATCATCGAGTCGCCAAACGAGTTCATGGTTCCCCGAACGATATTCGCGCCACACCGAAGCACAAGGTCGTGATGGCTGAGGAGCGAAGCCTGGACGTTGGAACGCTGCTCAACAGGCTGACGGAGGCCTCTCCGTCGTGGCTGATCTGGAAGAACGTCGACTCAGCGCTCAGCGGAGCGGGCGATGTGGACTCCGTCGCACCACAGCGCGAGTGGCCGAGCGCGGTCGAGGTCTTCACGGCCTGGGCAGCAGACGCCGGGCTGCGACCGGTCATCGTCTGTCGCCACTTGCCGGGCGCCCTCTTCCTCGTCGCGTGCGATCAGGCGGCCAAGCGACTCGTGGAGCTCGACGTCTACTCCCACCTCGTGCTGCGCGGTAGGGCGTATGTCGCGCCGGAAGAGCTGGCGTCGCTGACGCAGATCGATCCTCGCGGATTTCGCCGCTTGCGGCCGGGAGCCGAGGGACTGTTCCTGCTCCTCGCGAGCACGGCGTCCGACAAGCGTCTTCGCGAGCTGCTCGATTCCGATCCCGGCGGCGCCTCGCAGGCGGCCGCGCTCTTCGGGCGCTTTTCACGCGCCGCGCTGCTCTGCGCCGACGCGACAGTGAGAGATAGACGGAACCGCTGGGCGATGACCCGCTGGAAGCTCGGAGCTCTCGCCGGCGTCGCACGAGCCCCACGTCTTGCGTGCTCGCGCCTGTTCTTCGGCCTGGGCCGCGGGAGCGGCTGCCCGGTGATCGCGGCGCTCGCAGCGGGCCGGCGGATTCCACCCGAGGCGACGACATGGCTCGCGGACGTCCGGCGCACTCATCCGATCGTCTGATGGCACGGTCGTCTGACGGCCCACACGGCCGGAAGCTTGCCGACCGCCCGAGGCTCATCTTTACTTGCCGCATGAGGACGGGAGATCACCTCGCCTAGGCGCAACTGGGGAACCCCCCTTCCGCTCCAACTTCTCGCCCGTTTCAGACGCCCTGCGATTCTGGGCACCCTCAGGCGCACACGGCCTCTCAGCGACGTCTGGGGCTTCGACCGCGGCACCCCGGTCGATCGCTACTACATCGAGCGCTTCATCGGCGGGCGCCGTGCCGACATCCGCGGCCGCGTGCTCGAGTTGATGGACAGCGGCTACACGGATCTGTACGGAACCGGCGTCATCCAGGCTGACGTCCTCGATATCGACGCCTCCAACCCGAAGGCGACGATCGTGGACGATCTCACCAAAGGCGAGGTTCTTCCCGCCGACGCCTTCGACTGCTTCATCCTCACCCAGACCCTGCACATCGTCTTCGATGTCCGGGCGGCGCTTCGCACCGCGCACCGGGTGCTCCGGCCGGGCGGCGTCCTGCTGGCGACCGTACCCGCCGTGAGCCGCATCTGGCGGCCCGGCAACGACTTCTGGCGCTTCACCGACGCGTCAATCGCGCCGCTCGTGGAGGAAGCCTTCGGGGAGGGGGTCGAGGTGCAGACGTATGGAAACGTCCTCACGGCCATCGCGTTCCTGACCGGCATGGCGCACGAGGAGTTGACCCGGCGAGAGCTCGAGACGCTGGATCCGCGATTCCCCGTGACGGTCGGCGTCCGAGCCGTCAAGCGCTAGCTGCTTGATGCCACGGAGCTGGCTGAGCGGCCACCAGGCCGCTCACATAGTCCGGGAGCGGCCCAGACACGCCAGATCGCGCATCCGAGCGCCCGAGATCGTGGCATCGATCATCTAGAGCCGCCGCTGCCCTGTCGCACCCGCTGCGTGATCGTCCACTCGACGACCGCGCTGAGCAGGCCGACGAGGAACGCTGCGTGGCCGGCGGCCACACGGGGCCGGCGAGGCGCGTCGCGGAGGAGCCGCCAGCAGAGACTGCCGCTGTCGCGCGTCAGGCGCCAGAGCACGTGGCGGTCGCGCAGGCCCAGATGCTTGCCGTAGAAGCCACCCTGTCCGCGGCCGTAGCGCCACCGCAGTCGAACATAGTCATCCGGTGCGCGCCAGGCGCGGTGATAGATCACGGCCCGCGGCTCGTAGACGATCCGGTAGCCGGCTTCGAGCAGCCGGTAACAGAAGTCGTTGTCCTCGCCGCCCCCGGGAAACCGCCTGGTACCGGGGCCGATGCGTTCATCGAAGAGCCCCACCTCGTCCACGGCACCGCGGAACATCGCCATGTTGCCCGAGAAGAGGATGTCGTTTCCGACCCGCCCCTCGTAGACCGTCGGTTGCTCGTCCGTAATCAGCGAGGGCGCGAATCCACCCGCTACCTCCGGCTCGCCGGCGCGAACCTGCCCGGTCACGACCGAGCGCGGGCCGCGGTCGACGACGCTGGACACGAGCCGCACTAGCCAGGTGGGTGTGACGAGCACGTCGTCGTCGACAAAGACGAGCAGGTCGGTTCGGGCGGCTCCGATCCCTTCGTTGCGAGCCGCGCTTGCGCCCCTCGTTCGCGACAACCGGTAGACGATCTCGCACCCTCGCGCCGGCTCAGCCGCTGCAAGCTGCGGATCCGGCGCATCGCTCTGATCGACCACGAGGATCTCGGTCGGAACCTGCTCACCAGCCAGGATCGACTCCACGAGAGCTCGAACGAATCCATGCCGGTTCCTTGTGCAGACGATGAGCGATGTGGGAGGAAGGCTCATCCGGCCCTGCAATCTAGACTCCCGGAGCGCCGTCGGCGCGGCTGCGCCGATCAGACGACAACCGAGGAGATACTGAACCGCCTTCCAGACAATCCGCGCTCGATCCTGCCGGGCTCGATCATGGAAATGCTCCATCCGGACGGTTTCGTCGAGCGGACGCTCACGCTGGGGAAGGCATGCCCCGAAACGCTCCTGCCCGGCGGCATCGGGCGAGAAGCCTCAGGGCCGGCCGGGCTGGTGATCCTCGCGCCCACAGTCACCGAGTGCCGCAGCAAGGGCTGGCTCGCGCACGCTGTCGGCTCTGCGGCCGCCGGCCTGGGGATCGACGGCGTCGCCTACGTGCTCGTTCCACGGGCCTGGCGGAGATCGGTGCGCCGGCTGCTGGTCGAGGCCGGGTTGGAGCTCGAGCTCGAGCTCTTGCATCTCCCCGACGCCGGACGGACGCGGCACCTCGTGCCGCTCGACCGAACGGCGCTCGACTACCTCTCGTCGGTCCTCCTGTCGGCCGGAAGCTGGGAGCAGCGCGTCTTGACGCTGGCCGGGCGGCTCCCCACCGCGTTGACGAGGACGCTTGCCTCGGTCGGCTTCGTCGCGCGACCGGCCGCGGCGCGACCGGCCTTCGAGTGGCTCTACGAGCTGGACGACTCCGTGCGTGCGCGTGGCCCCGTCGTCGTCAGCAGGTCGTGGCATCCGCTTCACGCCGGCCTCGTGCTGCATCGCTTCGGGCACGGGGCGTCTCTGCCGTCCGCGATCGCGAAGCTGCGACTCGACGGCGACGGCGCCGACCAGACCCTGCGTGAGGCGAAGACGCTCAGGCAGCTTCGACCCCACGCGACAGCCGCCGGCGCGGAGGTGCCGCGTCCCCTCGCCCTCGCTCGGGTGGGCACACGGCCGGTTCTGCTCGAAACCGCATTGCGCGGGCAGCCTGCTGCGCTGGCCCTCCGCTCGAACCCTCGCCGGCTGGTGGACGTTCTCGAGCACGTCGTCGACTGGCTGGTCCGCTGGCACAAGCTGACGGGCGCATCCGCACCGCTCACTCGACCCCAGCTCGAGCGCGAGCTCGTCCGGCCGGCCGCGGAGCTGGCTGCTGCCGTCGGAGGAGGAGAGACCTACGCGGCCTGGCTCTCGCGCCGGTGTGTTGAATCCGAAGGGAGGCCGATGCCGCGAGTGGCAGTACACAATGATCTGACGATGTGGAACGTGCTGCTCGACGAGGATGCCGGTTTTGCCGTCGTCGACTGGGAAGGCGCCGCAGGCTCGGCGCTGCCGCTCGGCGACTTCTACTACGCCGCAGTCGATGCGGTGGCGGCCGTCCGCGGCTACCGCAGCCGCCTCGACGCATTCGACGCCTGCTTCGCACCCGAGGGCCAGCACGCCCGGACGGTGGCGCGGCTGCGAGGCCGCATCCTCGACGTCCTCGACCTGACCCGCGAGCAGGCAGAGCTGTGCTTCCACGCCTGCTGGCTACGCCAGGCGACCGATCCCCGCCGAGCCGGCCGCACGTCCGATCGCGAGCCCTTTCTGGAGATCGTCGCCCGCATCGCCCAGGACACCGCCAATGCTCGACGGTACGCGGCGGTCTAGGTGCGCGTTATCGCACTCCTCGCGACCTACAACGAGGAGCGGTTCATCGACGCCTGCGTCGAGAACCTCGTCTCGCAGGGAATCGAGGTCTATCTGATCGACAACGAGTCGACCGACCGGACGCTCGAGCTGGCCCAGAGGCACGTCGGCAACGGGATCGTCGGCATCGAGACCTTTCCGCGCGACGGCACCTACCGCTGGCGGGCGATCCTGGAGCGCAAGGAGCAGTTGGCGGACGAGCTCGACGCGGACTGGTTCATGCACCTCGATACCGACGAGATCCGTCTCCCTCCGCGCGCCGACACGACTCTCGCCGAGGCGTTCGCCGAGCTCGACGGAAGGGGCTACAACGCCGTCAACTTCAGCGAGTTCACCTTCATGCCGACCCAGGAAGCTCCGGATCACGACCACGGGCGATTCCAGGAGACGATGCGGTGGTATTACCCCTACAAGACCAACTCGCCCCACGGGCTCAAGGCTTGGCGCAAGCCGGTGCGCTCGACGCGAAGGCTCACGTTGCCGCTCATCGCCGGCCGGCGCGAGACGGCGCGAATCGCGTGGTCGGGCGGGCACCGGGTCCGCTTCCGGGGGCTTCGCGCCTATCCCCACTCGTTTCGGATGCGCCACTACCTGTTCTTGAGCATCCCGCACGCGATCGAGAAGTACGTCGAGCGTCGGTACGACGCCGAGGAGGTCGACTCGGGGTGGCACCAGTGGCGTGCGCGTGTCACCGCGTCGGCGCTGCGGCTCCCTTCGACCTCCGAGCTCAGGCCCTACGAGTCGGACGACCTCCTCGACCCGTCCGATCCACGGCGTCAGCACTACGTGGGGCAGTGGCTCTAGCGAAGGATCCGCTCTGGCGCCGGCTGGCAGCGGACGTCAGGCACGGGAGAGTTCCCGGCTATCTGCGCGTTCGCCAGGAGGCGTATTTCCTCTTCGCATCGGCACGAACGCTGAGTCGACCGTCGCACCGGGTCCGGGAGTCCGAGATCCACGTGTTCGTCCTCTGGTCGAACGCTCTCACCCAGGAGGAGCGCATCATGCGCGACATCTCGAGCGAGTTCGTCGTCCGCGACGTGCGCCGGGTGAGCTGGCCGTGGCCCGGGTTCTCCTGGAACCTGACCCGGTTCTACGGCGGGACGCTGCCGCCGCGGGCAGAGAAGGAGAGACACTGCGGTACCGACCCCTTTCTCGTTGTCGTCGTCGAGGATCCTGAGCCCACCTACGCTCCGCGCCGAACGCCGAAGGGTGTCGTGAACGCGCGCACCTTCGACGCGAAGCAGCGTCATCGAAGTTGGACGGGCGGAGGACACCGAATCCATGCAAGCCTCGATCCGATCGAAGCCGAGCACGACCTGTTCCTTTTGCTGGGCCGTAGGACGGACGACTACCGAAGCCCAAGCGCGGCCTGGAACGGCGAGATCGTCGCCGGCCCCGAAGGGCCCGTCGGCGCGCGTGGGTGGGAGAGCGTCGCCGAGCTTCGGACCGCGATCGAGGTCGCGACCCCGTACGTGCTGCTCGCCGAAGGCGAGAAGGAGCTGGAAGTCCTCGTGGAGGATCTGAGCCGAGCGGCGCTCACCGCGAACATTCCCGCCGCCGAGATCGGAAGCGCGCGCTACGAGATCCTCGTCGCCGGCCGCCCGTTCGCGCTCGTGCTCCGCAGCGCCGGCGACGGCACGCTCGAGCAGTCGCGCCTGCGCAGCTCAACAGTCCGGCGGTTCTTCCGGGACCGCACGCGATGACCGTTCTAAGCGCCGTCCGGCGGATCGGCCGCCGACAACCACCGCGGGCGGTGATCCTGCTCTACCACCGCGTCGCCCAGCCGCACGCGGATCCGTTTCGCCTCGCCGTCTCGCCGGAGCGGTTCGAGCGGCAGCTCGAGCTCCTGCGCGGTCGCTGCCGGGTCCTCTCCTTCGACGCGTTGCTGGACGAGCTCGACAACCCGCCGAGCGACGAACCTGCTGTGGTCGTCACGTTCGACGACGGCTACGCCGACAATCTCGAGCACGCAGCTCCGATCGCTGCCGCACTCGGGATCCCGCTTACGGTTTTCGTCGCGGTCGGCCCGGTGCTGGCGGGCACGCCTTTCTGGTGGGACGAGCTCGCCGGGTTGGTGTGCGGCACCGAGAACCTCGAAACCCTGTCGGTCTCGGTCGGAAACCGGACGAGACGCTTCCGCACGGGCAGCAACGACGAGCGAATCCGTGCGTGCCTCGATCTGCACCGTCTCCTTCGCCGGCTGCATGAGTCTTCGCGCCGCCGCGTTCTGGAGGAGATCGCCGTCGCGCGCCCCTCCGGGCCTGCTGTGCCTGGCGGCGGCAGGCCGCTCACGGTCGGCGAGCTCCAGAGGCTCGATCGCCTCGCGGGAGTGACGATAGGCTCGCATACCGTGAGCCACCCCGCGCTCACCTCCCTCGAGCCGGCCGGCCGGGGGGCCGAGCTCGGGAAATCGCGGGTGGCGCTCGAGGACCTGCTCGGCCACACAGTCGATCTCTTCTCATACCCGTACGGCCGCGGCAGCGACATCGACGCCAGAACCGTGCGGATGGCGGCTGCAGCCGGGTACCGGGCGGCGTGCACGACCGTGCAGGCAGCGGTCTCGGGGCGGTCTCGGCCGCACGCGTTGCCGCGGCTGACCGTACTCGACTGGGTGCCGGCCGAGCTCTCGCGCGCGCTCGGCAGGCTCCTGCCCGGGCTCTAGCGCTCCTGGGCTCGCACGCGGCGGACGTATCGCTCGGACAGGCGATAGGCCCACAGCCCGCGCACGCAGCCGGCGAGCTCGACGAGGACGAGCGATGGCGGGAAGGGCCGCCTCGCGCCAGGACGCAGCGTCGCGAACAGCCTGCGGAGTTGATACACGAACAGCCAGCCCGTCGCCAGTAATGCTTGCCACCGGTGGCGGCGCCCGGCACGGCCCGATTTCGTGAGGAAAGCCACCGTGCCGCACCCCCAGCTGTCGAGCTGCCGCCTAAGCGCAGGCAGGTTGCGCCGATGATGGTGGCGCATCAGCGCGGACGGCTCGAACGCCAGCCGGTGCCCGGCGACCAGCATCCGATAGACGATGTCGTTGTCGTCTCCACTCGTCGACGGCGTCCCCGGGCCGAGCGCGTCGTCGAAGCCGCCGAGCAGGCGCATCGGCTGGACGCGAATTGCCAGGTTGCAACCCGCGAAGAGGGTGCCGGCCAGCACCGGCCAGTGATGACGCTGCCAACCCTCGGGCGCCCGGTCGCCGTAGACGCGCCGATCGAACTCCTGTGGGAAACCACAGCGAAGCTCGAAAAGCACCAGAGCCTCGGTCTCGAGCTCAGCCGGCACGATT
>JBBJLW010000065.1:0-7511 GCA_037720595.1 Gaiellaceae bacterium | reverse complement strand
AGCCGGCTTCAGCGTCGCAGCATTCGCCTGGATCGACGGCATCGCGATCGGCGCGCTCGCGCTCGCCGCCGCGCTCACCCTATTCGCCGTCCGGATCCGGACGCGCCGCTCTTGCAAGGTCTTTGCCCCTCCAACGCCAAGGAGCCCTCTCGCGCGAGGGCTGCTCGCCGGCAACCGGACCCGCGACGGAGAGCGGCACACGGTGCGGGCCAGGACGGATCCGTTCGGAAAAGCCTCTACCGCCGGAGCTCGACTTCGCCGTGATCGACCGCGCACGCACGCCGTCCGCGCAGATTGCGCTGACCGCGCACGCACGCCGTCCGCGCAGGTTGCGCTTGCCTGGCTCCTCCACAAGCCGGGAGTGACGGCGCCGATCGTCGGAGCGACGAGGCTCGAGCACCTCGAGGACGCGCTCGCCGCCGTCGAGCTTGCACTGGACGAGAAGGAGATCAGGCGCCTCAAGGAGCCGTACCTGCGTCACTCGGTGTCCGGCACCGAGGTGTAGTCGAAGCCGACAGCTACGACGATCGCTCGCTGCTCAAGCAGCGCGCTCCGGCAGGCACCCGTCGACGAAGTCGTCCTCGCTTGCGGGTGTCGTGGTGAGGTGTGCCCGCCCGACGGCTCGGAAGAACGGCAGGATGACCGGTCCTCTCTCGCGGGTCTCCGAGAGAACGGCGTCGACTGCGGCGGGGAGCCACTGGGTTCCGGAACCGTCCCGGAGGATCTCTTCGGCGCGGTCGATCGGCATGCCCTGGCGGTAGGGCCGGTCGCTGGTCATCGCGTCCCAGGCGTCGACCACGCTGACGATCGACGCGGTCAGGGGAATGTGTGTCCCTTGCAGGCGGTGGGGGTAGCCCCGGCCGTCCGGTCGCTCGTGATGAGAGCGCACGATCGCCGCCACCTCCGAGAGATGTGGATAGGGCGCGAGCATCGCCGCCCCCTCGTCCGGATGCCGTTCGATGACCGTGCGATCGTGCGGGGTCAACGCACCCGGCTTGGTCAGGATCTCGTTTGGGGTGAGCAGCTTGCCGATGTCGTGGAGCATCCCGCCGAGGCCGACGGCGCGCAGCGAGACGGGGTCGAGGCCGGCGCGTTCGCCGGCTCGCATCGCAAGCTCGGCGACACGGACGACGTGCTCGCGTGTGACGCGGTCTTTTCGCTCGAGGGTGGCGATGAAGTCGTGCACCACGGGCGTGAGGCCCAGCTCGAGCGCCTTCAAGGGATCCCGCGTGAGCACGGGCTGGAGGATGAAGGCGAGCGAGCGGTCGCGCCAGTGCGCCCAGGCGAGCCCGCCGGCGGCAAAGAGCACGCCGACGGCGTCGATCAGGTGCGCCAGCCACCAGCCGGCCGAGAGCGGCGCCGCGCCGAGGAAGGCGATCGTGGCCAGGCCGGGGGCGGCGAAGCCGAGCGACGCCAAGAGCGAGCCGGCCCGACGGCCGAGCGCGAAGAGGCGAAGATGGCGGAGCGAAAGAACGGCCGTTCCGGTGAGGCTGACGGCCACGATCCCGACCGTCCATCCGCCCAAGGGGACGGGAACCAGGTCTGGCGAAAAGAGGAGTGCGACGCCGGCGGCCACGGCGAGCGCCGACCAGGCAGCCGCCCAGGCGCGCCAGCGAAGAGCCAGCCACCGGCCCACGGGGTTTCCGTCGAGGAGCAGTGGCAGACCGGCGAGGAGCGCAGCGGGCACGGCGATCTTCACTGCCACAGAGGTCCCGGAGTTCGGGCCGTACAGGTGCCCTGGAAGGAGGAGTCCGTGGACGAGCGTCAGGACGGACACGGTCCAGAGGCTGCCCGCCAGGAGCGCCACCTCCGGCAGCTGGCGCACGAACCCGAGGACGAGCACCGCGGCGGCGCCGACGGCGCACGCACTCGTGAGGACGAGCACCGAGACGAACGCCAGCGTGGACTGCTGCCACACCGCGTCGCGGGCGGGGCCGAGCGAGAGGACCGCCAGCGCGGCGGCGGTCGACGCGACGAACGGCACCCACCAGCGCAACAGGAAGAGAGTCACGGACTGCCTATCGACAGCGGACGCGCGTGTCTAAAGCACGGCCGACCAGCGCGGCTGTGGTCCGCGGTTCGAGTGTCGCCCTTTCAGGTCTCACAAAATCCCTGCATGAGCGCGGAGAGCGCCACACCTTGAACGATTGCTCTCTCATCGAGTGTCACTTCCCGCGTTGCGAAGAGCGTTCGAACGCCACCTCGCCGGCGCCAAGGGATGACGCCGGACCGGATAGTCGAGTCGACGCGCTCAGGATTGCGAGCCCGATGTCTGCTACCCGGTCGCTTAGCGCCGCTTCGGCATCGGCCACCGGTGCGGGTTCAGTCCGTCATCGTGTGTCACTCAGCGTCGGTGCACGTGTTGGGCTCGATCCTGCGACGTTGCGCGAGCCCCAGGCTGGGGCGAGGTCCGTCAAGATGTCCGTGAGGGGAAGCGGGTGGTGCCGATCACCTCCAGAACTTCTCGCCATCGGCGAGGTCTGTCGCGAGCTTGCGGATCCACGCGTCCGTATAGACGTAGTCGCCGTGGGGCCTCGTCCCAGATGCGGGTAGCGGGTGTCGGTGCGCGTGCGGTCGGCGGCGCCGCTCTCCGGGCGAACGCCGTAGTACTTCCAGGCGCGGACATGGTCGGAGCTGGGCGTGAAGCGCACACCGAGCGTTTCGCTGACCTTCGCGCATACCGCTCCCGGCCGGTGCCTGTCGATGTTGCTCACGGCACGTGCCGGTCGCGAACGATCGTTCGCACTTCCTCCAATTTGGCCTCGTGTTCTTCGGGGAGGTCCTCGAGGCCAACGAACCGCATCGCGACATCGGCCTCGGTTCGCGGCCCCGCCTGCGGGATCAGCAAGACGCGGAAGTCGTACCGGTAATCGCCGCGCACCTCGTCGGCGAGCATCGCGTCGTACTCGTCGACGTACCTCGTGAACCGCTTCGGAAGTCTCTTGTGTGTCTCCTTGAGCGCTTCGACGGCATCATCCGAGAGAGAGCTGAGGAAGACTGGGAACCGTAGGCTGTCGGCCAGACCTTCCCTCGCGCCGAAGGTGGCGACGAGCAGCCGCTCGTAGTTCATGATCAGCGACTGGCACTTCCCTGCGATTGAGTGTCAATGCGCGATTCGTGAGCGGCAGGCTTCTCGGGTCCGCTGCGACACCCCCGACGCGTTCAGTGCGCTGCGAGAATCACGGCCGCGCGTGCTGCGAGCCTCCAGCGGCGAGAGGAGGCTCAACTTCTCGGCTGCCCGCACGCGCTCCTCAGCGAGGCCGGTGCTCGACTCGAGACCTTGGAACAAGCTCTGCACGACGAGACAGTCGCTGCGACGAGCTTCGGATCCGCTCACAACCTCCGATGCCGATCGGTCGACAGGTACTGTCGCCACAGGTCTCGTCCCGGTTTGCTCTGACATCGCGCGGAACGCGGCCCAAAGGAGCGGTTTATGGCCGTCGGCGACGGGTCTCTGTCTCTCTTAGCGGTTTCGGCGTTCCCGGACTGGCTGCGCGCCACCCACCTCCTGAACGTCCTCTTCCTGACGCTGCTCGCGCGGAGCGGGCTCGAGATCCTGAGCTCGTTCCCAAAGCTCTACTGGGACGACCACTGCGCACACGGCACCGAGGTGCTGAAGCTGACGCGCAAGCCGGTGCCTACCGGGCGCCTGACGATCGGGCTCGAGGAGGAGGAGTCGTGGTCGCCGCTCCTCGCGCTGCCCGGACGACGGAATCTCGGGCTCGGACGGCACTGGCACTTCGCGGCCGTGATCGCGTGGATCGCGACCGGCGCCGTCTACGTCGTCCTGCTCTTCGCGGCCGGCGAGTGGCGCCGGCTCGTCCCGTCGTCGTGGTCGATCTTCCCGGACGCGCTCGACGCCGCGCTCACCTACCTCAGCCTCGACGTCCCAGCCCCGGGTGAGCCGTACAACGGGCTCCAGCAACTCGTCTACTTCTCGATCGTCTTCGGGCTCGCCCCGTTGACGATCGCGTCGGGCGCCGCGATGTCGCCGGCCCTGATCGGCCGCTTCCCGGGCTTCGTGCGCCTGTTCGGCGGCAAGCAGCGTGCCCGCACGATCCACTTCGCCTGTCTTGCCGGCTTCGTGCTCTTCACGGTCTCGCACACGGCGCTCGTCGCCCTGCACGGCCTGCGGGGGCGGCTCGGCGAGATCCTGCTCGGCGCCGCCGACGCCGAGCATGCAGTCGCGTTCGCGCTCGTCGTGCTGGCCGCGATCGTGGCGCTGAACGTCGCCGCGACAGTTGGATCGCTCACGAGGCCGCGCGGAGCCCAGCGCGCGCTCGACGTGCTCGTCGCGCCGCTCCAGCGGGTGCTGTCCCGAGCGCTCGTCTCGCGGCAGCTCTACGACCGGGCGGAAGCCTCACCGCGCCACCGGATCAACGGGTACCCGCCGAAGGGAGACCCGTACGAGCGTCTGCGCACAGACTCGTTCGCGTCCTGGCAGCTCGAGGTCGGCGGCCTCGTCGAGCGGCCCCTCCGCCTCGGCCTCGATGACCTGCGCCGGCTCGAGCCGAGCACGCAGGTGGTGACGCACAACTGCATCCAGGGCTGGACGGGCGTCGCCGAGTGGACGGGAGTGCCGCTGGCCCGCCTCCTCGAGCTCTGCGGTCCGCTTCCCGCCGCCCGCTTCGTCGTCTTCCATGCGCTCGACGACAAGGCCGATACGCCGGACAAGATCGAGCCGGGGACCGGCCTCTTCTACGAGACGATAGAGCTCGCCGTCGCCCGGCATCCGCAAGCCCTCCTGGCCTATGAGATGAACGGTGAGCCGCTTGCGGTCGAGCACGGAGCGCCGTTGCGGCTCCGGCTCGAGAACCAGCTCGGCTTCAAGATGGTCAAGTGGCTCCGCGCGATCGAGCTCGTCGACGATGTCGCGCAGATCGGCGCCGGGCACGGCGGCTGGAAGGAGGATCACGTCTATTTCGGATCGTCGGCCGCGATCTGACGAGTCACTTCTCCATAGGGTCGCCGCGTGGTGCGGCCCGGAGCGCGAAGCCGGCGAGCAGCGGTTTCGCCTTGTCGCCGAGGAAGGTCAGCGTTCCGGCGCCGAAGCCTCCCAGGTCGTACTCGAGATGGGCTCGCCGGCCGCCTCGGCGCGGGCCGCGATAGCCGTCGACGAAGGAGGCCAGGAGATGCGGCGTCCGGTCGATCCCACCCCTGACGACGCCGCGGCCCCCCTGGGCGAGGAGCGCGTCGATCGCCGTCTTCAGCGTCGGCACGTGCGTCCACATGTTGTAGAACGCGACCCGACCGTCGGCGTCGAGCAGGAAGGCCGGGATGAGCCTGGCGGACGCTGACCTCATAGAATTGGACGCGGTCGCCGTACCAGCCGTGCAGCTTCTTCAGCGGCTCAACTGAGCCGGTGGTGATCGGTCAGGTGCCGCTGCCGAAATGGAGCAGGACCGGTCGCCCGCGCAGGTTGCCGAGCCGGACGCGACCGCCGTCGGTCGACTCGAGCTCGAAGTCGGGGGCCTCGGCTCCCGGACGCAGACCAGCGGCCTTGGCCGAGTTGACGAGGTCGGTCAACAGGTGCTTGAGCCAGAAGTGCTCGTAGTTGTACGGGGCGTTCATCGAATCTCTCCTCCGTCGAACAATCGGTCGAGCGCGCGGTAGGCGCCGGCGACGGCAAGGCCGTAGACGAGGTGGTTGCCCCAGTCCTTCGCGAGCGCGGCTACCGGGTACTTCCACGGCGGCTTGTAGAGGTTCATCGCCGGCAACATGGTGTAGTCGACGGCGATCACGCTGCTCGCGAGCACGACGGCGTTCGTGAGCGGACGATGGAACGTCTCCTCGAGAATCCCGTAGACCGCTCCCCAGCTCGTGCCGAAGATCCAGTCGACGGCGTTCGCCATCGTCTCCGCCTGCTTCAGCGGGACGTCCTTCTCGAACACGCCCTCGACGACGCGGTGGCCGACCTGCGCCGGCTCCGACGTCTCGCTCCAGTCCTTTGGCGGCTCGCTCGACCCGTCCCCCTCGTCCGGGCTCGCGAACTTCGCCTGGAGCATCTGATAGCCGGTGAAGATGGCGTTCCCGGCCAGTCCGGCAAGAAGTCCCTGCCCGACTGCTGCAAGTGGCGTCTTTCCGTTCATCTCTCGCTCTCCTCTCACGTGGCTAGAACCTGTCCCACGGCCACGGTTTCCCGCCGCCGTACCGCTGGATTCCGGGCCCGACCGGCGACGGAGTCCGGCCGAGCAGTCCCGGCCCGACCTCGACGAGTTCGGCCGGGAAGATCCGCGCAAACGGATCGGAGGCGAGCTGCGCTCGGTCGCCGTCGCGGACGGCGGTCAACGCGCCCGCGAAGCGGCTCGACTCGACGACGAGAGTCGAGAGCACGTCCGGCCACGGCTCCGCCAGCGAGGCCCGGAGCGCGCCGCTGACCGCCGGATCGTCGAACGCGATCGTGATCCCGTCTGGCGGAAGAACCAGCGAGACGAGCGCCGCCTCGCCGTTCGGATCGACCGCGCGAGCATCGACCTTCCGCTCGCCCCGTGGCGCCTCAGCGTCGGCTGAAAGCGCTGCGAGATAGCCGCCCGACGAGAGCGGAGCGACGGCGAGCGCACCCGCCGGAGCCTCGTCCACGCGTGCGAGCCAGCACCAGCTCACTCCTTCGGCACCTCCCAATCGGGCCGAATCGCCTTCGTGATCGTGCGAAGATCTCGGCGCAGCTCCTCGAGCGACGGCCTCCCCCAAACCCAGTAGCCGTTCCAGACCGAGCAGATCGTCAGGTCGGGGTAGAGCGTGAACGCAGTCGGCACGTACGGGTGATGGATCGTGTCCGTCGTCTCGAGCAGGTCGAGCTCGTCCAGGTAGCGGCGCTCCGCGTCCGAGAGGAAGGTCCAGCGCGCCCCGAGCCCGGCCCGGAACGCGGCCTCGACCTCGGGCGGGTCGACACTGACCGAGACCATTCGCGTGTAGGCGACCTCGACCTCGTCCTGGAACTCGACGAGGCGGCGGAAGAACGACTGCTCCTTCGGGCACCACCAGCCACGGTAGAACGTGAGGACGAGTGGGTCGCCACCCGCGAGCTCCGAGAGCCTGCGCGGGTTGCCCGCGTGGTCACGCAGCTCGAGGTCGGGGAACGTCCTACCAGTCTTCAGGTCGTCACGCAGCGGGGGCCTCCGTCGAGTCGATCGCTGCGACAAGGCCTCGCCGCGGCGGGCGCTCCGCTCGGACGCGCTTCGCTTGCAGGCGCGCCGCCAGCCGGTCCGCGAGCGCCATGATCGCGAGTGCCGGGTTCGCGGCGCTCTGCGTTGGCATCACGCTGCCGTCAGCCACGAGCAGGTTCGGGATCCCCCAGGCGCGATGATCGGAGTCGATCACGCTCTCCTCGGGGGCCGTGCCCATCCGCGCGCCGCCGACGAGATGCGCGTACCGGTCGATCGTGAGCACGTCCTGCGCGTCCGCCGCGTCCCAGATCTCGTGGAGCACCTTCTTCGCGTAGGCGTTGTTGGCGCGGTCGTTGTCGCACTGGGTGTAGTCGAAGCGCGCGATCGGCATCCCGTTGTGATCGG
>JBBJLW010000064.1:0-7518 GCA_037720595.1 Gaiellaceae bacterium | reverse complement strand
CATCTTGGGCCACGTAGACCTCGAGCCGTTCACCCTCTTCCTGGTGGCCCTCGGGGCACGCGAGAGCCCACCACGCCGGCCAGGCGGAGGTGTACGCGGAGGCACTTGAGCAGGTCACCGGTCTCGACGTAAGGCAAGTTGTCTTCGTGTTCCCGCGGGCGGGCGTCGAGGTTGCGACTGCTTCAGGCGGGGCCGGAGGGGTCTCCTAACGTGCACGCTGCTTCGCTCAGCGGAAGGAACGATGACTGCCCGACCGTTCGATTGGACGGTATTGCAGTCCAGCCCGCTCGGTCGCGACCAGGTCCGGCCGTGGCGGCGACTCCTGACGATCGCAGGACGGCTATACGGAGAGGCCCTCTTGTGGTCGGCGACAGGAAGACGGGCGCCGCGGGCGCACTTGCCTCGGAGGGCCTTCCCGCCGTGCGACGCTAGGGGACGCCACGAACCTCAAGCACCTCTCGGTGGAGCTGCCAACCGGACATGGCCGGCGGTCCCAGCTCGCGACCGGAAGGTCGTTGAGCCTGCTCGGCGGCAGGCGGCGCGGCGGACGGCGGGCCTGGGTCTTCAATGTGCGAAGCGTTCAAAGACAGCGTCGCCTTGCAGTCACGCATCCTGACGGCATTGCTCGATCAAGGTGGAGGGTCTTCGCGCATCAAGGGGTACGGTGGCCTGGCATGCAGGACGCCGACTACGCCGTCGTTGACCTCGAGACGACCGGATTCACCGCCGGTGATCGGATCGTCGAGGTAGCGGTGTTGCGCTGCCGTCCCGGCTCGGGCGTCATCGATCGCTCCGTGACACTGGTCAATCCCGGGCGCCCGCTGTCAGCGGGCCACGTGCACGGCCTGCGCCCCAGCGATATTGGTCGCGCTCCACGTTTCGCCGACATCGCGCTGCAGCTGCGCCGCGGCCTCGCCGATGCTGTCATCGTGGCTCACAACAGCCGGTTCGACGTGGGGTTCCTGCAGGCCGAACTCGCGCGCGCCCGCGTGGCCGCTTTCAAGGGGCCAACCCTCTGCACGATCGCGCTGGCCTCCCGGCTAGGCATTCCCACCGCTGGCCGCTCGTTGGCATCCTGCTGTGCCGCGTTCGGCATCGCGCACGAGCCCGACCGCGCCCACGGCGCCGAATACGATGCACACGCGACCGCCCGGTTGCTTCTCTGCCTCCTGCGCGAGGCCCGCGCTCAAGGCATCACGACGCTCGCAGGACTCGGCTGCGCTTCCTCCTCGCTCGCGCTGCGTCCCGCTCCGCCGCCGCCGCCGCCGCCGCCGGCCGCGCCATCGCCTCCGCTGAAGCGGGTCGCGATGGCGGTCCGCCGCCTCGGGGACGAATCGCCGATCGACCACCCTGCCCTCGCTGCCTACCTTGGCCTCCTCGACCGCGTTCTGCTCGACCGCGTGATCACGGCCGACGAGGCCGACGCGCTGACCGTCATGGCCCGCCGCTGCGATCTGACCGAAGACAATGTCGCCCGCGCTCACACCGCTTACGTCGCCCGCCTCGCGGAGATCGCATGGGAGGACGCGGAGCTCACTGAGGCCGAGGCTCGCGACATCGCGCACGTCGCAGCGCTGCTCGGGGTCCCTCAACGCGCGGCGCACGCGCTCGCCGAACAGAGAGGCCCCTGATGGAGGTCCTCATCCTTCTAGTCGTGCTCGGCGTGTTCGGCTGGTGGCTTCTCAGCAGACAGCACCGGACCACCCCGCCGACCGCGCCGACGCGGACGCGCACATCGAGCCGTTACCCCCGGCCGGCATCCCGCTCCCCGATCCGGACGTCGGCTCGCTGGGTCCCCCTGGGCGAGACCGTCACCGTCAGTGGTCTCGAGCTGCCGGGCGGGTTCTACCTCGGTGAGGGGCTGGACGCCGTGGAGCCGATACTCGGTACCGAGCCCGCCCTGATCAACCCACTGCTGCCGGTCGATCTGCGCCGTCCGGATCTGGGTGGTCAGCACATGGGCTACTGGCCCTCCTACTCCGATATCCCGCCGTCGTCGCGCGCGGCCTATCTGCGCTGGCTCGAAGCCGGCCGGCTCGGCGGGGCCTACATCGGGTACGTGTTTCTGTTCTTCTACGGAATCGAACGCCGCGTGTTCCGCGACACTGCTATCGCGCGGTCGGAGGAGGAGATACCCGCCCTGCTGGCCGAGGTCGATCGCTTGCTCGCGCTCTACGGGGACAACCGATCGTTCCAGGGCTACGGGATTGACTTCGTGTCTACCGCCCGCTTACTCGCAGCCCCGAAGCAAGTCTCCGACCTCACGTCCCCGCGCACGCGCTTCGGCTGGGACATCCCGCTCGACGTCAAGCTCGTCACTGGCGCGCTCGCAGCCGCCGACGAGTCGATCCCGGCCGAGTGGGCTCTGGCCTGGGCTCTGACCAGCCCGGACATCTTCCCCCGCACCCCGGCCACCCGCTGTCCCGACGAGTTCGCCCGGCTATTCTTGATCCGTTACGCCGACGCACACGGCGACGGCCTTCGGATCGAGCCGAACAAGGCCAAGCTGCGCCTCGAGTACCGTCCGGCGTCGGCGTCCTTCGGCGACGCGATCGAGCTGGACTCAGGCGGGCTACCCGACGTGACCCGCCTCCCCGGCCCGACGAAGGAACTCGCCACCCTGGTCACGGCAGTCACCGACGAGCTCGACGCCTACAGCCGCTACGTCGGTCGCCACGACGATCGTGATTCGGTCCGGGCCGTCGCCCTGCTGCCGCCGGCGATCGCGCGCGAGCGCCTGTCCGAGCCGGCGCTGGTGGGCGCCGTGCCGGCCGAAGGCCACCACGTCGTCGCCGCCGCCGATGTCGCCGCGATCCTCGGCGCACCGAGTCCACCGAAGCTGCCCAAGCGCGATGCCACCGTGCTGGCCTCGTTTCTCGAGACCCACGGCGTCGGCCTCGAGCCCGACGTGCGAGTGGGCACGGCGAACTTCTCGCACCACGGCCACGCGGTGCTGTGGCGCGAGGACGAGGCGTCGGCACCCGCCGGTGAAGGCTTCGCCGCAGCGACGGTGCTGCTGCACCTCGGCGTCACCGTCTCGGCGAGCGACGGCCAGGTGACCGCTGTCGAGGAGCAGCACCTCGAGTCCGGACTGGAGAGCGCGTTCGACCTCCCGCCCGCGGGCCGGAGGCGGCTGCGCGCGCACCTGCGCTGGCTGCTCGCCGAGCAGCCGGGCATAGCGGGCGTCAAGGCCCGCCTCGCCTCGATCGACACCACTCAGCGCGAGCTCATTGCCCGCTACCTCCTCGCGGTCGCCGGGGCAGACGGCCACGTGACCGCCAAGGAGGTCGACAGCCTCCGCAAGCTCTACGGGCTGCTCGGCCTCGACCCCGAGTCCGTGCACGGCGACCTGCACGACATGGCGTCGTCGTCGGCGTCCTCGTCGCCCACGCCGGTCGTTAGGGCCGATCCCGACCTCGGAGACTTCGCGCTCCCCGGAGAGGTGCTGCTCGACCAGCGCCGCCTGGCGGAGGTCATGAGCTCGACCGAGCAGGTCGCCAACGTCCTCACCGCCGTTTTCGTCGACGACGAGCCGGAAGAGACCCCGCCGGAGCCCAACAGCGAGGCCGACGGGCCGGGTGCAGTCGCCGGCCTCGATAGCGCGCACGCCAGCCTGGTCCGGCGGCTGGCCGCCCAGCCGGTCTGGCCGCGCGCCGACTTCGACGCGCTCGCCGCCGAGGTCGACCTCCTCGGTGCGGGCGCGATCGAGGCGGTCAACGAGGCCGCCTTTACCGTCTCCGACGGACCGCTCTTGGAAGGCGACGACCCCATCGAGCTGGACGGACATGTCCTGAAGGAGCTGCTGGATGCCTAGTCCACGAATCCGTCCACGGGACCGCGACGCGATCCTCCAGTCCCTGTCCGCCGGTGTCGTGCCGCGCCGCGGACAGCAGCACTTCCAGGTCGGCCGGGCCCTGGAGGTCGGCGCCGTGATCGAGGACCTCGACCGGCTGATCGACGGCGGCAGCGCCGTGCGCTTCGTGATCGGCGACTACGGAGCGGGCAAGAGCTTCTTTCTGCAGCTCGTCCGCGCTGTGGCCCTGGAGAAGGGCCTCGTCACGATGCACGCCGACTTGACGCCCGACCGGCGCCTGCACGCCACCGGCGGCCAGGCCCGAACGCTCTACGCTGAGCTCGCCCGTAACCTTGCGACGCGCACGAGCCCCGAGGGCGGTGCCCTCGCCTCGGTCGTCGAGCGTTTCATCACCACGGCGCTGCAGGCGGCCAAGGCCTCTGACCGCCCCGCCCAGGAGGTCATAGACGAGCGCCTCGCCGACCTCTCGGAGATGGTCGGCGGCTATGATTTCGCCGCGGTCATCGCTGGCTACTGGCGCGGCCATGACAGCGGCGATGCCGCGCTCACCTCCGCCGCGGTGCGCTGGCTGCGTGGCGAGTACACCACCAAGACCGACGCTCGCGCGGACCTCGGCGTGCGCGCCATCGTCGATGACGGAAACGTCTACGACCACCTCAAGCTGCTCGCCCGCTTCGTAGTGCTCGCCGGCTACGGCGGACTGCTGGTCGCCCTCGACGAGATGGTCAATCTCTACAAGCTCTCGAACACCGCCGCCCGCCGCAGCAACTACGAGCAGATCCTACGAATCGTCAACGACTGCCTCCAGGGCGGCGTTGAGCACCTGGGCTTCGTCATGGGCGGGACGCCCGAGTTCCTCACCGACACACGTCGGGGCCTCTACAGCTACGAGGCGCTGCAGGGCCGGTTAGCCGAGAACGCGTTCGCCTCTGGCAACCTGCACGACCTCTCCGGGCCCGTGATCCGCCTGGCGAGCCTGACCCCCGAGGAACTCTACGTTCTCCTCCAAAAGCTGCGCCACGTCCAGGCGGCCGGCGACGAGGACCGCTATCTCGTTCCCGACGAAGCCCTGGAGGCGTTCATGGCCCACTGCGCGGACCGGCTCGGCGATAGCTACTTCCGCACGCCGCGCACAACGATCAAGGCCTTCGTCCAGCTGTTGGCCGTCCTCGAGCAGAACCCCACGGCCGACTGGCCAACCCTGGTGGGCCGGACCGAGGTGGAGACCGACACCGGGCCCGAGCCCGAGCTGGTGCCCCGCACGGGCTCGGCGCCAGACGACGAGGAGTTGGCGAGCTTTCGGCTGTGAGCGGGCCCGCCGCCCGTCCATCGTCGTCGGCGGACCGACTCGCCGAGCCACTCCGCCGCTGGGTCTGGCGGAAGGGATGGCGGGCGCTGCGCGACATTCAGGAGCGGGCGGTGGACCCGATCCTGGCCGGCCGCGACGTCGTCGTGGCCTCCGCCACGGCCTCCGGCAAGACCGAGGCCGCGTTCCTCCCACTGCTCTCCCGCCCGGTTACCGGCGCCGGTCTGCGGATCCTCTATGTCTCGCCGCTCAAGGCGCTGATCAACGACCAGACCACCCGGCTGGAGTCCCTGGCCGAGGTCGTCGACCTGACCGTGACCCCGTGGCACGGCGATGTCGCCGCATCGCGCAAGCGACGGCTGCGCGACGCGCCCTCGGGCATTCTCCTCATCACCCCCGAATCTCTTGAAGCGATGTTCGTCACGCGTGGCAGTGCGGTCGCGGCCTTCTTCGACGGCTTGGACTATGTGGTCATCGACGAGCTGCACAGCTTCATTGCCAGCGAGCGCGGGCGCCAGCTCCAGTCGTTGTTGCATCGGGTCGAGCTGGCCGTCGGACATTCGGTGCCGCGCGTGGGTTTGTCGGCCACCCTAGGCGACCTCGACGTGGCCGCAGCGTTCCTGCGTCCGTTGGCCGATCGCGTCCCCGAGATCGTCGAGTCCACGGTCACGCGCCGTGAGATCCGCCTCCAGGTGCGCGGCTACGCACGGGACGAACCCGCGAATCCCGAAGATGACGAAGCCGAGCCGCTGGACATCGTCGACCACCTCTACGGCATCGCCCGCGGCGGGACGCACATCGTCTTCGCCAACCGACGCACCGACGTCGAGCAGTACGTGCACCTGCTCAAGCGCCGTGCCGAGCAGGACGGAGCGCCGGATGAGTTCTGGCCGCACCACGGCAGCCTGGCCAAAGATGTCCGCGAGGATGCCGAGGCTGCCCTGCGTTCCGAGCGGCCGTCGACGGTCGTGGCCACCACGACGCTCGAGCTCGGGATCGATGTCGGCAGCGTCGACACGATCGCGCAGATGGGGCCGCCGCCGTCAGTCTCGTCGATGCGCCAGCGCTTGGGCCGCTCCGGCCGTCGTGCCGAAGATCACTCGGAGCTGCGCATCTACGTGGAGGAGGCGGCTGTGAGCGCGAGCACCCCACCGCAGGAGCAACTGCGTGAGGCGGTCGTGCAGTCGGTGGCGATGGTCCAGCTGCTGATCGAGCGGTTCAACGAGTCCCCGCGTCCGAGCGCACTGCACCTATCCACGTTGGTCCAGCAGACCCTCTCGCTCGCCGCGCAGCGTGGTGGCTTTCGCGCCGACGACGCCTGGCGTGCGCTGTGCGCGACGGGACCCTTTGCGGCGGTGACCTCTAGGGCGTTCGCCACGCTCCTGCGCGATCTCGCGTCCCAAGACCTGCTCACGCAGGCCCACGACGGCACCGTCCTGCTCGGCCTCGAGGGCGAGCGCCTCGTCAACAACTACGACTTCTACTCCGCGTTCGTCACGTCCGACGAGTACCGGTTGGTCGTTGGCCCGCGGACCCTGGGCACCCTCCCGGTCACCCGGCCGCTGGCCGTCGGCGACCTTCTTCTCTTCGCAGGAAGGCGCTGGCGCGTCCTCGCGGTCCGCGACGCCGAGCGCGTCATCGAGCTCGAGCCCGCTCCCGGCGGGCGGGCGCCGAACTTCTCGGGCGGCGCCGCCCTGGTCGCCGATGCCGTCCGTGGGCGCATGCAACGGGTCTACGAGCTCACCGACGACCCGCCGTACCTCGACGGCGGCGCCCGACGCCTACTCGCCGAGGCGCGCGAGACCTTCCGCCGACTCGGCCTCCACGACACTGCGCTCATTCCCTGGGGCAGGGATGTGGTCTTGTTCCCTTGGGTCGGAGATCGCGCGCTCGACACGCTGGCTCTAATGCTGCGCCGCGAGGGACTCGCAGAGGCCGCACGCGACGGCCTCGCGCTCCTCCTTCCGAAGACGACGCCCGAGAAGACGGAGGCGGCGCTGGACCGCGTACTCTGCAATCCGCCCACGGCGATCGAACTCGCCGGCGACGTGCGGAACAAGCTGGTCGAGAAGCACCACTGGGCTCTCAGCGAGTCGCTGCTGGAGGCGGACTTCGCATCCAGCCGCCTCGACATCGATGCGGCGAGCGGGGCCGCGGGCGCAGTACGCGCCGATCGGCAAGCTCCAATCGGGACCCTGAGCGCGGCGCGGGCAGCGCGCCAATCCGCCACGAGTGCGTGACGGGCCGCCGCCAGTCTGCATTGCAGCATTGGTTCGACCGACCCCACGATCCCCATGCGGTAAGAGTGAAGACCGGGGGGGGTCAACGCGTCGGCTATCTCTCGCGGCAGGACACACGGATCTACGGCGAGATGATCGACTCGGTAATGAGCCCTAAG
>JBBJLW010000063.1:0-7526 GCA_037720595.1 Gaiellaceae bacterium | reverse complement strand
CGCCGGAGGAGGCGATGGACTACGTCGGCGGCTACGTGATCTTCAACGACATCACCGCGCGCGACATCCAGCGGCGCGAGATGCGCTCCGGTGTCTTCAGCTTCTGCAAGGCGATCGACACCTTCTGCCCGCTCGGGCCGTGGATCGTGACCCCGGACGAGATCCCCGACCCGCACGACCTCGCGATGGAGCTGCGCGTGAACGGCGAGTCGCGGCAGACCTCGCACTCGGGACGGATGAGCGTGACCATCGCTGAGATCCTCAGCCACTATTCGGCGCTCGGCTACTCGGCCGGGGACGTGCTCTCGACCGGCACGGTGAGCGGTGTCGCCGGTTTTTCTGCGGACGCGGCTTCGCTCTACCTGAAGCCCGGCGACGTGATCGAAGCCGAGATCGAGCGGATCGGCGTTCTCCGCAACCCGGTCGTCGGCTGGGAGGAGGCGCACGGCGAGCCGCCACCGCCGCGCGTGAGCTGGTGAGCTTGTGTTGAAGCAACACAAGCTCATCTCGGTTGGCTCAACTATGCGGGGCCGTGGTGGGGCGAAGGGCGCTTGTGTTGAAACAACACTAAGTCTCCTCCGCGTATGAGTTGGCCCAGGGACGATGCGAAGCTCGATCGGGTACGCGCGGCGATGGCGGAGGAGGAGCTCGACGCGCTCGTCGTCCGCGCCCCCGACAACGTCCTTTACCTGACGAACTTCTGGGGGATGAAGGGGTACGACGCCGTCGTCTTCCCCCGCGAGGGCGAGCCTGTGCTCGTCTGCCTCGAGGCCTCGGAGGCGGACGCCGAGCGGATGAGCTGGACCGCCGAGGTGCGCTTCTTCCGCGGCTACGACGACGGCGATCCGCGGCCGCCGGCTCTACGTGCCCTCGATCTGGCTCGGCAGCTCGCCTCCGAGTACGGGCGGGTCGGCCTCGAACTCTCGCTCGGAACGCAGGCGACCGACCGGATGGTGGGCGAGCCGACGACCTTCACGAAGGCGTGGTTCGACGCCTTTCCGGAGGCTGTCGACGCGACGCCGCTGCTCAGCACCGCACGGGCGCTCAAGTCCGAGCAGGAGATCGAGCGGATGCGCCTCGCGAACGAGATCGCCGCGCGCGCGATGGAGTACGTGCAGGGGCGGCTCCGGCCGGGGATGCGGGAGAGCGAGGTCGGGGCGATGTGGGAGTGCTGGGTGCACGACCACGGCACCGGCTTCAACGACCGGGTCGAGCTCGCGCGCGGCTTCTCGCTCGTCTGGTCGGGGCCGGGGATCAAGACCTTCACGGCAACCGGGAACCGCCCGATCCAGGAGCACGAGCCGACGCTCTTCGAGATCTGGGTCTGCGCCGACGGCTACTGGTGCGACCACACGAAGAATCTCGTCCCGGGCGAGCTCGGCGCGCGCTACGTCGAGCTCGAAGCGCAGCTGATGGAGGTGTACACCTCCATCACTTCGTCCCTCTCGGATGGTGGAAGCCTGGCCGATCTGGACCGGGAGACGCGCGCACGACTGGCCGAGGTGGGCTATCCGGGCCAGCCGAGCCACCCGGTCTGCCACGGCGTGGGTGCTCGTGCCCACGAGCCGCCCTATGCCCATCAGGCCGGCGGGGGCACGATGGAAGCCGGGATGGTGCTGGCGATCGAGCCGGGCGTCTACTGGCCCGAAGGCGGGGGCCTGCGCGTCGAGGACAACTTCCTGATCACGGAGACCGGCTCGGAGCGGCTCTGTCGCTTCCCGGACGGGATCGTGCGTTGCGGATGACGATCGACCGCCACAAGGTCTGGACGGGCGAGCTGAACCGGCGCGCGCTCGACCCACAACCATCCGGCCCGATCGGGCTCTACGACACGACGCTCCGCGATGGCGAGCAGACGGTCGGCGTCGTGCTCTCGCCGAAGGTGAAGCTCGAGCTCGCCCGCGCTCTCGACGAAGCGGGCGTCGACCGAATCGAAGCCGGCTTTCCGCGTGTCTCCGACGACGACGCCGAGGCGATCAGGCTGATCGCCGCCGCCGGTCTCGACGCCGAGGTCTGGGGCTTCTCCCGGGCCGTTCCCGCCGACGTCGAGGCGCTCGTCGAGCTCGGCGTGCGGGCCGCCGTGATCGAGAGCCCGATCTCGGATCTAAAGCTCGAGGCGCTCGGCGTCTCGCGCGAGACGATGCTCGAGCGGATTGCGAAGGCGGTCTCGTTCGCGGTCGACCACGGGATCACGGTCGCCTTCTTCGGCGTCGACTCGACCCGCGCCGACCTCGAGTTCTACCGGCAGGCCTATTCGACGGCGGTCGAGGCGGGCGCGACCGAGGTCGTCGCCGTCGACACGATCGGCGTCGCGACACCCGAGGCTGCGGCGTACCTCGTCGGTCGCACCGTCGAGTGGCTCGACGTTCCCGTGCACTGGCACGGTCATAACGACTTCGGCCTCGCGACGGCTGCCGCTGTCGCGGCCGTCCAGGCGGGCGCAACCTGGGTTCACGGCACGGTCAACGGGATGGGGGAGCGGGCCGGAAACGCGAACCTGCTCGAGGTCGCGCTCGCGCTCGAGGCGCTCTACGGGATCTCGACGCGGCTCGATCTGACGAAGGCGCGCTCGCTCGCAGCCCTCGTCCAGGAACGCTCCGGGTACGCGCTTGAGCCGTGGAAGCCACTCACCGGCGACAATCTCTTCACGCGCGAGAGCGGGGCCGTCGCAAGCCAGTTCCACGATCCGCCCGCGATCGAGCCGTACTCCTCCGAGCTCGTCGGCGCCGAGCGAGCGATCGTGCTCGGCAAGAAGAGCGGCCTCGACTCGATCCGGCTGAAAGCGGAAGAGCTCGGGCTCGATGTTCCGGAAGAGGCGCGGGCCGCGCTGCTCGCCAAGGTCAAGGAGCTCGGAGCGAAGAAAGGCCGGCTCGTCACCGACACCGAGTTCCGGCGCCTCGCGCGCACCCATTGACTGACATGTCACGGGCGGAGATACTCGCGCCGAGACGTTCAGCGGGACACGAAAGGGGTTGCGGTGAAGTTCAGTCTCTACTCGGAGCTCCAGAGCTGGCCGGGCAAGTCCGCCGCGGAGCTCTACGGCGAGGTGATCGAGCAGGTGATCAACGCCGACCGGCTCGGGTACGACGCCTATGCCGTGATCGAGCACTTCTTCTTCCCGAAGTTCTCGGTCTCGGCCAATCCGCTCGCGCTCTTCGCGGCCTGCGCTCAGCGCACCCGCCGGATCGTCTTCCGCACGCTCCTGCACTCGATGCCGTATCACAACCCTCTCGTCCTGGCCTCGGAGATCGCGGTCGCAGACATCCTGCTCGACGGCCGCTACGAGTTCGGCGTCGGCCGCGGCCACGGCTGGATGCCGCCGAAAGCCGGCCTCGCGCTGACCCCCGAGTCGCGCGAGCGGTACGAGGAATCGGTCGAGCTGCTCTTCACGGCGCTCGAGAACGAGCGCTTCTCGTACGCCGGCAAGCACTTCCAGATCGAGGACTCCGGAATCGTGCCGCGGCCCGACCGGAAGTTCCGCGTCTTCCTCGGCGGAACCTCCGACCGCACCTACGAGCTGGCCGCCGAGCATGGCTGGGCGGTCGTCGTGCCGCCGCTCCTGCCGTATGCGGCGCTCAAGGAACAGCTCGATCTCTACCGAGCCAAGTGCGCCGAGCACGGCACCGAGCCGGACATCGTCTGGATCCACGCCTGCTACGTCGACGAGGATCGAGCTGTCGCAAAGCGTGAGGCGAAGCAGTGGATGGAGGGCTTCCTCGCCGGTAACGCCTCCCCGCTGACCGACTTCGCGCCGCCTCCCACCGACGAGCTGAACGCGGCCGGCTACGGGTTCTACGCCGCCGGGATCCTCGAGAAGCTCGCCCAGACGCCCTACGACGAGATGATCGAGAACGACATCGTCTGGGTCGGGACGCCGCAGGACGTGATCGAGCGGATCGAGGCCGTCCAGGAGGTGTGCGAGGGTCTGACGGAGGTCTCGATCACGGTCAACGCGGGCGGCGCCGAGCATTGGCAGGCGATCAAGGCGCAGGAGCTCTTCGCGCGCGCCGTGATCCCGCACTTCCAGACGCAGGCACGCGAAAGGGTGGCGACGCCGGCTTGATCGAGCGCGTCTGCGTCGTCGGCGCCGGGGCGATCGGCAGCCTGTACGCCGCTCATCTGAGCCGGGTTACGGATGTCTGGGTGCTCACGCGCCGCGACGAGCACGCGCGCGCGCTCGAGGAGCGGGGGCTGCGGATCACCGGGCGCGCCGACTTCAACGTCGCCGTCCATGCGACGGCCGACCCGGACGAGATTCCCGCATTCGACTTCGCGATCGTCGCCACGAAGGGCACCGGTCTCGACGCCGCCGCAAGCTCGCTCGAAGGGCGCTTCGCGGACGCGACGATCGTGACGGTTCAGAACGGTCTCGGCGCGGAGGGAATCGTCCGCAGCCACGGCGACTGGCCGATCGTCTCGGGCGTGACCTTCATGAGCGGCACCCGTCACGACGACACCCACGTCGAGTACATCCTCGACACCGAGACCTGGCTCGGCCCCTACAACGGTACGCCCTACGACCGCGTCGAGGAGCTCGCCAGGTTGATTGAGCGCGCGGGGCTGAAAGCCCGGGCGTTCCCGGATCTGCGGCCGGCGCAGTGGTCGAAGCTGATCTTCAACGCGACCGTGAACGCGGTGGCAGCGCTCACGGGACTGCCACACGACCGCCGTTTCGGCGAGGAGGCGGCGACCGCCGACCTCGGTCACCTCGTGCACGCCCTGATGGACGAAGGCAAGGCGGTTGCGGTGGCCGCCGGGATCGAGCTGCACGAGGATCCCTGGGAGATGAACGTACTCGCGACCCGGCGTGGCAGCGCCCACTACCCGTCGATGCTCGAGGACGTCGAGGCGCGCCGCCCGACGGAGATCGACTCGATCACGGGCGCTCTGGTGCGCGAGGCGGAGCGGCTGGGGGTGCCGGTGCCGCTGCACACCGCCCTGTACAGGTTGATCAAGGCGAAGGAAGCATCGTGGGAACTCGAGACTGGGCAATCAAAAGGGAGGCAGGAATGACACGTACGACCAAGCTCGCAGCGCTGCTCGCGCTGCTGGCGGTGGCGATTGCCGCCGTCGGGACGAGCGTCGGTGGCTCGACGACGGCGGCCAGCTCTCCGATCACGATCGGCTGGGCGTTCGACGGCAAGGGCAACATGGCGCCCTTCGACGGGCCGGCCCTCGCTGCGGCGACGATCCGGATCAAGCAGATCAACGCGAAGGGCGGGGTCAACGGCAGGCCGCTCCAGCTGAAGACCTGCGACACGCAGAACAACAACCCGGCAAAGGCCAAGTCGTGCGCGGCCAACCTGCTCGGGCAGGGCGCGAAGATCATGTTCGTCACCTGCGACGTCGACTTCGCGACGCCGGTCGTGCAGGAGTCGATCAACCGCGGCGTGCTGGCGGTCGCACCGTGCATCGGCACGGACCAGATGGGCCCGAAGCGCTTCGGCACCAAGGGCAAGCTCGCGTTCAGCTTCGGTAACGTCGCGCAGGACGAGGGCTCGGCGATGGCGGAGTACGCCTACCGCAAGGGCTGGCGGTCGGCGGCGCTCGCGACCAACACCCTGCTCGTCTACTTCAAGAACGTCGTCACCGCGTTCGACAAGCGCTTTACGCAGCTCGGCGGCAAGATCGTCGCCCGCGAGAGCTACGCGACCGGCGCGAACAACGTCAATGCGGCCGTCAGCCGCCTGAACAGCAAGCGGGCTGACGTGATCGTCACCTCAACCGCGTTCGGCGAGCTGCCCGCGATCGTGTCGGGGATCCGCTCCCTCGGCAATAAGACGCCGATCCTCAACTCGTGGGCAGGCGACGGCACGTACTGGAACCCGAAGAGCCCGCCGGTGACGAACTACTACGCGGTCACCTACGCGTCGGTCTTCGGCGACGACCCGAACAAGGCGGTCCGCGCGCTTGCCAAGCAGGTCAAGGCTGGAACGGGCGGGTTCGTCACCGGGGCCGCGATGGTCGACGGCGTCGTCGCCGCGATCAAGCGCTCGGGCGGCTCGACGAACGGTGCCACGCTCGCCGCGACGATGGAGAAGTTCAAGAAGGTGCCGACCCTGTCGGGCCTCGTCAGCTTCTCGCCGCGCTTCCATAGCGTCTTCGGCCGGCAGTACCGCGTGATCCGGATCGAGAACAACAAGGCGCGCTACGTCGGAGCGGTCACCGCCAAGGTGATCCCGAAGATCTAGCTTGACGGAGGTCGCCGCAATCGAGACCGAAAGGAGGCCCGGAACGCTCCGGGCCTCCTCCGTGTCGCGCGCGTTCGCGGGCGTGCAGGCGCTCGATGGCGTCTCGCTCGAAGTGCACCGGCACGAGGTCGTCGGCCTGATCGGACCGAACGGGGCGGGCAAGTCGACGCTCGTGAACGTGATGACCGGCTTCGACCTGCCGAGCTCGGGCACGGTCGAGTTGGAGGAGCGCGATGTCACCGGCTGGAGCCCGCAACGACGCGGACGAGCCGGGCTCGCGCGAACGTTCCAGCACAGCCGCTCGTTCCGCGGGCTGAGCGTGCGGGAGAACGTGGAGGTGGCGGCGCTCGGCGTCGGCGCCGGTCCGCGGGTCGCCCGCCGGCGCGCCGACGAGCTCCTGGAGCTGCTCGGGCTCGAGGCTCGTGCGGAGGCTCCGGCCGGAGCGCTCGCGCACGGGGACGAGCGCAGGCTCGGCGTCGCGCGCGCGCTTGCGACCGAGCCGCGGTACGTGCTCCTCGACGAGCCCGCAGCGGGCCTGCCCGAGGCGGAGGTTCCCGAGTTCGCGGCGGTCGTGCGGGCCGTGCGCGACGACCACGACGCCGGCGTCCTCCTGATCGACCACAACATCGCGCTCGTGATGGAGGTCTGCGACCGGATCCACGTGCTCGACCAGGGGCGGACGCTCGCGCAGGGGACGCCGGCCGAGATCCGCTCGAATCTCGACGTCACCGCGGCCTATCTCGGCGAGAGCGCGGTTGTCGATGAGTGACGTCAAGATCCTGGAGCTCGACGGCGTCGAGGTGCGCCACGGCTCGGTTGCCGCAGTCCGCAAGCTCGACCTGCACGTCCACGAGGGCGAGATCGTCGGCCTGATCGGCCCGAACGGCGCCGGCAAGTCGACCACGCTCTACGCGATCATGGGCGTGCTCGCGCCGCGCGCCGGTGAGATCCGGCTCAAGGGTCGGAGGCTCCGTTCCGGCCGGCCCGAGGACGTGGCACGGGCCGGGATCGCGCTCGTGCCCGAGGGGCGGCGGATCTTCGGCGACTTCAGCGTCGAGGAGAACCTGCGGCTCGGGCTCTCGGGTCGTCGCGGCGGCGACGGCGGCTCAGCGCTCGACGCGGTCTACGAGCTCTTTCCGATCCTCGCCGACGCGCGCGGCCGCCAGGCCGGCGCGCTCTCGGGAGGTCAGCAGCAGCAACTCGCGATCGGCCGCGCGCTCGTCGCGAGCCCCGACGTGCTGCTGCTCGACGAGCCGGCGCGCCTCCTCGCCCCGCGGATCGTCGATGTCGGCTTCGACGCGCTCGCGGCGAGCCGGGGGCGCGGCGTGGGCGTGC
>JBBJLW010000016.1:0-73470 GCA_037720595.1 Gaiellaceae bacterium | reverse complement strand
AGCGCGACGTCGAAGTCGAGGTCGAACTGCTCGTAGATCGCGAGCGAGAGCGTCTTTGTGACCCCTTGGAGGGAGCCCGCGAACATGATCGTGGCCCCGAACTCGCCGATCCCGCGGGCGAAGCCGAGAGCTGCTCCCGCCCCGAGCCCACCGGCTGCCAGAGGAAGCGCGACCCGGTAGAAGACCTTGGCCGGGCCCGCCCCGAGCGTGCGCGCGGCGTCGGGCAGCGTCGGCTCGATCGACTCGAACGCGGAGATCGCCGTGCGGACGTAGAAGGGGCTCGCCACGAACGCGACGGCGAGGATCACCGCGGCCTTGGTGAACGCGATCTCGACGCCGAGGAGGTTCATCGTTTCCCCCAACAGGCCGAGGTTTCCGAAGGCGGCGAGGAGGCCGATTCCGGCTACGGCGGGTGGCAGTACGAGCGGGAGCTCGATCAGAGTCACAACCACGTCGCGCAGACGTGACGAGCGGGTGGCCACCCAGTACGCGGTCGGGGTGCCGAAGACCACGATCAAAACCATTGAGATCGCGTTCGTCTCGAGGGTCACGACGATCGCGTCCACGGCAGCAGCGCTCTGGAGCGCAGCAAAAAGGTCGCCTGGCGGCACGCGCAGGAAGATCGCAGCGACAGGCAGCAGGAGAAAGGCGATCGCGATGCTCGTCGCCAACGCAAGTGTTGCGCGAAAGAGACCGGCGGCTATGGCGCCGGTTCGAGCAGTGGGAGGAAGCCCGCGTTCTGGAGTGCCTTCTGCCCCTTGGCGGCGAGAAGGGTGCGGATCCACTGCCGCGCAGCCGCCTTGTTGGTCGACCGCGCCACGACAGCCATCTCGTAGCGGACGCGTGGCTGTGCCCGGGCAGGGATCCGAACGACCGTAACCCGGTCGCGCACGGGCCGTGCATCGGTCATGTAGACAAAGCCGGCGTCACCCTGGCCGAGCGCGATCTTCCCCACCACCGCCTTGACGTCGGATTCCTGGCTCACGACCTTGCTGAGGACGGACGACAGTCCGAGCCTGCGGAGCACCGTGCGCGTGTAGCCGCCCACGGGTACCTCGGGTCCGGCGATCACGAGCCTGACCGGCTTCGAGCGGAGGTCGTAGACGGAGCGGATCCCAGCCGGATTCGACTTCGGCACGATCAGCGCGAGCCGGTTCGCCGTGAAGGTGACCGGCTTCTCGACCAGGCCTTCCCTGAACAGGTTCTGCGTATTGAGAGGGGCCGCCGAGGCGAAGATGTCCGCCGGAGCGCCCAGCCGGATCTGCGTCTCCAGACCGTTCGACGGGCCGAAGCTGTACCGCTGCTCGGGATCGAGCGCGCGGAACGCCTCCGTCAGCGAGGCCGCCGCATAGATGGTCAGCGGGCTCTGCTGCGACCGTGCGGACGCGGCTCCGGCAACCGCGGTCGCGACGACGAGAGCGGCGGCGATCGTGAAGAGTCCGAGACGGCGATCGATCGTCGGCACGCGCCCGATCCTAGCACTCCGGTAGTCAGTCTGTAACTACTGCGGATGCTACGGCTCGAGGCCGGTGCCCTGACCAAAGCGATCGTCCGAGCGCACGGTGTCGACGTGCTCGGCCTTTCCGTGGAACCAGCCCGGAACCGCGTCCGGAACGGCGTCGAACAGCGGCACGTAGGGCTTGAGATCCAGAATTGGCGTCCCGTCGAGAAGATCGATTCCCGCCACGTGGACGATCGGGGCCGCGATCGACTGGATCTGCGCGAGCGAGAGCCCGATCGGGTTCGGGTGACGCGGGGAGCGGGTTGCAAGCGTGCCGCGCGAGCGTGTGTCCAGAAACGGCAGGACGTGAGGCTCCCAGCCGCCGACCCGATGCAGATGCGAGAGCACCCAGACATGACTGAAGCCGTCGAGATCGTCGATCGCCTCGGTGTACTCCTCGTCGAGGACGAGTTCCGCGCTTCCCGAGGTGTCGGCGGACGGCTGAAGCGGCATCCCAGGCAGCGCAGTCCAGCTCGACCGGACTCGCCCGATCGGTCGATACAGCGCGGTGCCGTGCGTCTCGAGGCCGCCGAGATCCTGGACGAACCGGATCGCGGCGCGAACGCTCGACAGCCTCCACAGATCGAGCACCCGATCGAAGCCGCTCGAGCGGATCACGCGCAGGCCAACCGCCCGTTCCTGGGCGAGCAGGAGCTCTCGTTGCCGCTCGAGCAACTCGCCGGTCTCGACACCGGCACGGTCGTGGAAGAGCAGCTTCAGCATCAGGGCGGATCGAAGTTCGCGCACATGCTCGACCGGGCCAGACCGCCACGATCGAAACGCGCGACGTCCTTTCGCCGAGACCCCGAGCAGCCTGCGCTCAGGCCCGCCGCGACTCGCCTGGTTGCCTGCCTCGACGACGTAGCCGCGGTCGCGCAGGACCGAGATCGCGCGATAGGTGAGCGGGCGGCTGCTCGACCAGACTCGACCGATCTCGCCGTCGGGCAGCAGTGCCGCCGCCACAGCCCAGCCGTGGACGCGAGCTTCGCAGAGTACCCCGAGCGCAGCCCATTCGGTCAAAGAAAGGTCGCGCCCGGTCACGCCCGGATCGTAGGACAGCGACTACGGTCTCGGGTCGGCAGCCTCGACCTGATGGTGCGTCTCGGCGTGCTTCTCGACGATCACGAAGCGGTGGTGCCGTTCGACCACGTCCTCGACGGCCGGTGCCTCGTGTCCGGCGAGGACCGCGAACCGGCGCGGGTTCTGGCGGAGCCATTCGTACTCCGCAGCCTCGATTGTGAGGACGTTGCGGCAACCGCGGTCGGAGCATTCGCAGACGAGCTCGAGCTCGTGCGAATCCGGGCCGCTGCGGTCCATCGAGGCGAGCCGCTCGTTGACTCGTCGGAACAGAATCTCGTTCGCGGCCAGCAGCTTGTCGCGCTTCGGCACGGTTTCGCTCGACCCGGTCTCGTCGGGCTTCAGCCGCGCGGCGATCAACGCCTGCGCCTTTGCCTGGGTCACACCCGTAAGCCGCATCGCGAAGTCGAGGAGAGTGTCGCCTATGAAGCCCGCATCGACGAGCTCGTCGATGACGAAGGCTCTTCGGCGCTCGCCGGCTTCCAGCTCGGCCGCGACCTGCTCCGCATCGGTGTCGGTCTGTGCGACAAGCCAGGTTGCGAGCTCACGATCGTCCGGTTTCCCCTCCATCTCGATTCAACGGTTTGGGCGGTCTTTCGGGAACGGCCGGCCCCGCGAGCCTGCTCGCTGCGACTGCCGCCTGGCCGTAGCTGATCCCACCGTCGTTCGGCGGCACGAGCCGGTGGGTGAGGACGTCGAAGCCGAGTTCCTCGAGCCGGCGTCGGGTCGATTCGAGCAGGCGCAGATTCTGGAAGCTGCCGCCCGAGAGGACGACGGTGCGAGGGCTCGCCGCTTCGGCGCACGCGTCGGCGGCCGCGGCTGCGACCGTCTCGTGGAAGCTCGCCGCGATCTCCGAGCGGTCGCCGCCGCCCGCGAGAGCCAAGTAACAGTCTGTTACCAAGCTCGTCCCGTCGCCGAACCGCCACGCCCACGGTTCCGCCGCGGTAGCACCCGCGAGCTGCTCCAGCTCGATCGCGGCCTGCCCCTCGTAGCTGACCGTGTCCCGCACGCCCAGCACGGCCGCGACGGCGTCGAAGAGCCGCCCCATTCCGGACGAGAGCGGCGCGTTTACCTGGAGCGAATGACGAACGAGACGCCAGCGCTCCCACGGCACCGGTTGGCCGGCTCGCTCGAGGCAAGCTGCCGCGACGCGCCAGGGCTCGCGGATGGCGGCCTCGCCGCCCGGCAGCGGGATCGGCTCGAGGTGCGCCACGCGCTCGAAATCGTTCAGGTCGCAGCGCAGGAGCTCGCCGCCCCAGAGCGTCCCGTCGGTGCCGTAGCCGGTGCCGTCGAAGACGAGCGCGAGCGCCGGACCGGTCTCGCCGTGCTCGGCGAGGCAGGCGGCCGCGTGCGCGTGGTGGTGCTGGACCCCGACGAGCTCGGCGTCCTGCTCGAGCGCCCACTTCGTCGCGAGGTACTCGGGGTGGAGATCGTGCGCGATCACCTCCGGCGAGGCGCGGAGCATTGCGAGGTAGAGCTCGAGATCCGCGAGGAAGGCCCGGTAGGCGAGCTCCGAGTCGAGGTCGCCGAGGTGCGGCGAGAGAAACGCCTGCGCGCCGCGGACGACGCAGAACGTGCTCTTCAGCTCGGCTCCCGCGGCGACGATCGGGCGAGAAGAGGCGATCGGCAGAGGGAGAGCGCCGGGTACGTAGCCGCGCGAGCGGCGGATCGGATACGCCGCTCGAACGACGGAGTCTTCGCAGCGGCGATGGATCGGCCGGTCGTGCGCGAGGAACGCGTCGGCGATCCCGCCGAGCCGCTCCCTGGCCTCGGCGTCCTCGTATGCGATCGGCTCGTCCGAGCGGTTACCGCTCGTCATCACGAGCACGCCGCCGAATGCGTCGAGCAGCAGGTGATGGAGCGGCGTGTACGGGAGCATGACTCCGAGCCACGGCGTCTCCGGGGCAACCGACGGAGCGACCGGAGCGTCCGTTCGCCTCCGGGCGAGCACGATCGGGCGGATGCGGGAGCGGAGCAGGACGGTCTCCTCGTCGCTCAGCTGGGCGAGTTGCTCCGGCTCGTTCGTCATCAGTGCGAACGGCTTGTCCTCACGCAGCTTGCGCGCGCGCAAGCGGGCGACCGCGCCTTCGTTCGCGGCGTCGCAGGCGAGGTGGTACCCACCGAGGCCCTTCACCGCAAGGATCGAGCCCTCGAGAAGCGCTGCCGACGCGGCGTCGATGCTCATCGTCAGCCTGGGGCCGCAGACCGGGCACGCGATCGGCTCGGCGTGGAAGCGCCGGTCGCCGGGATCCTCGTATTCGAGCAAGCAGTCCGCGCAGAGCGGGAAGCCGGCCATCGTCGTCCGCGGCCGGTCGTAGGGGACGCCGGTCACGATCGTGAACCTGGGGCCGCATTGCGTGCAGTTGATGAAGGGGTAGCGGTAGCGGCGGTCGGCCGGATCGAAGAGCTCGCGGAGACAGTCGTCGCAGGTGGCGACATCCGCCGGGATCAGCGCGCTCGAGCCCCGGGCCTCGCTGGCGCGGATCCGGAACTCCGTCTCGCCGCGTGGCTCGAGCGACCGGGCCTGGACGTCGTCGATCTGGGCGAGCGGCGGGGCCTCGTCGACGAGCGCCTGTGCGAACCGCTCGACGGCGGACGCCTCGCCCTCCACCTCGATCACGACTCCCTCGCCGTCGTTCAGGACGAAGCCTCCGAGAGCGTGTTCCCTGGCGATCCCGTAGACGAAGGGCCGGAAGCCGACGCCCTGCACGATTCCCTGAACGACGAAGGCGCGGCGCTCCACTGCGACGATTGTCGCGTTTGCCAGGGTGCGGCGCAGAAGTCATGATGCTTCGCACATGGGGCTGGGGCTCGTGGAGCGGATTCCGCCCGAGAGGGTCGCGCTCGAGGGTATGCCGGCCGAATCCCGCCGGAGCGTCGCGACGTCGTAGTCGAGTTGGCACCCTGGGCCTACGGCGGGATCGGCGGCGCCGCGTTCGGTCTCTTGCCGACGCTCGTTCGCAGGCAGGCGTGGTCGGGGCCGCTGTACGGGGCGGCCGTCTGGCTCGGCTACGAGCTCGCGCTCGCGCTCGCTCCGAGCCTCCACCTCCATCGACAGAACGAGCCTTCCTTCACCGAGCGTACTGCGCTCGTTGCCGACCACGTCCTCTACGGCGTGGTCGTCGCCAGCAGCCCCTGGCCGCACGAGGCCTAGCTAGCCCTCTCGTCCTCACTTCCGGCTGCCGGCGGGATCGAGGTCGGGACCGGCCCGGCTTCGGGCATCGATGTCCCGAGCGGATCGAGCGGTGCGGCGGGTGCCGGAGGCACGTCGTCGACTGCGACCCCATGATCGTGCGAGTGGTCGTGCCCGTCGTGCGAATGATCATGCGAGTCCGAACCGCCGGTGAACATCGCCTTCAGCTTGTCCATGAACGACATAGGTGCTCCTTCCAGAGCGAGGGAGCCACGATCCTACTCTCGACTCAGGAAGGTTGGACGACGAGTGTCGCGCTCATCCCGCGCCGGCGGTGATCCCCCAGCGAGCACCAGAGCGTGAAGCGGCCGGCGAGGAAGCGCGCCTCGAGCTCGGTCGTGCGCCCCGGACGCACCTTGCCGACGACGTAGGTGCGCGTGCCGCCGGCGCGACGCAGGAGCAGATCGTGCTCGTCCTCGCCGAAGTTGACGAGCTGGACGAGCGCCGGGCCGGCCTTGATCGATTGCCGCGAGAGCGAATAGCCGTATTCGTCCGCGCCAACCTGGACGCGCGCCGGCGCGGGGAGGAGGGCAACGATCGCAAGCGCGAGCGCGATCATCGAAGGATGGTCGGCCGGGCGAAGCGCTTTGCGCCGGGGATAATCGCCTCGGCGTCCGTTCCGAGCCAATCCTCGAGCAAAGCCGAGTAGAGACCTCGGAAGTCGGAGGTCGCGCGGAGGTTTCCGTCCTCGTCGAGGGTCGCGAGTCCCGGAAACTCACCGATCATTCGGCCTCGCACGCGGCTGCCGATCAGGAAGCCTGTGCCTGCGGCACCGTGGTCGGTCCCGTTCGAGCCGTTCTCCTTCGCGCGGCGCCCGAACTCCGACCAGACGTGCACGAGCACCCGATCGGCGAGCCCTCGCGCCTCGAGGTCCCGCTGAAACGCGAGCAGGCTCTCGGCGGTCAGCTTCAACCCTGCCGCGAGCTCGCCCGGTTGGTCGTCATGCGTGTCGTACATCCCGGGTGCGTTCAGAGCGACCGCGCGGATCGGAAGGCTCGCCGCGAGCATCGCCGCAGGCCGGCGAGCCGACGGGGGAACTCGTCATCCTCGGCCGCCGGGTACTGAACCGGGCTCGTGAAGCCCGGGCTGTTCTCGTTCTTGGGCGCGAACGGCAGGAGCTGTTCGCGCAACCTCGCCGCCTGTCGAGCCACGCTGCTCGCCTGCGCGAGCGCAGCGTCGCCACCTGTCGGCAACCGCCCGAGGGAGCCGATCGCCTCGAGCAGGCGCTTCTCCACATCGCCCCAGACACCTCGCGTCCAGAAGTCGTAGCGGTCAGGGCCGTCGATCGAGGAGACCGGCATGCGCGCCGTTGCGAGCGCGGGCTGGAGGCGCGACTCGAGAGACAGGCCTTGCAGAGGGTTGTCCGGCGAGCCGACGCGGTCGAGGTAGCGCCCGAGCCAGCCGGTGGTCATTCTCTCGCTCGTCGCCCCGACCTCCCAGTAATGCCGTGAGGTGAAGTGCGACTGGTCGGCGCCCGTGTAGCCGACACCGGGGAGGACGGAGACCTTGCCCTCACCGTGGAGCTGGGCGAGTGCCGCGAGCGACGGGTGCCAGCGCAGCCGGGCGTCCTCCGAGAACGCGACTCCGGCGGACTCCGGCAGCGCGAGCTTCGGGCGCAGCCGCCGGTAGAGCGGGTCGCCGGAGGGAAAGAGGAGCGAGAGCGAGTCGGCGCCGCCGTCGAGGAAGACCGAGACGAGCACACGCTGTGGGCCGGCCGCGCCTGCGGCTTCGATGCCGTGTTCGAGCGCGCGCGGAAGCAGAGCCCCGCCGCCGTAGACGGCGAGCGCCAGCCCGGTGCTCCGCGCGACGAAGCTGCGGCGCGTCAGCCCGGTGCCTGCGGGGACAGGCATCCCCGGCTCGATCGCGGGGAGGCCGCGGCCGGCCTCCGCCACCGCGCGCCGGAGCGCGTCCGTGCGGCTGAAGTCGGTGCAGCAGCGGGCCATCGGCGTCCTCAGCAGGTCTGGAGGTCGGGGGACACGGCGACGAGTTGGCGGAGCGCGTTCGTGACGAGCACCGGGTAGGACTTGCGCTTCCAGCTCTGGTTGGCGTCGTGCATCGAGCGCCGCGCGAACTCGAGCAGTGCGGCGCGCGTCTCGGGGCGGACCGTCGGCGAGCCCCAGAAGGCGATCGCCGCGGCGACGAGCTTCTCCGGGTCGCCCGAAATCGAGCCCGCCTGCTTGTCGGTGACCGAGAACGCCCGCGCCGCCTGGTTGGCAGTCGTCCAGCGGCCGCGGAACGTGGCGGTGTCCAACCAGCGGTCGTCGTCCCAGCCGGACACGTTCGGGGGCATGAAGAGGCGCTGACCGGCCATGTTCGAGATCCACGACCATGAAGTCGTGTCGATCCCACGGCCGCAGCCCCGCAGAAGCCCTGCCGTGTAGACGACAGGGGGCTTCACCATGCGCGGCCCGGTGTAGAGCGCGGGGTGGCGGAGGATCGCCTCGACAACCGGGCGGATCTGGAGATCGGGACGGTAGAGCTGCTCGAGCGAGCGGCGCGTTGCCCCGTCGAGCGCGGTGGGGACAAAATAGCCCCAGAGCTTCTCGACGAAGAACGAGGGATGGTTTGGATGGCGCAGGCAGAGGCGCACGGCGTCCTGCCAGTCGAAGGAGCCGCTCTTGTCGAAGATGCGCTTCGTCCCGGCGTCGTGCCGCTTGCGCTCGAAATGGAAGTTGTGCGCGCCGAGACCACGACGCCACTCGTTGTCGAAGCCGGTCAGCGCCCGCGCTTGCTCCCGCACATCCTGCTCGCTGTAGCCGCGGCCGGCGCCGAGCGTGAAGAGCTCCATCAACTCGCGGGCGTAGTTCTCGTTCGGCGACCACTTCGTGTTCTTCGTCCCGGAGAGCCAGAGCAGCATCGCCGGATCGCGCGTGATCTCGTGCAGCATCGTCCCGAACGAGCCGAGCGAGCGAGTGCGCAGCAGCTTGTTCTGGTTCAGCATCAGCTTCTGCGAGCCGACGCCGGCGAGTGAGGTCGCGAACCAGTCGTGCCACACGAGCGTCAACCGCTCGACGAGCGGGCGGGAGGTGCGGACCATCCGGTCGAGCCACCAGATGTGGTCGTGGCCCCATGCATCGGTCGGAGCGAGCGCTCTACCCTTGTCGTCGCGGGGCGCTGCGCCGAGGAAGCGCTCGGCTCGCGGCCGGGTCAGCGTGCGGACCGCGCCTTCGAGGCCGAGCTTCGCGAGCGCCTCGGCCTCGCCGCGGCGCGGGCCGAAGCCGGCGCGCCACAGCAGGCGCTCGGCCTGCCGGCGGGCGAATGGGCCCCTGTAGACGGCGGCGGGCATCCCATCCACTATCGGATGCGTCGCCGAAGTCCTGCAGCCCCGATGAGGGACGTGCGATCGAGCACGGCTCGCCGCGCCTCACGGACGCGGCGAGCCGAGAAGGTCTACGACTTGCGCGCCGTGGCCTTGCCGCCCTTGCGACCGGCGGCCTTCTTGCTCGGCATTAGCTCGAGATCTGCTGCACCGTCTCGCCGGTGAGCGTGTCGTGACCGGACTGGGCGATGTCCGCCTGGGCGACGATCCCGACCAGCTTGCCGTCCTCCTCACAGACCGGGAGGCGCCGCAACTGGTGCTCCGCCATCAGACGGGCTGCTTCCTCCAGGCTCTGCTGCGGATCGACCGTGACGACGTCCTTCGAAGCGATTTCGCCGACGGTCGTCTCGCCGCCCCTGCCCTCTCCCAGTACGCGGAGGGTGAGATCCCGGTCGGTGATCACGCCGACGAGCCGGTTCCCGTCCAGGATCGGGAGCGAGCCGACGTCCTCGGACTTCATCGTGCGGGCAGCCTCCTCGGCTGTCGTGCTGCCCTCGACCGTCGTCGGATTCGCCGTCATGGCATCGCGAACGGTGTGATGCATGGTCTTCTCCTTCCGTCGATTCTCGTGCCAGGGGTACCCTCGCGCACGATCGTGAAAACGACTGCCGCTCCTGGCCGGCCATGCGCCTTCGCTACTAGTCGGCGCCCGGAACGTCCTCGGCGTCGCCCTGCTCCTCCTCCGGATCCGGGACGGGCGAGCCTTCGAGTTCCTCGTTGCGATCGTCTTCGCGTGGGTGCGTATCCTGATCTGTCATGAAGGCGATCCTGCCCGATGGCAAGGAACTCGAACTTCCCGACGGTGCGACCGGGCTCGATGCAGCTCGCGCGATCGGGCCGAAGCTGGCCGAGCAGGCCGTGCTCGTGCGCTCGAACGGGAGCGTGCAAGACGTGCGGTTGCCGCTCGAGGACGGAAAGCCGATCCAGTTCCTCACGACGCGCGATACCTCCGACCCGGACGCGCTTTATGTCCTGCGCCACTCGGCCGCCCACCTGCTCGCGGAGGCGGTTCGGCGGCTCTACCCGGGCGTAAAGATCGCGATCGGCCCCCCGATCGAGAACGGCTTCTACTACGACTTCCAGTTCCCGGAGCCGATCCGCGAGGACGACCTCGAGCGGATCGAGTCGGAGATCGGCCGCCTGCTCGGCGAGGGTCGGACGTGGAAGCGCGAGGAGATCTCCGCGGCCGATGCGAAGCAGCGGTTCCTCGAGGAGAACGAGCCGTACAAGGTCGAGCTCGTCGAGACCGCCGAGGGCACGATCTCCCTCTATAGCCAGGAAGGGTTCACGGATCTCTGCCGGGGCCCACACCTCCAGGACTCAACGCCGATCAAGGCGGTCAAACTGACCTCGCTTGCAGGCGCGTACTGGCGCGGCGACGAGCGCAACACGCAACTGACGCGGATCTACGGCACGGCGTTCTACACCCAGGCCGACCTCGACGCGCACCTGGAGCGGCTCGAGCTCGCGAAGGGGCGCGATCACCGTAAGTTGGGGCCGCAGCTCGACCTCTTCCACTTCTCCGAGCGCGCTCCGGGCGCACCGTTCTGGCATTCGAAGGGGACCGTGCTCTGGGACGAACTCGAACGCATCCGCCGGCGAGAAAACGCGAGGCGCGGCTACGAGGACGTACGCACACCGCTGATCTACGACGAGCACACGTTCGTTACGTCCGGCCACTACCCGAAGTACGAAGACCTGATGTTCACGCTCGAGGCCAACGAGCAGCGACTCGGCGTCAAGGCGATGAACTGCCCGGGGCACATGCTGCTCTTCGGCAGCCGGCTCCGCAGCTACCGCGATCTTCCGCTCCGGTTCGCCGAGGCCGCCTCGCTGCACCGGAACGAGCTCGCCGGCGCGCTCCACGGCCTGCTGCGCGCGCGGCTCTTCGTCCAGGACGACGCCCACGTCTTCTGCGCCGAGGATCAGATCCAGCCGGAGATCGACGGGATGATCGACTACGCCCGCTACCTCTACGGTCTGTTCGGGATGTCGGCGCGCGCCGAGCTCGCGACCCGGCCCGACAACAAGCTGGGCGAGGACGAGACCTGGGACCGGGCCGAGGGCTCGCTCCAGCTCGCGCTCGAGCGCCACGAGATCCCGTTCACGATCGCCGCCGGCGAGGGCGCCTTCTACGGCCCGAAGATCGACCTCTTCATGGGGGACTCGCTCGGTCGGAGCTGGCAGATGGGGACGATCCAGATCGACTACCAGATGCCCGCGCGCTTCGGGCTCACCTACATGGGCGCCGACAACGCCGAGCACACGCCTGTCGTCGTGCACCGGGCGCTCTACGGCTCGTACGAGCGCTTCCTCGGGATCGTGATCGAGAATTTCGGCGGCGCCTTCCCCTTCTGGCTGGCTCCCGTCCAGCTGCGCGTGATCCCGGTCGCCGAGAAGCACCGCGAGGCCGTCCAGGACCTGCGCCGACGCCTCGAGACCGACGGATTCCGCGTCGACGTGGACGAGCGGGACGAGACGCTCGGCAAGCGAATCCGCGAGGCAGAGCTCGAGAAGATCCCCTTCACCGTCGTCTACGGCGACAAGGAGTCGGACGACGCTCTTGCCGTGCGCGCCCGCGGCGGTGAGCAGTCGACGCGGAGCCTCGAGGAGCTGATCGCCGACTTCCGTGCAGAGCTTGCTACGATCCAGCCCTGAAAGAAGGAGCGGATCACTGCCCCTCACCTCCCGGAGCCACTCGTTGATTGGCGTTCGCGGGGGTTCAACCGACCCGGTTGGACGAGGAAATGTGGCCGCTGCTTGCAGCGGTTCTTGTCGTTTGAGAGAGAGGATTCGTAGCTTGGTGAAGGCCCTTTGAGACCGAGACGGCGCCCGGAAGACCGCACGCGCCCGCAGCCGCAGGATCGGATCAACGAGGCGATCCGGGTTCCGAACGTCCGGCTGGTGGGCGAAGACGGGGAGCAGATCGGGATCAAATCGACGGACGAGGCGCGGGAGTACGCGTACTCGAAGGGGCTCGACCTGGTCGAAGTCGCCGCCCAAGCTGACCCGCCGGTCGCGCGGGTGATGGACTACGGGAAGTACCGCTACGAGCAGGAGCAGAAAGCCAAGCTCGCGCGGAAACACCAGCAGCAGATCAACATCAAGGAGATCAAGTTCAGGCCGAAGATCGGCATCCACGACTACGAGACGAAGAAGGGCCATGTCGTGCGTTTCCTGCACCAGCGCGCGAAGGTCAAGGTCACGATCATGTTCCGGGGACGCGAGAACCTGCACCCGGAGCGAGGCCGCGATCTGCTGCTCCGGCTCGCAGAGGAGATCAAGGAGATCGGCGCGGTCGAATCGCCGCCGCTACTCGACGGTCGCAACATGGTGATGCTGCTGGGCCCAACCAAGAACGCAGGAGTGAAGACTGATGCCGAAAGTGAAGACATCGAGCGGGGCGAAAAAGCGATTCAAGGTGACGGGCAGCGGCAAGCTGACGCGCCGGCACGCGATGAAGAGCCACAACTTGGAGCACAAGTCGGCGAAGCGAAAGCGAGCGTTCGGCCAGGATCATCCGGTCGCGAAGGTGGACGTGCCGAGGATCAAGCGCCTGTTGGGGCTGAAGTAGGCGCAGATGCCAAGAGTTAAGCGATCCGTTCACGCGCGCAAGAAGCGCCGCAAGGTCCTCGGGCAGGCGAAGGGCTACTGGGGGCTCAAGAAGTCGAGCTACAAGTACGCAAAGGAGCAGGTCGAGCACTCGCTCGTCTATGCCTACCGCGACCGCAAGAACAAGAAGCGGACGTTTCGGCAGCTCTGGATCGTGCGGATCAACGCCGCCGCGCGGGTGAACGGGATGTCGTACAACCAGTTCATCTCGGGTGTCCACAAGGCCGGGATCGAGCTCGACCGCAAGGTGCTCGCCGACCTCGCCGTCAGCGACCCCGCCGCGTTCGCGGCCGTCGCCGAGCAGGCGAAAGCGGCGAACGAATCCGCCCAGGCCGCCTGAGCACGCAGGCAGAGATCTTTCGCTCCCAAGCGGGGCAGTGCGAGGGCCGCTCGCCTCTCTATGTCGACCTGTGCCGGCGCCTCGCCGAGGATCCGCGCGCGCCGACGCTCGTCGGCGAGATGTCGTGGGATGCGCCGCTCCGCCTCCTCGGCGGGCTGCATGCGCTCGTCCTCTCCGGCGGCGCCAGCTGGGAGGATCTCGACGCGGCGCTCGAGCACGATGATCTTCGGCGGCTCGCCGCGCGCTCCATCCAGACGAACGAGGTTCGCCGCTCGTGGGTGCTGCTGCCGTGCTTCCTCGAGCTCTCGCGCCGCACGGACGCCCCGACGTTCGACGTGATCGAGCTCGGCTCCAGCGCGGGGTTCAACCTGCTCTGGGATCGTTACCAGTACGCCTACGACGCCGGGAGCTCGGGCCCACAGGACGCGCTGCTCGAGCTCGACGGCGAGGAGCACCCGCCTGTACCTGCGCAGCTGCTCGAGCTCCAGCCGCGAGTGCGCCGCCGGATCGGGGTCGACCTCGACCCGGTAGACGTGACGACCGAGGAGGGAGCGCTGTGGTTGCGCTCGTTCGTCTGGCCGGGGCAGGAGGGCAGGCTCGAGCGGCTCGACCAGGCGATCGAGGCGGTGCGGTGCGCACCGCCGACGCTTCTGCGCGGAGACCTCGCCGAGTTGCTGCCGGAACTCCTAGCCGCGCATGACCCGGATGTACTCACGGTCGTCTTCGAGACCGCCGTTCTCGGCTACCTCTCCTACGGGGACTGGGAGCGCGTCGGAGATTCGCTCGCGGAGGCCGGCCGCGACGGATCGCTCGCGTTCGTGTGGACAGCCCGTCCCGCCGAGGACGTCCACGACTACTGGGGCCTGTGGCTGCAGCTCTGGCCCGGCAACGGACCGGAGCTTGTCGCGCACGCCGACTTCCACGGCGCATGGATCGAGTGGCTCGCGTGATCACGTCGAGGACGAATCCGACGCTGAAGCTCGTCCGGAAGCTGATCGCGCAGAAGCGCAAGCGGGCCGAGCTCGGGCTCTTCGTGGTCGAGGGCGAGGATCTCGTCGAAGCGGCCCGCGCAGCCGGAATCGAGCCGATCGAGCTCCTCGTCTCCGGTGAGACCGTCGAGGAGGAGTTGCTCGCCGACCTCTCGACGCTGCCGCATCCGGCTCGCGCGATCGGTGTCTACCGTCAGGCCGATCTGCCGCGGGGCGAGCGCGAGACGACACTTGCCCTTTGGCGCGTGACGGATCCCGGCAACGTCGGCGCCCTGCTGCGCGCGGCGGACGCCTTCGGTGCTGCGCTCGCGCTCTCGCCCGGATGCGCAGACCCGCTCGGCCCGAAGGCGCTACGCGCGTCGGCCGGGGCGATCTTCCGCGTCCCGCTGCTCGCGCTCGAGGATGCCCCGAAGCCGTGGATCGCGCTCGCCGCTCACGGCGGGCGTCCGCTTCAGGAGCTCGACCTCGCAGGCCCCGTGACGTTCCTGCTCGGAGCCGAGCGCGAGGGGCTGCCGGAGGACCTAGTGGCTCAGAGCGCCGAAGTCGCCACGATCCCGACCCCGGGTGCGGCGGAGTCGCTCAACGTCGCCGCCGCCGGCGCGATCGCGCTTTACGAGCGGTCGCGTCGGTCTTCTTGAGGTTTCGCCCGCCCACGCTCGATGCGCTCCTTGAGGCGTCTGGTCACCTCGTCGTAGCGAGCTTGATCGGCTGCGATCTCCTCACGAATCCGTCGCTTCGTTTCCTTGCTCGCCATCGTTCTCCTCCAGCAATACGACTATCCGGCGAAGCTCGGTCCGGATATCGAACAGGGCCTCGATGATAGACGTGACATCGTCCTCCGACATCATCGCTGAATCGTGCCCTGAATCCGTGGGTTACGCCAGATGTCTCTTGCGGGCACGTCACCAAGCGCCACCTCCACCTCCACCGCCGCCCCCGCCGCCTCCGCCCGAGAACCCGCCACCCATCCCGCCGGAGCCGGAGGAGGGAGGTGCGAGCGCCGAGCCGAAGCCGGCCGCCAGATCGCCGATCGCCATCGAGGTCGGGCCGGAGCCGAGGTCGCCGTACGGGCCGATCCAGTAGAGCGAGCTAGTCTGCGCCAGCGCCTCGGGCATATGGAGCTGGGCGCCTTGGAGGACGCGCTCGGCGATCCCGAAGGCGATCCCATAGACGAGGAAACGCTCCCAGAGCTCGAGCGTCGCCGGCGGCGCCTCCTGGAGCCGCGGAAAGTCGGTGAGGTAGCGACGAAAGGCCTCCCACCGTTCGGCCTCCGCCTGGGCCTCCGGTGAGCGCCGACGCCAGAGGCGTCGATTGAAGGCCGCGACGACGAGCACCCCCGCGTTTCCGCGCCCACACCCGCCGCGCGCGAGCACGACGTTGCTACGCCACGTGGGCGCCACCGAGTCGAACGACTCGAATCCGCCGAAGAGCAACAGCCCTCCCACGACCGCGAGCAGAGCAGCGCCTCCGAGGAGCAGGACGATGCCATGGTTCTGGAACCACTTCCGACCGGTGATCTCCGCGTCGATTCCGGACTTGAACGAGGTGAAGCGCGTCGAGTTGCTGGTGCGGTGCTCCTCGATCCGGTCGCGGAAGCGTGAGAGCCGCTCGGGCCCGTCGGCGAGGATTCCGTCGACGACCTGGGCGACGGGAGCTTCGAACGCTTCCACCGGCGCCTCGAGATCGTCGAGCTCCAGCTCGAGATCCGCGACCTGCTGCGTCCTCAGTCCGCCCCAGATCTTCCGCTCGGTGGTGACCGGGGCCGAGCGGTAGCGCCCGCGCCTGATCAGGTCGAAGAGGGTCGCGGTGAACTCGAGCGAGCCAGGCGTGCCGCCCTGGGCGAGCAGCGACGGGACGAGTGCCGGCTGCGTCTCCGTCGGCGGCTCCTGCTCGTACTCGCGGTCGTACGTCGTCTCGCGTTCGCGGCCATACCGCCACCAGACGAGGCCGGCGATCAGAAGCGCGGGGCCGAGCGCGAGCGCGAGCAGGATCGCGATCGTGCGCGGCAGGTTGTCGAGCGCCTCGTCGATCTTTCCCCGGTCGCGCTCGTACGCCGCCGCGTCCTCGCGCTCCTCGGCGACGATCTTCTCGAGCCCTGCTCCCGCCTCGACCGCCATCGCAGCGGTCGAGGTGAAGAAGCGCCGCGGGACGAGCGCGCGCAGCTCGACGAACTGCTCCGAGGGAACGTCGAGCGCGCGCAGGCGGACGATCGAGCCGTCGAGCGTGACGTCGCCGCGAACGCTGACCGGATGACCCCACGCGCGCGTGACCTCGCCGGGCGCCACGAGCCGCGCGGTCAAGCGTCCGAGGCCGGTCTGCCACTCGTCTCCCCAGACCTTCAGGTTGAGATCGACGACGTCGTCGTAGGCGGTCGCGAGGCCGCTCAGCCGGTAGTGGACTCGAAATGTGCGCTCCTCCGAGAGCGCGCGGTAGTGCCAGACGATCCGCAACCCCTTGCCCGTCTCGATCGTGCCGAAGGTGTCGGGCGAGCCACTCGAACCCAGCTCGGCGGACGCCCCCGGCGCGTAGGCCCGCTCGCCTTCGAAGACGGCAACGTCATCGATCCTCTGGCCGTCCTCGAGCGGGATCTCGCGGAACGCGCCGCTGAAATCGCCGTCGTAGCTGAACGTGATCCGCTCGTCGACCACGAGGGCGCCGTCCCGCTCGACCTGGACGAGAACGTCGGCGGTCGGAAGCATGAAGGACTTGGCCCCCGCGTTCCCGACCGGCCCGAGGGCGGCGAGAACGGCGACGGTCAGTCCCGCTAGAACGTGACGCGTGGCGCCTCCCGGGCCGCTTCCTCCGTCTCGAAGAAGTCCTTCTTCGCGAACCCGAACATGCCGGCGATGAAGACGGTCGGTACCGTCTGAATCGCGTTGTTGTAGGTGAGGACGGTGTCGTTGTAGACCTGGCGGGAGACCGCGATCCGGTTCTCCGTCTGCGCGAGCTCGTCCTGGAGCTGGCGAAAGTTCTCGTCGGCCTGAAGCTCCGGATACGCCTCTGCGACCGCGAAGAGGCGGCCGAGCGCCTGCCCGAGGATGCCCTCTGCGGCGCCCTGTTCGGCGGGCCCCTGCGCGGCCTGAGCACGCGTTCGTGCGTTCGTGACGGCCTCGAAGGTCTCGCGCTCGTGAGCGGCGTAGCCCTTGACGGTCTCGACGAGGTTCGGAATCAGGTCGTAGCGGCGCTTGAGCTGGACGTCGACCTGCGCCCACGCGTTCTCGACACGGTTCCGCAGCCGGATGAGCCGGTTGTAGAGCAGGACGAGCGCGAGCACGATGAAGACGACCACGCCGAGAACGATCCAGAGCATGGGCCGACCGTACCCGATACGCCAGGACGAATGCCAACCGTTGTGGTCTCTTCACATCCCTGCCGTAGCGGGCTTCAACGTCGCGCCGGTCAAGAGTCTCGGGCTCGAGCACCACACCGAGATCCCGCTGGATCCAGCCGGAGTCCGGGTCGGCGACGCAATCACTCGGGCCGCCTGGCGACGAAGACGACGTCCTCCCCGCCACCGTAGGGACGGCGGTCGAACCAGCCGTAGAGCTCCTCGATCTCGAAGCCGGCGCGCTCGAGGAGGCGCGACCACTCGACCGGCGAGAGCCAGGCGAGCAGCATCGTCGACGCCTCCTCGCCGCGGCGGACAGAGAGAGTCAGCGTCCGCTCTCCCTCGTCCCAGTCGGCGCGCTCGAAGATCCCCGGCTCGCGCTCGAGCCAGCGTCCGTGCGTCGCCTCGACGTCCTCCTTGCCGGGGGCAAAGACGTCGAAGACCATCCGGCCGCCGGGCTCGAGCAGGGTGTAGGCGGCGGCGAGGGCATGCGCGCGATCGGCCTCCGTCGTCATGTGGAGCAGCGAGCGGAAAGGGACGAGCACGAGTCGCACGCGCTCGGTGACCGGCGGCTCGCGCAGATCTCCGTGACGGAGGTCGACGAGCGCGTCGACGCCGGCGGTGAGGGCCTGCTCGCGGGCGATCTCGAGCATCCCGAGAGAACCGTCGACGCCGATCACCGGCACGCCTGCGAGCGCGATCGGAATTGCGATCCGGCCGGTTCCGCAGGCGAGCTCGACGACCGAACCGCCCGCGGCCAGCGCCTCCTCGACGTAGAAATCGACGTCCTCGACAACGCTCGCGCTCCACGAGTCGTACACCCTCGCAATGGCGTCGTACGGGCTGGGATCGGTCACGCCGGCCGATGGTACAGTCGCCCGCGTGGACGCCCAGGCGCTCGAATCCCAGGCTCTGAGCGCGATCGAGGCGGCCACGACTGTCGACGAGGTCGAGGACGCGCGCGTCCGCTTCCTCGGTCGGAAGAGCGAGCTGAAGCTGGCGCTGCGAGAGGTGCGCGATCGCGAGACGGGTATGGAGCTGAACGCCCTGCGCGTCGCGATCGAGGAATCGCTCGAGCGTCGGGAGCGCGAGCTCACGACCGCGGTCCTCGAGGACGCCGACTTCGACGTCACCCTGCCGGGCGAGGCGCCGCCGCAGGGCCAGCTGCACCTCGTCACGCAGGTGCGGCGTGCCGTCGAGGACTCGTTCCTCGGGCTCGGCTACGAGGTCCGCGAGGATCGCGAGGTCGAGACCATGGAGTACAACTTCGATCGACTCGCATTCCCGGACTGGCATCACGCGCGCTCGCCGCGCGAGACGTTCTTCTTCGACGAGCGGCGGCTACTTCGCACCGAGACCTCGCCTTCGCAGATCCACCTGTTGGAGGAGCGCGAGCCCCCGATCTACGCAGTCTCGATAGGACGCGTCTATCGGCGCGACACGATCGATGCGACGCACTTCACGACCTTTCACCAGTTCGAGGGGCTGGCCGTCGACCGGGGGCTGACGCTCGCCGATCTGCGCGGCACGCTGCGCTACGTCATGCGCGCGCTGTACGGCGAGGAGCGCCGGGTCCGCTTTCGCACGCACTACTTTCCCTTCACCGAGCCGTCGATGGAGCCGGACGTCTCGTGTCCGATCTGCGACGGCGAGGGGTGCCGCGTCTGCAAGCAGTCGGGCTGGATCGAGATGGGCGGCTCGGGGATGGTCGATCCTCAGGTGTTCGCGAACGTCGGCTACGACCCCGAGGAGTGGACGGGGTTTGCCTTCGGAATGGGACTCGAGCGCACCGCTCAGTTGCGGCACGCGGTGCCGGGCATACGGCCGTTCTGGGAGAACGATCTGCGTGTCTTGAGGCAGTTCTAGATGAAGGTGCCGCTGTCCTGGCTGCGTAACTACGTCGCCCTCGAAATGCCGGTCGCGGAGCTCGTGCACCGGCTCAGCATCAGCGCTGCCGAGGTGAATACGGTCGAGGCGCGCGGCCCCATCGACAAGAACGGCAACCATGCGCTTTTCCTCGTCGGACGCGTGCTCGAAGCGGGCAAGCATCCGAACGCCGATCGGCTCCAGCTCTGCCAGGTGGACGTGGGCGAGGGCGAGCCGCGCCAGATCGTCTGCGGCGCCTGGAATTTCGGCGCGGGCGCGACCGTGGCGGTCGCTCTGCCCGGGGCGAGGCTCCCGGGTGCGGAGCAGCCGCTCGGCGAGGCGAAGCTCCGCGGCGAGGTCTCGCGCGGGATGATCCTCTCCGAGCGCGAGCTCGAGCTGGGTGCCGACCACGACGGGATCCTCGTGCTCCCCGAAACCGAGCCGGGGACGTCGCTCGCCGACGTGCTCCCGCTCGCCGACGCGATCATGGACGTCGAGCCGACCGGGAACCGGGTCGACCTGCTCTCCGTCTACGGTCTTGCGCGCGAGGTGGCGGCGCTCTTCCGACTCGAGCTCGAGCCGCCGCCCGGCCGCGACCCGAAGCAGGGAGGCGATGAGAGCATCGAGATCGCAATCGACGATCTCATCGGTTGCCCGCGCTACATCGGCCGTACCTTCGCGAACGTCGAAGTCGCGGCCTCACCGCCGTGGCTCCGTGCCCGGATCTCGGCTGCGGGGATGCGGCCGATCTCGAACGTGGTCGACGTCACGAACTACGTGATGCTGGCACTTGGCAACCCGATCCATGCGTTCGATCGCTCGACGCTCGCGCAGGATCGGATCGTCGTTCGGCGGGCCGCCGCCGGCGAGAAGCTGCGCACCCTCGACGGAACCGCACGCGAGCTCGTCGCTGCAGATCTCGTGATCGCCGACGGGGAGCGCGCCGTCGCGCTCGCCGGGATCATGGGCGGGGAGGAAACCGAGGTACGCGACTCGACGACGGAGCTCTTGCTGGAGGCGGCGAACTTCGAGCCGGTCGGGTTGTTGCGGACGTCCGAGCGCCTGAAGCTGCGCACCGAGGGCTCGAACCGGTGGGAGAAGGGCGTCGATCCGCATCTCGCGTCGCAAGCGGCGGCGCTCGCGACGCAGCTTCTCGTCGAGCTTACGGGCGCAACTTGGGTTGGCCACGCGGACGTGCACGGTGAGCTGCCGGAGCGCCAAGTGGTCCGGCTGCGGCCCGAGCGCGCCGATCGGCTCATCGGTCTCGAAACCCCGCCCGAGGAGCAGCGCTCGCTTCTCGAGCGATTTGGGTTCGAGGTCGCGGACGACGACGTGATCGTGCCGACCTGGCGCGCGCGAGACGTGACCCGCGAGGTCGACCTCGTCGAGGAGATCGCGCGCGTGCGACTCGACGATGTTCCATTCACGCTGCCCGCGCGCCGCGCGATGTTCGGATCGCTCTCACCGAATCAGCGTCTGCGCCGCCGCGTCGAGGACGTGCTCGTCGGGGCGGGTCTGGCCGAGGTCTACACGCCGTCGCTCGTCCCGACCGCGGCCGAGCCGGGCGGCCTGACGCTCCCGGATCCCGTGGGTGACCAGGCGACGATGCGGACGACGTTGCTGCACGGCCTCGTGGAGACTGCGCGCGGGAACGTCTCGTCCGGCAACGAGCGCCTCGCGTTCTTCGAGATCGCGCGCGTCTACCTGCCGCGCGGCTCCGAGCTTCCCGAGGAACACCTGCGCGTGGGTGGGCTCGTCGAGGGTGGCTTCGCTCGCGTGAAGGGCGTGCTCGAGGTCCTCTACGGGTCGCTGAAGGTCGAGCTCTCGGTCGCGCCCGCGACGCAGCCGTTCCTCTATCCTGGGCGCGCCGCCGGAGTCGAAGCCGGCTGGCTCGGCGAGCTGCATCCGGAACTGCTCGATGGACAGTGGAGCGCGTTCGAGCTCGACCTCGAGCTGCTGCTCGCCGGCTCCCGCGATCCCGTCCAGTACGAAGACGTGATCACGTTCCCGCCGGTCAAGCAGGATCTTGCCTTCGTCGTCGATCTCAGAGTGCCCGCGGCCGCGATCTTCGCCGCTGCCCGCGAAGCCGCCGGCCCTGAGATGCGCGACGTGCGCTTCCTCAGCGATTTCCGCGAGCCGCCGATCCCGGCCGGGAAGAAGTCGCTCGCCTTCCGAGTGGAGTTCCGCTCGCCCGAGCGGACACTCACAGACGCCGACGTGGCCCCGATCCGGGAGCGAATCGTGGCCTCCCTCGCCGAGCGGTTCGGAGCGGAGCTGAGAGCCTAGAAGGAAATTGGTGCAAGGCGATCCGCGAGCGCCTCGAGCACGCGAATCTGGATTCGCGGCGAATGATCGAGTAAGCCGCGAAACGCGCTGGCGGTGATCACGAGCAGTCTCGAGTCCTCGGTCGTGGTCACCGTCGCCGTCCGTGGCGAGCGGGAGACGAGCGCGATCTCGCCGAAGAAATCCCCGGGGCCGAGCGTGTTCAGCTTGCGCCCCTTGCTGCGGACGTCCGCCGCGCCGTTCAACAGGACGAAGAACTCGCGGCCGCGGTCGTCTTCCTGCAGAAGATCCTTGCCGGCGGGCACATCGACCTCGTCCGCGATCGACGCGACCTCGGCGATCTCGCCCTTCGAGCAGTGCGCGAAGAGCGGCACATTACGGATCAGATCCGCCTTCGCGTTCTTCCCGAGCCTCACGGAGGCGACTGTACGCGATCCATCGGTGGGGACGCAATCCGATCTTCGCACGAGCGCGTAGTGTCGGCTGATGCGCTTCCGCGGTTCCATCGTCGCCGCCTTCCTCGCCGTCGCCGGTGCCGCATCGGTTGCCGTCGCGCTGGCCGCGGACGGGAAGCTGACCGGCACCGTCGGCCCTGGCTTCACGATCGGACTCCTCGGAGCGGACGGCCTTCCCGTCCAGAGGCTCGATCCAGGCACCTATGAGCTGGCGGTCGACGATCGCTCGCCCGAGCACAACTTCCACCTCTCCGGCCCGGGTGTGGACGTCGTGACGCCCGTCGAAGACGTCGGCGCACAAACGTTCACGATCACGCTCAGAGATGGGCGCTACACATTTCTCTGCGATCCGCATTCGAACACGATGCGAGGCGCGTTCGATGTCGGCACGGGTCCGCCCCCGCCGCCGCCTCCACCACCTCCCGTGGCGGCGACCAAGCTGACCGCGACCGTCGGCCCGGGCGCCACGATCTCGCTTCGCACTCAGGCTGGGGTCCGCGTGCGCGCGCTGAAGGCAGGCGCCTACGTCGCCACCGTCCGCGATCGCACGAAGCTGCACAACTTCCACGTCACCGGTGCCGGCGTCGACCGCAAGACGGGGATCGCGCAGGTCGCGACGGTCACCTGGAAGCTGATGCTGAAGCGGGGCACGCTCGTCTTCCGCTCGGACAAGAGCCCGGTGACGCTCCGCGGCACGGTCGCGGTTACCTAGCCGCGGCGGCTGGGCTTGACGAGCCCCGCGTCCGGGCCGCCGGCCGCCTGGATCTCGGCCTCGCGGTCGAGCTCGGAGTTCAGCTCCGCGCCGAAGAGAAGCGCGAACGCCGAGTAGTTCAGCCAGAGGAGGAGCACGATTCCGCTCGCGAGGGCGCCGTAGGTCTTCGAGTACGACTCCGAGAAGCTCGTGTAGAGCGCGAACAACCCCGAAAGCGCGAGCCACAGGATCCCGCCGACGAGCGAGCCCGGGGTCAGCCAGCGCCAGTCGCGGGAGTCGACGTTCGGCGCGAGGTAGTAGACGATCGCGAAGAAGAAGAGAACGGCGACGAACGCGATCGGCCAGCGGGCGATCGACCAGACGAGGTCGAAGGCGCCGCCGAGCCTCGCCTGCTCGGCGATCGCGTTGCCAAGCGGCTCGCCGAAGACGATGAGCAGCAGGAGCCCGGCAGTCGTGATCCCGGTCAGGATCACGAGCACTATCGCGATCAGCCTCGTCTTCCAGAACGGCCGGGTCTCCACGCGCTCGTAGGCTCGGTTGACGGCCTTCAGCACGGAGTTCATCGCCCCGCTCGCGGCCCAGGTGGCGCCGGCGGCGCCCACGAAGAACGCGAGCACCGAGGTGCTCTTGGACGTCTCCCGCTGAAGCGTGTCGATCGTCTCCAGGACATCGCCGGGTGCGATCGGAGCGAGGAAATCCTTCAGCGTCGGATACGCATCGACGAGGTCGAGCAGACCCACCAGGAAGACGACGGCCGGGAAGAACGCGAGCAGGGAGCTGAAGGCAATCTGCTGGGCGAGACCCATGCAGTCGTCGGCGAGGAACTCGCGGAACGCGCGCTTGAAAACCGCGATCCAGCGGCTCGGAGAGAGCCGGTAAGGACTGGCGGGGGGAGATCCGACGCGGGCCCGCTCGGCGCGGGACGACATCTCAGCGCTCGCGGCCCTTGCGGGCGAGGAAGCGCATGGTCGCGCCGATTCCACCAGCGAGGAAGAAACCCGCGCCGAGCGCGCCGGCGGCGACCACGGGAAGATTCGCGCGGAGCTTGCCGGCGACGTCCGTCGCCGCGCCGAGCCCTTCGCGCAGGTCTTCGACGGCGTGGGCCAGATGCTCGCGCTCGGTCTCGATCTCGCGACGGATCGTCTCGGGCGTACGCCCGTTCAGGCTAGTGGTTGCCATTGGCCCTCAGCGCCTCCGTGGTCAGCTTCGCCTCGCGGATCGCCTGCTCGGGAACGGGCGGCGTGCCCTTCTTGATTCGACCGAGCGCCAGGAAGCCGAGAACGGCTGCGACGGCGACCAGCCCGAGGGTCACGATCAGGAGTGCAAGCCAGGTGTCGAGCACGAGCGCGAGCGCGGCTGCGGCCGTCGCGAGGAGGAACCCAAATGCGAAGAGAGCGAACAGCGCGGCCCCAAGACCTAGTCCGAGACCGGCTCCGAGCGCGCCGACCTTCCGCTTCAGCTCCAGACCTGCCAGCTCGAGCTCGAGCTTCGCGAGGGAGCTGGCGTGCTCCGCCACCTGCTTCGCGGCGCCTCCGACTCCGGACGAGTTATCGACGCGGGTGGGCATGGCCTCTCCAGTCGATCGCCTTGGCGAGCAGCGAGCCCAGACCGAACGCAGCGCCGGCGACGACGAACGGATTAGGTCCGTCGGTGCCCGACGTTCGCGGCCTGTGCTGAGGCCCGGAGGGAGCGCGGACCTCCGTCGAGCCGGGCTCTCGATCCTTCGGAGCCTCCCCTTTTGCGCGTGCCGCGATCAGCGAGGGCTTCAGCTTGCGCAGGAAGCTCGCGTCGTCGGCCAACTCGTCGGCGAGCTTCGAGGTGAGCCCGCCTCGCGCAGCCGCCTTGTCGGCGAGCGCGTCCAGCTTGTCCGCGCCCTTCTCGACCGCCTCGTCGCCCTTCGTCATCGCTTGGCCGGTGGCTTCTCGCCCGTTGCGACGCGCCAAATCCCCGACGCCGCGCGGCGCGCAGCCATCGTCGAAGCGGCACCGAGAACACCGTACAGACCGAGCCAGAGAACTTTGCGCAGCATGGTCTCGTCGTTGCCACGGCCGGAATTCGGCAAACGTCTGGCTACGGTGAGGCCATGCACGGGCACACGCGGCTGACGAAGCTCGAGCGCCAGCGACTGATCGAGAGCGTGATCACGCGGCGACGGATCGGCACGCAGCTCGAGCTCCGGGAGGCCCTCGCCGCGGCCGGCTGCACGGTGACTCAGGCGACGCTGTCGCGCGACCTCCGCGAGCTCCCGGTGGAGAAGGTGGATGACGAGCTGGGGCGGCCGCGCTACGTCCTCTCCGGCCGCCCACGCGGCCGCGATCCGCGGGCCGCGCTCGCCGAGATCCTCAGCCAGTACGGTCGCGGGCTCACTGCCGCACAGAACATCGTCGTGATTCGCTCGGAGCTTGGCTCTGCCCCGGCAATCGCCCGTGCGCTCGACCGAATCCGCCATCCACGGGTCGTCGGCACGCTTGCGGGCGACGACACGTGTCTCGTGATCGCCGGCAGCGCCGCCGATGCGAAGGCGCTTGTCCGAGAGCTTTCCTAGAGGTCTGTCGTATCCGAGCGGATCGTCTCGGATGGTGGCGGCTCGTCGTGGTCGTCGAGCCCGGCGAAGGAGTCCGCGTCCAGGTCGAGCTCGACGCGCCCCTCCGTGATCGTCCCAACGCTCTCCGCCGGCACGTAGCGCTTGGAGCGCAGGAAACCGTGCGAGACGGAAAGCCCGTTGAAGATGTCCTTGTCCGAGTCGCCCACGACCTCGGCGACCTTGCCGAGATCGGCGCCGTCGCTACCGACCACGGTCCAGCCGTGCTCGATCAGCAGCCATGAGACAGGATCGGTGTCGGTCATACCGCCTTCCCTTCCACGTACCAGACGGGACCCTGCGTGTCGACGTTGTGGGTGTCCGAGAGGGTTCGAAGGATCGAGACGCGTCCCGTGAGGCCCTCGTCGTCCACGCGTGCGAGGCAGCGACGGGTCATCGGCTCCGACGCCCCGTAGCCGAAGCGGTGGGCGACCCGAAAGCGGAACATCGACTTGCCGGGGATCCGGGCAGGATTGATCGGCGCCAGGAGGAGCGCGCCTCGCTGGAGGTAGTCGCTCGAGTTGAGCTCCAGCTCGCAGTAGAGGTCGCTCCAGTCGGGCGGCAGCGTCGCGACCGCAGCGTCCCAGCCCGCGACAAGCCTCGTCGTCGGCTCGTCATCGGCAACCAGGCCCGCGACCGCCTCCCGGAGCCGGAGCTGTCCGGCGATGCCTTCCTCCTCGAGCCGGCCGAGCAGCCGCTTGACGGCGTCCGGTCCGACGCCGGTTCCAGGAGATCGCATCGCGGAGAAGCGAAGCTCGCCGGCGCCGCGCCCGGGATTGGCAGGCCCGAGCAGCGCCGCCGCGCGGTCGAGCCGGTTTCGATCGGCGATCTTCAGGGCGAGCCGGGCGTCCGCCCAGCCATCCGGTAGGTCACGCTCGATCCGGCGCCAGTCCTCGACGAGTCCCATGCGAGGGTCAGCATAATGGAGCCCCAGATGGCGAAGGTCGAGAAGAAAGCTCGTTCCGAAGGCGCGCTCTCCGACAAACGGCTCCGCGAGCTCTTTCGCGAGATGCTCCTGATCAGGCGCTTCGAAGAGAAGGTCGAGGAGCGTTTCCGGGCTGGCGAGCTCCCAGGCTTCCTCCACGTCGCGATCGGCCAGGAGGCCGTCGCGTCCGGCGTGATGGCGGGGCTCGAGCCCGAGGACACGATCATGTCGACGCATCGCGCGCACGGGCACACCCTCGCGAAGGGGACGCACCCGAACGCCGTGATGGCAGAGCTCTACGGGAAAACCGAGGGCTGCTCGGGCGGCTACGGCGGCTCGATGCACCTCTACGACATCGCCAACGGGATGCTCGGCGCGAACGCCGTCGTGGGCGGCGGCCTCCCGCAGGTGACCGGAACGGCGCTCGCCTATCAGTTCCGCAAGGAGAGCAAGGTCGCGGTCGCCTTCTTCGGTGACGGCGCGACGAACACGGGCACGTTCCACGAGTCGCTCAATCTCGCCCAGCTCTGGAAGGTGCCGGCGCTCTTCGTCCTCGAGATGAACGGCTGGGCGGAATCCACCCCGATGAGCCAGCACCTACCGATCACAGACCTCTCGCAACGCGCGGTCGCCTTCGGCATGCACTCGGTCGACGTCGATGGCCAGGACGTCGAGGCCGTGTTCGCGGCCACGAAGAAAGCGCGCGCGCACGCCGCCTCGGGCAAGGGCCCGGTCTTCCTGAACGTCCGCACGTATCGGCTCGTCGGGCACTACATCGGCGACCCGCAGGTCTATCGCGAGAAGGACGAGCTCAACGAGCTGCGCGAGACGAAGGATCCGATCGAGCTCCTCCGCACCCGCCTCGAGCTCTCCGACGACGAGCTCGAGCAGCTCGACACGGAGGTGACGGCGATCGTCGAGGAGTCGGTTGCGTTCGCGAAAGCGGGTACGGATCCCAAACCCGAGGACGCGCTCAAGTGGGTCTATGCCTGAGCTGACCTACCGCGAGGCAGTCCGCGACGCGCTCTCGCGCGCGATGCGCGAAGACGACGACGTCTTCATCATGGGCGAGGACATCGCCGAGATGGGCGGCTCGATGGGCGTGACCCAGGGGATGCTCGCCGAGTTCGGGCCCGAGCGAGTCCGCAACACGCCGATCTCCGAGATGGCCATCGTCGGCACCGGGATCGGGGCCGCGATGCAAGGAATGCGCCCGGTGGTCGAGATCATGTACCAGGATTTCCTGACGCTCTCGATGGAGCAGCTCGTCAACCAGGCCGCGAAGCACCGGACGATGAGCGGGGGCCAGTTGAAGGTGCCGCTCACGATCCGGACTCAGGGCGGCGCCGGCTGGAGCCCGGGTGCGCAGCACGCGCAGCAGCTCGAGTCGTGGTTCGTCCACGTGCCCGGGCTCAAGGTCGTCTATCCGTCGACGGCCGAAGACGTCCGCGGCCTGCTCTGGAGCGCGATCTACGACGACAACCCGGTTGTCTTCTTCGAGCACCGGCTGCTCTATCCGCTCAAGAGCGAGGTTCCGGAGGAGCTCGAGCCGATTCCGTTCGGGAAGGCGCGGATCATGCGCGAGGGCACCGATGTGACCGTGATCGCGATCGGTCGGATGGTGCCGGAGGCGCTGAAGGCGGCGGAGGAGGCCGAGACGCTCGGAATCTCCGTCGAGGTGCTCGACCCTCGGACGCTCTTGCCCCTCGACGAAGAGGCGATCATCGCCTCCGTGCAGAAGACGAACCGCTGCGTCACCGCGCACGAGGCGGTCACGCGCGGTGGATTCGGCGCAGAGCTGACGGCCGTCGTCCAGCACGGGGCCTTCGACTATCTCGACGCACCGATCGAGCGGGTCGGCGCCAAGTTCGCCCCGCTCGCGTTCGCCCCGGCGATGGAGCAGTGGGCGGTGCCGCATGCCGCGGATGTGCTCGAGGCCGTCAAGCGCACCGTGGCTCGAAGCTGATGGCGACGGACGTCAAGCTCCCGCGGCTCGGCCAGGGCATGGAGTCCGGCACGATCGTCAAGTGGTTGAAGAGCGAGGGACAGGCCGTCAAGAAACGCGAGCCGCTCTACGAGCTCGACACCGACAAGGTCACGCAGGAGGTCGAGGCCGAGGCCGACGGCGTGCTCCTGAAGATCCTCGTCGACTCGGGCGAGGTCGACGTCGGCACGACGATCGGCGTCATCGGCAAGGAGGGTGAGGAAGTCGCATCCGGCAACGGCTCCGCTCCGGCCGAGGCGCCGGCCGCCGAGGGCGACGGCGAAGCCGATGCCGCGGTGGAGGAGAAGGACGAGGCCGAGACGGAAGGCTCGTCCGCGCCACAGATGGACGAGCAGCGCCGCCGAGGGCAGGAAGCCGCCGCGGCAGCGGCGGCTGCGGAGCCGGTTGTCGCCGCCGCGGACGGCGGCCGGGTCAAGGCCTCGCCGCTCGCACGCAGGCTCGCGCGCGAGAAGGGCCTCGAGCTCTCGCATGTAATTGGCAGCGGCCCCGAGGGACGCATCGTCGCCGACGACGTCGAGCGCTTCCAGGTTGCCGAACCGGCAGCCGCCGCGGTCCCCGCCGTGGCCGGCGACGTGGAGGAGATTGCGCTCACCTCGACCCGCAAGACGATCGCCCGCAGGCTGACCGAGGCCTGGCAGGCGCCCGTCTTCCAGCTCACCATCTCGGCGGACATGACTCGCGCGCTCGAGCTGCGCGAGCGCCTCGTCGCGCGGCTCGCAGAGGGCGAGACGAAGCCGACCGTCAGCGATCTGCTGACGAAGGTCTCAGCCGCCGCCCTCGTCCGCCATCCGGCGGTGAACGCGCATTTCACCGGCGAGTCGATCCGCCGGTTCCCGGTTGCACACGTCGGGATCGCCGTCGCCGCACCGAACGGCCTCGTCGTGCCGGTGATTCGCGATGCCGACCGCCGCACGATCCAGGAGATTGCCGCCGCCCGTTCAGACGTTGTCGCCCGCGCCCGCGACGGCAAGCTCCAGCGGGGCGACCTCGAGGACGGCACCTTCACGATCTCCAACCTCGGCATGTACGGGATCGAGCAGTTCGTGGCCGTGCTCAACCCGCCGCAGGCCGCGATCCTCGCGGTCGGGGCGACGGTCGAGACGCCCGTGGCGCGCGGCGGCGAGGTCGTCGTGCGACCGCTGATGTCTCTGACGCTCACCTGCGACCACCGGGCGATCGACGGCGCCGACGGGGCGGAGTTCCTGCGCACCGTCAAGGAGCTGCTCGAGGAGCCGGCGCTCGCTCTATGAACGGCGGCGCGACGCCGGTCTGGTATCGCGTTCGCGACCTCGACGCCGCCCGCGCCTTCTACAGGGAGACGCTGGGCTTCGAGGAGACGTTCGTCGATTTCCAGGATCGCTGGTCGAAGCTCGAGCACGGCGGGATGGAGATCGCCCTAGCTGAGGGCGAGCCGGAGGAGGCGGGCGGCGTCGCGCACGTCGACGTGCCCGACGTCAAGGCCGAGGCCGACCGCCTGCGCGCGGCGGGAGTCGAGGTCGGCGTGGTCTTCGAGCTGACGGGGGAGATTCGACTCCTGGACGTACTCGATCCGGACGGCAACCGCATCCAGCTCGCGCAGTCGCTCGACTAGGTGGCTCGGCCGGCACCGATCAGAGCGCCTCTGACGCGCGATCCGCGGCGCGATGCGTCGTCCTCAGTCGCGCCCAGGCAATCCAGCCTGAGCGCTCCCTGCGTCCTAGCCTCGCTTGCGCCTCGCACGCCAGAGACGCGAGAACGGCACCGGACGAGCCACTGATGCCCGTCGTCCTGCGCAGAGGAGGGGCCCAGGACGGTCGCTTCCTGCGCGACATGCTCCACCACGCCTACTACTGGCGCGAACGCGTCCCGGGCTCGCTCACCTCGCGCTACGTGCGCGGCTGGGGACGGGCCGGCGATACCGCGGTGATCGCGCTCGAGAGCGGCTTTCCGGTCGGCGCGGCCTGGTACCGCCTCTTCCGGGCGGACGAGCCGGGCTACGGTTACGTGAACGAGGGGACGCCCGAGCTCGCGATCGCCGTCGTTCCCTCGAAGCGAGGCCACGGAATCGGCGACGAGCTCCTGAAGGCGCTGCTGCAGAAGGCGCGCGACGGCGGTTTCGCGCAGCTCAGCCTCAGCGTCGAGCCGGGCAATCCGGCCCGCAAGCTGTACGAGCGCCACGGCTTCGAGGTCGTCACCGAAGGCGCCGAGGCGTGGACGATGGTGGCCTCGCTAGCATCACCGAGCCTGACTACGGACTGAGGAGTTGACTCGACATGGAATGTGACGTCGCCGTCCTGGGCGGAGGTCCCGGCGGCTACACCGCAGCGATTCGCGCGGCCCAATTGGGCGCGAAGGTGGTCTGCATCGAGGCGGAGCCGGAGCTCGGCGGCACCTGCCTGCGCGTGGGCTGCATCCCGACGAAGGCGTGGGTGCAGACCGCGCACGCGATCCACCAGGCGGAAGCGACGTTCGCCAAGCTCGGGGTCAACGTCGGCGCGCCGGAGCTCGACTTCGGCAAGGCGGCCGAGTGGAAGAACGGGGTCGTCAAGCAGATGACCGGCGGGATCGCGGGCCTCTTCAAGGCGAACGGCGTCGAGTGGGTCAAGGGCGCGGGCAGCTTCAAGGACGCGAACACACTCGCGGTCGAGGGCGGGGAGGACGTCACCTTCAAGACGGCGATCGTCGCGACGGGCTCGTTTCCGCTTCGCCCCCCTATCGATGGCCTCGATTCGCCGCGCTGCGTCGACTCGACGGGCCTGCTCGCGGCGACCGAGGTGCCGCGCCGGCTCGTGATCCTCGGGGGCGGGATCATCGGCTGCGAGTTCGCCTCGATCTTCCAGCGCTTCGGCTCCGAGGTCACGATCGTCGAGATGCTCGACGCGCTGATCCCGCAGGAGGACGCCGACGCGGCGAAGGAGCTCGCAAAGGCTTTCGGCAAGCGCGGAATCGCGGTCCAGCTCGGCAAGCAGTGCACGAAGGTCGAGGACGACGGCTCTCAGCTCACCGTCCATTTCGGCGACGGCGAGACGGTGCAGGCCGAGCTGATGCTCGTCTCCGTCGGTCGTGGCCCCGTGGTCGAGGGAATCGGGCTCGAGGCCGCCGGGATCGAGTTCGACAAGCGGAAGGGGATCGCCGCCGACGAGCGCCGCCGCACGACCATCCCACACATCTACGCGGTCGGCGATTGCGCCGGCTACTGGCAGCTCGCGCACACCGCCTTCCGCGAGGGCGAGGTCGCCGCCGAGAACGCGCTGGGTCACGACATCGTGGTCGGATCCCCGGCCGTCCCCCGCCCGATCTACACCGATCCGGAGATCGCCGGCGTCGGCCTGACCGAGGCGGAGGCGCGCGAGCTGCACGGCGACAACGTCGCTGTCGGCGTCTTCCCGTGGGTCGCGAACGCCCGCGCCGTGATGCAGAACGAGACGGTCGGCTGGGTCAAGTCGATCCACGAGACGAAGTACGGGGAGCTGCTCGGCCTCGTCATGGTCGGCCCCCACGTGACCGACCTGATCGAGGCCGGTACGGTCGCGATCGACGCCGAGGCGACGGTCGAGACGGTCGCCGACGGCATGTGCGCGCACCCGACTCTCTCCGAGGCGATCAAGGAGGCGGGCCTCGTCGCGCTCGGTCGTGCGATCCATATTCCGAACAGGAAGAAGGCCGCCGCGAGTTCCTAGGAAGTCGCGACCGGGGCGGCGGTCTCCTCGTCGTTGGCCGCCCCGGTCGCAGTCCCGACCTGACCCATCTGACGGATCTCGGGCGCCAGCACGACCACGAGCTTGGTCGCAATCACGATCCCTCCAGCGAGCAGCAGCGTCGCCCGGATCCCGATCGCGTCCGCAAGCGGCCCCCAGATCGCGTACCCGATCGGCATGAAGATGAACGAGACGGCGTAGTCGTACGAGCTGACGCGGGACAGCGATGCTCGCGGCACCCTGGCCTGGAGCACCGTCTCCCAAATCGTGTTCGCGAGCACGACGGCGAGGACCCCGAGGAACGAGAGCGTCATGAGTACCGGGACGGAGAGCGGAACTGCAAACGCGAAGAGCTGAACGCCGAAGACGAGGATCACGAGATGGCTCGTCAGGAGCGGCCGCCGTGGCCGCCAGCGCAGCACGAGCACGCCGCCGACGACGCCTCCGATTCCGCCGGCGGCCGAGAGCAGCCCCCACGTGGTCGGCCCGTTCAGCTCGCGCTCCGCGACGACCGGTCCGAGCACCGACATGGCGCCCCACGCCATGTTCCCGATCCCGAACGCGAGGAGGCTCGCCCACACCCACTGGCGTGAGCGCACCTCGCGCCAGCCGTGTGCGAGGTCGGCGACGAAGCTCTGCCGTTCGGGCGCCGGCGGAAGCCTCACGCGGAGCAGGGAGAGGAAGAGTGCGCTGACCACGAAGCTGACCGCGTCGATCGCGAACACCCAGCCGGCGCCCACGGTCGCCACGAGCACGCCTGAGAGCGCAGGGGCGAAGATCCAGGTGCCACTCCGAGTCAACGCGATCAGCCCGTTCGCCTGTTGGAGCCGCTCGGCGCTGATCGTCTGAGGGATAAGGCCGGTGGAAGCCGGGCCGAAGAACGACTCGGCCGCCCCGGTGACGAACGCGATCGCGATGAAGTGCCAGAGCGCTGCGTTGCCGGTGATCAGGAGCACGGCCAGCGTCGCCTGGACGGCGGCGCGGACGATGTCTGCGGTAAGCATCACGAGCCGGCGCGGGAGCCGGTCCGACCAGACGCCGCCCACGAGGATGAAGACGGCGTGCGAGATCGTGAACGCACCGAGGACGATTCCGAGGTCGGTCGCCGAGCCGCTCGTGCCGAGGACGGCGAAAGTGAGGGCGACGCCGGTCATCGCGTCGCCTACGGCACTCGCGCCCTGGCCGAGCCAGAGCAGCCTGAACGGCCGCTCCCGCAACGCCCCGAGGCTGTCCGGAAGACCCGTGACGTTTCCAGTCTCTCACCTCACTCGGGCGGGTCTTTCGAACCGCGTCCTAGGACAGACCTCGGGGCCGCCGGCCAGATCCTCTTCCGACAGCGCGAGGGCACGCCCTCCCGCAGCGCCTGCTGTTAGCCTCTCCTGCATGAGCATCATGAATCGACGGAATGCGGCGCTCGGCTGGCTCACCTGGCTGACCGCCAAGCGCGTGCTGAAGAAGAAGGCGAAGGAAGCGGTGCCCGGCACGGTCGAGGGCTCGAAGCGGCCGAACAAGGGCGCGATCGTCTCGCTGCTCGCCGCGGTCGGCGGCGCACTCTGGTTCTGGCGTCGCAAGAGCGACGACGACCAGGCCCCCCTCGAGAGCTGAGCACGCGGTGAGTCTCTTTCGGCCTGCCCTGGACGGGCTCGTTCCGTACGAGCCGGGCAAGCCGGAGGAGGAGGTACAACGCGCGCTCGGGCTCGAGCGCGTCGTCAAGCTCGCCTCCAACGAGGGACCGTGGGGTCCCTTCTCGGCAGCGCTCGCGGCGATGGAGCGGAGCGTCGGATCGCTCAACCGCTATCCGGACGGCGGCGCCTTCCACCTGCGGAACGCCCTCGCCGATCGGCACGGAGTCACGCCCGCGGAGGTGATCACCGGCGCCGGCGCCGACGCGATCATCGGTCACCTCTCGGTCGCGTCCCTCGACCCCGGTGACGAGATCGTCACCGGCTGGCCCTCCTTCATCAGCTTCGTCCTCGACGCGCTCAAGGTCGGCGCGATCCCGAAGCGGGTGCCGCTACGCGACCGGCATCTCGACCTGGAAGCGATGCTCGCCGCGATCGGCCCGCGCACGAAGCTCGTCTTCATTGCGACGCCGAACAACCCGACCGGGACGATGACGGCCCGGGCGGAGCTCGACGCCTACTTCGAGCGGGTTCCCGCGCACGTACTCACGGTCGTCGACCAGGCCTACTTCGAGTACATCGACGAGCCGGACTACCCCGACGCGATCGAGGAGTACCTGAAAGCCGGAAGACGGGTACTCGTCCTGCGCACCTTCTCCAAGATCTACGGCCTCGCGGGGCTGCGGGTCGGCTACGGGGTCGGCGCCGCCGACGTGATCGAGGGAATCGCCAAGATCCGCCGCGCCTTCGACGTCAACACGCAGGGGCAGGTCGCGGCGCTCGCGAGCATGGACGACGCTGCCGAGCTCGAGCGCCGGCGACGGCTGACCGTCGAGGGACGGGAGACGCTCGCTAGGGCGCTCCGCGAGCACGGCTTGGAGCCGGCTGGACCCGCGGTTGCGAACTTCCTCTTCGTCGAGGTCGGCGACGAAGCGGGCCCGCTCTTCGAGGCGCTGCTTCGTCAGGGCGCGATTGTTCGGCCGCTGGGCGCGTTCGGCGCGCCCGGAGCGCTCCGGATCACCGTCGGAACGCCCGACGAGAACGCGTTCTTCGCCGATGCGCTGACCTCTGTACGCGCAGCAACCGCGTAGAGCCGTCAGAGCCGTCGGCTATCGTGGCGCCTGCGCGGGTGCCCAGGTGCCCGCCTCTGTCTATGCGCACCACGACGAAAAGAGGGATGGGCCGCGGTGCGGCCGTGAACGGGAACGGCCGGCCGGTGCTACCGCCCGGAGCGCTCTCCCCGATCACGATCTACCGGCAGCCCGAGCCGCCCCGGCGCTCGCGCTGGGCGACCTTCCGAACAATTCTCCTCTACGTCTTCGTCGCGCTCCTGATGAGCTCGTCGGCGCTCGCGGGCGGGCTCTATCTGTGGGTGCACGAAGACGTGGTGGGCGCCGTCGCTGTCAAGTCGCTGGACGTGAAGAAGGCGGCGGAGCGCCTCGACGTACCGGTGGCGGACCACCCGACCAATGCGCTCATCGTGGGCTACGACGAGCGCAAGGGCGCCGATCAGGGGACGCCGCCGAGGTCGGACACGGTGATGCTCGTGCGCGCCGATCCGACCTCGAAGTCGATCTCGCTGCTCTCGTTCCCGCGCGATCTCGTCGTCGACGTGACGTGCCCCGGCAAGCCGACCTATCGGGGCCGGATCAACGAGGCCTACACGGAGTGCGGCACTCGCGGCACGCTCGAGACCGTGCGGAAGCTCACAGGTCTCCCGGTGAACTACCTGATCACCGTCAACTTCAAGAGCTTCCGCCAGCTCGTCGACGCAGTCGGCGGGGTCTGGGTCGACGTCGACCGCCGCTACTTCAACGATTTGAGCGGCCCTGCCGGCTTCGCCACGATCAATCTCTTCCCCGGCTACCAGCGTCTGGGCGGCTATCAGGCCCTCGACTACGTTCGCTTCCGCCACACCGACTCCGACTTCTCCCGAATCGCGAGGCAGCAGCTCTTCGTTCGAGCGCTCAAGGATCAGATCCGCAGCGAGTTCAGCCCGATCCGGCTGCCGAAGCTCGTCCGCACGGTGACGAGCAACGTCGAGGTCGGGGTGGGCGGCGGCGACGAGCTCGACGTCTCGACGCTGCTCTCCTACGCGCTCTTCGCCTATGGGCTCCCGCCCGGTCATTTCTTCCAGTCGAAGATCGACGGGCTCGAGGGGTACGGGGAGTTGACGACGGCGTCCGAGAACATCCAGCGGGCCGTCCAGGAGTTTTCGAATCCCGATGTGGAGTCGCCCGAGAAGGCCACGACGGTCGCGCTCGGCGCGACGAAGCGGGCGAAGGCGAAGCCGAAAGCGCCGCCGCCGGGCGACACCACGATCACGGTGCTGAACGGCAATGGGATCACCGGCTCGGCTTCGACGGCGAGCTACCTGCTCTCGCAGCGTGGCTACTCGATGATCTACCCGCCCGACGGGAAGCCCGCGAACGCGCCCAACTGGGATTTCTTCGCGACGCGCGTCGCCTACGACCCCGCGCAGCCGGGCGGCAAGGAGGCGGCGCGCAAGGTCGCAACCCTGTTCGCGACAGAGGACATGATCGCCCAGACGCCGAGGCTCAGAGCGCTGGCGAACGGCGCCATGCTCACGGTCGTGGTCGGCCAGACCTTCCACGGCACGATCGCGGCCGCTCCGGTCGACAAGACGCCCAAGCGACAGCCGCCCTTCGTCACGCCGGGAGCCGAGCAGTCGCTCGCGCTCCTGCGGGAACGCGCGAAGAAGCTGCCGTTCCCGCTGATGGTGCCCACCGCGATCGAGCGCAACTCGATCATCGATCCCGAGCGGCCGATCCGCCTCTACCGGATCGGGCCTGACGGAAAGCACAAGACGATCAGGCTGACCTATCGGACGGGAGCGAGTGAGTACTGGGGCGTGCAGATGACCGACTGGGAGGACGCGCCCGTCCTCGGCGAGCGCAACTTCGTCCGCTCGATCGGAGGCCGGCGATACGAGCTCCACTACTCTGGCCCGAAGCTGCACATGGTCGTGCTGCGTCAAGGCGGCGCCACCTACTGGGTCGTCAACTCGGTGCTCGACGCCCTCTCGAACGAGACCATGCTCGCGATCGCGAAGGGTCTCAAGCCGCTTTCCAACATCAGGTAAGTAGGGTTCTCCGCGGTGAGTAAGGTCGCGGTCTTCGGTGCGGGCTACGTCGGGCTCGTGACCGGCGCCTGCTTCGCCGACCTCGGCCACGAGGTCGTGATCGCAGACATTCTTCCGGAGCGGATCGCCTCCCTCCGCTCCGGCGAGGTGCCGATCTACGAGCCGGGACTCGACGTGCTCCTGGAGCGGAACCGTGAGCGTCTCGCGTACACGCTCGAGGTGTCGGAGGCGGTCGAGGGCGCCGACTTCATCTACGTCGCCGTCGGGACGCCGCCGACCTACTCCGGCGACGCGGATCTCTCCGCCGTCTGGACGGTAATCGACAGTCTCGAGGGCGTCGGCGGACGGACGGTGGTCGTGATGAAGAGCACCGTTCCCGTCGGTACGGGCAAGAACGTTCGCCACCGACTCGACGCGCGCGGCCTCCAGCACGTCGGCTACGCGTCGAATCCCGAGTTCACCGCCGAGGGCACGGCGATCCGCGACTTCCAGCACCCCGACCGGATCGTGATCGGCGCGTTCGACGAAGCGGACGCCGACGCGGTGGCCGAGCTGCACCGCGGGATCGACGCCCCGATCGTCCGAGCCGACGTCGCCTCCGCCGAGATGATCAAGCTCGCTGCGAACGCGGCGCTGATGACGCGGATCAGCTTCATCAACGAGATCGCCAACGTCTGCGAGACGACCGGCGCCGACGTCGTCCGCGTCGCCGAGGGAGTGGGGCTCGACCGACGGATCGGCTCGAGCTTCCTGCGCGCGGGGATCGGCTACGGCGGGAGTTGTTTTCCGAAGGACTCGCTGGCACTGAAACAGCTCGCGGCGAACTCGGGCTACCACTTCCAGCTCCTGAACGCCGTGATCGAGGTGAACGAGCTGCAAAAGCGGCGCGTGATCGGCAAGCTCCAGCAGCATCTCGGGAGCCTGCGCGGGAGCACGATCGCGCTGCTCGGGCTCGCGTTCAAGCCGAACACCGACGACACGCGCGAGGCGCCGAGCCTCGTGCTCGCCGGGCGGCTCGTGGCCGAGGGCGCGGAGGTGCGGGCGTGGGATCCTGTCGCCGACGGTAAGGCCGTGCTCCCGCACGCGACGATCTGCGAGAGCCCGCTCGAGGCGATGCGAGGCGCCGACGCCGCAATTCTCGTGACCGAGTGGCCGGAGCTCGCCGATCTCGACTGGCCGGAGGCTGCGAAGGCGATGCGACGGGCGCTGCTCGTCGACGGGCGCAACATGCTCGATCCGGCGGTCCTGCGCGCGGCCGGCTTCACAGTCGAGGGGATCGGCCGCGCTGCCGGATGAGCGCCCCAGGAAGCCTGCCCGCGGTCATCCTCGTCGGGGGTGAAGGCACCCGCCTGCGACCGTTGACCGCGAGGACGCCGAAGCCGATGCTCCCGCTCGTCGACAGGCCTCTCCTGGCCTATACCTTCGAGCATCTGGCCCGGCACGGCGTCGACCGCGCGATCCTCTCCTGCGGCTACCTGCCGACGCAGATCGAGGCCCATTTCAGCGACCGGCACGGGAACCTCGCCCTCTCGTACAGGGTCGAGCCGACGCCGCTCGGCACAGGCGGAGGAATCCGTTTCGGCGCCGAAGGCATCTCGGAGACGTTCGTCGCACTGAACGGAGACGTGCTCCACGGGGCCGATCTCGGCGCGATGCTCGCGTTCCACCGCGAGCGCGGCGCCGCCGGAACCATTCTCCTCGCACCCGTCGACGATCCGAGTCGCTACGGGCTCGTCCGCTGTGCCGAGGACGGCCGAGTGCGGGCGTTCGTCGAGAAGCCGCGGGCGGAGGAGATCGACACGAACCTGATCAACGCCGGCCTCTACGTCCTCGAGCCGGAGGTGCTCGACCTGGTCGAGCCCGGCCGTCCGGTCTCGATCGAGCGCGACGTCTTCCCACGCCTCGTCGAGGCGGGCTCGCTCTACGGTTTCCGGCTCGACGGCTACTGGCGCGACATCGGCACGCCCGAGAGCTATCTCGACGCACACTGCGACGTGCTCGAGCGGAATTTCCCGTCGGAGCTCGGCGATTTGCTCGGCCCCGACTACACGCTCGTCGCATCCGGCGCGCAGGTCGCGGCGGGGGCGCGACTCGTACCGCCCGTCTACGTCGGCGCGGCCGCGGTGATCGAGGACGGGGCGCGGGTCGGCAGCCTCGCGGTGGTCGGCGCGGGAGCGTGGGTCGGCGCTCGCGCCGTGATCGACTCGTCCGTGATCGCCGCGGGCGCGCGCGTGGGGGAGACGACGTCGGTGATCGGCTCGATCGTGGGCGAGCAGGCCGAGATCGGCGCCGGCTGCGAGATTCGCGGCCTTTCCGTCGTTGGACCCGGCGCGAAGCTCGGCGAGAGGAATATGCTCGCTCACGGCATCCGCATCGCCGCCGGTGAGTCGATCCCTCCGGGTGCTCTGACCTTCTCTTGACCACGGATCCCGACTCCCCCAACTTCGACTCGCTCGACCGCTGGAGCTTCGCCGTGCGTCGCGTCGAGAAGCCGTGGGGACACGAGCTGATCTGGGCGCATTCGGAGATCTACGTCGGCAAGGTGCTGTTTGTGAAGGCGGGGGCGGCACTCAGCCTTCAGTTCCACAAGGAGAAGGACGAGTCGTGGCTCGTCCAGTCGGGGAAAGCGAAGCTCGAGCTCGGCGAGGTCGGCCAGGCGGTTCTCACGGAGGAGGTGATCGGGGCCGGCGCGGCCTTTCGCTACCGCCCGGGCACGATCCATCGGGTCACGGCGATCGAGGACACGACGATTCTCGAGGTCTCGACGCCGCAGCTCGACGACGTCGTCCGCCTCGAGGATCTCTACGGGCGCAAAGGAACGAGCGAGGCTTAGCCAACCTTACCACGCTTGTGGTAAGGTTGGCCGATGGAGCTGGCGATCGGAGACGCGGCTGCGCGCACCGGCTGGTCGGCGCGGATGCTGCGCTATCTGGAGTCCTCCGGACTCGTCGTTCCCACCCGAACCGGTGCCGGCTACCGGCGCTACGGACTCCGGGAGCTGAACCAGCTCCGCTCGCTGCGCGACCTTCGCGAAACCCACGGCGTCGAGCTCGACGAGCTCGCCTTCGTCGCCCGACTGCGTTGGGAGCCGGCGCTCCGCGCCGCGGTCGACACCTGGCTTGCGGGCAGTGGCCCCGCCGGAGACTGGGTCGACTGGGATCAGCGCAAGCACGAGCGGCTGCTCGCCGCCTGATACACCTTGCCCGCTAAAACGAGAGGAACCGATGACTTCGCCCCCTAAGCACGACGTCAAGGACCTGGCCCTCGCCGCAGAGGGAATACGCCGAATCGAGTGGGCCGACCGGCAAATGCCGGTGCTCGCCGCGATCCGCGAGCGCTTCGAGGCGGAGCGACCGCTCGACGGCCACCGCATCGCGGCCTGCCTGCATGTGACCACGGAGACGGCGAACCTGATGCGGACACTGAAGGCCGGCGGCGCAGACGTCGTCCTCTCAGCCTCGAATCCGCTCTCCACCCAGGACGACGTAGCCGCAGCGCTCGTGGACGAGTTCGACATCTCCGTCTTCGCGATCAAGGGCGAGGACAACGACACCTACTACCAGCACATCGAGGCCGCGGTCGACCACAAGCCGCACATCACGATGGACGACGGCGCCGACGTGATCGGTGTCCTCCACAGCGCGCGCCGCGAGCAGCTCGGCGACGTGATCGCCGGAACCGAGGAGACGACGACCGGCGTGATCCGGCTGAAAGCGCTGGAGCGCGACGGCAAGCTCGGATTTCCGGTGATCGCGGTCAACGAGGCGCGGACGAAGCACCTCTTCGACAACCGCTACGGCACCGGCCAGTCGACGATCGACGGGATCATTCGCGCGACCAACGTCCTCCTCGCCGGCAAGCGTTTCGTGGTCGCCGGCTACGGCTGGGTCGGCCGCGGAGTGGCGATGCGCGCGAAGGGCCTCGGTGCCCACGTGATCGTGACGGAGGTCGATCCGATGCCGGCCCTGGAGGCGGCGATGGACGGCTTCGAGGTGCTCTCGATGGAGAAGGCCGCTTCGATCGGCGATATCTTCTGCACGGCGACGGGCAACAAATCGGTGCTCGCGGCGAAGCACATGGAGCAGATGAAGGACGGCGCGATCCTCTGCAACACGGGCCATTTCAACGTCGAGATCGAGATCTCGGCGCTCCGCGCGCTCGCCGGCGAGGCGCGTGCCGCCCGCGAGTTCGTGGAGGAGTTCACGCTCACCGACGGCCGCCGGCTCTACCTGCTCGGAGAGGGCCGCCTGATCAACCTCGCCGCGGCCGAGGGGCATCCCGCGATCGTGATGGACATGTCCTTCGCGAACCAGGCCCTCTCGGCCGAGTACGTCGTCCAGAACGCCGCTTCCCTGGAGCGAAAGGTCTACGTCGTCCCGAAGGAAATCGACGACGAGATCGCGCGACTCAAGCTCGCGACGATGGGAATCGAGATCGACCAGCTCTCCGAGGAGCAGGCGAAGTACCTTGCGTCGTGGGATGAGGGGACCTAACCGCTCTGCATCGGCGCTCGAGCCGGATCGGATTCTTCGTCTAGAGGATCACGCAGTGATTTTCCTCGACCAGCGACGGCTCCCCGACGAGGAGGTAGAGCTCCGCTGCACGAGCTCGGCCGAGGTCGCGGAGGCGATCCGGACGCTCGCGGTCAGAGGCGCGCCCTCGATCGGCGTCGCGGCCGCCTACGGCTACGCGCTCGCGGCGGATCGTGGGGAGGATCTCGACGAGGCATACGCGCTGCTCGCGGATTCTCGCCCGACGGCGATCAACCTCGTCTGGGCGCTCGAGCAGATGCGATCGGACCCTTCGCCAGAGCACGCGCGCCGGCTGCACGAGGAGGAGGTGTCGCGCTGCAAGCGGATGTCCGCGCACGCGATCGAGCTCTTCGCACCGGGGACGAGGGCGCTGACGCACTGCAATGCCGGCGGGCTCGCGACGAGCGGGTACGGCTCGGCGCTCGGGGCGCTGCGGGCAGCTTGGGAGCAGGGACTTCTCGCGCACGTCCTCGTCGACGAGACGCGCCCCTTGCTCCAGGGTGCGCGGCTGACCGCATGGGAGCTCGAGACGCTCGGGATTCCGAACGCCGTGATCGCCGACTCGGCCGCTGCGCACCTGATGGCGCTCGGCGAGGTCGATTGCATCGTCACCGGAGCCGACCGGATTGCCGCCAACGGCGACTCGGCGAACAAGATCGGCACCTACGGTCTGGCAATTGCCGCGGTCTACCACCGGATCCCTCTTTACGTCGTGGCACCGACCTCGACGATCGACTTCGAGACGCCTACCGGGGCGGGGATCCCGATCGAGGAGCGACCCGGCGCCGAGGTAACGACTCGGTTCGCAGCGCGCAATCCGGCCTTCGATGTCACCCCGGCCGCGTTGATCGCTGCGATCGTCACCGAGGAAGGCGTCCACAGGTCGCCATTCGCCGAGAGCCTGCCCCGCGCTGTGCGGTCGAGATGACGTTGCTCGACGAGATCGACGCCGAAAGCCGTGCGACGCTCGAGCGCTACGGCTTCGACGAGGAGACATTCCTCGGGTTGCAGGCGAGGGTCGCAGACGGCTCGCTCGCGCCGGAATCGAACGCCGTCGGCGGCGAGGTCGAGCCGCCGCGCGCGAACGACATCGTAAAGCTGCCCGAGCGAGGCGACGACCGCGAGGCGAGGGCCGCCGGTCTGACGGCCCTCCAGTCAGGCGAGGTCGCTTCGGTCGTGCTCACGGGCGGGATGGCGACCCGGTTCGGCGGCGTCGTCAAGGGCACGGTCGAGGTGCTCGACGGCCGGAGCTTCCTGGAGCTCAAGCTCGCGCAGACCGCGGCGGTCGCGTCGGCGCTCGGTACCGAGATTCCGACCGTGCTGATGACGAGCTTCGCGACTGACGAGATCGTCCGTGACTTCGTCGCGGCTCTCCCTCTGCCGGAGCCTTTGAGCTTCGCTCAATCCGTCTCCCTGCGCCTCGAGCCCGACGGCTCGCTCTTCCGCGAGGACGACGGGCGCGTCTCCCTCTACAGCCCCGGTCACGGAGACTTCCTTGCGGCGTTCGCGCGCTCGGGCATGCTCGAGCGGCTCCGAACGCGAGGAATCCGCACGGTGATGGTCTCGAACGTCGACAACCTCGGCGCGCGGATTGACCCCGCGGTGCTCGGAATGCACCTGCTCTGCGGCCGGCCGGTGACGGCCGAGGTCGCCCGAAAGAGGGGTGACATCGGCGGTGCGCCCGCGCGGGTCGACGGCCGGTTGTTGCTGCTCGAAGGCCCCCGCTTCCCGCCCGGCTTCGACCAGCGCCGGATCTCGGTATTCAACGTCAACACCCTCACTTGCGATCTCGACGTGCTCGAGCGGGCCTACGATCTCACCTGGCTCCACGTCGAGAAGACGGTGGACGGGCGCGTCGCCGTCCAGCTCGAGCATCTCTACCACGAGATCACGGCGTTCGTGCCGACGACCTACCTGGAGGTGCCGCGAGAGGGGCCGCGCGGTCGCTTCTTACCGGTGAAGACGCCCGCCGACCTCGAAGCGGCCCGCGAGCCGCTGCGGGAGCTACTCGAGAAGTCGACCCTCGAGTAGCTGAAATGGCACGGATTCGACACAAAGCTGTGACGGTTTCGTGACGGTTCGACGGCTAGCGTCGAGGGTGTGCTCGACCTCCTCCTTCCCCGGCGCTGTGCCTCCTGTGGCATCACCGGCTCATCGCTCTGCGAGGCCTGCCGCGACGGCCTCGTCCGGCTGGCGCCGCCACTCTGCGAGCGGTGCGGCTCGCCGGGTGCCTGGCCGATCCGACGGTGTGCCGAATGCCGCGGACGCCGGCTCGCGTTCGCGTCCGCGCGCGCCGCGATCGTCTACGACGACAGGGCACGGAAGTTCGTCTCGGCGTGGAAGGAACGCGGTCAGCGCCACCTGGCGCGGATCGCCGCCGCGATCGTCGTCGAGTCTCTCGCTCGGCCGGCCGTAGCGGTGCTCGCGTTCGTGCCTGCCGATCGCGACCGCTCGCTCGAACGGGGCCATCGGCCTGCAGAGTCGCTTGCTCGTGCGCTCGGAGTGGAGTGGGGATTGCCCGTCGAGTCGCTCGTTCGTCGGATCCGGTCGGTCGACCCGCAGCGCGGTCTCGGCCTGAAGGAGCGCCGGAGCAATGTTGCCGGCGCCTTTGCGTCGGCTCGTGCCTCGCCGGCGAGCGTCTGCCTCGTCGACGATGTCTTTACAAGCGGAGCAACGGCCGCCGCCGCGGCTTCGGCGCTCAGGAAAGGAGGTGCGCGACACGTCGAGGTGATTACGTTTGCGAGGGCTGTCCGCTGATCCGCTCCCAGGCACGATCCGGTCGTTCGCCGAGGCTCGGCGTCCGTTACCCTGAAGCCTCAACCGGACAGAGAAGGAGACGCGATGCGACTTCAGGTCAAGGGCCGAAACGTCGAGGTCACCGATCAGATCCGGACGTATGCCGAGGAGAAGCTTGGACGGCTCGAGCGGCTGCTCGCCGATCCCACGCAGGTCGAGCTCGAGCTCGCGGTCGAGCACAATCCCTCCATCGCGGACGATCATGTGGCGGAGGCGACGATCTGGACGAAGGGACCGACGTTGCGCGCGCGGGAGTGCTCGACGTCCTTTGAATCGTCGATCGACCAGATCGTCGAGAAGCTCGACCGCCAGGTTCAGCGCTACCGCGCCAAGCGAAGTCGTCGCGAGTCGGGCCGGCGCGCAAGCGCGAACGGCCTGGCCGCGTCGCAGGAGCCGAACTTCACGGCCGAGCAGCTCGACACGATGATCGTCAAGTCCAAGCAGTTCGACCTCCAGCCGCTCTCGCCCGAAGAGGCGGTGCTCGAGCTGGAGTTGGTCGGGCACGACTTCTTCGTCTTCCGAAACGAGGCGACCGGCAAGACGGACGTCGTCTACCGGCGCCGCGACGGCGACTACGGGCACATCGAGCCCCAAGCTTGATGGGCTCCCAGCCACCCTCGCAGACCTGATGTTCTGGCGGAAGCGCGAGCCGCTGCACGAGCAGCTTGCCCGAGACGGCGGAATGACACCGGTCGAGCACGGGCCGTTGGACACAGCTCCGCGCTGGGGCGAGGTGGGGATTCACGGGGTCCACCGGCAACGCGAGTGGGACGCCGTCGCGATCGCCGAGGCACCCGAGCTCGAGGGCGACGAGGCGCGCTTCGTCGTGCTGGTGGACGGCTCGATCCTGGCCGAGACCGACGACCTCGAGCTCGAGACGCTCGCCGCCGCACTCGAGGGCGCGCTCGAAGCGCCGTACCGCGCCGAGGCCGTTCGTCGAGGCGACGGGCTCTGGGCGGTCGCCGGCCGGCGCGTTCAGGTGGTCGAGATCCCGGAGGAGGTCGACGGCGACCGCGCCACCTTGACGCTCCGCGACGGCGCGCGCACGCTCGAGCTCGACGGAATGACCGCATTCGGCTCGATTCCCACCCTCGAGCGACTCGGCGGCGACGATGTCGTCGTGACCGCGCAGCGCCTCGACGAGATGCTCTGGGAGGTCGAGCTGAACCGGCTCTAGGGAAGCGCCCGGAGGGTGACGCTCCGACTCGTGGCGACGACAACCCGTTCGTCCGCGAGCGCCGTCAGCGTGCCGTTCGCGAAGACGCCCCCACGGCTCGAGTCGAGCTCGAGCCGCAGCACCTTGCCGCCCCCGACGAGAATCGCGCTCTCGCTGGTCGCATCGGCGAGCCGGATACCCGCAAGGAGGCTGTACGAACGGATACCACCGTCATCACGCACCTCGAGAGTCCTGCCCGACTGGACGAGGAGGGCGTTGGGGGTGAGTTTGACGGCCTCGACGGTCCGAGCGAACGTCTCCGAACGAAGGATGCGCCCATTGCCGTCGAGCACGATTACTCGTCCGCCCTCGATCGCGACGGCTAGCCGGGCGCCGGATGCCGAGAGCGCGACGACCTTTGCCGGGGCCGTCCACCGAAACTGACGCGCGCCGCTTGGGCGCAACGCAACCACTGTGCGGTCGACCCCATAGGGAAGGATATTGCCGGACTGGGCACCGCCGCCGTCTCCGATCACGATCGGTGCGGGCGCATCTGCTTCGCGAGTCACGAGCCTGATGCGGATCGGCGCAGGTGCCGTAGTCGTCGCAGTCCAGAGCGTCCAGTCGCGGAGGTTACCGCCGACGTAGTGGACCCAGAGCACCCGCTTGCCGGCGATCGAGACGGCCGCGACCGCGTTGCCGGTGCTCGTCTCCTCGCAGTGGGTCTTTCGCCCCAGCTTCGAGACGCCGCGCGTGGCGAGGTTCCAGACGAAGACGCGGTTGCAGTCCGTCGTCGAGCGGCCGGCCGCATAGGCGACGCGGGATCCATCGAACGCAACGGCGAGCACAGGCGCCGGCGCTGTAACGGAGCGGACGGAGCCGGCGAGCGCTGTCGGGACGAGAGCGGCCACGGCCGCGAGCAGGAGGAGCGATCTCATGAGAGCGACGTTACAGCGACCCTGTAAGGGTCCCGCGGCGCCCGTGTAAGGGGTCGATGAAGGACGGGCCGAATGGCTACCCTGTGCCGGATGCCGTCCTCCGATTTCGGGAAGTTCGACAAGGTCCTCCGCTTCGGCGAGGGCCGCCGCCTCAAGCGCCTGCACCAGCAGGCCGCGTACATCGCCTCACTCGAGCCCGATTTCCAGGAACTCTCCGACGACGACCTCCGCGGGACGACGGCCGCGCTCCGGCAGCGTCTCGAACAGGGCGAAGCCCTCGACGAGCTGCTCTTCGAGGCTTACGCGGCCGTTCGGGAGGCACGCTGGCGCGAGTCGCAACAGCGGATGTTCGACGTCCAGATGATGGGCGGGATCGTCCTCCACGAGGGCGACATCGCCGAGATGAAGACCGGCGAGGGCAAGACGTTCGTCGCCTGCACCGCGCTCTACCTGAACGCGCTCCCCGGCACCGGCGTCCATCTCGTCACGGTCAACGACTACCTCGCCAAGCGCGACGCCGAGTGGAATCAGCCCGTCTTCGAGCGGCTCGGGATGACTGTCGGCTTCATCCAGAACATGATGCCCTTCGCGCAGCGCAGGGTCGCATATGAGGCCCACATCACGTACGGAACGAACTCCGAGTTCGGCTTCGACTACCTCCGCGACAACATGGCCGTCTCAAAGGACGGCCTCGTCCAGCGCAGCCACGCGTTCGCGATCGTCGACGAGGTCGACTCGATCCTGATCGACGAGGCGCGGACACCGCTGATCATCTCGGGCGAGCCCGAGACCGCGGCCACGACGTACTACGACTTTGCCCGCATCGCCAAAGGTCTCACCGGAGCGCCCGCGACCCGCAAGAGCGAGAAGGGCGAGGACGAGACCGAGCTCTCCGGAGCCGACTACCTCTACGACGAGAAGCACAAGACGATCTCGCCGGCCCAGACCGCGATCGACGCCGTCGAGCGCACCCTCGGAATCGAGAACCTCTACGACCCACGCAACGTCCAGCTCGTCAACCACCTGACGCAGGCGCTGAAGGCGCAGTCGCTCTATCAGCGCGACGTCGACTACGTGATCCAGGACGACGAGGTGAAGATCGTCGACGAGTACACCGGCCGGATCATGGAAGGCCGACGCTGGAGCGAGGGGCTGCACCAGGCGATCGAGGCGAAGGAGGGCGTCCGGATCCAGGAGGAGAACGTCACCCTCGCGACGATCACCCTTCAGAACTACTTCCGCCTCTACGAGAAGCTCGCCGGGATGACCGGCACCGCGAAGACCGAGGAGAAGGAGTTCGTCGAGATCTACGACCTCCACGTCGTCGAGATCCCCACCAACGTCGCGGTCGCCCGTCTGGACGAGAACGACTTCATCTTCAAGACGAAGGAGGCGAAGTTCGCGGCCGTGATCGACGACATCGCGGAGCGGCACGCGAAGGGCCAGCCGGTGCTCGTCGGCACGATCGCCGTCGAGGCATCCGAGTACCTCTCGGAGTTGATGACGCGCCGTGGGATCCCGCACAACGTCCTCAACGCGAAGGAGCACGAGCGCGAGTCGGAGATCATCAAGGACGCGGGCCAGCCCGGCCTCGTCACGATCGCGACGAACATGGCCGGCCGCGGCGTCGACATCAAGCTCGGAGAGGGGGTCGTCGAGCTGGGCGGGCTCTACGTGCTCGCAACCGAGCGCCACGAGTCGCGCCGGATCGACAACCAGCTCCGCGGTCGCTCAGGCCGTCAGGGCGACCCGGGCGAGACCCGCTTCTACCTCTCCGCGCAGGACGACCTGGTGCGTCTCTTCGCCGGCGACCGGATCCACGGGATCATGGAGCGCTTCAAGCTCCCGGACGACCAGCCGATGGAGGCCGGGATCCTCTCGCGCCAGATCGAAGGCGCCCAGAAGAAGGTCGAGGAGCAGAACTTCGTCTCGCGCAAGAACGTCCTCAAGTACGACGACGTGATGAACACGCAGCGCAGCGTCATCTACGAGCAGCGCCGGCGCGTGCTCGACGGCGAGGATCTCTCCGAGGACGTGAAGGCGTGGATCCAGGAGGTCGTGACGACGAACGTCGCCAATCACACGGAGACGGACTTCGCCGAGGAGTGGGATCTCCCCGGGCTCGTCGTCCAGATGCAGGGCCTCTACGGCACCGACATCACCGTCGAGGAGCTGCAGGAGGAGGTCGAGCTCGACCGGGAAGCGCTGACCGAAGAGTTCGTCGAGGACGCGCTGGAGACCTACGCCGAGAAGGAGCAGGACCTCGGCACCGAGCTGATGCGCGAGGTCGAGCGCTACGTGATCCTCCAGGTCGTCGACTCGCGCTGGCGCGAGCACCTCGACTCGATGGACTATCTGCGCGACGGGATCCATCTCCGGGCGATGGCACAGAAGGATCCGCTCGTCGAGTACCGCGGCGAAGGTCACAAGATGTTCGAGGAGCTCAGCGTCGTGATCCGCGAGGAGGTCGTCCTGACGCTCTTCCATGCGCAGATCGAGGTGCAGCAGCCGCCCGATCTCCAACCCCAGGAGCAACCGCAGGGCACACTCGACTACCAACACGAGACCGCAGCGGGAGCGGATGTGATCGCGGCCGCCGGAGCGGGAGCGGGAGTCGCTACTGCGCTCGCACCGGCCCCGTTGCGCTCGAACGGCGCCCAGAACCAGGGCACGGTCGTGAACGACGAGACGAAGCAGGTCGGCCGGAACGACCCGTGCTGGTGCGGGAGCGGCAAGAAGTTCAAGAAATGCCACGGCGCCTGACGCCCGTCGCAAATTCTGACCTCGTCCTAGAACGTCTCCATCGGCCCGGCAGCAAGATCCGCAGCTATTCGGCGCTCCTCGTAGCCGCGTAGAGCACGGGGCTGGTAGGCGCACCGACGCCTCCACTCGCCTCGAGCGTCACCGCAACCGTGTCTCCTGGTCGAACCGGCAGGCTGAGCGGAACGACCATTCGCCCCGGGCCGCCCGAGAACAGGGCGGCCTGGGCCGGTTGCTTCGCATGGATCACCCAAATCTCGTATTGCTTGCCCTGCGGGGCACTCGGCACCGTCGAGCTGACGAGCGCAGCCTGGCCGTCCCGGCCGACTACCACCGCGAGCCCGTCCGACGAGCCGGAGAGCGGGATCCGCTCGGCGTCGTTGCTCGAGATCGCGGCGAGGACGTCGCCCATCGGACCGGAGCTGTCGTCGTTCGCCCAGAGAGCCCAGGACGCCGCTCCCGCCGCCACGGCGGCAGCCGCGATCGCCGCGACCGAGGCCGTGACCGCCCGACGGCGGCGTCGACGGTCGGTGTCGTTCGGCGGCGGCGTCTCGAAGGCGCCGGCGGCGCTCGCGGGCTCGAAATTCGAGTCGGCGGCGACCAGCTCCGCCTCGACGTCGAGCGTCGACTCGAGGACCGGCGGAGGTTCGAGACCGACTGAGATCGGTTCCGGCTCGTGCGCAGGCTCGGGTGGGTCGATCGCGGACGGCTCCATCGATGTCGCGATGAGATCGATCGACTCCGCGAAGATTGGATCGTCGTGACCTTCGAATGGCTCGGCGACGGCTGCTCCTCGGCCTTCCGTGCAGAGAACGGCGCGAGCGGCCTCGAGCGACTGCTCCCAGGCGCGCTGGAGGATCGTCGTTGCGTGGTCACGTGCGCGCCGCGAAGCGAGCACGCAGACAAGCACGACACCGACCGCAACTTTCGCCGTCCGGTGTCGACCTGCTCTCGTCCGTGGCGTCGCCGCTACGACTTCTCCCCGTTCCGCCTCTAAGCCCGTACAGCTCTGAGCCTGCGCCGCTGTGTCGTGCGAGACCACACCCCCTGATGGCTTTCGGTGGAACTCATCGGTGACGCTCTGGCTCGTGGCGGTTGGAGCGGCTTCCGGGTCAGCCTTGCTCGCGCTCCTTTCACTTGCACTGTGGCTGCGATCTCCCGCGCGGGTCGCACAAGTCGCCGCGGTGCCGTCGGACGACACGACGGCCGACGACGAGGCGGAGGAGCTCAGACGCCTGCGCGAGGAGGCTTGGTTCGGGGGGACAGTCGACCTCCCAGAGCTCACGTCACGGCTGCTCGACGCCGTGATGCGATCGTGTGCTCCCGACGCAGCCGCGATCGCGATTCACCGTTCGGAGCCCGAGCCTCCCCTCGTCGAATCACGCGGGCTCACGCCGTACGAGCTGGAGTGGCTCGAAGCGATGCTCGCGGCCGGCAACGAGTCGGAGATCATCACCCGGTACGTTCGCGAGTCGGCGGACGACATCCGTACAGTCCTGCTCGTCCCGCTGCAGGATGCGGACGGCGATGCGGCGGGAACATCTCGGCCATCTGGCGCACGGATCTCGAGCAGGAGGCCGACGTCCGACTTCTCGAGCTGACCCGGATTGTCGGAGTCGCCGCAGGCTCGCTCGAGACCGCGCTTCGGTTCGATGCGATCGCCGCACTCTCCGTTCGGGACGCGGGCACGGGTCTCCTCGACCGGCGGTATTTCGACGGCCGGCTCGCGGACGAGGTCGATCAGGCTCAGCGAAACGGCGGCGTCCTCGGCCTCCTCGTCGTGAGCGTGCTCGGGCTGGGGGGACTCGGCGAGCGCAGTGGAGCAGCCGCGGCCGACATCCTGCTGGCGCAGATCGCAGACCGACTGCGCGCGTTGCTTCCCGGCTCCGGTGAGCCCTGCCGACTCGGCGGCGGCGAACTCGGTCTCGTCCTGACGGACGGGCAGTCCGCTGAGGCGGCGCGGACCGCAGTCGCCGAGCTCCGGACGTCGCTGGACGAGCTCGCGGCGAGGGCAGGCGCAACGCTCGCCTGCACAGGCGCGTTCGCCGAGCTGCGTCCGGACGATACGCCGGCCTCGCTCGAGAACCGTGCTGAACAGGCTCTCCGCATGATGCGCGCCGGTGATGCGAACGGCACGCTGACTCTCGCGTAGTCCTTCGACCAGCCGCGGCCCGGGCTCAAGCCCGATCACGTCGAAGCGATCCGCTCGGTCGCTACCATCACGCCGTGTCCGAGACCGCGATTCCACTCGACCAGCAGCTCGAGGAGATCAGAGCCCAGCTCGCCTGGGTTCGTGATTACCTTTGACCCGGATGCCGTCTCTGTCCGCATAACCGCGCTCGAGGAGGAGCTAGGCCAGCCCGGCTTCTGGGACGACCAGAGCCACGCAGCCCGCGTCTCGACCGAGCATTCCCGTCTCACCAAGCGCCTCGAGCGCTACGAGCGCCTCCAACGCGAGCACGACGACGCCGCTGAGTTGCTCGCGATGGACCCCGACCTCGGCGACGAGATCGAGGCGCAGCTCCAGCCCTTGCGCGGCGAGCTCGCCCGGCTGCAAGAGGACGCGCTCTTCACCGGGGAGTACGACAGCGGCGACGCGGTCGCCTCGATCCACTCCGGCACCGGTGGAACCGACGCCCAGGACTGGGCCGAGATGATGCTGCGCATGTATCTGCGCTGGGCCGACGACCGCGGCTTCCAGGCCGAGCTGATCGAGGCGAGCCCGGGTGAGGAGGCGGGGCTCAAGTCGGCCACCTTCACCGTCAAGGGCGAGAACGCCTACGGGATCATGAAGGCCGAGCGCGGCGTCCACCGGCTCGTGCGGCAGTCGCCGTTCGACAGCGCGCACCGCCGCCATACGGCGTTCTCGCAGGTCGTCGTCGCGCCGCTCCTGGCGGACGAGAGCGAGGTCGAGATCGACGAGACCGACCTCCGGATCGACACCTACCGTGCCTCAGGTGCCGGTGGGCAGCACGTGAACAAGACCGACTCGGCCGTGCGGATCACGCACATCCCGTCGGGGATCGTCGTGCAGTGCCAGAACGAGCGCTCCCAGACCTCGAACAAGCAGACGGCGCTGCGGATCCTCAAGTCGCGCCTCGTCGAGTTGCAGGAGGAGGAGCGCGAAGCGGAGCTCGCGAAGGAGCGCGGCGCTGCGCAGGACATCGGCTTCGGGAGTCAAATCCGCAGCTATGTGCTCCATCCCTACCAGCTCGTCAAGGATCATCGAACCGACTTCGAAGTGGGCAATACGCAGGGGGTTCTCGACGGGAATCTCGACGGCTTCGTCCACGCCTATCTCCTGGCGAAGGCGACCGGGCGAGTGGTCTAGCCCGAAGCGTCGGCTAGACTGATGGCTCCAGAGACCGGAGCGCCTCGCCACCACTCGAGCGGCAGTGCGGGGGCTTCCTCTTCGAATCCGGTGCAGGAACCCGACGTCCACACCCAGGTAGTTCCCTCCGGCGAGAGCGCGGCCGCCAACGGCGTATCCGGCAAGAACGGCGTCTCCGCGCTCGTCGACCCGGTCGAGGGCGACGGGCAGGTCGCTCCGCTCGACCCGGGATCGGGGACGATGATCGTCTTCGAGCGCGTGACGAAGATCTACGAGCCGAACGTCGTGGCCCTGAACGACGTCTCCTTCACGATCGACAAGGGCGAGTTCGTCTTCGTCGTCGGCGCGTCGGGGTCGGGCAAGTCGACGATGATCCGCCTGCTGCTGAAGGAGATGGAGCCGACTTCGGGCCGCGTCGTCGTGGGCGGCCGTGACCTCACCCGGCTCAAGCGCTCACGGGTACCGCTCCTGCGTCGCAATGTCGGCTGCGTCTTCCAGGACTTCAAGCTGCTGCCGAACCGTACGGCGGGCGAGAACATCGCCTACGCCCTGAAGGTGCAGGGCGAGAGCAAGGCGAGCATCCGCCGCAACGTCCCCGAGGTGCTCTCCCTGGTCGGCCTCTCCGACAAGACCGGATCGCTGCCCGACGAGCTCTCCGGCGGCGAGCAGCAGCGCGTCTCGATCGCGCGTGCCGTCGTCAATCACCCGCCGCTCCTGATCTGCGACGAGCCGACGGGAAACCTCGACCCGGACACGTCCGTCGGGATCATGCAGTTGCTCTATCGCATCAATCGCGCCGGCACGACGATCCTGATGGTCACCCACGATCGCGAGATGGTCGACAAGATGCGCAAGCGCGTGATCGCGCTCGAGGACGGGCGACTTGCTCGCGACGAGCGCCGCGGAGGGTATGCCTCCGAATGAGGCTACGGCTCATCTTCAGCGAGTCGCTCCGCTCTTTGGGGGCAAACATCTCGACAACCGTCGCGGCGTCGATGACTGTTCTGATCGGGATGTTCCTGCTCGGACTTTCCATCTCGCTCAGTACGTGGCTGTCCTCGTGGTCTCAGAACGTGCAGAACAGGCTCGTCATCAATGTGTACTACGACACCGATGTCGCGCCGGGGCGGATCAACGCCGTCCGCGCCCAGCTCGACGCTGATCCGCGGGTGAAGAACATCGAGTTCGTGTCCAGAGCGGAGGCGCTGAGAATCATGCGACAGCGCCTCCCCGAGGCGACGGCGAACCTGTCGGCCAACCCGCTTCCTCCGGCTCATAAGGTCACGCCGTTCGACGCAGATCAACTCAAGGGGATCACCGCGTCTTTGTCGCCGCTTCCTTCGGGCGTCGACAAGGTCACCTATGGGAAGCAGCGAACCGAGCAGGTGCTCGGCTATCTCGACGTGATCGAATGGGCCGTGCGAGTGGCTGTGCTGATCTTGTTGATCGCGTCGGCAATGTTGATCGCGAACACGATCCGGCTCTCGATCTTCTCCCGTCGCCGAGAGGTCGAGGTGATGAAGCTCGTCGGCGCGACGAACTGGTTCGTGCGCGGGCCCTTCATGCTCGAAGGACTGCTTTGCGGCCTCGCCGGCGCCCTCGGGGCCGTCTTGTTGCTGTGGCTCGGAAAGGTGCTTCTGATCGCGCGGATCCCCCAGATCACAAACGAGGACAACGTGAACGCGCTCCAGTTCTCGCTCGTCGGGCTGATCGTCCTCGGCCTCGGCCTCGGCCTCGGCGCACTCGCGTCCGGGATCACGCTCAGGCGCTTCCTCGACGTCTAGCGCCGCTACCGTGGACGCCATGGCGGCGAGACGGGAACACCGCGGCGGCCGCCAGAAGCGGCCGAGCCGCGCGACGCGCAAGGCCAGGCAGCATCGCCCGACGCACCTGACCGAGCCGGAGATCCGGCTCCCGACCCGCGGCTCCCAGCCCGAGAGCGTCGTCGCGCATCTCGGCCCGACGAACTCCGGGAAGACCCATTCCGCGCTCGAGTTCCTCGCCGAGTCCGGTCGCGGCGTCTTCGCCGCGCCGCTGCGGATGCTCGCTCAAGAGGCGCACCGGAAGCTCTCTGCGCAGCTCGGCGCCGAGCGTGTCGGCCTGGTCACGGGCGAAGAACGCGTCAACGAGGATGCGCCGATCATCTGCTGCACCGCCGAAATGGCCCCGCTGCGCGGCGAGGTGCTCGTACTCGACGAGATCCAGTGGGCGGAGGACGAGGAGCGCGGCTCGGCGTGGACCCGACTCCTGCTCGCCGGCGAGTACCGGCACATTCTTCTGCTCGGCGCGGTCGAGGCTCTGCCGCTCGTCCAGAACGCCTTTCCGGAGGCAGAGATCCGCTTCTTCGAGCGCAAGGCGCCGCTCGACTGGACCGGCGAGGTCGCGTTCAACGCTCTCCGGCCGGGCACTGTCGTCGTCGCGTTCAGTCGCCGCGCCGTCCTCGCGCTCGCGGGCGAGCTGAACCGCCGCCACGCCGGCCGGGTGGCCGTTCTCTACGGCGCGATGCCGCTCGCCTCGCGCCGCGTCGAGATCGACCGATTCCTGAACGGGCAGGCCGATTTCTGCGCCTCCACGGACGTGCTCGGGCACGGCGTCAACCTGCCCTGCGAAACGCTGCTCTTCGCCGAGACGACGAAGTTCGACGGCGTCGAGCGGCGCGATCTCCACCCCTGGGAGATCGCCCAGATCGCGGGCAGAGCCGGCCGCTTCGGGCTGGTCGAGCGCGGTCACGTGGGGGTGCTGACCGGGATCGTCTGGGCTCAGGCCGAGGCGGAGATCGTCGAGTCGGCGCTCGTGCCGCACATCGAGCTCCCGGGTGGCCACTTCGGCTACCGCGTCGTCGATACCGCGCGAATCAGGCCGCGCCTCGAGGACCTGCCGATCGAGAATCCGGCGCAGCTCGCGGCTGCGCTCCGCGCCTGGCACACCGCTGCCTTGCGTCAGTGGGCAACCGAGGGTTGGCTCTCGGTCGAGTCGATCGGCCCGCTTCTGAACCGGCTCGACACAGTGCAGCGACGGCTGCGGGAGCGGGGGCGCAAGCTCGCGCTCGAGCAGACGTGGAAGCTCGTCAACGCTCCCGTCGATGACGACAACCTCGAGCTGCTCGCAACGCTCGCGCTCGCTGTCGCGGGCGACCGCGCGCAGCGGCCGATCCTCGCGTACCTGCTTGACGCGAGCCGCCTGCGCGACTCCTCGCTCGAGGACGCCGAGCAAGCGGCGCGGACCGCCAGCATCCTGCGCTGGTTTGCGCTCCAGTACCCGGACGTGGGCGGGGTCACGATCGAGAAGGCGGCGACCCTCGAGCAGGCGGCTTCCGACCGAGTCAGCGCGCGGCTCGCAGACGAGGTGCGCTCGCCGACCGTCGGCCGCTGCCGATCGTGCGGCCAGAGCTGCGCGCCGTGGTTCCCTCTCTGCGATCGCTGCTTCGCGGGTCGTCGCTAGAGAACCGGCACGCGATAGTGGCGCGTGACGCCGATCGTCAGTGCCGAGACGACCATCGCGACGACGTTCGGAACGATGATCGCCCAGTTGTCGCTGGCGATTCCGTAGGAGAACCAGAGCGCGAAGCCGACGAGCAACACGCATTGGTAGGCAATCGAGACGCCGTGGGAGCTCTGGTGCCGCAGGATCGCGCGGATCTGAAGGAGCGGCGAGATCGCCATCAGGATCCCGTATGAGGACGCGATGAAGGCGAGCGCGGTCTCGGCGGTCACGCGTCTGACGCTACCTACAATCCTCCGAATGGCCAGGGCAACGGGAACCAAGCAGATCGCTGAAAATCGCCGTGCGCGACACGATTACGAGCTGCTCGAGCGCTACGAGGCCGGGATCGTCCTGACCGGCACCGAGGTCAAGTCGCTGCGTGAGGGTCGAGTCACGCTCGGGCAGGCGTACGCGGACGTGCGCGGGCTCGAGGTCTGGCTGATCGGGGCCGAGATCGCCGAGTACCGACAGGGCAACAGCGCGAATCACGAGCCGACGCGCGATCGTAAGCTACTGCTCAAGCGACACGAGATCTCGACGCTGCACGCCAAGGTGCGCGAGAAGGGTCTGACCCTCGTTCCGACGCGTCTCTACTTCAAGGACGGCAAGGTGAAGCTCGAGCTCGCGGTCGCTCGCGGCAAGGAGCGGCTCGACAAACGTCGCGATCTCGCCACGAAGGACGCGAAGCGGCAGATGGAGCGAGCGCTCAAGGCGCGCCGCTGACGGCTACACTCGAACGAACACACATACGGGGGCGACCTGGTTTCGACGTGGTCGGTTCTCCGGCAGAGCTGCAAGCCGAGGTCCCCGGTTGGCCTCGATAATCCACCGGGAAACGAACAAATGCGAAGAATGATCTCGCACTCGCTGCCTAGGTAAAACTAGGATTGGCGACGCCGCTCCTGACTCGGCCCGAGGTCAGGTAAGCGGCGCCAACGTTCGGGCTCGGCGCCGAGGGAGAGCCAATCGCCCGAGGCGCGACAGTGCAGGATGGCTAGTCCGTCGGTAGGTCGTCTGCGAACCGGCCGCCGGGCGAAACCAAAGCGCAGACTACGCTTGTAGATGTTCTGTCCGGTGCGTCCGCGGACGCGGGTTCGATTCCCGCCGCCTCCATTTTTGGCTCAACCAAGCGGTTCTGAGGGCTGCCCGATTGAAAGCATTCCGTCGGGCGGCTCCTCAGAGTCGGTCTCGTAGTCCTCAACCGTGTCGAAGGCGCGGCGGCCGCGGTCGCGAAGAAGCGTCGCGGCGTCGGCGTACGACACGACGAACTCGTCGCCCGGTCGGAAGTGCTGGTCACCGGCGTGTAGTCCGGTTCCAGGTCGAACGCGCAGCCTGATCCAACGCGGCACTACGGCTCTTCGCGCTCGCTCGACCGCCGCGCCTTGGCGAGAGCGTCCATCGCGCGCTCCAGGTCACTGAGGTCGTAGTGACCGTAGATCGACGCCGTGGTCGAGAGGTCGGAGTGCCCGAGTGCCTGCGAGGCCGCGCCGAGGTCTGCGACGCGCCGGAGGTCGGTGGCGAACGTGTGCCGAGCGCGGTGCATGTTCAGGCCGCTCGTCATGCCCGCGCCGACCAGACCCGCCGCCGCTGCGTGGCGATACCACCAGCGGTGCACGGTCGGCCCGCTCATGCGGCGCTTGGGATACGCCGCTAGGAGCCGCCCTCCGCCCGTCCGCTTCTCGGGGTAGAGGATGAAGTCGTCCGGCTCCGGTGTCCGCTCCAGCAGCGGCAGAGGCTCCAGCAGGTACGCCTCGATCTCCAGCACCAGGCGGCCGCGGAGGGGAATCACGCGGCTCTTCTGGCCTTTACCGAAGACGGTGATCTGACGACGGCCCAAGTCGATGTCATTCGGGCGGATGCCCGTCAACTCGCTTCGTCGGATGCCGAGGTCAAGCAGGAGGAGCAGACCGACGCGATCGCGCGCTGTCGTCGCGGCGTTGAGAAGTCGGGCGTCGGCGCTTTGCGGCAGAAGCGGCGCCGTCTTTCGCGGTGCCCGTGGTCGCCGCAGCTTTGCGGCTGGTGAGAACGGCACCTGATCTTGTTCCTCAGCCCAAGCCCAGAATGCCCGCACCACAGACGTCACCTTCGCGCGAGTCCGTGCCTCTCGGTCGGCCCAGAGATCGATCACGTCTCGCAGGTCGTCGACCGTGACCTCGAGCGGGTCTTTGTCAGCCAGGGTGAGGGACATGCGCGCGAGGATCGCCTCGTAGTCGCGGATCGTCGTGGCCGTCGCGCCCCACTCGTTCCGGAACCAGCGCAGGTAGCGCCCGACGAGCAGACCGACGGGCGTCGCCCGGTAGGACTTGTCCTTCACGGCCTCTCGCATGATCCGTGCGGCGTCGCCGAGCGTCAAGCGAGCGCGCTTCCGGAGCGTCGCCGGCCGAGGCTGGAGCGACCGGGGTGGGACGCTGGTCGCCTCCGGCGCGGCCATGTCCAAGCTGAGCTGGACGAAGGCGGGTTGGCTCAAGGTGCACGTAACATAAACGTTCCGTAGGAGGATATCAACCCAGAGGCTAGAATCTAGCGACGTGACGAGTGGATTGCTGATTCGAGAGGCGCGACTGCTTGCCGGTCTCTCGCAGGGCGAGCTTGGTGACCGCGTCGGAAAGGACCGGGCTCAGATCGCACGCTGGGAGCGCGGGGCGGTGCAGCCGAGCTTCGAGACACTGCGGGAGCTCGTCGAGGCGTGCGGCTTCGAGCTCTCCGTCGCCGTCGCGCCGCGCGCGACGAATGAAGCCGACGACGCGGAGCTACGTGCGAACCTCCGGCTCTCGCCCCAGGAACGGTTCCATGACCTCCTGAGAGCGACCACGAAGTGACACGACCGCGCTCGAGATCGTTCGACCCGATGGGCGTGCTCGCCGCTCTGGAACGCCACCACGTGTCCTTCGTCGTCATCGGCGGCGTCGCCCGCGTCATCCATGGAACCGGAGAGACGACGATCGGCATCGACATCGCCCCCTCGACGCGACCGGAGAACCTACGCCGGCTCTCGGCCGCGCTCGACGAGATCGGCGCTGCGGCTTCCGACGTCGACCCCAGCGAGCCGACGACGGTCACAACACCGCTCGGTGACGTGACCATCGTCCCCACGCCGGCGGGCACGCGCGGCTGGGACGACCTCCGCCGCGCCGCGAACCGCGAGCCGTTGGGGCAGGGCGTGCGTCCCTCCGTCGCATCACCAGGTGACCTCGCGCGGATGCTCGCCGCTCTTGGCCGCGACGAAGACTCCGAGAAGCTGCGCCGCCTCCGCCGGCTCATCGAGCTCGAGCACGAACGAAGCCGCGGAATCAGCCTCGAGCGGTAGCTCGAACGAACGGCGCCACTCGCCCGAAGCGGCGGCGTCGAACTCACCTCGATAGCAGGAGTCACACAGATGCATCCTGATGCTGAAATGCCCTCCCGAAAACTGAGCTCGGTCTCACGGAGCGCGGATGCCTCCCGTCGATCGGAACGATGACGATGGGTTGACCAACTGTTCCGATCGCCGCTGGAAGTCGGGTCTGAGGAGCTCATCATCGAATGATGCATCTGTGTCTCGCTAGTCATGGCGGTGGTTCCCGCTTGATGATCGGCCGTCACTGGACGATAGGCGGTAGTAGACAAAGTCAACATACTCGACAAAGGCGACATCGAGCGCTATAGTCCGTGAACGATGACTACCAAGGAACTCCTCAACGTCCGTGACACAGCCAGAGCGTTCGGCGTGCACGAGAACACGATCCGCAATTGGGAGAGCCGCGGTGTGCTGCGCGCGGTTCACCTTCCCGGCAGCGGCTTCAGGCGGTTCGCTGCGCAGGACGTCGAGCGGCTGCGCGCCGAGATGTTCGAGCAGCTGGCGCCCGCGACCGAGGGTCCAGTCGTGAACCCCGGCCGCAAGCGCAGCGGCCGGCTCGTCTTCGGCGACGCCACCGAGTAAGGCCAGGACAAGTCGACCGGGGCCGCCGATAGGCTGGCCCGCCGATGTCGCCGCGACCCGAACGACCTTCCGACGCTGAGTACTACGAGTGTGATCGCGTCGAGCTCCTCAGCCAGGGCGACCTGTTCCGCGACGTGCCGCTCGCGTATCCGTTGCCGGCCGACGAGCTCGTGGTCGACGACGCAGAGGGTGGAGTCAGCCGACGCTTCCTGAGCGGCCCGCTGGAGTTCGGCCCGGCGATGCTGATCACGCCGAGCTGCTCCCTCGGGGCTCAGGGTGCGGCGGGCTACGGTCACCCGGTTCGAACGCTCGTGCCAGTGATTCCGCTTGCGGAGCTCGTCGAGCGCGGCGTCGTCAAGGAGACGGCGCTCGCGGACCTTCGGCGCTTCGACCATCTGATCAACTACATGTACATGCCGCCGCTTGCCGCCGACGATCTGGAGTTCACGTTGCCGGAGAGTGTGGCGCTCCTGTACATGCCGGTGACGCTCCACCACGCGTTCCTCGAGGGTCAGCGGGTCTCGCAGCTCGCATACCGCGGGGCGCAGCAGCTGCAGCGTAAGCTTGTCTGGTTCTACTCGGGCTGGCTCGAGGACGACCTCGGCACGTTCGATCCGCCGATGGATTGATCGTCTGGTCTTCGATCGCCACCGCCGACTCTCGTGTCCACCGCGGCGGGTACCGTCTGAACGATGGTGACGCTCAACGGCACCGACTATCGACTTTGTCTTCTCGACACAAACGCGCTTAGCGAGATGGTTAAGCGCGAGCAGGTCCTTCGTCACTTCCTGACCTGGTCGATTGATGCCAAGCCGGCGTTCGTGCCGTGCTTCTCGCTCTTCACCGTGCTCGAACTGCGTCGCAGCCCGGATGTCTACCGACGCTTCCTCGAGCTATTCCGGATGATCCCCTGCATGATGCTGAAGAGTCACGAGCAGCTCTTGGAGGAGGAGACGGGCTGCTATCCAGATCCCTCGCGTATCGATCCATCCTTGCTCGGCTTCTCTCCACTCGGCGGTGAAGGGATGGATCTCGAGCGCGTTCTCTGCCGCGCCGAGGAAGACGAGGTGTTCGGGGAGCAGGAGCGCTATTGGAATGCCTCTCAAGACGGGATCGTCGAGGGAGTCACGTCCCTCGTGGCCAATTTCCCGCCTGAAGCCGAGACGTATCGTCGATCCGAGATCCGCGCCTTTGTTGAGATCTCGTCCTTCTCGCAGCTTGCTATGCGTCAGCGGAGCTTCGCCGAAGAGGCTGTCGACAACAACGAAGCCGTGGAGATGGCCGCCTTTCCATCCCTCAAGGCGACCACGTACACGGTCTGGCACAAGTTCTACGCGGACGCGACGCGCAAGCCGTCGCGTTCGGACGCGTTCGACATCGTCATCTCGGCAGCAACCCCGTACGTAGAGGCGATTGTCACGGAGAACCATCAGGCAGAGGCTCTACGCAAGGCGAAGCGGCTCGACGGCTTCATCAAGGACCTCGTCATCCTCACGCTGCGCGACTTTCGGAACTCAGCACCCGTCGCCGCCTAGTTCAGCCACTACCGTTCCAGCATGAGCCCGATCCGTGACGACCAGGGCCGGCTCGTCGGCCGCCTCGAGATCGACGCTGTCTGGCAGGGCAAGCGCGTGCGCGCTGTGGGCAGCCGGCTGCACTTCCGGCCGCCGAACGAGACGAAACAGGAGTTCTACGTCGCCGTGCTCCTTCAGGCCCTGGGCACGGGGTGGGCGGAGCAGCAGCGGGCGCTCGAGCCCGAGAAGCGGCACTTGATCGCGCAGTGGATGGACGCGCTCATGGAGGTCCGGAAAGGTGGCTCGGCGATTGACAAACGGCAGGAGGCCGAGGGCGTCTACTCGTCAACGGCGGCCGGCGAGCTGTGGCCGCTCATCTGCCTGTCCTACGACGTCTACACGCTCCTGCACCACGGGTACGTCTCCGACGGTGACCCGATCTTCAAGCGGCTCGGCCACCCGGACCAGTTCCAGGGAGCTCGCTACGAACTCGCGGTCGCCGCGGTCTTTGCCCGCGCTGGCTACACGATCGACTGGATCACCGAAACCGACCGCCGCCTGCCCGAGTTCATCGCACGCCATCCGGCCATCGGGACGGAGATCGCGGTGGAGGCGAAGAGCCGCCACCGTCCTGGCATCCTCGGGCGCGCAGGCGAGGCGCCAGAGGTGGACACTGTCAAGCTCGACGTCGGGAATCTGATGGACGCGGCGCTCGAGAAGGAGGTGGACGGTCGGCCCTTCGTCGTCTGCATCGACCTGAACCTGCCCGAGGCCGGCCAGCGTTCATTCGAGGACTGGATGCGTGAGCTCCACGAGGCCGCACTCGAGCACCTCGGGCCCGCAAGCGAGGAGAATCCGGACCCGTTCAGCGCCGTCTTCTTCACGAACTACTCCTGGCATTGGGCAGGCGAGCAGGCCGCAGGGCAGGCGTCGAGCTTCGTCGTCGTCCCGAACTACACGGAGGCGTCACTGCCCGATGATCAGCGCGAGGTGCTGACGGAGGCGCTGTTTCAGTACGGAGACGCGCCCAGCGGCGTCTAGTCGGCTCACTACTGACGCTGCGTGTGCGCGACTTCCTCGTGCGTTACGGCGTCGCCGCGACGAAGCGTAGGCCGTCCGAATCCCGCACTTGGCACCTACGCACACGATTGGAACGTGTCGCGGGTTCGATTCCCGCCGCCTCCACTCTGCAGAGAAGGTACGAAGAGGCGCGAGAAATCGCGCTGCGCAGGGACAAAGCCTGCGAAAGGGTGCGAAAAGCTTCGCGGGAAAAGATGCCGGTTTGCGACCGAGCCTGGCGCTTGCGGTCGCAGTCGGGTCGCGGCGGTGGCGTTCGTGGGTCGCATGCGACCCACAGCGGCACCGCCATGCGGGTGGGAGTGCCTGGGGCGATTTGGTGTCTGAGCGCGTTCATCCCGACCAGCTGGTGGCGTTTGAGGCCCGCTCGAAGGCTCTTCCCGCGTCAGGGGAACGGACGACTCGGGGGCGTGGGAGGTATCGGCACGTACACACGGCGGCGGAGCGCCAGGCTTTCGCGCGGTGTGAGGCTGTTCTCGACGCGATCCGCGGAAGTGGTCTCGATCCCGCTCTGAGCGGTGGTGTCCAGGTGATTGCGGGAAGGTCATCCGAAGGGAGCGTCGGTCGTGTGGGCGTCGGTGGTGTGACGCGGTTCGGCCGTCCTGGGCTTCGTCGTTCCGGGCCGTAGTTCACGGCGCGCTGGACGCGTACTGCGAGGTCTACGGAACGGAGTCGAAGGTTCTGCAGGGCGTTCTGACGTGAAGCGCGGAGCCGTGGTGGTGGGATCAAACGAAATGCTCCCACGGGCCTGATGTCCCGTGCTCGGGGCCGGGTGGATGTCGTGTACTGGAGTCAGTCGCGGAGGATCAGCGGCGGCTGTGGTCGGCGCGTCGACGTGACACGTTGAACACGGCCCGGACGGCGGCAATACGTCAGCTGCGTCGGGAGGGCTGGGCGGAGGATGCCTGGCCTAGCCTGCTGCTGTGGGTGCTGGAGGATCAGTCACGAGGGGTTCCGCATCTGCACTTCGTCCTCGGTCACACAACGGCTCTGGAGAAGGCGTTCGCTCGGGAGTTCTTCCGGTCGCTGAAGTCTGCCGCCTATGCGCAGGGGCTCGGGCATACCTCCACCTACGAGCGGGCTCTCCTGGAACAGGGGAAATACGAGGCAGGTCGGCTGCGGCACTATATGTCGAAGCTCGGGAGGTACCTGTCGAAGGGCGAGGGGGCCTCCGCGTTTCTTCTCCGGCATTCGGGAGAGCGGATCTTCTACGTCGCGCCGTGGCTAAGTCGGCTCTCCGGCGTCACGATGACTGTCTCTCGCCTGACACGGCGCGTGTGGGCCGCACGGAAGGGGTTCTGCGACATGCCGAAGATGACCGAGGATCAGGAGGGCCTGGTGTTGCGTCTTCTTGGCCCGGTGGTGGCAGCTCCGAACGCTCCCTGAAGCGCCGATCGCCTGGGCGAGCGTTCCCGAATGACGCCAGAGAAACGGGGTGTTCCTCCGTTCGACCCTTCGCGCTCACGGCTCGCGAAGTGCCGCGTTACGCTAGCCCGCACGAGAGCCAAGGAGATCCCATGACGGACTACGTGGTCAAGCCGCTCGATGCGAATACCTGGGACGCATTCGCGCGGCTCGTCGAGCGGCACAACGGTGTGTTCGGTGGCTGTTGGTGCACCTGGTTCCACACCTTCCATGCCGAGAAGACGTTCACCGCCGAGGGCAACCACGCCCTCAAGAAGCGGTTGGTCGAGGAGGGCCGCGCACACGCTGCGCTGGTGTTCGACGGTGATGAGGCAGTGGCGTGGTGCCAGTACGGCACCCCGGAGGAACTGCCGAACATCCACCACCGCAAGGAGTACGAGGCCGCTCTCGACAGGCCGACCGACTACAGGATCACTTGCATCTTTGTGGACAAGAAGTACCGGCGCAAAGGCGTGACGGCGGTCGCTCTGCGTGGTGCCGTGGATCTGATTGCGCAGGCCGGCGGCGGAGTTGTGGAGGGGTACCCGCACGACACCGGCGGCCAAAAGGTGTCCGTCCTCTACAACAGCACCCGGTCCCTGTACGAGCGGGCCGGCTTCAGCTATGTGCGGCCCAAGGGCAAGAGGAACTGTGTGATGCGCAGGGTCGTGCCGTGAGACCTACGCCGGCGGGATGCGGGGCTCCAGGGCACCGGCATGCGCCAGTGATGCTTCTATGTCTGTCAAGTGGCCAGTGGCGCTCCGTGTTCGAGGAGGCGGTAGAGGCTGCGGGCGAGGTAGCGCTTGAGGCAGCGGCTTGCTTCGCGTCGGGTCTTGCCTTCTTGCACGCGTCGTTCGATGTAGGCGATCGTGGCGGGGTGTGAGCGCTTGCGCGTGACGAGGATCATGTGCAGTGCGCGGTTGAGTTTGCGGTCGCCTGATCGGTCGAGCCGGTAGCGGACTGTCTGGCCGGAGGAGGCGGGGATCGGTGCTGCGCCGGCGAGCCTTGCGAATGCGGCCTCCGACTCGATCCGGCCGCGGTGTGACCACGACAGGACGAGCTGAGCTGCGGCGTGCGGACCGACGCCGGGCTGGTCGAGCAGTTGCGGTGCGAGCTTGCGGGTAAGCGTTTCGATCTCGCGGGCGAGCTCACGCTCTTCGGCGGTCAGCTGCAGCACCCGTCGGGCGATCGAGCGCAGCGCCAGCATGCTGCCGCGCAACTCTGGATCGCGTCGACCGTCGGGTCGGGTTGCTGCAAGCCGCTGCAAAAGCCGTGCACGCGTGAGCGGCCGCAGTTCGCTGCGCACCGGCTCCGGGGTTGTGATCAGCAGATCGCGCAGCTGGCAGAGCCCGGCACGCTTCGCGTTCACGGCTCCTTCTCGTGCGGCCACCAGGGCCTGCAAAGCCTGGCGTTCACCACCCGCCCGTGGCGTCGCCGGCCGCTGCCCAGCGAGGACGCTGCGAGCGGCACGGACAGCGTCGAGCGCGTCGTTCTTGCCGCCGGAGCGGCGCTCCCGGCGCAGCCTGCCGACCTCGAGCACCCGCTCACCCCGCTCGGTCAGGAAACGCGTGAGACCGGCACCGAACGAGCCTGTCCCCTCAACCGCGAACGCACGCCGGCATGGCGCGTGCCGGTCGACGAGCTTCAGCGCCTGTGCGTAGCCGTCGCTGTTAGCGACGACGTTCGTCTCGAAGACGACCGCGCCGCTTCGGACGTGCACGACCGCGACGGCGTGCGAGTCGCGGTGTGGATCGACACCGACGATGTAGTCCAGCTGATCTGCGAGCATCCGAACACCGACCTCCAGCCCAAGCGTTGGGGGACACGAACCGGTGCCGGTCTGGGGTGGAAACCGCTGGCGGCATAACTGTGACGGGTCACGCGCTCACAACGCGGACAGGCTTCTGATCAGGCCAGCAAGCGGGCGCCAGGCCGGTACCGGACTCTCTGATCGGACACATCACTGGAAAGACACCGCCCCAGCGGGTCATTCGAGAATCGAGTCACAACCAAAGAGCACCGACACCAACCTGACAAACGCCCCAGACGGGACAGCCACACACTCACAGTTCGGGAATGACCCCTGACGCTACGCTCGTTGAGTGCGCCGGGAGACGATCGACGGGCTGTGCTTATGGCGATAACTCTTCGGACGTTCGCAGACAGCGATCTCGACGCCCTCTTTACCTGGGAGAGCGATCCTCGTGCGGTCCAGATGGCGGCGTTCACGCGGGCGAATCCCTCCGACCGTAGCGCGTTCGACGCCCACTACGAGCGCGTCCGCAGCGACCCTTCAAACAAGCTGCTAGCGATCGATGATGACGGAGAATTCGTGGGGACGGTAGGCAGCTTCACAATGGAGGGAGAACGCGAGGTCACGTACTGGATCGCACCGGCGCGATGGGGTCAAGGGCTCGCGTCACAGGCCCTCCGTGCGTTCCTTGCGATCGAATCGACCAGACCCCTTAATGGTCGCGTAGCTAGTCACAATGCCGCATCGGCGAAGGTACTTGCTCGAGCGGGCTTCGTCGAGGTGGGCTCCGAAACGTCGTTCGCGCCAGGAGTTGGCGCCGAGGTCGTCGAGCGCATCTATCGACTCGATCGATAGACAGCGCGGCTCAGGAAAGCAGCGACCGGCAGGTCAAGCAGCGGACGGGCGCGTCGGACGACAACGTCACGCGTCACGCGCTGCGACCGCCGAGCCGGATCTCCAGTCCCTCGCCTCGGAGAGCGAGTCGCCGGTGACGACCGCGTTGATCGACGGCAGCCAGAAGAGATCGTTGTCCTCACGGCCCGGATACGCGCTGAATACCGGCCTGTTCCGATAGCTCTGCCTGACAGAACCCCAGTCGGTTTACGTGGCGACCCGAGAGGGGAATTCCTAAGATTTGATTCATATCGAGGTCGACGGACGGCACGTCGACGGGATACCGACGTCCGTCCACTGGACGGGAAGGAGCAGAGACAACTGTGGGCTATCGAGTTGCGACAGTCGATGAGTTGCAGGACATTCCCTACCGGGAGGACACGCACATGCGGCCCGTGCGACACCACCTGGGGATCACAGCGTTCGGGACGAACGCCTGGACGAGCACCAAGGAGGGCGACCGGCTCATGCCCGAGCACGCAGAGGACGAGGGCATCGAGGAGCTGTACGTCGTACTCCGCGGACGGGCGCGTTTCGAGATCGACGGCGACACTGTCGACGCGCCCGCAGGAGCGCTCGTGTTCGTCGGACCGGAGACAAGCCGGACAGCCTTCGCGGTTGAGCCCGAGACGACCGTGCTCGCGGTGGGTAGCAAGATAGGGCAGCCCTACGAGGTCGGCGGTTGGGAGGTTTGGGCCGAGTTCCATCCCGCGTACGAGGCCGGCGACTACGAGGGCGTGATCGAGCGGGGTCGCAGCACCCTCGAGACGGCCGGCTACGCGACGCCGCTCTACAACCTCGCTTGCTGCGAGGCACAGACCGGCCGGACCGAGGACGCAATCGCTCATCTTCGGGACGCCTTCGAGCGGCGGCCCAGCCTTCGCGAACTGTCCAAGCAGGACACCGACTTCGACCTGCTCCGAAACGAACCTGCGTTCCGCGAGCTCGTCGGCGAGCCCATCGCCCCGATGACCGGATGAGTACGCCGACCGCAATCCTCAACGAGTTCTAACGGGTCCGCTTCCCAGACCACAGCATCACGACCTGGGCGAGTGTCCTCACACCTGAGCCGTGTGGGTCGAGCGACTTGAAAGCCTTTTAGGCAGAGCATCCACAGTCCCTGACATCCGATGGCACCTGCTAGGGTCTGACAGGTGACAGAAAAAGTCATTAACCGGAAGTCAGACAAGCGGAGGGATTCGCTTCTTGCTCACTGCATCGCGCGGGCTGTGATCGCGGATCAGGGTGGGATAGAGGAGGCGACCGAGAAGTACGGCCCTAAGGCGGAGCGGATGTCGAAATGGACGGCGTCCAGGGCGGTTGTGAAGGCGACAGGCAAGGCCTCTCGTGTCGCGGGCTTCATGGTGATGTGGGCCGCCGCGATGCTCGATGAGGGCGTGGACGAGTACTCGATCACGGAGTATCAGCGGTACTGGAATGACGGCGAGCGTCAGACTTACCGGCTTCAGAGCGAGTTTCGGGAGCTTTGGCCTGAGTTCGAGACGCCGAACGAGTTCGCGCGCCAGATCTTGGGGCAGCTCGACCCGAAGATGAGCAAGGTTCAGATCGCGATGCTGCCGACTCGGCTGATGGTGAGGGCGTGATGGGTCGGGTTCTGCGTCTACCTCTGCGACCCGGTGCGGAGCCTTGGGTGTCGAAGCGTCAGGTCGCCGGCTACTTCGGGTATTCGACGCGGTGGGTGGAGCTTCGCGTTCGAGAGGGGATGCCGTCGCAGATTATCGGTGGGCATCGGAAGTTCCGGCTCAGCGAATGTGAGGTTTGGCTGATGGAGAAGGGGGCGGCGTGATCGTCAAGCGGGGTAGTGGTTACGGGGTGAGCGTGTATGACGCGGCGCTGAGGCGGAAGCGTTGGGTGGGGACGTTCAAGACGAAGGCGGGAGGCGCGCGAGGCCGAGCGCGAGGCGGGGCGTCGTCGGTCTGTTGCGGCGCGGATGACGTGCGCGGAGTTCTCCACGCTTTGGCTGGAGCAGTATCCGCGTGCTGCTGGCGCGACTCGGCGCACGTATCGCTATGGAGTGATGGCGTTCTCGGAAGAGTTCGCGCACGTCCGTCTGGCCGATGTGGATCGGCTGGGCGCGCGGGCGTGGGCCTTGCAAGCGCCGCAATCGAACGTCCGAGTCGTGCGGGCGATGTTCAACGATGCGATCAACGACGGCGTCCATCCGGGGCCGAATCCCTTTGCGAACCTGCGGCTTGAACAGTCGCGCGGACGCAAGGATTTGGTCGCGCTCACGCCCGAGCAGCTCGACGAGCTCGCCGAGGTCGCGTTGCGGGTCGGTGGTGAGTTCGTGCCGATCTTCCGGGCGATGATCCTCTTCTCCGCGTACGTTGGGCTTCGTCCGGGTGAGCTGTTCGCTCTCGAGCGCAGCGACGTGGGCCGGGACGAGGTCTCCATCCGCCGGAACCTCGACGGGACAGGCGAGATCAAAGCGCCAAAGAATGGGCGGGAGCGAGTCGTGGTCTTGCCTCCGCCTGCGCGTGAGGCTCTTGCGTACGTTCCGGCGAGGCTAGACGTGCCGTGGTTGTTCGTGACTCCCCGTAACCGGCGTTTCTCGAAGAGCAGCCTCTACTACTACTGGAATCCGGTGCGTGCGGCGTTCGGGCGGCCTGGGATGGACTACTACGAGCTTCGCCACTTCTGCGCGACGCACCTGTTGGAGTTGGGCGTCTCTCACGCGGACGTTGCTGTCCAACTGGGGCACACGGACGGCGGCGCGCTCGTTATGTCGACGTACGGTCACCCTTCGGACGAAGCGGCGCGCGAGCGCCTGAAGCGCGCCTACTCGGCGACGGTGATCCCGATCAGTAATGCGGAACGGTCGCATAAGGGACGCAAGGCGGTCTGACTATGGCTTGCTCGCGGGGATCTTCGCGTCATTCCAACCCATCGCCTCCATCATCATCAATCACCTCCGACGCCGAGAAATCGGCGACGGCCGTCGGCAGGTCGAGCGCGAAGAGCGCTCGACAGAACTCGCCTCTGCGCGCGTCGGTGTGCAGGGCTTTGCGGTGGATGCGGCAAGGTTTCAGCGCCACCGCACGGGCCCGCGAACGCTTTCGAGTCGGCAAAGCGAGCGTCAGTAGACTGGACTCCATGCCGGATCGGGATGCGAGCCGTCGTCGTCGCGCGATCTACGCGGCGCTCGCGCTCCTCTCGCTCTTCTCCGTCGCGCTCGTCGTCGCACGGTACGCCTACTCCCAGGAGCCGCGGTTCGGCGGTCTGATCTGGAATCTCTTCCTCGCCTGGATTCCGTTCGGGCTCGCAATCTTCGTCTACGACCGCCACCGCGTCGGTGCTCGCACGGCGGGTCTGCTGCCGTTCGCCGCGCTCTGGCTTCTCTTCCTGCCGAACGCGCCCTACATCGTCACCGACTTCAAGCACCTCGAGCAAAGCGGTCGCGTGCCGCTCTGGTTCGACGTCGTCGTGATCGCCGCACCCGCCTGGACCGGGATGCTGCTGGGGTTCCTCTCGCTCTATCTCGTGCAAGCGGTCGTGCGCCGACTGGCCGGCCGCGCCGTCGGGTGGGTGGTCGCAATCGGGGCGCTCGGGCTGGCGAGCTTCGGCGTCTACCTCGGCCGAGTCCTGCGTTGGAATAGCTGGGACGTCCTGACCGATCCCGGCTTGCTCCGCCAGCTCGACGGCATCCTCGTCGATCCGCGCGCGCTCGCGATGACGATTCTGCTCTCCGGTTTTCTCACGCTCAGCTACCTCGTGCTCTACGCGTTCATGCGGCTCGATCTGCAAGATCGCTGAGCATGCGCGCCTCGTTGGACGTCCGCGACGCGGCTACACTGCGCGGGATGGAGGTCGGGCACACGGAACGGCTCGCCCGGAACGAGTCCTTCTTCCGTGAGCTGAACGAGCGAATCAACGACGCCGCCGTCTCGTTCGGCGCAGACGACCACCGCTACGAGTTCGTCTGCGAGTGCTCCGACCCGCATTGCACGGAACGGCTGACGCTCAGCCGCGTCGAGTATGACCACGTCCGGGGAGACGGGAAGCGCTTCGTCCTTGCCCACGGACACGTCACCGACGAGATCGAGTACGTGGTCGAGCACGCGGACGATCACCTCGTGATCGAGAAGCTCGGAGCCGCGGCCGAGGTCGCGACCAGGCTCGACCCGCGCACCGCCTGAAGGCTCGCGCCGGCGACGCGCCGCTGCCTCGTGCTCGGGGCATGCGGACATGCGAGGTGCGGTGCCCGTCGCCTGTTTCAAGAGCGCTGAGCCGCTCGCTAGGCTGGGACGATGCGCATCTTCGGACGCCTCTTCCAGCTCGTCTGGGGCGGCGAGATCGACCGCGCGCTGCGGCCGGTGCTCGCCGTCGCGCTCGCCGGCTCGATCGCAGGCTCGTCGCTCTTTACCTTCATGGGGATCTGGGCGATCAAGGAGCTCGGCGCGAGCGGGCGGTCGCTCGGAGCGACGTTCCTCGTCGGCGCGATCCTCGCAGCCGCTGGCGGGTATCTCGGCGGCCACCTCTCCGACCACTTCGGCCGTCGACGCCTGATCCTCGCCGGCTGGGGTGGCTGGGTGCTCTACACCCCGTTCTTCCTCCTCGCCGGCGAGAATCTGCTGCTCGGGCTCGGGCTGATGGCCGGCGTCGGCGTCTTCGGCGCGATCGGCGGGGCCGCCGACCAGGCGATGGTCGCCGACCTCGTCCCGCCGGAGAAGCACGAGGCCGCGTACGCCTCCGTCCGCGTCGCCTCGAATCTCGGCGTCACGCTCGGCCCTCCGCTGGGCGGCCTGATGATCTTGGTCGGCGACTGGAACGGCCTCTTCGTCGGTGTGAGCTTGCTCGCGGCGGGCGCGGCTGCGCTTGCATACCGGTTCATCCCGGCGCGCGGCGCGTACTCGCCCGAGGCGCCGCCGCAGCGCGGCTCGTTCGGCGTGATCGCTCACGACCGCGTTTTTCTCGTCTTCCTCTTCTCCGGAATGCTTGCGTTTCTCGTCTATGTGGCCTACGAGGTTGCGCTGCCGATCTCGTTGACCGACACGCACGGGCTCTCGCCGACGCTGTGGGGCTTCCTCGTGATCATCAATCCTGCGCTCGTCACCTTCTTCCAGCTGCGTCTCACGAGGCGCGTGAGCGGGATTCCGGCGGCGCCGAAGCTCGTCGTCGCGATGCTGCTGATGGGCTTTCCGTTCCTGCTCCTCTCGGTCAGCTCGGCGATCCCGGTAATCGCATTCATGATCACGGTGTTCGTCGTCGGCGAGATGCTCTGGGTGCCGACCTCGCAGTCCGTGGTCGCCGCGCTCGCACCGGAGGACGTACGCGGTGCCTACATGGGCGCGTTCAGCAGCACCGCGGCAGCCGGATTCGCGCTGGCGCCGTTCTTCGGGCTCCAGGTCCGCGATGCGTTCGGCGACGACGCGATGTGGGGGATGTTCGCCGCGTTCTCCGTGCTCGCGGCGATCACGGGTGCGGCTGCGTGCCGCGGCGTCCGCTCACGGCCGCAGAGCGAGGGGCTCGAGGCGAAAGCGGCAACCGTCTGATGGAGCGACGCGAACGGGAACGGATCATGCGGCAGGGCGTCGTCCTGCCGGAGACTCCGTGGCGCAAGCTCGAGCTGGCGACGCTGGGGGAGGATCTGGTCGAGCATCCGCTGCAGGGCCGTCGGCTGCGTCAGCGGTACCGAAACTTTATCCCCGACGCGGGCTCGTACTTCACTTCGCTCGGCGGGCCGCTCCCCTACATGGCGAGGCTACGCGAGATCGAGGCGCTCGTCGTCCGGTACGAGCTCGCGCTCGCGGAGCGCTATCCGGCGACCGCCGTTGCGGCCTGGCGCGAGCTGGCGGAGAGCTGGGACTTCGACGAGGTCAACGAGCTGATCGATCGCCACAACCGGTGGTATCCGCTCGAAGCACGGCTGCCGATGGATCCACGCACCGGCGATTTCGTCCTCGTCAACGGTGAGCCCTATTGGAAGCGTCCACTCGACGCGCGCTGGGTGCTCGAGCGCTTTCCGGCTCTCTGAACGTCGCTGCGAGCGTGACGAGGCATAGTCCCGACACCAGCAGATAGGGAAGGGCATCTCCCGCAACCGCTGCGAACGCCCCGCCTGCGACCGGCCCGGTCATGTTTCCGAGCGCCCACGCCGTGTTCATGATCCCGAAGCCGAGGCCTTGGGCAAGCCCGATGGACTCGGCGCGGTCGGAGACGAGGGCCATTCCTGGTGTGTAGAAGCCGCCGAACGAGATCGCCGCGAGCGCCACGAGCGCGACGACGAGCGCAGGTCGGCTCGCGAACGCGAATGCGGCTGCGACGAGAACCGAGGCCGCAAGCGCAAGCCGGATCGGGAGGAGCCGGCCGCGGCGGTCGGAAAATTGTCCGAGAAGCGGATTCGCCACGGTTTCGGCGAGTCCCGAACCGAGAAAGACGAGCCCGATCGCGAACGCGCCGAAGCCGGCGTCGTCGAGCGTCAGCGGCACCAGGACGATCATCACCCCGAAGAGGAGCGCGGGGAGGGTGTTGAGCCAGAGACCGCCCAGGAAGCGTCGGTCGCGCAGTGCAACGAGGAGCGAGGAAGGCTCGTGCGAGTCTGCGGCGGGAGCCGGCCGGGTCGCCGCCCAACCGGCGAGCGCCAGCGCGAGCGCGCCGACCGCCCCGAAGGTGCCGCGGATGCTCACGGCGTCCGCGATCGCGCCGAACATCGGCCCGATGATCGCGCCGAAGACGGCGGCTCCGAAGGCGATCCCGATCAGCTCGCCTCGTCGCGAGCGCGGTGAGGCAACCGTGAGCCAGGCGAGGGCCCCGGCCCAGGTCGTCGTGCTCGAGAGGCCCTGCACGAAGCGTGCGAGCCCAAGCGCCCACGGACCCGAGGCGAGCGAGAAACCGAAGCTGGCGACGGCGAGGAGGAGCAGGCCGAGGACGACGGCTCGCTTCGGCCCGAACCTCATCGCCGCGATCCCGCCGGGGATCCCACCGACGAGCGCGCCCGCTCCGAAGGCGCCGACGAGCAATCCGGCGCCCGCCTTCGAGAGCCCGAACTCGTCCGCGTACCCGGGCACCAGCGGCGCGAGCGCGCCGAAGAGCAACGCGTCGACGAAGACGATCGAGCTGACGAGGACGAGCAGCCGCCGCATCAGCCGACGTTACCGATCGAGCACAAGCCCAAAAGGTTTGCCACCGAACCCAGCGAGCCACCATCCGGCCATCGAGCCCTGGCCCCGACCCACGCAGCTTCAGGGGTCTTGGCGCGAAAGGGGCTCCCCTCGCGTGATCCCTTTTTCTGCCTGCGCCACCAAATCATCGAACCCAGCGAGCCACCATCCGGCCATCGAGCCCTGGCCCCGACCCACGCAGCT